>JBEKPY010000009.1:0-211853 GCA_049520275.1 Bryobacteraceae bacterium
CTCATCCAGAGTGTCCCGCAAGACCATGAATCGTCGGTTGATTCCGGTGCGGTCATCCATCTTCACCAGAATACGTTAAAACATTCCTGAATGGAAATGTTATTTACTGACGGGCTCTAAGCTGGTTTAAGAGCGGAATATGCCGGAATCGCGCCGCCAGCAGGCGGGCCGCTTGCCAATGCTCTCGCGGCGCTTCGCCGTCGTGCTGTCCGCAGCGCTGCTGCTGGCAGCGTGCGCAAAACGGCCCACGCGTGCGCTCGCGGCAACGGGCAGCCAACCGGGGCCCGGCGCCGCGGTCCGTCATACGCCCCACCTCATTCGGTTGACGGGCACGGTGCAAGCGGTCCATTCTTTCGTCGTGCAGACGCCGTCCATCCGTGGCCAGGGCGGTAACCTCACCCTCACAAGGCTGGTTGCGGGCGGCGCCACGGTGCGCCAGGGAGACGTCCTTGCCGAGTTCGACCCCACCGCGCAGCTTCAGGCGGAACGGGACACGGAAGCGAAGTTCGACGACCTGAACCACCAGATCGAACAGAAGATCGCCGAGCAGCGGAGCAACGCCGAGGGCCGGGCATCCGATCTCCAGCAGGCCGAGGGAGATTTGGAAAAGGCCCGGCTGGAGATCAAGAAGGGCCCCATCCTGAGCGCCATCGACGACCAAAAGAACGCGGCGAAGCTGGAGGACGCACAGCAACACGCGGCCAGCCTGCGCCGCTCGAATCATTTTCACGACGTGGCCGAGGCCGCCGAACTGCGCGTGCTGGAGCTGCAGCGCGACCGCCAGAAGGTGGCGCTGGAGCGCGCCCGCGGCAACATGGAGAAGCTTACCGTTCGCGCCCCGCTGGACGGCATGGTGGCCCTGGAGAACGTGTGGAAGAACGGTTCCATGGGCCATGCCCAAGAGGGCGACCAGCTCTGGCCGGGCAGCGCGCTGCTGCGCATCTTCGATCCTTCTCAGATGGAGGTGCGCCTCACCGTGAGCGAGCCCGATGGCGCGGTGTTGAAGCCCGGAATGGAGGGCGCCGTGCGGCTGGACGCGTATCCGGACCTGACCTTCCGCGCCGTCTTCGATTCGGCGGACCCGGTGGCCTCCTCGGCGCTGGACAGCCCGGTGAGGACCTTCGACGCGCGCTTTCGATTCGCCAGCCACGACGCGCATCTTCTGCCGGATCTGTCCGCCGCGGTGGACATCGAGGCGCCCGGGGGGACACGCTGATGCCGCAAAAGCGCACAGGCCGCGCGCCCGCGGAACCGTACACAACCGGGACTCACGATGAGGCGGAGCGGGCCGCGGGCCGTTGTGCGCGGGTTCCCTGGAAGCGCACAGGCCGCGCGCCCGCGGAGCCGCACAGAACCGGGACTCACAATGAGGCGGAGCGGGCTGCGGTCCGTTGTGCGCGAGTTTGCTGGAAGCGCACAGGCCGCGCGCCCGCGGAGCCGTACAGGACCGAGACTCACGATCAGGCGAAGCGGGCCGCGGTCCGTTGTGCGCGGGTTCCCTGGAAGCGCACAAGCCGCGCGCCCGCGGCGCCGTACGGAACCGAGGCTCGCGATGAGGCGAAGCGGGCCGCAGTCAGTTGTGCGCGAGTTCCCTGGAAGCGCACAGGCCGCGCGCCCGCGGCGCCGCACGGAGCCGGGACTCGCGATGAGGCGGAGTGGGCCACAGGCCGCGCGCCCGCAGCGGATATCGCGGCGCTCGAAGGGACCTTCTGATGTCGCAAAGGAGCCGCCGGCTGTGGCTGCGCATCGGTGTTCTGCTGGTGGCTGTGGCCGCCGCCGGAGCGGGCATCGAGCGGCTGCGGCGATCGCGCGCCGAGCCGGAGCTGCCCAGCATCGCCGTGCGCAAAGGTGACTTCCTGGTACTGGTGCATACGCGCGGAGAGCTGACCTCGCGGCGCTCGGCGGCGCTCACCGCTCCGCAGCGCGTGCCGGATCTGCAGATCGTCTGGCTGGCGCCCGCGGGCAGCACGGTGGAGGCGGGCGACGTGGTCATCCGCTTCGACGCCAGCCGCGCCCAGCAGCAGTTGCAGGAGCGAGCCGCGTCGTTGAAACAGGCGCAGGCCACGCTCGATCAGGCGGTGGCGCAGGCGCGCATTACCGCCGAGCAGGACAAGCTGGACCTCGAACAGGCCGGCTACGCGGTGGAGCGGGCGAAACTGGAAGCATCGAAACAGGCGATTGTCAGCCAGATTCAGGGGGACGAGAGCCGCATCGACCTCGGAATGGCCGAAGAGAAGCTGCGCGTGGAGCAGGCCACCATCGGGCTCCACGTGAAATCGGGCGAGGCGAAGATCGCCTCGGCCACTCGCCTGAGGGATCAGCAGCAGCGGGAGATCGACCTGACCCGCGACCAGCTCGCGAAAATGGAGGTCCGCAGCCCGCTGAAGGGCTTCGTGACCTACGGCCTGAATTCCTCGCAGGGCTGGATGAACCGGCAGCCGTTCAAGGTGGGCGATCACGCCTGGCCTGGCGCGCTGATTGGCGAAGTCCCCGATCCCGCTTCGATGGAGATGGAGAGCCGCGTGGACGAAGTGGACCGCGGCAAAATCGCGCCGGGGATGACGGTGCTGGTGCATGTGGACGCGTATCCGGAAAAGACTTTCGAGGCGCATCTGGCGTCCGTGTCGCCGCTCACCGAACAGTCTTTCGGGGAATGGCCGCCCATCCGCAGCTTCAAGGCGTACGCCACCATAGCGCCGCCGGATGCCCGGCTGCGGCCGGGGATGAACGCCGCGGCGGACTTCGTCATCACGCGTATTCCCGATACGCTCAGTATTCCCGCGAAGGCGCTGTTTACCAGGCGCGGCAAACCGGTGGTGTACATTCGCGCGGGTTCCATGTATGCGCCGCGGGAAGTGGCCGTGCTGGCGCGCAATCCGGACGAGGTAGCCATCGGCGGCGTCCCGCCGGGCACGCGGGTGGCGTTGCAAGAGCCGCCGGAGCAGGGAGAGCGCCAATGAGCGCGAGTCTGCTAACCGCCCCGGCGCCGCCCAAAGCCGCCCCTGCGCCGAGAAGGCGTGTCGGGACGCTGCTCCGGCGATTCGCTGTCGCGGTGATGGTGGTGGGCGCGGTGGGCGGCGTCATCTGGATGGTGGCGCGCGCGTACCAGAGAGTGGTGGCCACGGGCGCGGCGCCGATCCCGGTGACGCGAGTGCGGCGCGGCGACGTGACCTTCACCGTTCATGCGCGCGGCGAGCTGCGCGGCGGCAATTCGGAAACACTCACCGCGCCCATGACCGGCGGGGGCGAGATTCATATCACGTTCCTGCGCAAGTCCGGTGAACTGGTGGCGCCCGGCGACAAGGTGGTGGAGTTCGACACCACCGAGCAGGAATTCAACCTGCGGGAGGCCGAGGCCGACGTGGCCGAAGCGGAACAGCACGTGGCGCAGGCGCGGGCGCAGATGGAAGCGCAGAAGGAAGAGGACAGCTACGCGCTGCTCAAGGCGAAGTCGGACGTGCGTCTGGCGGAGTTGGAAGCGAAGAAGAACCCCATCAGCGCCGCCATCACCGCGCGCGAGAACGACATGGCGGTGGCGGACGCGCGCGAGCATCTGGCCGAGCTGGAGAGGAACCTGGCGAACCGGAAGTCCACCGACGAGGCCGCCATCGCCATGCAGGAGGCGGCCCGCGGCAAGGCCGAGGTGCAGGCCGCATCCGCCCGCCGGAATATCGAAGCGATGATTCTGACCGCTCATCGCGCCGGGTATGTGGCCGTCCGCCTCAACACCGCGCTCAATATTGCGTTCATAGGCATGACGCTCTCCCCGTGGCAGGTAGGCGATCAGGTGTGGCCGGGCATGGCCGTGGCGGAGATTCCCGACCTCAATAACTGGGAAGTGACCGCGACCATCGCCGAAGTAGACCGCGGCCACATCGCAGTGGGCCAGCAGGCGGAAGTGCAGGTGATCGGGGCGCCCGGCAAGCGCTTCAGCGGCCGGGTGAAGGACCTGGGCGGCACCACCGGCTCGCCGTGGGACCGCCACTTCGACTGCAGGATCGCTCTGGAACACCCCGCGCCGGAACTGCGGCCGGGCATGAGCGCGCGCGTGTCCATTACCACCGACACGGTCCGCGGAGCGCTCTGGCTGCCCGCGCAGGCGTTGTTCGAAGAGAACGGGAGGACGTTCGTGTACGTGCCATCGGGAAGCGGATTTGCGCCGCGCGAAGTGAAGCTGGTGCGGCGCAGCGAGAGCCAGGTGGTGATCGCGGGTCTGGCGGAGCGGCAAGTGGTGGCGCTGGCCGACCCGAACCAGCAAACGAAGAAGAAGAGCGAGGCCGGCACATCGGCTTCGCAGGCGATTCAAAAATGAGCGCGACGATGTCCGCGTGGAGCCCGGCGCGTTACTGGTCCGACCTCGCACTGGCGTTCCAGAGCCTGTTTTCGCAGAAGACGCGGACGTTTCTGACCGCACTGGGGATCATTTTCGGCGTGGGTGCGGTGATCGGCATGCTGGCCATTGGCGCGGGCGCGCGCGAAGAATCGCTGCGGTTTATCGAACAACTCGGTGTTCGCAACATTCTGGTGCAGGCGCGGCCGGCCGGCAGCCGTGAGGAGTTCCAGCAGCGCCGCCGCTCCTCGCCCGGGCTCACCGAGCGGGACGTCCGCATCCTCACCGCCAACGTGGAAGGCGTGGCGCTCATCTCCGCGCGGCGCAGTCTGCATCCGGCGCGCGTGCTCCCGCGGCCGGCGCACGAACTGCCGGAGCTGTACGGAGTGCGGCCGTCCTACGCGGGCATCCACAACTGGGCGCTCGAGGATGGGACTCTCTTCGACGACTCCGACGACGAGGCCAGCGCCGCCGTGTGCGTGCTGGGCGAGACGGCGAAGACCGGCGTGCTGGGATACGGGCCGGCGGTGGGCAAGTTCATCAAGGTGAACGATACGTGGCTGCAGGTGGTGGGCGTTTTGCGCCCGCAGGTGGAAAGCCCGGCCGACCAGGCGGGCGGCGCTACCGCGGACCCCAACAACATCGTCTACGTGCCACTCAACACGTATCAATACCGTTTCTGGGACATGGGCGGCAGTTTCAAGGACGAACTGGACGGCGTGGACCTGCGGCTGGCAGCCGGCGCCGACAGCATCGAGACGGCTCGCGTGGTGAGCGCGATTCTCAACTCCACACACCATGGCACACAGGACTTCAACGTCACCATTCCGGCCGCGCTGCTGGCCGAGCAGCAGCGGGCGCAAACCATCTTCACGTACGTGATGGTGGCCATCGCCGCCATTTCGCTGCTGGTGGGGGGCATCGGCATCATGAACATCGTGCTGGCCACGGTGCTGGAGCGGACGCGTGAGATCGGCGTGCGGCGCGCGGTGGGGGCGCGGCGTTCGGACATCGTGCGGCAATTCCTGGTGGAATCGGTGCTGATCTCGGTGGGCGGCGGGCTGCTGGGCATCGCTTTCGGCTACCTGCTCTCGTGGATGATCGCCCACGCCGCGCAATGGAAGACCATTGTCACCAGCTCTTCCATTCTGATGGCCTTCGGAGTGTCCGCTGCCGTGGGCGTGGTGTTCGGGATCTACCCCGCGCTGAAGGCATCGCGGATCGATCCCATCGAGGCGCTTCGATATGAATAAGCTCGGCGTTGTTGTCCTGCTGGCCGCGCCGTCGTGCCTGGCGGCGTCGTTTCCGTTGGTGGATGGCTTCTACCGGCGGTTGTATCCGCCACCGGCGGAGGTGCGTGTGCGCGCCGTGGAAGGACTGAGCGAGCGGATTCAGGACGGTAAGCTGCATCTGCATCTGAAGGATTTCATCGAGCTGGTGCTGCGCAACTCCACCGACATTCAACTGACGCGGCTGGACGTGCTGACCGCGGCCACCGCCGTGACCGCGGCGAAGGCGCCCTTCGACCCGCAGGTGAATCTGGGTTACGTGACCAATCGAACGGATACGCCTCAGTACAGCCAGATTGGCGGGGCACCGACGCTGAACACTCTCAGCGACACCGCGCAAATCGGTTTTCAGCAGTTGCTGCCCAGTGGGCAAACCGTGGGCGCCAGTTTCGACGGCAACCGCTACTCCAGCAACAGCCAGTACAATTACTTCAACCCAGGCATCATCGGGACGCTGAACTTCAACATTACCCAGCCGCTGCTGCAGAATCGCACGAATCTGCAGAATCGCGCTCCGCTCACGATCGCGCGCACGCGCCTGCTGATCGCGAGCGAGCAGGACGAGGGGCATATTGCCGACAGCATCGCCAGCGCCGCGCAGCAGTACTGGAGCGCCATCCAGGCGCGCGACAGCATTCGCGTCGCGGAGCGCTCGCTCGATCTCGCGCAGCGCTCCTACGACCGCGACAAGCAGGCGCTCGATCTGGGCGCGCTCCCGAAGCTGGACATCTATCAGTCCGAATCGCAGGTAGCCCAGCGGAAGATCGACGTGCTGCAGGCGCGGTACGCATATCGCGCGCAACTCGACGTGCTGCGCCGTTTGATTGGCGCCGATCTGCAGCCGGAAACGCGCAGCATCGAGATGGTGCTGGAGGACAACCCGGCCATGCTGCCGCTGCGCAGCATCGACCCTCTTGACGTGGCTCTGGCAAGGGCCCTGCGCACCCGGCCGGAACTGAGCGCGCTACGGCGCAGCGTGTCGCTGGACGACCTCAACGCGCGCGTGGCGCGGGATTCGCTCAGGCCGCAACTGAACCTGAATCTGCAGGGAGGGTCGAACGGGTTGGGCGGAGATCAGATTCCCGTCACCGGTCCGCTGGGCGGACCAACCGCCTTCATCCCCGGTGGGCTGGGAGACGCGCTCAGCCAGATGTTCCGTTTCAGTGCTCCCTGGTATCAGGTGGGGCTCCAGTTCAACCTGGCGTTTCGAAACAGCGCGGCGCAGGCCAGCCTGGCCAGCGCGCTGGTGAACAAGGTGCGGGACCGCTACAGCGAGCGCCAGGAGCAGCAGCAGATTATTCAGGACGTGAAGCAGTCGCTGGACAGCCTGGACCTGGCAAAAGCGGCCATTGAGGCGGCGTCGAACGCGCGCGAATTGTCGGCGAAGAACGTGGATGCCGAGCAGCAGAAGTACGAGTTGGGCGGCACCACCGTGTTCGAGTTGCTGCAGGCGCAGACGCAGCTCGCCACGGTGGAGAACTCGCTGCTGAACGCCTACGTCGGGTATCAGACGGCCTTCATCAGTTACGAGCGGGCCACCTGGATCCTGTTCGACGAGCTCGGCGTGCAGTGTTGCCAGTGAGGGGTCAGATCGCTCGCACCAGCCGGAGCGGCAGCGTCACGATGGCCCAGACAAGGTTCAGCGCGCCGCCGACCGCGATTCCCACCACCCGGAACGGCAACAGCAGGAGCCAGATAAACGGGTAGGCAATCAGGGCCACGAGGGCCAGCGGCCAGCACAGCACCAGCAGAATACACCACAGCAGGAATTTGACCATGGTTTGGTTTCCACCGTGGAATACGAATGCGCAGCGGGCGAAGTTCCCGTTCTGCCTATTCCGCTTCAACCAGCGGCTCGGCGCGTTCCTCGAGGTCAACCTGGAAGACCGCGTAGCGGGTGCCCTCGCAGGTCACGTCGATGAGCCCGCTGATGGAGGAGGCGCCATCGAGGGCAAGCGTCAGTCCCGCCGGAAGCGTGACGAAGTGGCCCGCGTTGGAACTCTCCGGGGTCCCTGCGAGCCGCACGGCGGCCAGAGTCGACAGCAGCAGATAGCTCTCGGGCGAGGCCGTCCGCATAGTTCCCAGCATATTTGGATTCCTAATCCTACTGGTACCAGTACTCCCGTGTCAACAGGGATTTCACGGCTGTCGCCGCGGCTCATTCACAACGCAGGGCGACGATGGGGTCCACGCGGGCGGCGCGGCGGGCCGGGATAAAACTGGCCAGGAGCGCAACTGTCGTGAGGATTACAGAGACGATGATAAACGTGGCCGGGTCGCTGGCTGTAACTCCGAAAAGCAGGGTCTTCAGCAGGCGCGTCAGCCCGTACGCCGCTCCGAGGCCGAGGGCCACGCCGATGCCCGCCAGTAACATGCCGTGCCTCATGATCAGGCCGAGCATCTGCATTTGCCGCGCGCCGAGGGCCACGCGAATGCCGATCTCGGCGGTCCTCTGTTCCACGGTGTAGGCCATCACGCCGTAGATTCCCACCGCCGCCAGCAGCAGCGCCACACCCGCGAGGATGCCCAGCAGCAGCATATTGAAGTTCTGCCGCGCGGTGGATTTCGATACGATCTGCGCCATGGAGTAGATCTGGGCGACGGGCAGTTGCGGATCGACGCGCAGCATCTCCCGTTGCACGCTGCCGGCGAGCCTGGACGGGTTGCCGCGAGTGCGCAGCACCCACGAGGAGGGCAGGATGCGATTGCCCAACGCGACCATTCCATCGGGGGCCTGCGCCTCGGGCACGTAATACACAGGCACCAGGTCCTGATCGAGCCCTTGCTCACGTACATTGCCGACAATGCCCACGACCAGGCGCGGCTTGTCCTCGAATTCGGGACCGAGGCCGTGGCCGATGACGATGCTCTGGCCGAGGGGATCTTCCTTCGGCCAGTATTTCTTCGCGAACGCTTCGTTGAGGATCGCGACGGGCGCGCCCCGGCTGGAGTCCGCGTCGTTGAACAGGCGGCCCCGGCGCAGTGGAATGCCCAGCGCCTGGAAGTAGTGGGCGCTGATCAGCCGGTATTGCTGGTCTCCCTGGTACGGGTCGCCATGCGGCGGTGGATGCCCGACGATGCTGAACGGAAGGTCGACGCCACCCTCCACCGGTAAGTTGAACGCGAAGGCCGCGGCCTCCACTCCGGGAAGCGATTCGAAATGCTCCTGCATGTTGCGGATTAGCGTTTCCATCTTCGCCGCGGTGTCGTACTTCACGCCGGCCAGGGACGTCTTCATGGTGAGCACGTTGGCCGTGTCGAAGCCGGGTTTCACGCTGCTGACGGCGGCGAAGGTTCGAATCAGCAGCGCGGCGCCGATCAGCAGCACCAGGGAGAGAGCGATCTCGGTGACCACCAGCACGTTGCGGGTCAGTTGCCGCCGCAATCCGCCGGTAGTTCGCGCGCCGCCTTCCCGCAGGGCCTGATTGAGATCGGGCCGCGAGACTTGCAGGGCGGGCACCAGTCCGAACACGACGCCAGTCAGCAGGGACACGCCCACGGTGAACATCAGAATGCGCCAGTCGAGCAGAGCCAGAGCGCTCAGATTGTCGGCCTCGGGCATGCGCGGCAGGTTGCCCGGCGCGAACGACAACAGCAACCGCAGTCCCACGCTGCCCAGAAAAACTCCGGCCATACCGCCCACCGCCGCCAGCAGAAAGCTCTCGGTGAGCAACTGCCGGAAAATGTGCTTCCTGCCTGCGCCGATGGCCACGCGCACGGCAATCTCCTTGCTCCGCGCCGCGGCCCGCACCAGCAGCAGATTGGCCACGTTGGCGCAGGCAATCAGCAGCACAAAGCCCACCGCGCCGAGCAGGATCCACAGGGTGGCCTTCACCTGGCCGGTTTCAAACTCGCGCATGGTCACTGCGCTAACGCTTTCGGTCTTGTCCATCCATTGCGGATAGAGGCGCCGGAACTTGTCGCCCACCAGTTTCAGCTCCGCGTTGAGTTGCGGCAGGGTCACGCCGGGCTTCATTCGCGCGCCCACGAAGAGATAGTGGCCCTGGTTGGTGCTGTTCGGGTCGGGCTGCAGCGGGATGAAGACGTCCGCCTTCGGGTCGCTTTCGTAATCCGCGCCCATGATGCCGACCACCGTGTATGGTTCGCCGTTCAGCAGCATGGCGCGGCCGAGCAGGCCCGGATCTCCGCCGAAACGCCGCTTCCACAAGCCGTTGCTGATCACCGCCACCTTCGGTCCGTTCGGAGTGTCCTCGTCGTGCACGAAGGTGCGGCCCAGAATCGGGCTGACCGCGAACAGCCGGAAGTAGTTCTCGGAAACGTGAATCGTCTTCACCTGCTCGGGCAGGCCGTCGGAGGAGAGATTCATGCCGGCGCCGCCGAAATCGTAGGCCGAGGCGTTCTCGATGCTGGTAGCGGTTCTCCAGACATTAAACTTCGGGATGGAGATGGAAGGTCCGTCGCCATCGGGGAACTTACGCATCAGAGTGACCAGGCGATCGGCGTCCTTGTAGGGCAGGGGCCGCAGCAGAACGCGGTCGATCACGGTGAAGATGGCGGTGTTGGCGCTGATGCCGAGGGCGAGCGCGGCCACGGCGATGGCGGTGAACCCCGGGCTCTTGAGAAGCATGCGGATGGCGTAGCGAAGATCGTTCAGCATCACTTCTTACTACGATGCAGACGGCGTCAGGTTCCCCGAATATGTTATGAGTCGGAAGATATGGGAGACGTTAACCTCTGGACCTCCGCCGAGCACGCTCTGGAATATCTTGAGAGAGCGGACAGCATTCCGCATCGCACCGAAGGGGAGGCGGTGCTGCTGGATCTTCTGCCGCCGCGGCCCGGCCGCGTGCTCGACCTTGGCAGCGGCGACGGTCGGCTGCTCGGCCTGGTGAAACTCGCTCGTCCCGACGCGCTGGCGGTTGCCGTGGATTTCTCCGAAACCATGCTGGAGCGGCTGCGCGCGCGCTTCGCCGCCGACCCGCGAGTGGAAGTGGTGGCCCACGATCTGAATCACCCGCTGCCCGATCTAGGCCGCTTCGACGCGGTGGTCTCCAGCTTCGCCATCCACCATGTGCCGCACGAACGCAAGCGCGCCCTTTACTCGGAAGTGTTCGGCCTGCTGGCGCCCGGCGGCGTTTTCCTGAATCTGGAGCACGTCTCTTCGCCCAGCGACGCGCTGCACCGGCGTTTCATCGACGCCCTCGGCGTGCGTCCTGGCGACGAGGATCCGTCGAACAAGCTGCTGGACATGGAGACGCAACTGGCGTGGCTGCGTGAGATCGGTTTCACCGACGTGGACTGCGTCTGGAAATGGCTGGAGCTGGCGCTGCTCACGGGCGCGAAGTAAATTGGGACGCTGCCGCCGCCGCGTGCAGTCGCCTGCCACCACAGTAACGCGGCTGAATCTGTAAAATAATCGGCGGACCGCTCCGTAACCGTCGCGGCTCGGTCACGACATCCTGCGTTTGCAGAAGCTTACCGAGCCACGAGGGTAACCGAGTGGTCAGGACGCCGATTGTTTTACAGCTTCTGTCGCCGCGTGTCCGGGCGCGAAGTGATACGCTCGGTTTCATGTGCATATCGAGAATCGCGGCAGGCGCCCTGGTGGCCGCCTGCGTATGGGCCCAGCAGCCCGCGTATCTGAACCCGTCACTGCCGATCGACCAGCGAGCGGACGATCTGCTCGGCAGGATGACGCTCGAGGAGAAGGCTTCTCAACTGGTGAATCAGTCCCGGCCGATTCCGCGGCTGAATGTGCCCGCCTACGATTGGTGGAGCGAAGCGTTGCACGGGGTGGCCTTCGGAACAGCGACGGTGTTCCCGGAGCCGATCGGTCTGGCGGCCAGCTTCGACGTGCCACTCGTCCACCAGATGGCCGTGGTGATCGGGACCGAGGCGAGGGCCAAGAACAACATGGCGGTGCGCGCGGGCCGGCGCCGCATCATGGAGGGACTCACCTTCTGGTCGCCGAACATCAACATCTTCCGCGACCCGCGCTGGGGACGCGGCCAGGAGACCTATGGCGAGGATCCGTTTCTCACCGGGCGCATGGGGGTGGCGTTCGTCACCGGGATGCAGGGCGACGATCCAAAGTACCTGCGCGTGGTATCGACGCCCAAGCATTTCGCGGTGCACAGCGGGCCGGAGCCCGCGCGCCACACCATCGACGTGAAGGTGTCGAAGCACGACGAGGAGGACACCTATCTGCCCGCGTTTCGCGACGCCGTGGTGGAGGGCAAAGCCTGGTCGGTGATGTGCGTCTACAACAGCGTGAACGGCCAGCCCGGCTGCGCGAACCAGTTCCTGCTGCAGGACCAGTTGCGAGATAAGTGGAAATTCGGCGGGTACGTGGTATCCGATTGCGATGCCGTGGCCGACATCGAGCGCGGCCACCACTTCGTGAAGACCCAGGCGGAAGCCGCGGCGTTCTCTCTCAAAGCGGGCACCGACAACGAATGCGCCGATTTCTTCGGCACGATGCAGAACAATTCGGACTACATTAAGTATCTGGATGCCGTGAAACAGGGCCTGCTCACCGAAAAGGACATCGACGTTTCCGTGAAGCGGCTGCTGCGCGCGCGCTTCGCGCTGGGAATGTTCGACCCGCCGGAGATGGTGAAGTACGCGCAGACGCCCGATTCCGAGAACGACAGCGAAGAACACCGCCAACTGGCATTGAAGGCCGCGCGCGAGACCATGGTGCTGTTGAAGAACGACGGCATCCTCCCGCTGTCCGCGGACGTGAAACGGATTGCCGTGGTGGGTCCGCTCGCCGACCAGATCCGCGTGCTCGAAGGAAACTACAACGGTACGCCATCGCGCGCAACCACCGCGCTGGACGGCATCCGCAAGCAGTTCCCCGCGGCGGAGGTGGTCTTCGAGCCAGGAACGAACTTCCTGCGCCCGCCTGGTGTGGTGCCCGCGGAGGCATTCAGCACCGGTGACGGCCAACCCGGTTTGAAGGCGGAGTTCTTCAATGGCCCTCAGTTCCAGGGCGCGCCGGTGTTGACGCGCGTGGACAAGGACATCAATTTCGATCTCGGGTCGAACGCCGCGCCAGCCGGGCTCAGCAGGTTTTCGGTGCGCTGGACGGGATGGCTGACGCCGCCGGAATCCGGCATGTGGGAGCTCGCCGTTGAAGGCGCAAGGAACCGGGCGTTCCTGGACGGGAAGCTGGTTATGGACGGCTCGGCCTCGATGTGGCCGGACAGGAAAACCACGAAGGTGAGGCTGGAAAAGGGGCGCCGGTACGCACTGAAGCTGGAACAGGATTGGGACATGGGCCTGCTCCAGAAACTGACCTGGCGGCGGGAAATTCCCGATGCTCTCGCGCGCGCCGTGGCCGCGGCAAAGCAGGCCGACGTTACCGTTGCGGTGGTGGGGCTCACGTCCGATCTGGAAGGGGAAGAGATGGACGTGGACCTGCCCGGTTTCAAGGGCGGCGATCGCACCAGTCTGGACCTGCCCGCGCAGGAAGAGGAGTTGCTGAAAGCTGCCCATGCAACGGGCAAACCGCTGGTGGTAGCGCTGATGAGCGGAAGCGCGCTATCGGTGAACTGGGCGGCGGAACATGCCAGCGCGATTCTCGAAGCGTGGTACTCCGGCGAAGAGGGCGGGGCGGCGATCGCGGAGACGCTGGCGGGTGCGAACAATCCCGCGGGGCGTCTGCCGGTGACCTTCTACAAGGGCGTGGAGCAGTTGCCCGCGTTCACCGACTATTCGATGAAGGCGCGGACCTACCGGTATTTCCAGGGCCAGCCGCTCTATCCGTTCGGGTTCGGGCTGAGCTACTCGAAGTTCGAGTACGGCCCGGTCGGTCTTTCAAAGGCGACGATCGAGGCGGGCGAGCCTTTGCGCGTGGAGACGGACGTGAAGAACACCAGCAGCCGTGCGGGCGACGAGGTGGTGCAGGTCTACCTCACTTTCCCGCAGTTGCCCGGCGCTCCGATGCGCGCGCTTCGCGGTTTCCAGCGGGTGCATGTCGAGGCCGGCGAGACGCGGCACGTGCAGTTCACGCTGCAGCCGCGCGATCTCAGCATGGTGAACGAAGCCGGCGACCGCTTGGTGGCCGCGGGGTCGTATGGTCTCAGCGTGGGCGGAGGCCAGCCCGGGACATCGGCTGCGGTGGCGACGGCGGAGTTCACGATCACGGGAGAGCAGAGGCTGCCGGAATAAGTGAACGGCAAATATGGGGT
Source organism: Bryobacteraceae bacterium (assembly GCA_049520275.1). Lineage (GTDB taxonomy): Bacteria > Acidobacteriota > Terriglobia > Bryobacterales > Bryobacteraceae > CAWACP01. The sequence goes on from JBEKPY010000009.1 coordinate 13,776, forward strand.
CGATGACAGTCTGGTTCAGGAGATCGTCCGTCGGTTGCAGAACGTCATTCTGCCGGACCGCATCATCCTCTTCGGGTCAGCCGCGGCAGGATCCATGACTCGCGATAGCGATATCGATCTGCTTGTCGTTTCTCCGGCGCCCGCCAACACCATCGAGGAACACGTCAGGCTGCGCCAGTCGCTGCGGGGTCTCGGCTTCCCGTTTGACGTGTTCATCATGGCAACCGAGAAGTTCGAGGAGTCGAAAAACATCTTCGGTGGTATCGCCTACCCAGCGCACAAGTATGGTCGTGTGATCTATGAAGCCGCCAGAGGACGTTGAACGCGACCTCGTGCGGCAATGGATCAGGAAAGCGGCGAAGTCATCGCTTTCCATCGTCAGCAGGCCGCAGCTTCTGCAGTTGCTGGCGCCCGACATCCGAACGCTGGCCAATCGGATACCGTAGTAACAGACATGATCCAGGACATCCGCTACGCCGTCCGGACAATGTTCGCCAACCCGGGGTTCGCCGTGGTTGCCGTGCTGGCGCTGGCGCTGGGGATCGGCCCGAACAGCGCCATCTTCAGCATGGTGAGCGCGGCGTTGCTGCGCCCATTGCCGCTCCGCGATGCCGACCGCGTGGTCAGCCTGTGGGAAAAGACCGCCAAAATCGACCTGCCGCTGATTGTGGTGTCCGAAGCCAACTACCTCGACTGGAAACGGCAGAGCCGTTCCTTCGAGAAGACCGGGACTGCCTTTGCCTTCCCCGAATACGGCGTCAACGTGGTGGCGGGCCGCGAGCCCCAGCGCGTTCCCGCCGGCAAGGCTTCCGCCGCGTTCTTCGACATCATCGGCATGAAGCCGCTTCTCGGCCGCGAGTTCACCGCCGAGGAGGATCTTCCGGGCGGGCCTGGCGTGGCGCTGGTGAGCGAGGGTTTCTGGCGGAGCGAGTTGCACGGGGACCCGTCGGCGATCGGCCGGCGCCTGACCATTGACGGCCTGCCGCGCACGGTGGTGGGCGTCCTGCCGAACGAAAAGGCCATGTTCCTGGGCCGCATCGACATCTGGACCCCCATGGCCATGGACCCCAACAGCACCCAGCGGACCAACCGCAACCGGGCTGTTTTCGCGCGCCTGAAGCCCGGCGTCACCCTTGCCCAGGCGCAGGCGGAGATGACCGGCATCGCGCAGCGTCTGGCGCGGCAGTATCCGGCGGCGGATGAAGGATGGGGCGTCGTGGTGGTCCCCATGAACCGGCTGGTCACCGGCCTTCTGGCGCCGCCGCTGATGATCCTGCTCGGCGCGGTGGGGCTGTTGCTTCTGCTGGCCTGCGCCAACGTGGCCAACCTGCTGCTCGCCAGAGCCGCCGGCCGCCAGCGGGAGATCGCCATCCGCGCGGCGCTGGGCGCGGGGCGGTTGCGGATTGTGCGGCAGTTGCTCACCGAGAGCGTCATCCTTTCGTTGATGGGCGGGGCATGCGGCCTGTTGCTGGCCCAGTGGTCGATCGGCCTGTTGCGCGGCATCATGCCGGACGCGCTCCCGCGCATGCAGCAGATGAGCATCGATGGCAACGTGCTGGCGTTCACGTTCGCGGTGGCGCTGCTGACCGGGATCCTGTTCGGCGCCGCGCCGGCCATCCGCACGTCGAAGGCGGACCTCAACGACGCGCTCCGCGCCTCCGGCCGCACGCTGACCGGCGGAGGCACGCAGGGAATCCGCGACGGCCTGGTGGTGGCGGAGATCGCGCTGGCGCTGGTGCTGGCGGTGGCGGCCGGACTGCTCTCGCACAGTTTCATCCGGCTGATGTCGGTGGACCCGGGCCTGCGCACCAAAGACCTGCTCACCATGCAGCTCACGGTGCCCACGGCGCGCTATCCGGAGGAGGAGAAGCGCAAGCGGTACTTCCGCAACGTCGTGGAACGCGTGCAGGCGTTGCCGGGCGTCGAATCCGCCGGCGCGATCTCGTTCCTGCCCTTCCGGCAGACCTTCCTGACCACGCGCGTCGAGGTGGACCCGTTCCGCGTGCCGGACCAGCCGGTTCCGCGCGAAGGACAAGAGCCCCTGGCCGACTTACGGGTGATCACCCCCGGGTTCTTTACCGCCATGGGCATTCCGCTGCACCATGGGCGCGATTTCGATTCCCGCGATACGGGCAGTGCCCCTCGCGTGATCATCATCAACGAAGCTATGGCGCGGAGGCATCTGGCTGGCGGGAACCCCGTCGGCAAGCGGCTGCAGTTACAGCCGTGGAATGAGCCGGCGCGCGAGATCGTCGGCGTGGTGGCGGACGTGAAGCTGTACGGGCTCGACCAGCCGGTGGAGCCGGCCGCGTTTCTGCCATACGCCCAGAAGCAGGCGAACGAGTTCGAGTCCATGAGCCTGGTGGTGCACAGCGGGTCGGAACCGGGGGCGCTCACCGCCGCCATTCGCCGCGAGGTTCGGTCGCTGGACGCGGAGCAGCCCATCGCCGACGTGCGCCCCATGCGGGACGTCGTCGCCGACTCCACCATCCTGCGCCGCGTGGCCATGGGCCTGATCGGCGTGTTCGCCGTTCTCGCGCTGGTGCTGGCCACGGTGGGCACCTACGGCCTCACGGTGTACTCGGTGAGCCAGCGCACCCATGAAATCGGCCTGCGCATGGCGCTGGGCGCGCGGGACGCCGACGTTTTGCGTCACATCGTGGGCCGCAGCGCGATCCTGGCTGGAATCGGGGTCGGCCTCGGCACGGCGGGTGCGCTCGGCGTGGCACGCATTCTGAAGGGCTTCCTGTTCGGCATCACCAGCGGCGATCCGCTGATCCTGGTGGGCATTCCCGGCGCTTTGCTGGCGATTGCCGTACTGGCCAGCTATCTCCCGGCCCGCCGCGCGCTGAAAGTGGACCCAATGGAGGCGCTGCGGTACGACTGAGTTCTCTCTTGCAGGGTCAGTACGGAGTGCCGCCGGCGAGAAACAGCGGTCCGGGCGATTTGCACTCCACCGCCGCCTTTAGCCGAAACATGGTGAAGCGCAGCAGGCTTCCGGAACCCCGCGCCTCCAGCCGGTGCGGGCTCCGTCATGTCCGCCGCCCACCACTGGCCGAAGCCCCCGGCCGTCGCGATCCGGGGATAGACGGTTTCCGGTCTCGATGAAACCTGAATGGCGTGTTGAATATCTGCCATGTCCTGCCAGTTTCGCACAACGAAGCGGACATGCGACTAAGATAAACGTCCCTTTGGACGATATGCGTAGTCAAGGACTCCAATATGGTCAGTGCTATATCGAATGCTACGCAAACCCAGCCGGTGGCCCCGTCCACAACAACATCAACCCAGAAGGCGAGTAAACCGGAATCGTCCACCCCCAAAACGGACTCCATTCAGCTAAGCCCGACCGCACAGGCCGCGCTCGCGGCCCGGCAGGAAGGCGCCCGCTCCAACTGCCAGGGACATCGGAAGTAGCGGGCTGGGCGGGTTCAGCGCACCTGCTCCAGCACCATGCCGTTGTTCGGCTCTCTCACCGCGGGGGCCGGCGCCGGCGGCGTCTCCACAGGCGCGCGATAGGGCGTCAGCCTGGGGGGTATCGCATCCGGCTCCAGAAGCCAGACGGTGCGGCCGGAGTAGTAATGCTCCAGCGCCTGGTTCTCGTCGGGACCGAGGTCCAGCGCCATCACCACCCGCGCGCCGTCGATGTCGGCCGCGTTGTGGATCCACTCGTGGTAGCCATGCCCCGCCCAGTAGCGCACGAATACGAGTTGTTTGCCGGGGGCCTGCGCCAGTTGCGCGTCGATGGCGATGCGATGCTCGGGATCGCCGCGGCTGATCGCATCCCCGGCGGCGTACTGGCTCATGGCGTTCAGAATCTTCTCGTCGCCCAGCGCGTTGAGGCCATACCAGAAGAGAAAATGCGCGCCGCACAGGACGACAATCCAGCGCGCGGCGAGGCCGTTGAATCTGCCCAGCCGCTCCAGCCCGGCCACCGCCGCCAGCACCACCAGACACGCCGCCGTGGCAACATAGTGTGGGAAGAAGTACGGATAGAAGTTGGAGCCGAGCGCGAACAGAAGCAGCGTGAGCGCCGCCCACGCGAACCGGAACTCGCGCACGAGCAACAGAAAAAACGGCAGGGTCAGCAACAGCGGAGGAAGTAGAAAGAACCGCGTGAACGGGAGGCGGCTGGCCAGCCGGCCGAAGAAACCCGGCATCGCGTCATGGGCCGCCGATTGCCCTTCGTAGTAGAGTTGCTGGGCGGCGGTGAGCTGTGCGTGCGGGACCGGCCTGGGCTGGAACGTGAACGTGGTGGGCACGCCATGCTGATAGCGGCTGAGCATGTAGGGGAGCGTGGTCCAACTGCCGGTGACGGCGCGGTTGTGAAAAGCGAGCAGCGCGACGGCCGGCAACACGGCCAGCATTACCACCGGCGCCACCTTCACAAACTTCGGCAGCGCCGGGAGCAAGAACAGAACGACGGCCGCGTCCAGAATCACCGATTCATAGGGGCGTGAGAGCATCTGCGCGCCAATGCCGAGGCCCAGCAGGATGGCGTCGCGAATTCGGCCGCGCTCCCGCAGTCGCGGCAGTGCGCCGAACGCCAGGCAGCCCGCCGCCGCCGAGACCGCCCCACCCCAGTAGCAGTTCATCCAATAGCTCAGCGGACCGAACTCGCAGACCGCGAGAAGCCCGCCGACGAGCGCCCACCCCGGCGTGGTCCAGCCGCGCAGCATCCAGTAGCACAGCGCGCAGAACGCCGCCACAGAGAGCACCACGCCCGCCCAGGGAAGGTGAAAAACCACCTGTCCCAGAGCCAGCGCGAGCGCCGGACCGAGCGGGTAAATGGAACTGTAGGACGGCTCCTGCAAGACGAAATTCGTTTCAAAAAACTGGTGCAGCGGGTGCGGCGGATTCGCCAGGCGGAAATGCGCCAGCGTGTCGCCCAGCAGCAGGTAGCTGAAATCGTCGGCGCCCTTCGCGGTGGGCACGGGATTCGCGGGCAGCAGCGCCAGCCGAAGCGCGATGGTCAGCCCGGCCAGGAACAGCATGCACCAGCCCGTCCGCTGCGCGAGCTTGCGGGCAAGAGGCTCGATGGGCGCGCGCGCCAGCACCAGGACGGCGAGCAGACCGGCGAGCGCCAGCTCGATGAAGTCGCCCGCGCCGAAGCCGATGGGATTGTGCAGCGGCAGGAAGGAGCGGAAGAGGTCAAAGAGGTACATCCGGCTATGACAGAGTGAGGACCGGCAACCCGTCGATACGAGAGAAGTCAGTGTCGCGGCTGACGAGTGTCGCGCCGAGCGCCAGTGCGGTTGCCGCTATCCAGAGATCGTTCTCGTCCAGCACGAGTCCGGCACGTCGCTGGGCCAGTTTGACGGCGGCGTAGAAGTCACCAGCCCTCTCCGGAATCGGCTCGCATGGCAGCGAGCCAAGCAACGGTCGGGCCCTCTCCTCCAGACCCCTCCGGCGCTTGCCTTCGGGAAGCCTGGCAACACCGAAAAGGACCTCGCCTCGAGCAATCGTGCAGGTGACTACCCTGTCGTCCTGTCCCGCCGACGATAACCAGGACTCGATGCCCGCGGCGCCCCTTATCAGGTCGCTAATGGCGTTGGTGTCCAGCAGGTAAGTCACCCGTCCAGCTACCTGTCGAAGACGCCCTGATCGCTGACTGGCAACCGGCCGCTGGCGATCGCGGCATCGAGTTCATCGACGTCCGCGGGGGACACATGAGGCAGTTCCTTCATGGCCCGCAGCACCGCTCCCGGAGAACCGGCGCGTTCGGCAACTCCACTCAGACGCTCCAGAGCCACCTGCTCCACGCTTTTCTTTTGCGCGGCCGCGATGCCTTCGAGATGGCGTACGAGATCGTCCGGGATGTGAATGGTCAACTGAGCCATCGGGACAAGCCTCCATGCACCATTCTCTCAACATCTGGTGTGCCAGGCATGTGTGCCAGGCGGGGTGCCGGCTGCGCATCAGGCGTGTACAATGTCCGCGTCCGCGGGTGTTGGAAACGAAGTTGCAGACACCTCGATGGTCTCGCCTGTGGGCATGACGCACTGGACCCTCGCGCCTTTCATTGACTGCCGCACGAGATACTCGTACAGGCGCAGAGCGTCGCGAATCAGGTCCGCTTTCGAGGAAGCGTCGGTGGTCTGCCCCAACACGCTGAGACGTTCGAAGCCCGGCCTGCTCAGGTCCAGCGAGATACGAATCTTCTTATCCGCCATGACTGCGGGGCTCCCATCCCCGGTTGCTCAGGGCTCGCGCCCACGCGGCAACGCCTTGCCAATGCACCAGCCGATAAACAGCCAAATGCCATTCTCAAGGAACCGCCCAATGCTCTCAAACGATCTTCCTGTCCACCACTCATGCGCGATGTACAGGATGTAAAGGACAATCAGCGCGCCCGCGATGATCAGCGTGACGTGCGCTCTTGTCCGGGCTTCCACATCGTGCTCGCCAACGGAGAGTCGAAGATCCCCGTCAGTCCACGGTTCACCGACATTGACCTTCACGCTTCCGACAGATTTCGGAACTTCGCGTTGCCGCGGGGTTCGGCTCGTGCTTACCTCCAGCAGCCCGCGCACTACGATCCCGACTCATGATCCTCGTGCCGGGCCCGCTCGTTCTCTGTTCTTTGCCGCATCGTTCGTCTCCTTCAAACGCTGTGCATGGTGTTGATGTTGCCGGGCGGCCAAGCCCGACCTAACAACCTCACTATCCGTAATAAATAAGTATTTTGCAAGTACTTTTTATGAGACTCTACTTCCCAAACCACCGCAGCGGCGCTTCCGTCAGCCACGGGACATAAGTAATCAGCAGCACGCTCACGAACAGGATTCCCAGGAAAGGCAGCGTGGCCCACATCAGGTACACCATCGACTTCTTAAACCGGTACGCCGCCAGGAAAAGATTGATGCCCACGGGCGGGTGCAGATAGCCCAGCTCCAGGTTGGCGATGAAGATGATCCCCATCTGCACCGGATGAATGCCGTACAGCGCCGCGAGCGGCTTGAGCAGCGGCACCACCACCAGAATGGCCGCGAAGACGTCCATCAGCGCGCCCACCACCAGCAGCGCGATGTTCAACACGAACAGGAAAAGAATCTTCGAGTGGATGTTGCTCTGCACCCAGTCGATGATGCGGGCGGGAATTTCGGCGTCCACCAGATAATTCGTAAATCCGAGCGCCACGCCCATAATCAACAGAACGCCGCCAACAATAGTGGCGCACTCGACGAAAATTTTGTCGTAATCCCGCACCAGTTTCAGATCGCGGTAGACGAACGCCTCCACCACCAGCGCGCAGAACGCGGTGAGCGCGGCCGCCTCGGTGAGCGTGCCGAAGCCGCCGAAAATGCCCACAATCATGATGGCCGGAATGAGCAGCTCCCACTTCGCCTCCCACAGCGCGGCCACGGCCTCGCGCGGCGAGAAAGGCTCGCGCACGGCGTCGCATTGCAGGCCTTTGCGGATGCCCATGGCGGCCACCAGCGAAACCATCAGCAGCAGGGGGAGCATGCCGCCGATAAAAAGCTGGTCGATGGGCGTCTGCGAATACACGCAGTACAGAATGGTGGGCACACTGGTGGGGAACAGCAGGCCCAGCGATCCCGAGGAAGTCAGCAGGCCGATGGAGAACTTCTCCGGGTAGCGCGTGCGCATCAGCACCGGCACCAGCAATCCGCCGATGGAGAGAATGGTGAGGCCCGAGCCGGCCCACGTGAACATGGCGCAAATGAGCACGGTGACCAGCGCCAGCCCGCCGGGCATCCACGAAAACAGTGCCGTGAAGACGCGCAACAGCCGCTTCGTCGCGCCGCCCTGCACCATGAAGTAGCCGGCCAGCGTGAACAGCGGAATGGACGGCAGCAGCGGCGAGGCCACCAGCCGGTACATCTCCACCGGCACCGAAGCGACCGGCGTGGAACTGTTCCAGAACAGCAGCAACGCGAAACCGCCGAAAACGGCAAAAATCGGCAAACCCAGCAGAGCGGCGGCGAACATGACGCCGATGCCCAGCCAGAAAACCGTTGGCTGCCCCGCCGGAATCCAGTAGCCCAGAGCCACCGGGACCAGCAGTCCCAGCAGCGCGATGGCCCGGGCCCGCCATCCTCCGGCCAGCCATATGGCGCGCAACGCGATCACGCCAAACCCGGCGGGCATGATCACGATGAACCACCACTTCGGGAGCCCCGGCAGCAGCATGCCGCTGGCCAGGCGTTCGCTGTCCACAAATGTCCAGCTTGCCTCCGCCAGCGCAGACGACACGGCCGCCAGCATGAAGGCGCTGAAAACGGCCACGTGCGGGCGGATGCGTTCGGGCAGGAAGGTGCTCGAAGAGAGCGCCAGGAGCCGGCCGCTGCGCGATGCCAGTGCCGCCCCCAGCAGGCCCACCCACAAAGTGAGCTGCTGCACCAGGGTGGGAGAGGCCGGGATGCCAGGCAGGTGGAGCATCCGCGTGGCCATCTCGGAAACCGGCAGCAGCATCATCAACAGCAGCGCGATCACCGAAAGGCTGTCTTCGGCGATCGCGGGCCAGGTGCGCCTGGCCTCAGCGGGCTGTAGTTCGGGCGTCACCGGGTAGTGGCGTGCGTGCGTGGCCTGGCGCCAGGCAGGGGCTTCGCCCGGTATTCGTCACGCAGGCGCTTCACCTGGTCGAAGAGTGGCGCCGGCATCCCGCCGCCGCGCAACGCCGGCCAGAGTTGCTGTTCTATGATGGTTCGCCACTGGTTCACCGCATTCGGGTCCGCGTGCACAACGTTGAGCCCCAGCGTCTGCATCATTCCGATGGAGGTGTCTTCCATGCGGCGAATTTCCTGGCGAATCTGCGCGCCGGAATCGTGCGCGATGGCCAGCAACTGCGGGCGAAGGGCGGCGGGAATCTGCTCCCACGTGTCTTTCGCGACAAGGGTGGCGCCGGAGAGCGGCGCGAATTTGATATCCAGCATGTTGCGGGCTCCGCCAAACCACTGGCTGCCGAGGGCCACCATGGGCGGCGCCTGAAACGAATCGATGAGCCCGGTCTGCAATCCGGTCAGTATGTCGGTGGTGGCCAGAGACACCGGCTGGAAGCCGTTTCGTTTGAAAAGCTCGAAGCTGGTGGTATCGCCCAGCAGCACGCAGATCTTCATATGGCGAAACTCGTCGGGCGTGGTGGCGGGCCGTTTGGAGAAGAAGCGAATCCAGCCGGTGTCGGCCCAGTTCAGCACGATGAAGCCGCGAATGGCCAGGCCCTTTTCGAGCTGCGCGCCGATGCGGTCGCGCACGTAGTCGAGCTCGTCCCACGAGTCATACATCATGGGGATCTGCAGGGCGGCCGATGCGGCGTCGATCCCGCTGAGGCCCGCGCCGGAAATGGCCACGGCCTGCAGCGACTTGATGCGCATCTTCTGCACCATCTCCGGCTCGTCGCCCTGCTCGCCGCCGGGATAGACCTTCAACTCCACCTTGCCGCCCGAGGCCTTCTTCCACTTATCGCCCATGTCGAGAATCAACTGGTGCCAGCGGGAGTTGCGGGGCGCCAGCGTGCCCAGGCGAATGACGATAGTCTGCGCGGACGCGGCCGAGGCGAGCGTGAGGAGTGCGATCGCGATACGTAGCATGGAAGGACTTCCACATCTTAATACGTTCGCGATGGCGGTACGGGTTCAACGCGCCAACATCAGTGGGCCAAAGGTGCAACAGCCTGGTCAGCGGCGGCTCGCCGCGCTTTCATGTTCATATCCGCGAGCCGGAGGCGATAGCGAAACGCACGCCCGTTCGCACCCGAGCGCTTACTTCGACACCGCCAACCCGTTGAGGAATTCCATGAAGTCATCCTCGAGCTCAGGCAGAAGAGTCTTTGTTGTGTACGTCACCACCTGAACCGTACTGCCCCGGCCAGCATAATAATAGCCGCAGTAGACCATAGGAACCGTGCCAGCTTCGGCATCGATCTTCAGGAACCAGACATCGGCGCCATCGACTCTGCGCCTGTGTCTGAAGACAACCTCTGCGCTCGGATCCGCGGCCTGGGCGTTCGCCAGGGCAACATCCGCGACGGAGTCAATTGGTACAGCAATCCGCTCCGCGATGATCAGCGCATGACCGCCGCCGGATGAATGCATCAGGGCGAATTGCCCGGCGTCGTAAGACGGTGTCTGCGTCCACTTCTTCGGGTCGTACCTCAAAGTAATGTCGCGATCGATCCTCAGAAGCCCCGGAGCGGAGGGGGCCGCGCACGATTGAGACCACGCCATTGCGCCGATGGGCCATGCGGGACGATCCGGCGCCGGCTGGTCCCGCGTTGCCGGAGTCGAAGCGGGTGTGTTCGCAGCGGGCGGCAACTCGGCCACGAACCTTGCGTACACAGTAACGGCCGTGCCGAACTCTCTGACCCAGTCCTCGATCATTGCTCTCGTAACGCTGCCGGCAAAGCTCACGTGGGATCCCAACGAAGGACAACCTTGCTCGTCTGAATAGGCTCTGGTGAAGAAATGCTCCCGGCTCCACTGATTCATTTTCATCGGATCGACGATGCCATCGAAGCAGGCGCTCAGTTGCATGTCTTTGATGTGGTTGAGCAGCGTGACCTTGTGGCAGTTGAGCTGAAAATCGAACGCGGCGGAGTCGCCGGACGGTTTCTCGGTGAACTCAAGACGCATACCTCGCAGAATCGACCGCATCGTGGCGTGTGAAACTGCCGTCGATCTCTCGGTGTTCGACGCCGGTTGAGCATTTGCCAGAAGCGCAATGGCAAGTATCTGTGCAGGGAATCGGACGATCACGGAGCCATCCTTTTCGATCACGAGTGTCGATGACGCTCGTGCACCATCATATACTCCTGGACGCTTACTCTATCGTCTGACCCGCGCCGGAGGCGGCTCTGATTCGGTTGGACCACGCGGAGCGGTCAGCAGGCATCGGCGCAGGACGCTAAGACGGGACCCGGTTTCCGACCTCGTGAAGAGCGGGCTTAACGGAAGGAGTCATGAAGGATGCCCGTCGTCAACAAGCGCGGGGACGCCAGCTACAGCGCATAGGCGCCAGACCTGCCCGCCAGTACTCGGGCGGCCGGCTGACAGTGAGCTGTTCACTTTGCGAGAAGGCCGGGTACCCAACCTGAAGGGCACGATATGCAATGATGTGGTTGAAGAATCCGGTGCCTATGGCCGACGAACGCCGCGAGAGTCTGCGGACGGGATCGCACCCGCCCTATCGGTGGTTGACCAGCGCAGAGCATCACATAGACGTAATTGTTAAGCTCTGTTCCGGCAGTGTACTGGGGCGCTATCTGGCAGTGACTTCCATTGACAGCGGCCTCCCCCGGCTGACCGATCGGCAGCGTGCCGCAAAATGGGAGTGTCGCTCAGGCGTGCCCTACAGCCCACGGTTGACCGGAACGGAAGAGTTGTTCTTCCAGCGCGATGGGCCGGACAGCCCAGGATATGACGAGTGGTATGTGTTCGATGGTCAACCCACCGACCTCGGCGAGATCATCGAGGGAAACCCTTTCCTGCTGGAGTTGGCGCCACGGCCTGGGCGGCTGATGGTGTTCGTCAACTACCCTGCATTTGTGCTTGATGATTCGTGGTCTCCTGAACAGCCCCTTGCAACGATGTTCTGGACGCAGATGGAATGGATCAAGCCCGAATCATACATTGGCGATGGCAGAGACTGCTTGATGTTCGTGAGCCGCAACGACCAGCTATTTGAGCTGGTTCTCCAGCGTCTGAGCGGCGGTTTTCCGGCGTGACTGCTCGTTGTGCCAGATGCCGCATCGAAGGTCGAATGCACGGCCTCGCCGCGGCGTCGTGAGCACATCCTCAACGAAGGTGCTCGTTCAGGAATGCTACCACTCGCCGCCGGTACTCCGCGCCGGCGTACGCATACAGGTCCTCGTGCCCGGCGCCTCGAATCTCCCACAGCTCCTTCGGCTCCGCGGCGGCCTGAAAGAGCCGCTCGCTTTCCCGGATTGTAGTGGAGCGGTCCGCCGTTCCCGCGATGAACAGCCTGGGGACGCGCAGGGCCGGGACGCGGTCGATGGGGCGCAACTGCTCCGGGCCAAATCCGAAGCGCAGCCGGAGTTGAGTGGTGAGCAGCGGAGTGAGCAGGCTCGCCCAGGGCCTCAGCCGCGCCGTCAGCCGGTCCGAAACGGCTTCGTCGACGGTTGGATAGACCGACTCCAGAACCATCGCATCCACGTCCAGCGGCGGCGATGCCAGGACAGTCGCCGCGCCACCGAGCGACACTCCGATGACGCCCACCTTCTCGCCGGCAGCCCGCTGCCGCACAAGACGAACCTCCGCCCGCGCATCGCGGCTTTCGAGATAGCCGAACGTGATATGATGGGCGGTGCTTTCCCCGTGCGCCTGGAAATCACACAGCAGCACGGAGAAGCCCTCGTCGTGCAGGAAGCGGGCGCGTGCCAGCATGCTGAGACGGCTTGCGCGCACGCCATGCATCAGCACCACTGCGCCGTGTCCCGCGCTCGCCGGAACAAACCATCCCCGCAACGTTTCGCCGGATCCGCTGGCCAGCTTCACGTCCGAGCCGGGAAGATCCGCGGGCATGCTGCCAATCGCCTCGTGCCAGGGCGCCACAAGAATGGTTCCCGCGATCCACCATGCCATCGCCACGCCCGCACAGATCAGGCATGCCAGCAGCGCGATCCGTTTCGCGTCCATCACCACTGTCCGTTGAACGGATCGGCCCCGATGGTCCCCACCAGTTCCTCTCGATACGCGTCCGCGCTGACCCGGGCCAACTGCTCTCGCGCCACCGCCAGGCGCGCTTCAACATCGATCTGCTCCGCGCCGGGAGCCGAGCGGAACGCCTCCAGACTGGCCACATGCCGCCGCCACAGCGCGACGTCGCGCTCCTGCTTCACTCTCAGGCGCTCGGCGTACCAGCCGCTGGCGAGCAGCGCTTCACGCGTGAACATGGCGCGCACCTCGGGGTCCTCGACGCCCTTCCCGTCCCATGCCCCGTACGCCATGATGTGCAGAAGCGCCGCGAGCGGCGGACACGCGCCCGCGATGCTGCCGTCCTCGAAGTAATTCAGCGCCACGCGCTTTTGCGCCTCCGCGATGGCCTCCACGCCGGAAACGTATGCCTCCAGGTCCTGCTTCTCCGGACGCAGAATCTCCTCGGTGAAAATGGTGTCGGGTGTTTCGAAAATGCGGCCCAGGAAGCGGTCCGCGAACAACGCGGTGATGCGGTAACCGAGGCGGCTGGCCGGCACGGTGCGCCCGCCGTATTCGAAATCGTCGAGTTTCTCCAGAAAACCGCCGCCGATCAGGAATCGCGGATCGCGCTCCTCCACGCGGATGCGGCACCACAACTCCGGCACCAGCATGCTGATATCGTGATCCACGCGATATCGCGGGCCCGCGTAACCGGCTGCCGTGGTGAAGCCGGCGTACTCGGTAAGAATGAACGCCACCAGCGCGTTGTTGAGATCCACCACTGGCCATAGCGCGTTGAAGGGCCCCTTGGTCAGCGCGCCCTCGCTGCCGAATCCGGTCGTCGACGGCGATTTGCCCGTCAGACTGCAAACGAAGTCCATGAACAGCTCGGGCAGTTCCTGGTAATGGATAGGGTTGTAGACGGCCAGCGGGGGCAGTCCGATGGCCGGGTCCGCGGGATTGCCCCGGCGGCCGGCGAGCACCGCGTTCACCGGGAAGTGCAGCGGCTGATCGGCGGGCACACCGCGATCCAGCCGTGCGCAGACCTCGGCAAGATATGTTTCCCGCGCGTGGACCCGGTCCGGCCGTTGCTGCAGGTAGCGCGGGTTCTTCGAAGGGACGCCGTTCACCAGACGCGCGCGGTCCGAGGAAACCGCGTATCCGTGGCCGTGGTCCTTCGCGAAATCCTCGAGCAGGCGTTTCATGGGCGCGGTGAATCGGTCGAAGTCCACCACGTGGTCCATCATCTCCTTCGCCTGCGCGCCGGTGAGCGGCTCGAAGTTCGAGAGAAACGTGCCTGGCGTAGCCAGGTCGGCCTCTGCCTGAGCGTCGAACCCGCGATGAATGGCGTCGTCCGGGCGCTGGAACAGGTATGCCTCGCAGTTCTCCACCAACCTGGCACTGCGGTTCGGATATTTGGCGTCGAAATCGCTGAGAAGCCGGCGCGGAACCACCACCGAGGCGGTGATGTCGTCCTCCACCTGCACCTTGTCGGCGGGATGAAAATCCGGCCGGAGCTTGTAGATGCGCCACGATCCCTGCGGGTCGAAGCCAACCCGCAGATAATTGCCCACCAGTTTCTGGTTGTCGTACTTCAGCTCGTGGCCCACAAAGCCGTTGATGCGATCGACGGTGAAGTGCTCGCGCCACTTGTCGCCCCACTCCGGGCGATAGTACCGCTTTAGCGTGAACACAAGCTGGCGGATGGTCTGCGGCAGATAGTGGAGCCACTCGTTGTAGTCGTCGGTGTACTCGGCCGACGCCGTGAGCAGCTTGATCACCGAGCCCAGCGAGCGTTCCGCGCTGAGAATGGGCCGGCGGGCCCGCGTTTCCGGTTGCGGCTCCTTGTAGGCGGAGGAAAAATCCTTCTTCAGAATCTCGGCCACCTGATCGAGGTCGCGGAAGTAATCGCGGACGAACACCGGCCCGGTCAGCAGCACGCTGGAGATGGATTTCGAGATCTCCGATTTCCCGCCCCCGGAAACGGTGCATGGCTTGTGGCAGAGCGTTCCGTGCGCCACCGAACCCACCAGACGCCACGCCGTCCCGCCGGGCTGCTTCTCCAGACGAACCTTGTAGCCCGATGGCAGCACATAGATCTCCTCGGGGCGCAGCGTGAGCTGGCGCGCCGCCCCTTCATGCGTCCAGCGGACCACGCCTTCGCGCACATTGAATTCCGCGTTGCCGGGAACATAGAAGATGCCCGAGTAATCGCGGTCCACCGCGTAGCCCTCCGGCTGCGCCTTTACGCGGCCGCCCAGCAGGCGGACAACGTCCTCGAAAGGCGCCTTTTTTATGGAGGGGCGGTCCGCGCGGAAGTCCTGCCCGAGCACCCAGGCCGGGTAGGCGATGGCCCCACCGGCATGCTCCTCTTCGCAAAGCCCGTAGAGGTTGGCCGCGAAGCTGATCTGGGTCTTGACTTCTTTCTTGCAGTAGCCGTAATAGTTGTCAGCGATGATGGTGACCATCACGCCGCGCTGGTCGCGGCAGGCGAGCTTGAAGGCGCGGCCATCGTTGTAGAGTTCGCCTTCCTCGCGCCAGCACATGCCTTCGCGCCGCTGCCGTTCGCTGGCCCGGTCGAAATGGGGCAGGCCTGCGTCCACCTTCCTCATACCCACGATGTGGGGGGCGAGTATTACGCAGCCACTATGACCGGTCCAGTGCGATACGTCCAGGGCGGCGTCGTTCTCCGGCAGGTAAGGGTCGCCTCCGTTGCCGAATATCGTCTCCACAAAATCCAGGTTGCTTACCAGACTGCCGGGAGCAAAGAACCTAATCTCCATCGTCTTTAGGGGGTCCAGCCCCGTGGCTGGGCATACCACCGGCCGCAGCAGCAGGGAGACGAACAGGTGCGTCTGGTCTTCCTGATCGGCCGTGAATGGGAGAACGGATATCTCGTCGGGCGGACCGAGCGCAGCGGCGAGCAACCTGGCGAACGCCTGTTTCGGGACGGCGGTTTTGTCCGCCGGCACGGGCAGGCCGCCTTCGACGATGTGAAACAGCCCCTGAGTGGTGCGCCGGTCACTCTTCGGGTTGTGCAGCACCCCCTGGGCCACGCGAAACGAGTCCAGCCAGGGCGAATGGAAACTGGTTGCCCCGGGCGGCAGCGACATGACCCGGGCGAGCCTGGGCCGGTCCAGCACGAACGAATTCGATGGCAGGCGGGGCGCTCCACCGGGGCAGATCTCGTGCAGCGTGCTGTCCAGGAATTCCTGAATGCGCGTATCGGCGGGGCAGAGGCGGTTCCCCAGCAACTGGTCTTTTTGATGGTAGTTGCGCAGCAGCGGGCCGGCGATCTCCAGCGCGTGGCGATCCGCCGTACTTCGGCTGTACGGCCGTCCCAGCGCCACCAGTTTGAGGTTGATATAGCGGACCAGTTCGTCCCGCTGTGCGGGAGACAACGCGCTCACCACGTGCCCGGCCGTACCGAAAAGACCCATCTAGCCGTTGTAGCACGGAGCGCCAGCAGGGCCGGAGAAACCAGGCCGGCCAGCACCGCCCGTGCTCGCGTCCCAGCAGAGCGGGTCGGCCCAGGTGCAATCCCAGCCGTTGCCCATCATGGAAGTGACCGGCGACTGGGCCGTGCCGTCAGGAGAGTCAGCGTTCGGGTGCCCTGCCTGGGCTCGCCGGAAAGGTGCGTTTGGGCGAGGATCGGGTGAACGTCCCCCATCGCCGCCAACGTGCCCTTCCTGGTCATACAATAAGGTAACCGCCGGACTCCGGGGGAGCGGGCGGGAGCGCCCTGGCTCTGTATTTTCGTTCGGGAAATGTCGATAGGTACGCAGACGGTTTAGTTAGACGCTGGAATCCTCTTGCTCAACGCTGTCCTATTCTCGCTTGATCCGGGCCTTGCCGCCCTGGTGCGCAGTATTGCCGACCAGTCCATCGAGTTCACCCTCGAACGCCTGGTCGACTCGCAGCCCACCGGATTTGAGATCTCCAGGACCCTGGGCACCAGCAATCCCGACGCTGTCCTGCTGGAGGTGGCGGATCCGGAGCGCGATATCGTCTACGCCCGAGCCATCCATATGGCTGCTCCGCAACTGCCGATTGTCGCAGTCACGGACCGCGATATCAGCAAGGAGCTGGAGCTCAGTCCCGATTGCGGAATCACCGAAGTGCTGCCATGGCCATTTACCGTGATCGACTTCGAAGACGCCCTCCAGCGCGCCGTTCGCGGCGCCGGGGACTCGCATCACGAGAACCTCATCGCTTTCCTTCCGGCAAAAGCGGGGAGCGGCACCAGCACCACGGTGATGAACACGGCCGGCATGCTGGCCGGCCAACTGAAGAAGCGCGTGCTGGTCATGGAGGCCGACCTGCACTCGGGCCTGTTCGCGACTATCCTCGATGCGAAACCGCGGCGTTCGATTCGGGACGCGCTTCACGATGCGAAAACCCTCGAGCAGATGGATTGGGATCGTTGCCTGGTCCGGGCAGCCGGCGTTGACTATCTGGTCACGGATACGGCCGTAAAGGAGCCAGTTCCCGGCTGGTCCGACTACTACCAGTTGTTGCGCTTTGCGCTTCCGCGCTATGACCTGGTGCTGGCGGATCTGCCCGAGGTGGTCAACACGGCGACCGCGGAAATCGTTCGCACCGCACGCGCCGTCTACGTGGTCACAACCCCCGAATTGCCCTCGCTTGCACTGGCCCGGCAGCGCTGCCAGGAGTTGGCGCGCTGGGGCGTCGACGACGGATGCCTTTTCGCCATCCTGAACCGCTGGCACAAACACGGACTGACCGCCGACGACGTCGAGAAGATCCTGCTCCATCCGGTGGCGGCGACCATCGGCAACGACTACCGAACCATACAACGGGCGATTACGGAAGCGAGAGCGCTGGACATCGACAACGACCTGGGCGCCGCCTTCCTTGAATTCGCGTGCATGCTGGTGGGCCAAACGAACACGAACAAGCCAAAGGTCAGCCGGTTTCACTTGTTCCGCGCTTCGTAGCGTTCGATGCGTGCCCGCAAGCTGCTACGGGGGGACGAGCCGACACTCGCCTGCTACGGGCAGGCCGGCGCCGGGAACCTCGCGTAGATCCTGTCGCCGGTCTCGCGCACGGGCACCACTCTCATGGTGAACTTCTTGTCCCGCGGTATCGGCATTTCGAGCAGCCCGACCGAACAGACCCGTGACCGCCGGCCGGCAAGCTCAACAGATTCGTAATTCTGCGGGTTCATGAATCGGCGAGCCGCCGCCGGCGGGCCCACCTCGAAATCCCACTGGATCAGGCGAAGCCCCGGCCCAATGCCGCCCTCCGAAGCGCAAAGGCCGCGAGCCCGCGACGCCATACAGGAAAGCAACTCGCGGTCAGGCCAGGCGGGTCGCGGTCCGTTTTGCGCGAAGTCCCGGTAACGAGCAGAGTCCTGCGCCATGGCGCAGAACGAGCCGAGCAACACCAACGCGGCGGTGATCGTGCGCATGCCTGCCTCCTGAGTAGATCGTACTCCCGCGCCGTGCGAGAATCGAGATCGATATGCCGAACAAGGTTCGCTGGGGCGTGCTGGGCGCGGCCAACATCGCGCTGAAGAAGGTGATACCCGGAATGCAGCGAGGCCAGTGGTGCGACATCGCCGCCATTGCCTCCCGCGATCTCGCCCGCGCGCGCGCGGCCGCAGCCTCGGCCGGCATCCCGAAAGCGTTCGGTTCCTACGAAGAGTTGCTGGCCGATCCCGCCATCGAGGCCGTCTACATTCCTCTGCCCAACCATCTGCACGTGCCGTGGTCCATCCGCGCCGCCGAGGCGGGCAAACACGTGCTCTGTGAGAAGCCCATCGGGTTGAACGCGGACGAGGTGCGGCTGCTGCTGGAAGCACGGCAGCGCACCGGCGTCAGGATCGGCGAAGCCTTCATGGTGCGCACGCACCCGCAATGGCTGCGCGCGCGGGAGATCGTGCGCGAGGGTGGCATCGGCGAGTTGCGCGCCGTGGTGGGCGCCTTCAGCTACTTCAACCGCGATGCGAGCAACATCCGCAACATCGCCGAATGGGGCGGCGGCGCGCTCATGGATATCGGGTGCTATCCCATCGTCACCTCGCGATTCCTCTATGGCGCCGAGCCGCGGCGCGTGGCCGGCCTCCTCAATCGCGACCCGGAGATGCACGTCGACCGGCTCACCTCCGCCCTGCTCGAATTCCCCACCGGGCACGCCGTGTTCACCTGCAGCACGCAGATGACGCCCTGGCAGCGCATGCAGATTCTGGGCACGAAGGGGCGCATCGAGATGGAGATCCCCTTCAACGCGCCGTCCGACCGGCCCGCGCGCATCTTCATCGACAGCGACGGCGACCTGTTTGGCGCGGGTATTCGCGTCGAGGAGTTCCCCGTCTGCGATCAGTACGGCATCCAGGGCGATCTGTTTTCGCTGGCGATTCGGGAGGGCGGCGAGGTGCCCACGCCGCTCGAAGAATCCCTGCGCAACATGGCGGTGCTGGACGCGGTGTTCCGCTCGGCCGCCAGTGGTACGTGGGAGAGCCTTAGCGCCGATCCGAAGTGAGCGGGTCCCAGCCCCACCGTCCCTGGGTTGGGTTGCGGTTGCTGTTGCCTGCTGACGCGCGGAGGGGATTCTGGACGATCACAGTTTTCATCCACGAATACGGCCGAGCGGCGACGGTTGCCCCTTATCGCGGAGCGGCTGTCAATGCGGAGTATTCACCCCCCCCAACACGCAATCCGCGAGCGCGCCCATGCTGTCGAATCGCCGGTCGGGCGGGTCGGTCTCGAAGGACTCGGGCGCGAACCCGTAGGTGACGCCGTACACGGGCACGCCGGCATTGCGGGCGGTGCGGACGTCCACCCCGCTGTCGCCCACCACCAGCGTATGCGCGCGTTCGGCGCCGCTTTCCTCGATCAAAGTGTCCACGCCGATCGGGTTCGGTTTCTTTTCCGGGAAGCTGTTGCCCCCGTACACGCGGAAAAAACACTCGCCCACGCCGAGCCCTTCCACAATGGCCCTGCTGACCCGCACGGGTTTGTTGGTCAGCACCGCCAGCGGGATGCCCGCGGCCTTCAGCCGGTCCAGGGCGTCGCGTACGCCCGGATAAAGGCGGGTGTTGTCCAGCTTGTGATCGCCGTACCAGATCAGGAAGTATTCGAGCGCGCGTTCCACCTCCGCCTCGCTGGCGGCCGGCCCCAGCGCGCGCCGAATCAGCACCGGGGCGCCGTTGCCGACGTACGAATAGATCAGCTCGCACTCCAACGGCTCCAGCCGCATGTGCGCGCGCATCGCGTTCACGGCGTGGGCCAGGTCGAGCTTTGAGTCGATGAGGGTTCCGTCGAGGTCAAAAATGACCAGTTGCTGCAGCGGCATTACTTGTTCTTGCCGTCCTGGTGATCCGGGTGTTGCGGCCACATCCTGCGAACCTTGCCGGTGGTGTCCTCGAAGGATTCGCGGAGCTCGCGCGGAATCATGGCGGCCATGGCGTTGGAAGGGCCCAGCAGATAGGGGACGACGCGGGAGCGCGCCAGCATGTCCGGCGTCGGCGTGGGCGCGCAGGCCAGAATCACCGTTACCAGCGCCACCGCGACAACCAGGCCCTGCAGCAGACCAAAGGCCGCGCCGCCCAGATGATCGAACCAGGACAAACCCGCCCAGCGAAAAATCCTCGCCAGCACGTGTCCGATCAGACTCCCGGCAATTCCAAACCCAATCAGGATGATCAGGAAGCCGAGCAGGTTGGCCAGCGGACGCGAGTTCACGTAGGGCATAATCCAGGCGGCGGTAATGCCGTACGACCAGAACGCGCAGAAGATGCCAGCGATGCTGGCGATGAATCCCACGCCCACGCGCGCAAAGCCGCCGCTCAGGCCCTTGGCGGTGAAGCCGATAATCACCGCCAGAAGAATGAAATCGAGGAACGTCATAACTCTCTCCCGGCCAGGATCCGATACGCCTCGCGGTACTTCTCCGAAGTCCGCTGGACGACGTCGCCGGGCAGGGCGGGCGCCGGGGGCTGCTTGTTCCAATGAATCGCTTCCAGGTAATCCCGCACGTACTGCTTGTCGAAGGAGGGCTGCGCGCCGCCCGGCTGCCACGAAGCGCGGGGCCAGAAGCGCGACGAATCGGGCGTGAGCACCTCGTCGGCCAGCACCAGCTCGTCGCCCACGAAACCGAATTCGAACTTCGTATCGGCGATAAGGATGCCGCGCGTCTCGGCGTAATCGGCCGCGCGCTTGTAAATGGCCAGAGTCAACGCCCGCACGCGCTCGGCCACATCGAGGCCAGCGTCCCGCGCCGCCGCCTCGAAAGGAATGTTCTCGTCGTGGCCGGTCTGCGCCTTGGTGGAGGGCGTGAACAGCGGCTCGGGCAACCGGTCGCTCTCCTGCAGCCCGGCCGGGAGCGGGATGCCGCAGACGGCGCCGGTGCGCTGGTACTCCTTCCAGCCGGAACCGGAGAGATAGCCGCGCGCCACGCATTCGATGTTCACCATACTGGCGCGGCGCACCAGCATGGAGCGGCCTTCCAACTGGTCGCGAAACCGGCGAAACGGCTCGGGATAATCGCTCACATCGGCCGACACGAGGTGGTTGGGCACCACATCGCGCAGCAGATCCAGCCAGAAGATGGTGAGCTGATTCAGCACCCGCCCTTTATCGGGGATCGGCGTCGGCAGGACGTAGTCGAACGCCGAAAGCCGGTCGCTGGCGACGATCACCAGAAATTCGCCGGCGGCGTACACGTCGCGCACTTTCCCTCGAGCGTGCAATGCGAGGCCGGGAAGCTCGCTTTGGAACAAAGGTCTGGATGTCACTTTCTTCGGTTGTATCACGACCCGGCGCGCGCCGTGGCTGTTCCCTGATAGGCGGCCAGGACTTCCGCCGCGGGCCCGTCCAGCATGAGTTGTCCGTGATCCAGCCAGATGGCCCGGGGGCACACCTCGGTAACCGCTGCCGCCGCGTGAGAGACAAACAGCAGCGATCCACCCTGGCGCCGAAACTGCGCCAGGGCGCCGCGGCACTTTTTCTGGAACTCGCTATCGCCCACCGCCAGTACCTCGTCGATCAGAAACATGTCGGCGTGCGCGTGGATGGCCACCGCGAAAGCCAGGCGCGCTACCATGCCGGACGACCACGTCCGCTGGGGTTCGTTCATGAAATCCTGGATGCCGGCGAAATCGACGATGCTGTCGAACGCTTCGCGCGTGTGATTCCGGCTCACACCGAGCAGGGACGCATTCAGCATCAGGTTCTCGGTTCCGGTCAAATCAGGATGAAAGCCGGAGCCGAGTTCGAGCATCGTGGCGATGCGCCCGCGCCGTTCCACCGAGCCGCCGTCGGGCGCCACCAGGCCCGCCGCCAGACCGAGCAGTGTGCTCTTGCCCGCCCCGTTGCTGCCCACCACTCCCACGCTTTCTCCCTGTTCCACGCGGAAAGAAACGTTCCGGAGCGCGTAGAACTTCGCGGGGCGCTGCCGGGACATCCAGCGCAGCAGGTGGTTGCGCAGCAGCGCCCGGCCGCCGGTGTGCGGGAACCACTTGGTTACGTTGTCGAATTCAATCAGCCTCACGCGTGATCGCCTAAAGGTACGTGTAGAATTGCCGCTGCAGGCGGCGAAAAACCAGAATCCCCACCAGCAGCGTGCCACAGGAAACCGCCGCCAGCCGCCACAGCAGGGAAAACGCCGGCGTGCGGTGATCGAGCAGAATGTTACGCAAGGCCATTACCAGCGCGGCGATCGGATTCAATCGATAAATTTCCCGGAAACGAGCCGGTATAGCGTCAAACGAATAGAAAATAGGCACCAGCCAGAAGAGAATCGTATTAGCCGACTCCACCACATAGCGCGTGTCGCGCACGTACACGTTCACCGACGAGCCGATCAGCGCCAGCCCGCACACGAACGCGATTTCGAAACCCCAGACCACCGGAAGCCACAACCACGAGGAGGATACACCCTTGCCCCAAGCCAGCACCAACGTCAGCAGCAGCCCGATCTGGATCAGCAGGTGCAGGCAGTTGGCCAGGACCGCGGTAATCGGAACGATTTCCCGCGGCACCGGCACGCGCTTGACCAGATTACTGTTGTCCACCAGCGAGGTGGTCCCGCTGAGGAATGCCACCGCGTAGAAGTTAAACGGCACGAGGCCGCAGAGAATGCTTAACGGGAGGTCGTGGGCGTGGGGATTCGCAAAGATGCGTGAAAAGACGAACGTCAGCACGCCCATCATCACGATGGGGTTCAGCAGCGACCAGAACAGGCCCAGCGACATGTTCCGGTAGCGGACCTTGAAGTCCTTCTCCACCAGACAAGCGCCGACAAAACGATAATCCCCTGACCACATGAAGGAATCCGAATTCCGATTCTAGCAGGGACACACTACAGCACCCGCGTTTTTGCGGTGCCTGGCGAGACGCCGCGGTGGCGCATGTTCACACCCGGATAGAAAGGGGCGGGCCGTCACGCCCGCCCCACACCGCACAATCCCTTACTTCGGACAGC
This sequence comes from Bryobacteraceae bacterium, assembly GCA_049520275.1. Classification (GTDB taxonomy): domain Bacteria; phylum Acidobacteriota; class Terriglobia; order Bryobacterales; family Bryobacteraceae; genus CAWACP01. The sequence goes on from JBEKPY010000009.1 coordinate 36,836, forward strand.
CTTTGGCCTTGATATCGGCCGCCGGAGCGTCCTTCGCGGTGACGCCGGCCGGCATGTCCGCGCCGGACGGTACGAACCACACTTCCACCCGGCGGAACTGCGCCCGCTTGTCGGAGGCTTTCACGGCCTGGCCGCTGCGCTCCTTCACGTTGGTCGATTCGCCGCACAGCGACGGCCGCGGGGTCGAGCTCTGATCGGTGCCCACCCAGTTCACCTTCACGCGGCTCAGCTCCAGTTGCGGGCAGATGCCCGTTCCGGCGCTCAGCACGGCGGCGGCGTTGAGCACGCGAACCTCATCCAGTTTGGCCGCGGCTTTGCCCTTTTCGCTGGTGTCGCGATGTCCAATCAGGATCACCGTAGCGTTGGGGTCGTCCCGCAGCATTGGCGTCAACGTTTCCAGCAGCAGCCGCTTGCCGCAATTGTTCACGCGGGCGCTGCCGGCCGGATAGACGATGTCGTCCAGACGCCGCGCCTCCGGATTCAGGGTCACCGTCACGTCGGCGGTCGCGCTGCCCGTTCCGCCTTTCTGGTCGGTCGCGGTGGCGGTCATATGAACCACCTTCGCCTGCGCTTTCGCGCGATTGCTCATGTCGAATTGCACGCCGCTCGAATCGAACGTGTCGCCGCTGATGGTTCCCTCGCTGGCCGTATATCGCAGGCTGGTGGAACCGCCGCACTCGGAGCCGCTGGCGGTGGCCGTCAATTGCGCCTTCGCGCCCGCCGGAATGGTGGATGGCGAGACGCTGAACTGCACCGTGGGAGCGTGATAATCCTTGATCCGCACCGACGCAGGGTCGGAGGTCTTCGACACGTCGCCAACGGTCACTTTCACCGTCACCGACTTCGTCCCAGAATTGCCCGCCGTCGGCAGGCTGAAGCCGACGCCGTTGGCCCCTTCGACGGGCTGGCCATCCACCATCCACTGGTACGTGGCCGTCTTGTCGGCTGGCCAGCCGCTGGCGGAAACCTGCAGGCGCTCGTCCTCTCCCGGGCACACGTCGTGTGCGCCCTCAATGCCGCCCACCTGAATGCTGATCGTTGCCGGAGGCTTGGGCGGAATCGGCACTGGCGGAGCCACCTCCCCACGACGGCGGAATCCGAAATCGAAACCCGCCGTCAACTGGAGAACCTTCTCGGTCCCTCCACGCGGAATGTACAGGTCGCCTGGATTGACCGCGTAGTCGGGCAGGCCAAAGTGCGGCGTTCGCGTCCACAGCCCGCGCGCGTCTACCCGGAGATCGACGTTCTGCGCCAGGTGGACTTTGATGCCACCGCCCCACACCAGCCCCGGACTGTTCTTTTCCGCGAACGGCCGCGGCGCGGAGGGCACATACCAGACGTAGTCGGGACCTATCATCACGAACGGCCGCACCTCAGACTGTGGCCGTGTCAGGTAGAACAGGGGGGTAACGGCCAACTGGTAGTTGCGTTCGCTGAATCCTGAATAGGAGCTTGCGGCCCACGGCAGCAACTCCAACTGATTGAAGCCGGCGCTGAGGCTTTCCTCTAAATCGACGTGGTCCGTGATATACTCGTCGAACCGAAAGCCAACCAGCGCGGATCCGTCGAACTTCTTGACTCCTGCGCCCCGGAACCATTGGCCGCCCGCAAACACGCCAACATCAAGGGTATCGTAGCCGTTCGAGCCGGACGAATTACCGGATGTCTGACTCTGCGGCAGCGCGGAGACTGCCCCAGCGAGCGCCGCTACAAAAACCAGCAGGCCGCTCCGCGGATTGAACAACGAGAAATGCGATCTTCTTTGCATTGAGCCTTTTCCTCCTCCTCAAACAATATGCCGCAATCGGGCTAGCGGCCGCTCGATCCGTGTGCCGAAGCCACGTCCGGGCCGATGCTGCATGATAGAACCCCGCGGCGGGGAAGGAGCGCGAACAGACGCTCCGGCGCCGCGGAAACAATTAGTAGTGCCGACGGCCAGAACCGATGACGTCCTCCAACATCAACAGGTTGCCAGTGTACACCGCTATCGGTGGATTGAACAAGCCCTCCGTATTGCGAGGCGAAGACCACCCCGTGCTCGGTGGGATGGAACAGAATATGGCTTACGGTTCCCCCGTCCAGACCCTCGCGCACCGGCGTCCATGACGCACAGCGATCGGTGGAACGAAAAAGCCCCCGGGAAGTGGCCGCCAGCGCAGTGCCGTCCGCGGTTGGATCCACCGCTAGCCCATACCATGCGGCCCTCTCGGGGAGCGGCCCGCAGGCCGTCCAGGCTCCTTCGGTGTCCTCGCCAACGTAGGCGCCCGCGGAGGTGATAACGGCAATAGCCCTCTCTCCGGAGCGCTGTACAAACTCCACCCGGCTGGGGCCGCCGCCCAGCAGCACCGGCCTCCAGATCCCGCTGCTGGACGCCCGGTACAAGCCGCTTTCGGTACCCGCCAGCAGCGCGCCGGAGGGAAGCGGCAGCAACGCGGTGATCCGGCCGGCCGCGCGAGGCGCGTCGATCTGGAACCACTTCCGCCCCCCGTCCGACGATTTCCAAAGGCTGCTGTACCCCGCCGCGAACACCGTATCGGAGTGGTCCGGCGACGCGGCCAGAATCAGGATATTCCCGTGGATTCCCTGACCAGCCAGCGGCCGCCAGGTGAGCCCCGGGTCGTCGCTGCGCCATAACCCAACCGTGCCCGCCTCATAGACGCTGGCGGCGTAGAGAACCCCGCCCGCGCCAGCCAGTGTGGTGAAACTGCGGTTGCTGAATCCCAGGTTCGATTCCTGAACTGTGCGGCCTCCGTTCGTGCTCAACAGGACTCCGCCGCTGGCGGAGGCGAACAGAATGCGGCCATCGTGAAGCGGATCGAAGGCGATGGATTTCACCGCGTGCGCGGAGATTCGCGCCCACGTGGCGCCGTCGTCCGTGGATCGCACCAGTCCCGCGCTGGTCCCGGCGAAGATGATCCCGGCGTTGCGCGGATCGAGCGACACCAGATACGTTCGAAAAGCCCCCAGCGGAGTGGGCAGTCTGGTCCACAGAACGCCGCCGTTGGTGCTCTTGTACACGCCGCTGCAGGCGCTGGCAAACACTCGCTCGGGGTTGCGAGGGTCGACGCGGATGCTGAAGACGTCGGAATCGTCGTGCATGCCGGCGTGGATGGACTCCCAGGTGGCCCCGCCATTGGTGGTGCGCCACGGCAGGTGCGTGGTGCCCGCGTACAGGACGTTGCTGTCGGTGGGATGAAAGGCCAGCGACACCACCGGTCGCAGCTCGCTGTTGCTCTCCGGCGAGATTCGCGACCACGATTCGCCGGCGTCCCGGCTCAGGTAGACGCCGTCACCGCCGCCCGCCGCGATCACGTCGGGATTCGCCGGCCAGATCGCCAGCGACCAGATGGCCTTCCCTTTCAGGCCGGCCAGCAGCGTCCAGGAGTGCCCGGCGTCGGTGGTCTTGTAGAGCCCGGAATTCCAGGCATTCTCGCCTTCCATGCCGGCATACCACGCGCCGCCGGCACGCGGGTCGATTTCGAGTGCGTGCAGAATGCCCGCGAGCTCGCCCGGGAAAGCCAGGGGCGTCCACAGCGTGCCGCCATTTTCGGAGAGGTACACCAGACCGTTGCGCGTGGCCGCGATGGCCACGTCGGGATTCTGTGGAGAGACGCGGATCACTTCCGCGGCCCCGCCCCACGGGCCCGTGTCGCGCCATTCGGCGCTAGCGCTTAGTACAAATAAACCTGCCAGCAGAGACGACCGAAGCAACATCGAGACTTTCCCAGTTTGACACAATGCGGCGGTGCCCGTGATCGGCATCTGCATATCCGGAAGGGACCCGCGCCGCGAGCCACGCTTTGTTGCCACGACTTTTGATCACCGCTCTGCCATCGCGGCCTCACATCGCCGTATCAGGCCACTCCGGCGAAGGGCGGGACGGCGCGGAACCGCCGGGGACGTCCGTCCGAGGGTCATGAAGGGTAGTTGCGTTTTGCAACACCTGCCGACATTTGCAACGTCTGACCCAAACCATTGAATCTGCGAGGATTACCGCTACCCACACCCTGTCCTGCAGGATTCCGCAACACCTGCCATAGTCGCATCTGATTGAAAACAAGCATCTTCACAGTGGCCTGCCTCGTGCCTTGACAGGAAGTGAGGATAACATCATGACTGTCATACTGGTTCTGCTCACCTTCCTGGCTTTCGCCATCATTGATTACGCGCTCAACAGGGGCAAATTCCCTCGCAGGGTGGTTGAAAAACCCCACAGCCCGGTCCGGGACGCCGCGATGGAGCCGGTTCGCGCCCCCATCATGGAGCCCACAGTCAGTTGGGTAGACGGCTTTGCGGTCCCGGATCGGATGCGTTACCACCCCGGACACGCGTGGTGCCTGACCGAAAGAAAAGGCGTCGAACGCGTCGGCGTGGACGACTTTGCCGCCCGCCTGGCCGGCCGCATCGACTCCATCGAACTGCCCCGCCCAGGCCAGTGGCTGCGCCAGGGACAGAAGGCGTGGTCGTTTACGCGCAACGGCGAGAAAACCGAAATGGCCGCGCCGGTGGAGGGCGAAGTGCTGCAAATAAACGAGGAAGTCCTTCGCCATCCATCGCTCCTCCGCCATGACCCGTACGGCGCCGGATGGCTGATGACCATGGAAGTGCCCGATCCGGAGAACACCGCGCGCAATCTCATCCCGAAAGGCATGGTCTCGCTGTGGATGCGCCAGGCGGTGGAGGCACTCTATGGCAGCCAGCCGCAGCTTGCCGGGGCTACGGCTGCCGACGGCGGCCAACCGCTCGACGATCTGTGCCTGGGGCTGCCGGAAGAGTCCTGGAGCAGGCTTACCCGGGAGTTCTTCCTTACGCGCTGACCCCGGTCGGCGAGTGAATTGCTGGTAAGGAAGCAGAACCCGTGAGCAGAGCGATCCTTTACGACAGTACCATGTGCATAGGCTGCAGGGCGTGCGAGCAATCGTGCGCCCTGCGCTGGAATCTGCCATGGAATGATACAGTTGCCTCCGAGGAGCGGCTGTCCGCTCACAAACTCACCACCATAACCACGCACGACGGGAGGTACAGCCGCCGCCTGTGCATGCACTGTGCCGAGCCGACCTGCGTTTCCGTCTGTCCGGTGGGCGCGATCGAAAAGACCGCCCTGGGGCCGGTGGTCTACGACGCCAGCAAGTGCATGGGCTGCCGCTATTGCATGACCGCCTGCCCCTTCCAGGTCCCCGTCTACGAGTGGAGCAACCGTGTCCCGCGCGTGCGCAAGTGCGACATGTGCCGCGACCGGCAAATGGCCGGCAGGCCTACCGCCTGCGCCGAAGGCTGCCCCACCGGAGCCACCTCCTGCGGCGACCGCGACGAGCTGATTGCCGAGGCCAGGCGGCGCATCGCCGGGAAGCCCGGCGATTATTATCCGCGCATCTACGGGCTGCGGGAGGTTGGCGGCACCTCGGTGCTGATGCTCGGGGCGGTCCCCTTTGAGCAGCTCGGTCTGCACACCGATCTCCCCAGCCAGCCGCTGCCCGGGCTGACCTGGGCCGCGCTTTCCCATGTGCCCGACGTGGTCTCGGTGGGCGGGGTGCTGCTGGGTGGAATATGGTGGATCACGCACCGGCGCGAGGAAGTGGCGCGAGCCGAAGGCCCTCCCCGTAAACAGGAGCCTCGGTCATGAGCGCGGCCGAACGCCGGTTAGCCTGTCTGCCCCAGATCAACGCGCTGCCCCAGGCGAAGATCGCGCGGACGGCCGCCTGGTATTTCTGGCGGGTTGTTTTCGGCGCGCTCATGCTGGCCGGCGCTTACGCCACGTACCTGCGCATCACCAGCGGGCTGGGCGGCGTCACCAACCTCAGCGACCGCTTCCCCTGGGGCATCTGGGTCGGCTTCGACGTGTTGTGCGGTGTAGGCCTGGCGGCCGGCGGATTCACCCTTGTGGCGGCGGTGCACATCTTCAACCTCAAGCGCTACCAGCCCATCGTGCGGCCGGCGGTGCTGACCGCGTTTCTCGGCTACATCCTGGTGGTGGTGGCGCTGCTGTTCGATCTGGGCCGGCCGTGGAACATCTGGCACCCGCTGGTCATGTGGAATCCGCGCTCGGTGATGTTCGAGGTGGCCTGGTGCGTGACGTTGTATTCGACGGTGCTGGCGCTGGAGTTCGTTCCGGCGGTGCTGGAGCGCCTGCAGTGGAAGCGCACGCTGGCGTGGCTCAGAGTGATCTCGGTGCCGCTGGTGATTGGCGGCGTCATCCTCTCCACGCTGCACCAGTCTTCGCTGGGCAGCCTGTTCCTGATCGTGCCGCGCAAGCTTTATCCGCTGTGGTATTCGCCCATGCTGCCGGTGATGTTCTTCGTCTCGGCGGTATGCGCCGGTCTGGCCATGACCATTTTCGAATCGTGGCACAGCAGCCGCTCCTTCGGCCGGCAACTGGAGATGCCGCTGTTGAACGGCATGGCCCGGCTGCTGGCGGTTCTGATGGCCGTGTTCCTGACCATCCGTTTTCTGGACCTGCTGCACCGCGACGCGCTGCGGCTGCTGCTGGTGAATCGCACCGAAACCTGGCTGTTCGGACTCGAATGCGCGCTCATGGCCATCCCCACCGTGCTGCTGTTCAGCCGCCGGGTGCGCCACAATCCCACGTCGCTGTACTTCATGGCGCTGCTGGTGTTGTTCGGGTTCATCGCCAACCGGCTGAACGTCGGCATTACCGGCATGGAGGCCGCCTCCGGGGTGCACTACGTGCCGCGCTGGACGGAAGTGGCCATCACCCTCGCCATCTGCGCGCTCGGCTTCGCGGTGTTCCGGTGGGCGGTACTAAACTTGCCGGTGTTTGAGGAGAAGGAGGTTGAAGCCAGCCATTCCTGAGCTATGCATCTGAGCCTCGCGCGAAAACTCACGCTCAGCCTGGTGGCTGGGGCGGCGGTGATCTTCACCGGCTTCGGCTACCTGAATCTCCGTCTGCAACGACGCCACCTCGAAGAAACCGCGCTCGACAGCGCCGACCGGATCGGCGATATCATCCAGCGCAGCACCCGCTATCAGATGCTGCACAACGACCGCGAAGCGATGTTCCAGACCATTCGCGAGATCGGCAGCGAGCCGGGCATTCAGCGCATTCGCATCTTCAACAACGAGGGACGAATCAGTTTCTCCACCGACCCGGGCGAATCGGGCCGCGTGGTGGACAAGACCGTGGAGGCCTGCTACGCCTGCCACCAGCAGGGCAAGCCGCTGACGCACATCGAAGGCCGGGAACGTTCGCGCACCTTCCAGGCCGATGGCGAGCGCGTGCTGGGGGTCATTCGTCCCATCGAGAATGAGCCCTCCTGCTGGAACGCCGACTGCCACTTCCATCCGCCGAACCAGCGCGTGCTCGGGGTCATCGACACGCACCTGTCGCTGGCCCGGGTGGACGCCCGCGTGGCTCAGCATCTGGCGCAACTCACCGAGGCCACGGCGCTGGCTCTGGCGCTGGTCTGTGGCATCAGCATGGTATTTGTATGGCGCCTGGTGTCCAGTCCCCTGACCGAACTGGTGGAAGGAATGCGGCGCATAGCCAGCGGCAAGCTGGACCAGAGGGTCACGGTGCACTCGGACGACGAGCTGGGCGAAGTTGCCGGGGCTTTCAATCGCATGGCCGCCGCGCTGGCCCAGGCCAACGAGGAAGTCACCGCGTGGACGCGCACGCTCGAACAGCGGGTGGAACAGAAAGCCAGCGAGCTGGAGCGCGCGCACAAGTTCATGGCCACCAGCGAGCGGCTGGCCTCGCTGGGCCGCCTGGCCGCCACCGTCGCGCACGAGGTGAACAACCCGCTGTTCGGCATTCTCACCTACGCGCGGCTCACCCGAAAAGACGTGGAACGAGTGGTCCCCCCGCCAGCCAACAAAGCGCGCATGGTGGAGCAACTGCAAATCATCGAGCACGAGAGCCGGCGCTGCGGCGAGCTGATGCGCAACCTGCTGATGTTCGCGCGCCAGTCTCCCCGCTCCATCGAGCCGTCGGACATCAACGAGATTGTCGGCCGCGCGGTGAGCCTGGTCCGCCACCGCCTGGAGTTGAGCGGGACCGCGCTGGAGCTGGATCTGTCCTCCGATCTTCCCGCCATCCCCTGCGACGCCAACCAGATTCAGCAGGTGGTGCTGGGTCTCATGGTCAATGCCGCCGAAGCGCTGGGCAACGGCGGGCGGATCGACGTGCTCACCCGCCACGACCGCGCCGCGCGCATGGTGGAGATTCGCGTGCGCGACAACGGTCCGGGCATCCCCGGCAATGTCCTTGCGCAGGTTTTCGAACCCTTCTTCACCACCAAGCCGGATGTGCACCGCACCGGCCTCGGCCTGGCGGTGGCCCGCAGCATCGTGGAACAGCACGGCGGGGCCATCCTTGCCGAATCCGTAGAAGGCGCGGGGGCGGAGTTTGTGGTGAGCCTTCCCGTGGACTCCGCCCGCCCGGCGGAAACTCTTCCGCAGACGGCAGGAGCATCGATATGAAAGGCAGAATCCTCATCGTGGACGACGAGATGGTGGTCCGCGATTCCCTCGACCGCCTGTTCGCCGACGAGGGCTTCGAGACTCGCGCCGTCGCCAACGGACGGGAAGCGCTGGAGCGTCTGGTCCCCGGCGACGTGGATCTGGCGCTCATCGACATTCGCATGCCCGGCATGGATGGCATGGAGCTGCAGGACCGCCTCCGCCAGGCCGACCCCGAGCTGATGATCATCATCATGACCGGCTACGCCACCGTGGAGACGGCCGTGCAGGGTCTCAAGAAGGGCGCGTGGGACTACATCGTCAAGCCCATCGATCCGGACGAGCTGATCCACCTGGTGACCAAGGCGATCGAACACCGCGGCGCGCGGCGCGAGGTGGCCCGCCTGCGGGAGAACATGCAGGAGATTTTCCCGAAGACCGAGCTGATTGGCCGCAGTCCGGCCATGAAGCGCGTGGCCGAGCTGGTGGAAATGGTGGCGCCCGCCGACGCCACCGTGCTGATCACCGGCGAGAGCGGAACGGGCAAGGAGGTGGTGGCCCGCGCGATTCACGCCAACAGCCCGCGCCGCAACATGCCCATGGTGGTGATCCACTGCGGTGCGCTTACCGAAACGCTGCTCGAAAGCGAGTTGTTCGGACACGAGCGCGGCGCCTTCACCGGCGCGCAGTTCCGGCGCAAGGGCAAATTCGAGGTGGCCGACGGCGGCACCGTTTTCCTCGACGAGATCAGCGACATCAGCCTGCGGACGCAGTCGGATCTGCTGCGGGTTCTGCAGGAGAAGGAGATCGTGCGCGTGGGCGGCGCGCAGCCGGTGAAAGTGGATTTCCGCTGTATCGCCGCCACCAACCGCAGCATCGAGGAACTGGTGAAGGCGGGAATATTCCGGCCGGATTTGTACTATCGGCTGAACGTGTTCGCCATCAACATCCCGCCGCTGCGGGAGCGGCGCGAGGACATCCCGCTGCTGGCCGACTTTTTCGTTCGCCGCTTCTGCGCTTCCACTAACCGCGAGCCCCCGCGCCTCAGCCCTCCGGCCATTGACGCGCTGATGGCGCACGACTGGCCGGGCAACGTCCGCGAGCTGGAGAACGCCGTGGAGCGCGCCCTGGTGGTGGGCCGCAACGGCGAGATCGGCCCGGCTCATTTCGCCCTCGGCGTGCGCGCCGAAGCCCTGTCGAGCGGCGGGCGCACTCTCGAAGAGGTGGAGCGGACGCACATCGAGAAAGTGGTGGCCGAGTGCGATGGGAATCTCTCCCGCGCCGCGCGGGTGCTGGAGATCGACCGCACCACCCTCTACCATAAACTGAAACGGTACCGCGCTGCCGTTGAATCCGATTCCGCGTGACTCCCGCGGGTCTGCTGCTGATCGTGCCGGTTGGACAGGCGCCGGGTGCGCCGCCGCTGGACCGCCTGGCCGCCGCGCTCACCCGCGTGCTGGGCCTGCGTTGCGCGGTTGCCGAGGAGGGCCTGGATGCCGCGTTCGCGTGGGACAGCGTCCGCAACCAGCACCACTCCACGCGGCTGCTGGAGCGGCTGACGCGCGAATACGCCACCGGCTTCCGCATCCTCGGCGTTACCACGCACGATCTGTTCGTGCCGGTGTTGAGCTTTGTGTTCGGCGAGGCCCAGGTGAGCGGGCTCTGCGCGGTGGTCTCTACGCACCGGCTGCGGGAGGAGGTGTACGGTCTGCCGGCCGATCCCGAGCTCCTGCTGGACCGGCTGACCAAGGAGGCGGTGCACGAGCTCGGCCACACCTTCGGCCTGCGGCACTGCGACGACTGGACCTGCGTGATGGCGTCGACTAACAGCGTGGAACGCCTGGATATTCGGACCACGTCGTTCTGCGAGCGCTGCCGCCCGGCGGTGGAGCGCGTGCTGCGGGGGCTGTAAAACCCTGCCTATTGGTCGCGGCGTTCCCGTGTATCTGCGACAGATCGCAATTCTCCGTAGCGGAAGAACAAACCTTCCAGAGCGAGCAGGAACGCGATGTCGCCGCCAGCAACAATCCACGCCGCCAGCCGATAAGCTTCGCTGTGTCCCCCCGGATTCAGACTCAAGAGTTTAAACAGTGGCGCCAGGAGGAACAAGACGAACAGTACGGACAGTAGTGTCTTCAACGGTTGCAGGACGATGCGGATCGTCCGTGGCACCCGGATCCAATCCTGTTCGTTCGCAGGACGGCGGCCGGCAGAATTCCGGGCAACTTGAAAAAGAACGAAGGAGCCGACGAGAAGCGGCCAGAAGGCCGCACGCATGGGCCGCTCCTGACCGAAGCAGAACGCAGCCAGACAAGCAAGCGTCAGGACACAGCCCGCCTGCGCAGCCTTTTCCAGATCGCGGCGATGTGCGATCAGTGCGCCACCAAGCCAGAGCGGATCGTCAACTGGGTGCACAGACTCCGGGGTCTGCTTCCAGCAATACCGCGCCATTAGCAGACACGCGATCCCGAATCCAACAAGAATCAGGCCAACAATGACGCTCTCCAACATCACACGAAACGATACGGTGATGGCTGCCAGACCTAACACAAGCCCGAGAATGGCCACCGTCCGTGTAAGGAAAAGTTCTGTCGAAGGTCGCACAATGGTGCTGTCATAGTCAGTATATGGCAAAGTTTCCATCGCGTACGCTCCAGAATCGTTTTGGTGGCATGATAGAGACACGCCGACGGCGCCGGCTGCCGAGAGATTTTCCCTGGCCATCGAGTACTACCGCGAAGAGGATGGGCGCTGGCTGGCCGACATTGCCGCGCTCCCCGGTGTGACGGCGTATGGCCGTACCAGGACGCAGGCCACCGCAGCCGTCCAGGCGCTGGCGCTCCGCCTCCTGCCCGGGCCCATGAACGTTTCCTTCATTGCCGCCTGAGAATCGAAGTCGGAGCTGGCCGTCCGTCAAAGCGTCGAAGGCCTTGGCCGCGCTGCTCCGGATCGGCTGGAGGGTCAAACGCCAGGGTGGCACGTCCCACCGAACACTGGTACGTTCCGGCTGGCCCGATATCCTGTTTGCCTGGCACAACACCATCACACTTGGCCCCACGGCCATGAATGTCCGCGCCAAAAGACGGGCCTGGCGCCCCGAGACGTGTAGCCGGAGGCGGAGCCAGTGCGCTACGGGCGGGTGAACCGCTACCGGCCCACCGCCCGCGGCGCTCGAAGTTACTTCCTTCCTACTTCGCCTCCGGAACGTAGCTGAGCTCCGGTTTGAAGCGCCACATGTCGTACTGGCTGAATACGATGTATGGCGAGATTTTTGCGAGATAGGCTTTAAGGTCCTCGGGGCTCATTCCCTTCTGGAGGCCCCACGGTGAATCCAGATCGCCCCAGCCGCCGAGCGCCGCGTAGGTGTGGATCTCGCTGTTGGGCGTTCCATAGCGGGCAACGGCCACGCCAAACTCTGTGACTCCCGCTTTCTTCATCGCCGGGAGGGTATCGCTCCTGAGGATCGCAAGCACCTCGTCCATTTTGCCCTGCACCACGCGAGTCCGCCCCGTGCGGACCATTTTGGGGATTTCTTTGCCGCCGACGGCCAGGTCCGGTTGCAGTTCGTCCACCCACGTCTCCATGCTCACGGTGTCGCCGTCCAGCCGGTCGAACACGTGTGCGATGTCCGCGGCTGCCGGTTTGGTTTTCGGGTCGCCGTCCTGATCCAGTTCCTTCCACCTGGCGGACTGCCACACCACCGCATACTCGTCGGGCCCGCTTTGCGCCTCCCAGACCGTGAACCACTGGTCCGACTCCGACTTCTTCACCAGAGCCACATAGTCTTTGATCGCGGCGCTCCAGTCCCCCGCCCGCTCCGGCTTGACCTTGACGAACAGGACCGTCCGGATGTTCTTCCCAACTTGTGCCGGCGATGGAACCGACAGCACCGTGAACATAAACGCCGCCAGCACACAGCAACGGCGCATCATACGCATATCGCGCATCTTGTACTGTCCTCCTTGAGTCTGCAGCCGGTGGGTCAGCCGCCCCCTGTTGGAACAGGGGTTGTCCCGCCCGGTGAGTGAACCGGGACGTTCATCTTGCTCGGGAATGCGAACGAGTATAGCACCCGCGTGACTGGAGTCAACTTCGCTGGTGTCATTGTGCCAAGCGCCATTAGATTAAAAATGTCCCCATTCGCAGTTGCATTAGAAGTGTCCCTCGATCCTCTTGTTATCCAGTTGCGCTTTCCGTCGTCTCGGCTGGAGCGGAGCCTTGCGAGCCGAGAAGGAGAGCGCTTAGGGCGAAGCGGAGGATGAGGCCACGCAAAGCGCGTCGCTCGCCGCGCCCGCCTCAGCGCCGGCCGCGGCTTCATCTCCCGATAACTCCTCCGCCATGGATGATCGGCCATGCTTGCTGCGGGTGGAGTCAAAGGCTTGCGCCGTTTCCTCTCCTTCGCCGATGGGCTCGTCACCTGTTCTTGCGTGGTGATCTTCCTGCGCCGCAACTTCTTCACCAGCCGATCGTGATGCGTGCCGTGGTTGCGCTCAACCCGCCCTTTGGCCTGCGCAGAGCTGGCGGCAATAATCCTGATCCCCAGCCGCTCGCACATGCGTCCGAACTGCGTCACCGCTGTCGTTGCGTGCAGCAACTCCTTGACGTCTGCAGAGCGCTCGCGATGCGTGCCATGTGGGTCGCTCCCTACGCCCCCAGCGCTGCAGGCTTCTCATACAGCCCCAGTTCCGCCAGCGCGGCGCGCGTGGTGTCGATGCCGCGGTGAACGATGCCTTTTATGCCCAGCGTGGCGGCCACCTCCACGAACATGGCGCGGTCCTCGATGTACACTACCTCCCGCGGGGCCACCTGCGCCAGATCGCAGGCCAGTCGGAAAATGTCGGCGTCCGGCTTGCGCAAGCGCACGAAACAGGAGCACACAAAAATGTCCGCCACGGAGGCCAGGTCCAGCAGCTTCAGGCGGTATTCGGTCAGTTCCCTGCCCTCGTTGCTCACCACTACCACCTTCAGCCCGTGATTCTGCTTCACACGCCGCACCAGCTCGATCATGTCCGGATACGCGCGCGAATGGGCGAATACGAATCGCGTGAACTCGTCAAAGGTGAACGGGCGGGGCACGTTGAACACCACCCGGTCCAGATACTGCTTCCACGAAACCTTGCCCGTCTCGAACAGCTCGAACATCAGGCGGTGGCGGGAATCGATGATGCGCGCGTCCAGGCCGAAGTGCTCCACCGAAGCCTCGCGCGAGTCCGTATCCCAGCCGTTGGTGGCCAGCACCCCGCCAATATCCACGAAAAGCGCGCGCATGCCGGTGTCGCTCATCAGAGCGGCCTCCACTCGCGCCGGTCGTGCTCCATCATGGCGTCGGCGGCGTCGGGGCCATCGGAGCCGGCCGCGTAGAAGTGCAGATCGCGGCCGGGGCCCGTGCTCCAGGCATCCAGAACAGGCTGCACCAGCATCCATCCGTCTTCAATCATGTCGGACCGCTTGAACAGGCTGTTGTCACCCACCATGGCATCGTAGAGCAGCGTCTCGTAGCCGGTGCGATTCTCCACGCCAAAGTAGTCGGCGTAGCTGAAGCGCATGTCCACCTGCTGGGTGGTCACCACCGGACCGGGAATCTTGGCATCGAACTCCAGGAAGATGCTCTCCTCCGGCTGGACGCTGATGACCAGGCGATTGGCCTGCGGTAGCGTGGTGCGGCTCTTGCGGAACAGCGTGAGCGGCGGGTTGCGGAACTGGATGGCGATTTCGGTCTTGCGCTTCGCCAGCCGTTTGCCGGTGCGGATGTAGAAGGGCACGCCGGCCCAGCGCCAGTTGTCCACCAGGACCTTCAACGCCACGTAGGTCTCGGTTTGCGAAATGGGGCTGACCAGCGGCTCCTGGCGATAACCGGTCACCGGATCGTCGCCGATAACGCCAGCCACGTACTGGCCGCGCACCGTGCAGTGCTTGCAATCGGCCGGACTCACCGGCGGCACCGCCTCCAGCACCTTGACCTGCTCGTTTTGCAGGGCCGCCGGGGAGAACGAGCTGGGCGGCTCCATGGCCGTCAGCGCCAGCAACTGGAAAAGATGATTCGGCGCCATGTCGCGCAGCGCGCCGGTGTGGTCGTAGTAGCCGCCGCGGCGCTCCACGCCCACCGTCTCGGCCACGGTGATCTGCACGTGATCGATGTAGCGGCGGTTCCAGATGGGCTCGAAGATGCCGTTGGCGAAGCGGAACACCAAAATGTTCTGGACGGTTTCCTTGCCGAGGTAATGGTCGATGCGATAGATCTGATCCTCGCGCATGAAGGTCACCAGGTCGCGATTGAGCTCGCGCGCGCTGTTCAGATCGCGCCCGAACGGTTTCTCGAAAACGATGCGGCGCCACTGGCCGTTGTCCTGCTTGAGCAGGCCTTCCTCGCCTACGCGCCGCGCCACGTCCAGGAAAAAGTCGGGCAGGGTGGCCATGTAAAACAGGTAATTGCCGCCGGTGTGGTACTGCTCGTCGAGCCCGGCAAGAACCTCGTGGAGCCGCTTCCAGCCGTTGGCGTCGTCGAAGCCGGCGCAAACAAAGCGCACGCGCGAGACCAGCCATTCCACGACCGCGCCCTCGGCGTTGGCGACGGCCAGGCGGACATCGCCGGCCAGCTTGTCGCGCAGGCCCTGCTCGTCCAGGTCGCCGATGGCGTACCCGGCGACGGCAAATTCCTCGGGCAGCAACTTCTGCTGCGCCAGGTAGTAGAGCGCCGGAAACAGCAGGCGCTTGGTGAGGTCGCCGGTGATGCCGAAAATCACCATCACGCAGGGGCCGGCCGGTTTGGGCAGCGGCGATCTTGCGGACGCCTCCGCCTTTTGCGGCGAATCCGGGGCGCTCATACCGAAGCCTCTTTGGTCGCCGCTTCCTTGTGCCCGCCGAAGCCGCTGCGCATGGCCGAGAGCATCTTCTCGCCGAAGCTGTGCTCGAGGCGCGAGCGGAAGCGCGTATACAGCGCGGCGGTGAGCACCTGGCAGGGAACGGCGGTCTGGATGGCCGCTTCAATGGTCCAGCGGCCTTCGCCGGAATCCTCCACGTAGCCCTGGAACTCTTCGAGATCGTGGCTGCGCGCCATGGCCCGCGCGGTCAGGTCCAGCAGCCAGGACGACACCACGCTGCCGCGGCGCCAGACTTCGGCGATGTCCGGCAGGGGCAGGTCGTAACCGAGTTCGTGCGCGTTGCGCATGATGTCGAAACCCTCGCCGTAGGCCTGCATGAGACCGTACTCGATGCCGTTGTGAACCATCTTGACGAAGTGGCCCGCGCCGGCCGGCCCGCAGTACAGATAACCGAACTCCGCGGTAGGGTTCAGGCCGTCGCGATCGGGCGTGCGTTCGATGTTGCCGGGGCCGGGCGCGAGCGTCCGGAAGATCGGTTCCAGATGCTCGTAGACCTCCTTCTTCGCGCCAATCATGAGGCAATAGCCGCGCTCGACGCCCCAGACTCCGCCGCTGGTGCCGCAATCGACAAACTCGACGCCGCGCTGGCCGAGCTGCTGCGCGTGCCGAACGTCGTCGACGTAGTGCGTGTTCCCGCCATCGATCATGATGTCGCCGGCGGCGAGGAGATTGCCGAGCTGGGTGAACACGTCGTCGGTGATTTTGCCGGACGGCAGCATGACCCAGATGGCGCGGGGCGCATCCAGCTCTCGCACCAGGTGATCCAGCGAGGACGCGTCCTTAGCGCCTTCGGCGGCCAGCTCCAGCACGCGCTCGGTGGCCTGATCGTAGACCACGCAGTGGTGCCCGCCGGCCATCAGGCGGCGCGCCATATTGGCGCCCATTCGCCCGAGTCCAACCATTCCGATCTGCATGTTATGCGCGAACCTCCTCCTTCACCGGACACGCGGCACGAGCCGCGTCAGTGGCCCCGAGAAAACGCGGCTGGCGCCGCGTGTCCTCAAAACCCGGTCATTTCACGGCGCTCCCCACTGCGTTGGCGATAGCGTCGCGGAGCGTTGCCAGGCCGCGCCCCACGTCCGCGCCGAGATGCACGCGGATGAGACGGCGATGCCGCTCCGCGAGAACCGCAAAATCGCCCCGTGCCTGCGCCGCCTTCACCACCCCGAAAGTATAGCGGCGTCCGGGGATGGCCAGATCGTTGGCGTCGTCGCAGGTGATCTGCACGAACACGCCGGAGTTGGGGCCGCCCTTGTACGCCTGCCCGGTGGAGTGCAGGAAACGCGGGCCGAAGCCGACGCAGGTGGCCACATGCTTTGCGTCGCGCACGGCAACGCGCGCCTCCTCCAGTAGCTTCGCGTTCGCGTCATTGTGCGGGACGTAAGCGAGAAGCGCCACATAGTCGCCAGCTCCCGCGCGATCCAGATGGGTGCGCAGAGCGGCGGCCAGGTCGCCGTCCGGTCCCACAAAGGGGTCCTCCTGAGGCAGGTGGCCGGTCTTCTCGAATTCCTCGGTCAGCTTGCGCGTGGCGATCTTGCTGGCTTCGACGTCGGGCTGGTTGAAGGGGTTGATTTCAAGAACGCTGCCCGCTACCGCGGTGGCGAACTCCCAGCGGAAAAACTCGGCGCCCAGGTCGTAACGGTCGGCGACGTCGATGTGCACCACCGGCTGGCCGGCGCGCGAAAGTCGATCGACGGCGGCATCCTGTGCGCCATCGGGCTCGGGAGTGAAGCGAACATAGGCAAAGACGCGGTCGCTTCCATAAACGTCGGGAGGCCCCAGCGGCTCGGCGTCCACGGGGATGAGCCCTTTGCCGATCTTCCCGGTGGATTCGGCGATCAACTGCTCGAGCCAGGCGCCCAGATCGGCAATCGCGGGAGAAGCAACGATGGTGACCTTGTCGCGCCCCGCGCGGCCCAGCGTGCCCAGCACGACGCCGAGTTGCAAGCCCGGATTCTCCGCGGCCGGCACGCAGGAAGCGCAGGCCTGCACCATGCGCTCGGCGCCCTGTAACAGACGCCCCACATCGAGACCCGCCGCGGCGGCCGGGATCATGCCGAAGTTCGAAAGCGCCGAGTAGCGGCCTCCAATGGAGGGAACGCCATGGAAGATGTGGCGGAACTGCGCGTTGCGGGCCACGGTCTCCATATTGGAGCCGGGGTCGGTGACGGCGACGAAGTGCTGACCGGCGTTCGCGGCTCCCACCACTGCCTCCACGCGGCTGCGGAAGTACTCGTAGTAGAGATTCGGCTCCAGAGTGGACCCCGATTTGCTCGAAACGATGAACAGCGTTTTCGCCAGATCGAGCGTCGCCTCCACCGCGCGCACCTGGGCGGGATCGGTTGAATCGAGTATGGCGAGCCGGGGAAAGCCGGGCTGCTGACCGAACGTCCGGGCCAGCACCTCTGGCGCCAGGCTGGACCCGCCCATGCCCAGCACTACGGCGTGCTGGAATCCGGCGCTCCTCACCTCGTCCGCGAAAGCCTTGAAGGCGGCAGCGTGTTCAATCTGCTGGTGAGCGATGCGCAGCCAGCCCAGCCATTTCGCTTCGTCGTCGCCCGTCCAGACGGTCGCGTCGCCATCCCAGAGACGCTTCACCTTTGCGCTCGCGCCCCAGTCGGAGACGGTTGCGTTGACGGCGGCGGAGAGAGCCTCGGACAACTGGACCTGCTGGCGGCCGGTCCGCGGTTGCATGGAGGCCCGGATAGCATCCAGCATGGTCCGCCAGGCTGCGGAGAACTGTTCGACGCCATCGGCCAGCAACTTGTCCGTGACATCGTCGAGCGAAATGCCCAGACGCTCCAATTCGGCGAGCTGATGCTCGGCTTCGGCCGGGTTCTCCACCAGGGCGCTCCTGGGCACGCCGTGATCGCGGAAGGCCGCGGCGGTGGCCGGAGGCATCGTATTCACCGTGTGCGGGCCGATCAGTTCCTCGATGTAGATGACGTCGCGATAGGACGGATTCTTGGTGCTGGTGCTGGCCCACAACAGCCGTTGCGGACGGGCGCCCTTCTGCGCCAGCGCCTCCCAGCGCGGACCGGAGAAGATCGTCTGGAACCGCCCGTACGCCCGCTTCGCATTGGCGATAGCCGCTTTGCCAAACAGCCCTTCGATCGCGGTGCGGTCGGCGGGCGCCGCGGTCTTCCAGAGGTCCTGCAGCATCTTATCGATGGCGGTATCGATGCGGCTGACGAAAAAGCTGGCCACGCTGGCGATGCGATCGATGGGCAGTCCTTTGGCGGCGCGCTCTTCGAGGCCCAGCAGGTAGGCTTCGGCCGCCTCCTCGTAGGCAGCTACCGCAAAAAGCAACGTCACGTTGATGTTGAGGCCGTCGGCGATCAGCCGGGCGATGGCCGGGACCCCTTCTTTCGTTCCCGGCACCTTGACCATCAGGTTGGGACGGTCGACCAGCTTCCAGAGATCCCGCGCCTGGGTGATGGTGGCCTCGCTGCTGTGCGCCAGCTCTGGAGAGACCTCCAGGCTCACGTAGCCGTCGAGGGCCTGAGTGGCGTCATAGACGGGCCGCAACAGGTCCGCGGCGTTGGCGATGTCGCGCCGGGCCAGGCGCTCGAAGGCCTTCTGCGCGTCGCCACCAGCGTGCAGCGCGATTTCATCGAGCTCGGCGCGGTAGTCCGTGCTGCCGCCGATCGCTTTCTCGAAAATGGAGGGGTTCGAAGTGAGGCCGCGCAGGCCGTCCCCGGAAATCATCTGCGCCAGTTCCCCGCCCTCCACGAAACTGCGGCGGATGTAATCGAGCCAGAACGACTGACCGAAATCGGCCAGCTCCACGAGGGTGTTTCTTTTGTCAGCCATCTAATAGTGCGTCCTTTCCAGCGGTTGCCCAAGGCGTCATCTGATGGGATGCGCCGGGCAGCCATAAAGTGTCAGCGTAGCACTGGCCGCCGGCCGCATGACAATGTGCCGCTGGACGTTTCGAAGGTGTGAAACGGAGGCCGCGGAGCGCTGTGATATATTTGAGGTTTCACCCGCCCGTGGGCCCGTAGCTCAGTTGGTTAGAGCGCTTCCTTGACACGGAAGAGGTCGGATGTTCGAGTCATCTCGGGCCCACCATTCGCCCGGCTTCTCAGATAGTTCATTCTCCGTGATTCCGGCCGGCGAGAATTACCGGGAG
Source organism: Bryobacteraceae bacterium (assembly GCA_049520275.1). GTDB lineage: Bacteria > Acidobacteriota > Terriglobia > Bryobacterales > Bryobacteraceae > CAWACP01. The sequence continues at coordinate 56,264 of JBEKPY010000009.1, forward strand.
TTGACCGCTTGCTCCGAATCGCCGAAACGGATTCGTGGCCCTTCCGAACCGGTTCGACAAGCGGTCGGCTACTGAGGTGGTTTGCCGGGCGTTTCCAGGAGCTTCAACCGAGCCGCGCGTCGGTTGCTCCTTCCACCATCGTCAGATCCGGTTAGAAAGCGTGCAGGGAGCGTCGCTCCGGCTTTGCGCGGGGGGGGCACCCGGCAATCTCTTTGAGTCTGATTGCCGTTTCCTGAAGCGTTCGCGATCGCGCAGTCAGCTCCTCCGAGGCGGCTGCGCGTTGGTGTGCGGCTGCGGCCCCCTGCTGAGTCGCATGCTCGATGCTCGCAAGCGCCGATGAGATTTGCGAGAGACCTGAGGTTTGCTCGTTGCTCGCCGTGGCTACCTGGTCGATATGGGTCTTCAGTCCCTCCGTTGTAGCGTTGATGCGCTGCAGGGCTGCCTCCGTCCGCCCCAATCGTTCCTGCCCGGTTTTGACGACACTTACGGATTGCTCGATTAGCTGAGCGGTGTTTTTCGCGGCCTCGGCGGAGCGCTGTGCCAGCGTGCGGACCTCGTCGGCGACAACGGCGAACCCGGCGCCCGCCTCCCCCGCCCGCGCTGCCTCCACTGCCGCGTTCAGCGCCAGAATGTTGGTCTGGAAGGCGATATTATCTATCACTCTGAGGACACCGGAGATGGCGTTTGCCGATGTGGCGATGGTGCGCATGGATTCCGCCAGTTCTTTCACTGCCTGGTTGGCATCGTCGGATTGCTTCGCCGCCTCCGCGGTCAGGAGTGAAGCCTGGTTGGCGTGGTCGCCATTCTGACGCGCCATGGTGCTGATTTCGTGGGCGGCCGCGGAGGTTTCTTCCACCGAGGCTGCCTGGTCGGTAGCGCGCTGAGCGCTTTCCTGAGCCGATCCCGAGAGCTGGGCCGCGGCACCGGTGATTTGCGTTCCGATCTCGCCGAGGTCGCCCGCCGCCCCCCGCAGGCTCCGCCGGACATGGCGTGGCAGAAGCACGGCGATGGCGACTCCCAGCACGATCATGCCCAGGAGCCCGCCAAACATGAGGCTGCGCAAGCTCTGGAGCCCGTCGCTTGCCGCGTTGCCGGCGTCAACGGTGAGTGCGGTACAAGCCGCGCTCAATGCCGCGGCGCTATCCACCATCTTGCCGCCCAGACTCGCCCAATGGCGGATCAGCTCGGCAAACTCCGGCCCGGAGTTCCGGTTTTCCGCCACGGCCGCCAGAATCTGGTCCAGGGTTGTTCGATACGTGCCGAAGTCATTTTCGAGTTCGGCCAGCTTGGGCCGCAGCGGCGCAAGGCGGGGCGATCCATTGATGGCCCCCCGCAAGTTGGGCAGTTGTTGCTCAGCCGCGTGGAACGCTTCCCATCCGTGCGCGAGCGCGCCTTCCTTCTGGATGGTGACATGATAGATGAAGTAAATGCGCGCATTGAGAAGCTTGCGCTCGAACACGCTCGCCAGCTTTTCCGCGGCCAGATACTCCCCGGCGATTGGCTGAAGTTGCTGTGCCGCCCGGCGCGCCAACAGCACGCCGGCAAGTTCCGTTGCAAAGACCAGGACAAGGACTGCAGTGAAACCAGCACCGATTTTGCGAGCGATCGTCCAACCCGAGATCATCGGAATGTAAGTCTCCTAACACTTTATCGGCGAAGGTCGCCGGAGGCATAGAGACTTTTTCTTGCCCCTAAGGTCAGGGCCCTGCATGTCCGCTAATTGCCGTTGAGGACCAGGATCGGCAGCCGGGCCACTGAACCGACCATCGTTCACGTTCCCGGGCATCGCTCGCACAGATATGTGCGCCTGCGCAGATCGGATGTTCGTTCGCCGGGTCCGCTTCACGCCGCTCCGCCGGATGCGGCGGCCAGCGCGCCGGCGGGCGTCATGGTTCGCGAGTAGCGGGGCAGCGACGCCAGAATCGCCGCGCCGGCGAACATGGCGCCGCCGAGCAGCAGCATGGCGGTGGAGTAGGAATGGAATCGATCGTAGCTGCGGCCCATCAACCACGGCCCCAGCGCGCCCGCTACGGCATAGGCGGTGAAGGAGTACCCGAACAGCTCGGAGAACGACCGCAGCCCGAAATAGCGCGAGATCAGGTAGGGCATCACGTCGGCCTCGGCGCCCATGCCGAAACCGATGAGCGCCGTTCCGCTGTAGGCGATGGCCAGGGTGTGGGCGCGGCTGGCCACCACCACGCCCAACGCGGCAATGCCGAAGAACAATCCGGCCACGCGGGAGCCATGGAAGCGGTCGAGCAGAGTGCCGGTGAGCAGGCGGCCCACCAGCGTTGCGCCTCCCAGAATGCTGGCGGCGAAGGCGGCACGCTCGGGCGAAAAGCCGCGGTCGGTGAGCATGGGCACAAGGTGCGCGATGCTGCCGTTCACGGCGATGGAGAACAGGAAGAACGCGGCCAGCAGCAACTGGAAAACGCCGGTGCGCACGGCCTCTCCGGTGCGCAGTCCAGTGGCACTGCGATCGGCGCCGCCGCCGTGCGAGGGTACGCGCGCGCCCGCCGGCGTCTCTCGCAGGAAGAGCGCGGCCGGAAGGATGCCGAACGCAAGAATGGTGGCCCCGAGCACAAGATAGGCGGTGCGCCAGCCCAGGTGCGCAATCAGCCAGGTGGCCGCGGGCGGCACGGCCATGGCGCCCACCCCCACGCCCGCCATCATGACCGCCAGCGCGATGCCGCGGCGGCGGTCGAACCACGCGGTGATCGCTTTGGCGTAGCAAAGCTGGGTGGTTCCATTGCCCACCACGCCGATGACGATGTATGTGGCATAGAACTGCCACAGCGCGCCGTGCAGCAGCGAGAGCGCGCAGAATGCCAGCCCGTACACGGTGACGCAGGGGAGGATGACGCGCCTCGGGCCAACGCGGTCCACAATGCGGCCGATCACCGGCGAGCAGGCCGCCACCGACAGCGCGGCCAGCGAGAAGCCCAGGGAGACCTCGGCGCGGTCCCAGTGGAACTGCTCGCTCAGCGGCTTCAGGAACACGCCGAACGAGAACACCACCAGCGAGCCGAAGCTCACCATGATGCCGAGCACGGCCGTGGCGACGACGATCCAGCCGCGCGCGATTCGCTCCGCCATTATTCGTTGGCCGGTGTGCGCGTGTAGCCGAAACTCGCCGAGCGCTTGCCGCCCCTGCGATGCTCTTCGTCCGACAAAGCGTGCACGCCGCTGGCGTCGATCCAGCGATTGTAGAAATTGAACAGCGCGCACACGGTGAGGGCGTAGTAGATGGCCTCGTCGGTGTAACCGGCCGCGTGCAGGGTTTCGATGTCCGCGGGACCGATGTTCACGGAATCGCGGTTCACTTTGTCCACGAACCGGAACAGCGCCTTCTCCGGTTCGGCGAGCCGCGATGTCTCGATGTCGCGCAACACTTCCTCCACCAGCGTTTCATCCTGCAACAATTCCGCCGCGACCGCGGCGTGCGACTTCAGTCAAAACAAGCACTGGTTTTGCGACGAGGTGTAGGCGGCAATCAGCTCGCGAATGCCCGGCGAGAGCGGCGCGGCTTCCCGCATGACGCCCTGCGTGAAGCGCTCCAGATGTTTGGTCGCCTCCGGCTTGAAGGCGAACATGTGCCAGATCTGCGGATAGGGCGCGCCGCTCTGCCGGGCCATGCGGATGAGGTCCGTGAAGGCGCTCTTTTCAGCGGGATTCTGCTCGACGTCACGCAAGAACATCGGTTCCATAGGTGCAGTTTTACCATGGTGCGCCTGGTGCACGCGATTGCGCCATAGTGTTTTGGTGGTACGGGCGGGACTACCTTGACCCGTCGAGAGGTTCAAAGACCACGCCGGCCGCTGATCTCATCGCGAAAGCGGTGCGAGCTGAGGAAGGAACCTCTTCGGGCGCGGCCCCGGAGGCGAACGCGGCCGTCATCTCGTTAACGCATCTGTAATCCGAACTTTGCTACGTTTGTGCAATGCACCCCGATCTCGCCCACAAATACGGCCCCATCCGCTTCCATGGCGATCCCAACGCTCTGTACAACCGGCACCTCATGTTCGACAACGCCATCGACCCCGAAGTGGCCACCCTCCGCGACCGCTACGAAGCGGTTGCGCGGTCCCTGCGCGACATCCTCTCCGTGCGCTGGCTGCGCACCCGCCGGAACTACGAACACCAGAACCCGAAGAGCGTCTACTACCTCTCCATGGAGTATTTGATCGGCCGTTCCCTCGCCAACAACGTGAGCAATCTGCTGCTCGACCAGGTAGTGCGCGAAGCCTGCAAGGAAACCAACACCGACTGGAACGATCTGCTCGAACAGGAGCCCGACGCCGGCCTCGGCAACGGCGGTCTGGGAAGGCTGGCCGCCTGTTTCATCGACTCGCTGGCCACCATGCAGATTCCCGCCATGGGCTATGGCCTGCGCTTCGAATATGGGATCTTCCGGCAGACCATTCAGGACGGCTGGCAAGTGGAGCAGCCGGATAACTGGCTGCGCCGTCCGGATCCCTGGGAAGTGGCGCGCCTCGACGACCAGGTGGAAGTGAAGCTCAACTGCAGATTTCGATTCGCCGGCGGGCATCTGGAAATCGTCCCTGGCCAGCCCTCCAGGCTGGTCGGCATTCCCTATGATCGCCCCGTGATCGGCTACGGCGGCAAAACCGTCAACACGCTGCGGCTATGGGGCGCGACGGCCCCGGACTCCTTCGACTTCCACGAATTCAGCGAGGGCGACTACGTCGGCGCGGTTTCCGGGAGGCTGGTAGCGCGGTCGGTGACGCGCGTCCTGTACCCGGACGACTCCAACATATCCGGCCGGGAACTGCGCTTCCTGCAGGAGTACTTCCTGTCGGCCTGCGCGGTGGCCGATCTCATTCGCCGCTTCCGCCGGCGGCACAACGATTGGCACGCCCTGCCCGACAAAGCCGCCATCCAGCTCAACGACACGCACCCGGCGCTTACCGTCGCCGAGTTGATGCGCCTGCTGCTGGACGATGCGCATCTGGGCTGGGACGAAGCGTGGTCCATCACCGAGCGCACGCTGGCCTACACCAATCACACGCTCCTGCCCGAGGCGCTGGAAAAGTGGCCGGTATCGTGGTTCGAGGACATCATCCCGCGCCATCTGGAGATTATTTACGAGATCAACCGCCGCTTTCTCGACACCGTGCGCCAGCGTTTTCCAGGCGACGAAGACCGGGTGCGGCGCATGAGCCTGATCGAGGACCAGCCCGTGAAGAAGGTGCGCATGGCCCATCTGGCCATCGCCGGCTCGCACAGCACCAACGGCGTCGCGGCCATCCACACCGATCTGCTCAAGCGGCACGTAGTGGCCGATTTCGCCACCATGTACCCGGAGCGCTTCAACAACAAGACCAACGGCGTCACCCCGCGGCGCTGGTTGCTGGTGGCCAATCCGTCGCTGGCCCACGCCGTCAGCGAGGCCCTCGGCAACGACGACTGGATTGTCGACCTGGCCCGCCTCGCCGCGCTCAAGCCGCTGGCCGAGGACGGCCCGTTTCGCGCGGTGTTCCGCCAGTCCGCTCGCGACGCCAAGGTGCACTTTGCCGACTGGCTACGGCGCACCACCGGCGGCATCGTCGATCCCGATTCCATTTTCGACAGCCAGATCAAGCGCATTCACGAATACAAGCGCCAGTTGCTGAACGCCCTGCACATCGTGATCCTCTACAATCGCCTGCGCGACAACCCCAACCTCGCCGTGCCGCCGCGGACGTTCTTCTTCGCCGGAAAAGCCGCTCCCGCCTACCACCTGGCCAAGGTCATCATAAAGTTCATCAACGATCTCGCTGCCACCATCGACAACGATCCGGCCGTGCGCGGCCGATTAAAGGTGATTTTCATCCCCGATTACAACGTTTCCGTCGCCGAGCGGCTGATTCCCGCCAGCGACGTTTCCGAGCAGATCTCCACCGCGGGCTACGAAGCCAGCGGAACCAGCAACATGAAGTTCATGATGAATGGCGCGCTGACCATCGGAACCCGCGACGGCGCCACCATCGAAATGGCCGAAGCGGCGGGCGAGGAGAACTTCTTCCTGTTCGGGCTCACCGCGGCCGAAGTGGAAGATCATCGCGGCTGGTACAGCCCGTGGTGGCATTACGAGCACGAGCCGGAGACGAGTGCGGCCCTGGACCTGATTTTCTCCGGGCACTTCAACGCGCGGGAGCTGGGCGTCGCCGAGGAGCTTCGCGACACGCTGCTCAACCGCGGCGATTTCTACATGCACCTGGCCGATCTGAAGTCGTACGCCGAAACGCAGGCGCGGCTCGGCGAGCTCTACACACAGCCCGAGGAATGGACCCGCAAGGCTATCCTGAACGTGGCCAGCTCCGGCAACTTCTCCAGCGACCGTACCATCGCGCAGTATGCTGCCGAGATCTGGAACGCGAAACCCTGCCCGGTGGAGTAGGAGGCGCGCGGAACTCCGAATGCGCACGAAGCGCGGCTACCGTTTCGCGAAATCGCCGCTGCCTTCCACCACGTTCAACTTCCGCTGGATCTCCAGCACCGAACTGGTAGACTCCCTGGCGATGGAATACACCGGCCGGTTGCCGCTCTGCTGCGCCAGCATAAAGATATATTCGGACAAAATCCCCAGGATTGTGGAGAGGAAAAAGAACATCACCGCCATGGGCAGCGCCAGCGAGATCCAGCCTTCCACCACGTGCCGCTTGAGCAGCGCGACCGCCAGAACGTACACGGCAAACGCCAGGCTGAGCACGCTGGCCAGCAGGGCCAGCACCGTCAGCAGACGCAGCGGCCGAATGGAACTGGCCAGCAGAATGGTAATGCCGGAGAGGAGCGCGTTGGAGAGGCTCCGGTCGCCGAATCCGCCCCCGCGATCGACGGGCGCGTACTCCACCGTGGCCACGCGATACGACGTGAAGAAGGGAAGAACCTTCAGCATCAGGTGACGGTCGTTGTTCTGCGTGATGTAGCTGACCACCCGCCGGCTGTACAGGCGCAGATCGGAAACGCCGCGAGGGACGCGTAAACCGGTGGTTGCCTCGAACATCCGATAGAACAGCCGCCGGATGCCACCCTTGCGCCGGTCCGTGCGTACCCCGCACACCACCTCGTTTCCCGCCTGGGCCTTTTCCCAGAGGGCGGGAATCAGGTGAAGCGGATCGGTTTCCACATTCAGGGTGATGACGAAGTCGCCGATGCTGTTGTCGAGGCCGGCCACCAGCGCCACATCGAGTCCGCCGCGCCGGTTGAGGCAGTAAAGCTGGACGTTCTCGACGCTCTTCTGCAGGCGCTCGACGATCTCCACGGTGTCGTCTCGCGAAGCGTCGTCCACCAGCACGATCTCGTAGTGGCGAAACAGCGTTCGCACCACGCGGTCCGTCTCCAGCACGATCTGCTCCACGCGCGAGGCGGCGTCGCGGAGCGGAATGATAATCGAAACAAATGTGTCGAACGCTGTTCCAGGGGCGCTCATAGCCCGTCTGCCTTCAACCGGTGGATGACATCGTAGATGTTGTCGATCTTCCCACCCATGATCGAATATACAGCGTTCGCGGACTCGCTCCGTTCCATCAGAATGGGACGGCCGTCGTCGATTTCGTTGCGCACCAGCAGCGTCTTGACCTCGAACAGCGAATCCACGATGCGCGCCCGCGCCAGTGCTGGCAGATAGCGCTGCGCGTCCTTGAGCATGTGATGGCTCTTTGCCGGCCGGGGATAAGCGGCCATCACCGCGTACGGGTCCGGCGAATCCAGGCCGCTATCCACCCACGAACAGTGCGGCGTGTAGCGCACGTGCGAGAGCGTGTGCAGCCCGCGCGGAGGAAACGGCATGGTGGAGAAGAACGGGCCGCACATGACGGTGATTCCCAGAGAGCGCAGCTCCTCCGGCGGTTCGATGAGCGCCATCTCGGTGATCTCCTGCTTCAACGGCGTGCGGCAGTGCGAGCTCAGACCGGGGATGTGCCTGAGGCCGGCATAGGTGCAGTTGAACAAATACGTCGTGTCGATCTCGCCGCCGCCGGAGAGAAAAACGCAGGAAAGCGGCCCGCCGGTTTCCACTCGCTCCACACCCGTGCTGAGGCGGACCTCGACGCCCGCGCCGTCCAGCATCCGGCGAAGCGTATCGCGCAGGATGCCGGCGTCGAAGGCGTATTCGGTGACTTCGTAGACCGCTTCGATGAGCCGCGGGTCGAACAGCCGGGCGTGCTCGGTGCGCGCCGGCTTCCATGGCGCGCCGATGATGTTGCAGAAGCGCTCGAACTGGCGCGCCGAGACCTTGCTCCGCTGCCTCCCGATGGCGTACAGCTTGGTGAAGTTGCGGACCACGCAGTCGGGGAAGTCCTGCACGAACGACTGGAAGTTGGCCCGGCTGCGGTAGGCGGTTTGCAGGCTGCGCGGGTAATGGTATCCGTTGTGGATTCTCGCCTGATTCGCCCAGGAGGCATGCTGGAACAGCTCGTCCTCCCGCTCTATCACCGTCACCGCCTTCATGCGCGGCGCCAGATAGCGAGCAATGGAGCAGCCGAAGAAACCTCCGCCGATAATGACCGCATCCACTCGCGACCGGCTCATTGCTTAACTCGATTCATCTCAACAGGCCGAATGGCGGGCTGAGAGGCCCCCGCAGGCTGAGAGCTTGCCCCACTCACCGTCAGTTCGGATTATATCGGCCCAGCACTGCGAGCAACAGAAGCTTGATGAGCCGGAGTTTCGCTCTGGTTCCACCGATTTTGCTGGGCACGCTCCCGGCCACCGGATACACGCGGCGAACAGGAAGCTCCTTCACCCGGAACCCGAGCCGTGGAATGCGCACCGAGAGATAGTAGTGCAGGTTATAGGTGTCGAACACGTTCCGGAACGGCTGCACCCGCGGATCCAGCACCACGCGGCGGCTCAGGGCGCGGAATCCGTTGGTGGTGTCGGTGTAGCGGAATCGCGCCGCCAGGCTGATCAGAGGCGCATGCAGAAACGTCACTGCGATCCGGCGGTCCCAGGGCGTGTTGATTTCCTCGCCGCCGGGCCTGTAGCGGGAGCCCTGGACGTAGTCGAAGCCCTGGTCCAGCGCTTCGAAGAACGCCGGGATTGCTTCCACTCCATCTTTGCCGTTGCCGTCGATGAACACGAATCCTTCGTAGCCTTCCTTCACCGCGTAGTCGAGCAGCATGCGCATTTGTGCGCTCAGCCTGCCAGGGCCGGTTTTTACCAGCAGGGTGCGCACCGGGAAATCGCGGAGAACAGCCGCGTCGCCACTGGTGTCGCTGCTGCCGCCATCCCCAATGACGATGTCTCCTTTGCCCGCCAGGAATTCCATCGAGCGCAACTGGTTCAGGAGGCGCTCTCCCTCGTTGATAACCGGGATCAGGACGGCGTAGCGGGTACGCCGCGGCTGCAACTCGTGGATCTCGTAAGCGGGGACCTCAGTGGGTGTCGCCATAAATCCCTCGAATAAACCGCACCGCCTCTTCCAGCGCGGGCAGTGAAGGGTCGCCGGCGCGCATTTCGAGCGCTACCCACCGGTCGTAGTGGACACTTCGCAGCGCTGCCGCAGCCTGCTGGTGCGCCGCCACGGGAGCCGAGAAACCCGCCAGATACGGCTCGCTCGCGTGAAAATGACGCAGGATATCGGCGTTGCCGCGAATCGCCTGCGCCGCATCCTCACCGGCCAGATGCAGACACGCGGTGTCCAGATGCAGGCGGAACCCCTCGGAGCCGACGGCGCGCACCAGCCTGGCCGCCGTCCCGCTGTCGGTGGCAAAGTTGCATTGATATTCGACGGGATTAGCCTCGAATCCGAGATAAACATCGCGCCTGGCGCAATACACGCCCACCCGCGCAAAGAAGTCCACCGCGACAGCGAATGCCCGCGCTTCGGGCAGGGAGCCCCGGTCACGATTCCGGGGCGCGCCGAACACCATGCATGCAGCGCCCAGACCGGCGGCCAGATCGGCGCACCGGCGGAGATGTTCCTCCATCGCCTGGCGGTCCTGATCCGACCCGAAAAGCTTCAGCTCGGGTTTCTGGAACAGGATCGACTGGAGCGAGGAAATCCGTAGGCCGTTCGACTCCACCACGCGGCGAAACTCGCGAACGCTCGTGGGATGCAAGCCTTGCCACTGTGGCCACACCCGCGTCGGCGCAACCTCGATGCCGTCGATGCCGTTCGCCGCCAGGAATTCGAAAGCTGCGGCATCCATCTCCGTCGGCCAGGCGATGTTGGAAACGGCAAGCTTCATGCGGCCTTCACGAACTCGCTCAGATCGGCCAGCACCTGTTCGGCTCCCGCCAACCAGGGCGGCGACGCCCCAAATTCGCGGCTGTACAGCGTGCGCACGTCGTAGTGCGCCTCCGGGGCAGGCCTCGCTCCCACCGCCTTGCCCGGAAAGAGCCGGTCGATGATCTCGCGTGTGGCGATGGGCTCGGTGACGAAGTTGATCAACCGGATTCGGGTCCCCTCCAGCCGCTGCAGATCCCGCCAGAGCCGCGAGACATTGTAGTACTGAAACGAGCTGTCCGGGTGAATCATTTCCAGACAATTATCGTGCAGCAGATCGTAAATCACGTTCTTCTTCAGGCCCGGCCCGAATACACCGGAAATCCGCACAATGGTGGTGTCGTCGAAGCGATCGCGCAGGGCGTCTTCGAAGTGCAGCCGGTTGACGCCGTAAGCATGATTCGGCCGGGAATGACAATCGAAGCTCTCGTCCACGCCGGAGTTGACCGGATAGACGTCCACCGTGGACAGCACCACCACCCGGCGCGCACGCACCTCGGCAAGGTCGGCGAGGAGGCTGTCGATCCGGGCGCGATCCTCGGCCGGATTCCGATTCGCCCACCACTTGACCGCGCTCACGCCGGCCGAGACCAGCAGATCGAATTCCCGTCCGCGAATGCCGCCGATGTTCTTCGAGTTGTAGCACTCGTCGAACGCGAACTGCCGCGCGAGGTTGCTCCCAATGAAGCCGGTGTGCCCGATGAGAGCGGTACGCATACGTTCACATGTTACACTCCAAACAAAATGGTGGTCTTCTGGATTCTGCTGGGCTGGGTCGCGTGTGTCGTCACTGCCCTTGCGCTGGGGCTTCTGCTGTTCCGATTCCTGCACGTTTCCCTGCACCGGCTGGAGTCTCTCTGTCTGGGCTATGTGGCCGGGTCGGCCGTCCTGAGCTGCGTCGTTTTCGCGATCGCGGCGATGGGCATCGCGCGAAAAGGCGTATTTTTGTCGCTGAGCTTCCTTGCACTGGCGGCCTCGTTGTATTTCTGGCGCTGGCTCCTGCCCCCCGTTCCACCGCCGGAGTCGCGAGTGCCCACCGGGTGGAAGATCTTGTTCGCGGTGGCGGTCCTCGCGTACGGCACTTTGTATTTCCGCCAGGCGCTGTCGCCGGAAATGAGCGCCGACGGAATGATGTACCACCTCGGCCTGGTGAATCTGTTCTACCGGGCGCACGGGTTCGTTCGCTACGTGGACATGTACACGGGATTGCCTGAAGGCATCGAGATGCTTTTCTTGTACGCCTTCGCCATAGGGAGGCATTCGGCGGCGTCTCTGGTGCACTTCTCCTTCCTGCTTGATCTGGCGCTGCTGATGGCGCTGTATGGAAGACGCTTTGGATTTGCTTCGGCCGGCGTGGCGGGCGCTCTGCTTGTTTTTGCCAGCCCGCTGGTGGGCGCCGACGGCACCTGCGCCTACAACGACGTGGGACTGGCCGCCGTCACCTTCGCTGCAGTCTATCTGCTGGCGCTGTGGCGGAACGAAAAAAGCGCCGGATTGTTGATGGCCTGCAGCATCGTCACCGGCTTCACCATGGCCATCAAGTACACGGCGGTCTTCTTCGCTCTGTTCGTGGTGGCGACGATCATGATTGGCCTTCGCGGCCGGAGCTGGCGCAGGCGCGCTGTGCTGGTGGCGGCCGCGGGACTCGTCATGATCCTCTCGGTGGCGCCCTATCTGGTGCGCAACGCTCTCTGGTTCGACAACCCCATTGCCTTCTTCGGCAACTCCATCTTCCGCAACCCGTACTTCCATATCTCGTTCGAACAGGACTACGCGACGAATATGGCTCGCCTGAATGGGCTCCGGTGGCGGGACATGCCCATGGAGCTGACCACCGGTGGCCCGCATGTCGAAGGGTGCCTGGGAGCCGTGTTTCTTCTGGCGCCGCTGGCTCTCGCCGGCGTGCTGTGGCCGCAGACTCGTTTTCTCTTGCTCGCGGCGCTGGCCACGGTGGTCTCGTTTCCCGCCGCCCGGAGCGCGCGCTACCTCATACCCGCCCTGCCCATGATCGCCATCGCCATCACGTTCGTGCTCAGCCGGGTCTCGCTGCGGACGCGGTTTCTCAAGTACGGCCGCGTACTAAGGGGGCCGGGGGCGGACCGAGGGTCCGCCGAAGCGTCCGCGCTGGTGGTCGGCGCTGCCCCATCGAATTGGACCGTGGCCGCGTTTCTGAACCGCGCACGTCGGCAAACGGTCCCCGGCATTTTACTGGCGGCGCTGGTGATCGCGCACCTGGTGACGTGCTGGCCTCCGTTGCTGGATCGCCGCTATCGTAATCCCGGCTGGCACGTCACACGGATTCCCTGGAAGGTGGCTTTGCGGAAAGTGCCGGAGGACAGTTGGCGCATTGAGCGGTCCGAAGAGTACGCCATCACGCGAAAGATAGACGCCGTGCTCCCGAAGGACGAACCTGTGTTCTCCATGGGCTGCCCCGCCGCGAAGGCTTACACAGAGCGGGACATCATCGTCGTCTTCCAGTCGGCCCGCGGAGAAGACCTGGGCGATCTTCTGTACACCACATGGGACTCCGCAGTGAGTAAGCGGCGGCGATGGAGATTCCGTTTCCCAGCGGCGATTGCTCGCGAAGTGCGCCTGGTCCAGCAGGGGCACAGCACCCTCCAGCAGTGGAGCGTTAACGAGATCGGGCTGCAATCGAACGGCGCGGAGGTCCCGATCGGGCCGGGCGCACATCCCTACGCGTGGCCGAATCCGTGGGATGCGGGACTGGCCTTCGATGGCAGCAGCGTCACGCGCTGGCGCACCTGGGAGCCGTTGCAGCCGGGAATGCGTTTGGGCGTTCGCTTCGGCGCCCCCGTCCATGTGGACGGCCTCACCGTCCTCGATCTTCCCGACCAGTACGAAGGCAGGATGAGCCTGGAGGTTCTCGGCGAAACGGGCCCGTGGGTGGAGGAACCGCCGCCCGTGCTGGAAAGCGTCCCCGCCGTGGATTTGCGCAGGGAAGCGACGCAAGTGCTCAAGCGCGCGGGCATCCATTTCATCCTGCTGAGCCAGCATCAGTGGAAAAGCGAGGCGTTTCTTGACGCGGCAGGCGATTGGGGGCTTGCGCCGGTCACCGGGACACTCAACTACACGCTGTTTCGAATCGAGTGACGTCTCCCTCCGGTATGATGGACTCTGGCTTGTGTGCCGTGGAAGGGCGGCGGCACAATGCAGGGCAAGTCCCGGCCTTCGGACGTGACCTGGCCGGACCAGCCTGCACATGCGCCGCGACCGGGTCGGCCGATCCTGCAACCACATGATTGCCCCGAGAAAACCATGCTGAGCGCGGAGCCCGGGGGCCCGTTCCGCGATGTCGCCGTGGTCATCCCCGCGTACCGGCCGGACCGCACGCTCACCGGAATCGTGCTGGAACTCGCCGAGGCGGGCTTTCGCACGATCGTGGTTGTCGATGACGGCAGCGAGCCCTCCCATGGTCCCGTGTTCGACTCGGTTGCGCAGGTGGCGGGCGTTCGTGTCATCCGTCACGCCGTCAATCTGGGAAAGGGCGCCGCCCTGAAGAGCGGCATCAACTTAGCCCTGTGCGATTCCCCCGCCCTGCTGGGGGTGGTCACGGTGGATGCCGATGGCCAGCACAAGACCGCAGACGTGGTCAGAGTGGCGGCCAGTCTGCAACGGCACCCCGACTCCCTGATCCTGGGGGCGCGCGCATTCGAGGGCCGGGTTCCGCTTCGCAGCCGCCTGGGAAACTCCGTCACGCAACAGGTGGTGCACCTGCTGGTGGGCGAAAAACTCCGGGACACGCAAACTGGCCTGCGCGCCATTCCGGCCCGGTTCGCCGCTTCGCTTCTCGGGCTGGCCTCCAACGGCTATGATTTTGAACTCGACATGCTCGTGGAGGCACGGCGAAACTCGGTAGCCATCGTCGAGCAACAGATCGAGACCGTTTACGAGCCCGGCAACAAGTCGTCGCACTTCAATCCGCTCGTCGATTCCATGAAGGTCTACTTCGTTCTTGTTCGCTTTTGCTCGGTCTCGCTCGCCACCGCGCTGCTGGACAACCTTGCTTTTTACATTGCCTGGCGTCACGGCGCCGGCGTTCTGGGCGCGCAAGTGGCCGGGCGCTCCATGGCCGTCCTGTTCAACTACCTGATGGTGCGCTGGGCGGTATTCCGTGCAAGGGACAGCCACTCCACCGCGTTCCCCAGGTACCTCGCTCTGGTGCTGGCCAGCGGCGCCGCGTCCTATGCCGGAATCACCCTGCTGATGGACGCCACGCACCTTCCGGTCCTGTGGCTGAAGATCGGCGTCGAGAGCCTGCTGTTCTTCGTCAACTTCGCCGTGGAACGCGACTGGGTGTTCACACGCGCGCACGGCCAGGCAGCAGAGGCGTCCGGAGAGCCTTCACCGCTGGCCCGGCCGCTGCTCTGGGCCGCACTGCTGGTTCCGCTGGTGCTGGAGATGGTCTGCTTCCGCTCGGGGCATCTGCTTTCGCAGCCGACGTGGGAGCCGGCCGGGCTGCGCCGCTTCGAGCACTACACGGTGGCGTTCACGGCAGTTGCCCTGGTGTTCGCTGTGCTGCGGCGGCGCTATTTTCTGCCAGTCTGCATCGCCGCGATACTCATCTGCTCGACGTGGGCCGTGGGCCCCATGGCGGTTGGCGCCGTGGTGCTGTTGGTGTTTTCGGCCACCGTTCTCGGCCGGCTGGTGTTTGGAGAGACCGTCGAGGCGCGTCTGGCTTTCCTCGCCGGGCTCGCCCTTTGGATTCTGGCGATCTCGCTGACGGCGCGCCTTCCCATCCACTATCCGGCCACGTACCTTGCCGCGCTGGCGCTGCCCATCGCCGTCGGTTATCGCCGCTCGTGGCGCCTGGCTCTGGAGTGGCTCGATTGCCTCCGTCCTGGCCGGAGCTGGACCGTGCCCGAGTACGCCGCCCTGGCCGCGCTCGCCTTCATCGCAGGCGCGCACTGGCTGATCGTGTTGAAGCCGGAGGTGAGCACCGATGGCCTGGACATGCACATGGCCGTCGCCGCCGGCATGGCCATGCACCACGCCTTCACGGTCGACTTTCACAAGTTCGTCTGGGCGCTGATGCCGATGGGGGCGGACTGGTGCTACGGCGTGGTTTGGATGCTCGGCGGAGAGTATGCCGCGCGGCTGCTGAACTTCGCTCTGCTGGTTTCCATCGGCGTGCTCCTGTTTCGCGCCGCCCGGCAGTTTGTATCCGCCGCGGTGGCCACGCTTCTGACGGCTCTGTTCATGTCGACGCCCCTGGTGCAGCTTGTTACCGGCTCGATGTTCGTGGAGAACTTCGTCGCCGCGATGACGCTGGCGGGCGTCGCCGCCCTGTGGCGCTTCCATGAAACACGAAGCGCGCGCTATCTGTTCCTCACGGCGCTGCTGCTGGGCGCCTCGGTGGCGTTGAAGCTTGGCGCTCTGCCGCTGGTGCTGTTTGCGTTGCCTTTCCTCGGCACGGCCATCGCGAAAGCCTGGCGGCGGATGGGGCCCGGCGCCCCATGGCTGGTTCCCCTGGCTGTGCTGATCCTGCTTGCTGTGGCGGCAGTGCCGTACGCCAACGCGTGGGTGCGTTCGGGCAACCCGGTTTTCCCTTTTGCGAACGAAAGGTTCCACTCCCCCTACATTGGCAACGACGTCAACGACACGCGCTTTCAGCAGCCGCTCACCTGGCGCACGCCGGCCCGGCTGACCTTCGACACGCACCTTTACTACGAGGGGCAGGACGGTTCGTTCGGCTTCCAGTATCTGCTTTTGCTGCCGCTGACTCTGGCGTGTCTGATTCCCCTGCGTTCCTTCGCGGGCCGCTCGGCGGCAATCATCGGCGTGGGTGGAGCGATTGTGATTGCCGCGACAACGCCCAACGGCCGGTACCTCTACCCGCTGCTGCCGTTTCTCACCGTCGGTGCGGCGAGCGCGCTTGGCTGGCTGCGCACCGGCTACAGAAGCATCTTCGCCGCGGCCCTTGCCGCCGCCGTGTTTGCCGGGCTTTGGAACATTTATTTTCTTCCCTCCGCGGGATGGTATCACCGGGACTTCTATTCCTCGCCAATCTTCTCGGCGGAAGGACGCGAGGATTACCTGCGTGAACACGGCCCAGTCCGCGAAATTGTGGCGTATCTGAATCGCCGGGACCGTACGGAGCCGGTGGCGTTCGCCGACGGCTCCGAGATTGCGGGCCTGATTGCCCCCGCCTACACCATGGAGTGGCACGACTACCAATTCTTCAAGCAGGTGTGGGCCTGCACCCGGCCGGTCGAGCTTTACCGTTTGCTCCAGCGCCTCGGCGTCCGTCATGTAGTGGTGAACATGCGCAACACCGCCCGCCCGGCGTCGTTTACCGCACTGCTGAGCGCCTGCGGGCAGACCGAGTACTTCATCAACGGCTGCGCCGACGTGACCCTTCGCCCAAACTGTGAGTCGCTGCTGGCCGCTCCGGTGGGCGCGCTTGGGCCCGGAGTCTACGACGAGATGGAGCCGCACATTATTTTCAACGGAGTCTGGACCCACGACAGCAGGTTCCCCGCCACCTATCGGGGAACCATCACCTACGCGCAACTCGCCGGCAGCGAGGCCCGCTTCGCCATGGTTGGGACCGGTTTCCGATATGTCTACACCAGGGCGGGCAATCGGGGCGAAGCCGATATCCTGGTGGATGGACATCTCAGGACAACGGTGGACCTGTACAGTCCGGCCGTTCAGTGGCAGGCGAAAACGACGATCGCGGACCTGTCTCCCGGACACCACGATGTCATCATTCGCGTTGCCCACCGAAAGAACGCGAGGGCGAGCGGCTATTTCATCGATCTCGATGCGATCGAGGTTTTCTAGCCCGGGACACGCGGCGAAAGCCGCGTTTTGCGCACCAGGCGGGTACGCGGCTGCCGCCACTTGTCCACCCGGTTCCGACCCAGTTGGCGCGGAAGCGCCATTGGGGTCCGGGTGAGTTGGTAGAATCGATGTCTAACCCGTAATGTCCTCTCAGAGTGCCCCGGCGCCAACAACGTCAATGACGCCACACGTGCGAGCCGCGCGCCGCGCCATGCTGCGCGTCGGTCTGGCCTTGCTGCTGGCCCTGCTGGGTCTGTTCGGCCTCGACGCACTTCTGTTTCGCACGAAACTGTATACGCAGCTTGTGGAGCCGGATTCTTCCACCGGGCAGTTCGAACTGACTCTGAGACGGGAAAGGAAAGCGCAGCGGCAGTACGGCGACAACCTGGTGGCCTGCCTCGGCGATTCACGCCTCGGCTTATTGCCGCGGGTGGCGGCGCAAGTGGCTCCCCGGACCGGATACTTCCTTCGTCAGGCTGGCGTGGCCGGCACCGACCCGCGCGCCTGGTACTACATGCTGCGCGATCTGGACCCCACCAGGCGCCGCTATCGCGCCGTTGTCTTCGCGGTGAATGATTATGACGACGAGGACGGCTGGGGCATTCCGGAAGCGGACCTCCGCCTCCTGCACTACGCCATTGCGCGTCTCCGCCTCAGCGATGTGCCCGGCTTCTTCCGGGCGTTTCCGCCCGGGCCCATGCGGTGGGAAGCCTTTCGCGGCAGTCTTCTGAAGGGCCTCGTCTACCAGACCGACGTACAAGCCTTTCTGGTCAACCCGATGAAGCGAATCCGCTACGTCAGGCTCTGCAATCAGTTTTGGCCCCTGTGGACCTGGAACTATGAGGAAACTCCGCGCAACATGGTCGGACTGCAGATTGATTGGACTAATTGGAAGGTGGTTTTTCCGCCGGGAGCCGATCAGAACCAGATCGACACCGTAAAGGCCTTCCTCATGTACCCGGTGGCGCCGCAGACGGGCCACTTTGCCGCGTTCCGCCGGCAGTGGTTCGGAAAGATCATCGATCGCTATCGCGGCTCGCCAACGAAGATCGTCTTTGTCCGCCTGGCGCGCGGGCCCATCCCGCGGCCCGGCAATCTGGTGCTCAAGAAAAGCAGTTCCATACGCGAGTTCGCGCGCCGGCCCAACGTGCTTCTGGTGCCCGAGCACGCTTTCGATTCGCTGGAGCACCCCGAATTCTACAAGGACGCCATGCACCTGAACCGCGAGGGCACGGTGCGCTTCTCCCAGATGCTGGCCGAAGAAGTAGCGAAGTTGCTGGGTCCGCCCCACGCGCGGGAGGCCGCGAAATAGGGCCATGCTCTTCAACACCGTTCAGTTCTTCGTCTTTCTGATTACGGTGCTGCTGCTCTTTTATGCCAGCCCGCGCGGATTGCGCAAGTATATTCTGCTGGCGGCCAGCTATTTTTTCTACGCTTCCTGGAATCCGAAGTTCATCCTGCTGCTGCTGACGCTCACCGCGATCGACTATACCGCGGGCATCTGGATTGAGCGGACGCCACCGGGGCGCCGCCGGAAGATCCTGCTCATCGGGAGCCTCACGGCCAATCTTGGATTTCTGGGAATCTTCAAATACTACAATTTCGCCGCGAGCAACCTGGCCCTGCTGCTGGGCAAGCCGGCCAACTCGTTCTGGTTCGACATTGTTCTCCCGCTGGGCATCAGCTTTCACACGTTTCAGAGCATGTCGTATGTGATCGACGTGTATCGCGGCGAGCAGGCCGCCATACGCAACCCCACCGATTACGCTCTGTTCATCTGTTTCTTCCCGCAACTGGTGGCCGGGCCGATCGTGCGCGCGCGCAACTTTTTCCAGGATCTGCTGCACTGGCAGCCCCCTTCATCCGACGACGTATCGCGCGGGCTGTTCCTGATCGCGCTGGGCCTGACCAAGAAGATGGCCTTTGCCGATCAATTCGCGAAAGTCGCCAGCGGCTATTTCGGCAATGTGGCCGCACATCCCGGAATGGTGACCGCCTGGACCGGTGTGCTAGCTTTCGGCCTGCAGATTTACTTCGATTTCTCCGGCTACACCGATATGGCGATTGGCATGGCGCTGCTGCTGGGCTTCCATTTCCCGGTGAATTTCCGCCGGCCGTATCTGGCCGCGAGCATCACCGAGTTCTGGCATCGCTGGCACATTTCGCTGTCCACCTGGCTGCGCGATTATCTCTACATCTCCCTGGGCGGAAGCCGGCACGGGCGCTGGAACACGTATCGCAACCTGATGCTGACCATGCTGCTGGGCGGCCTGTGGCACGGCGCGAGCTGGAATTTCCTGATCTGGGGCGGCTACCATGGAGCGCTTCTGGCGGTGGAACGGGCCATCCGCGGAGACCGCAGGAATCGCGAGGGATGGACCTGGTTGTATCCGCTGAAGTGGCTGCTCACCCTGGCGCTGGTGATGGTGGGCTGGGTTTTCTTCCGGGCCGCGGATCTGCATCAGAGCCTGGCGATCATCGGCCAGATGTTCTTACATCCCAGCGGCCGTTCGCTGTTCCAGCACTGGCACGTGGGCCTGATCGCGGTCTCGCTGGTTCTGGCCATCGCCGAAGAGAAGCTGAACTGGTTCGACTGGTTAATGGAGGCTCCCGCCTGGGCCTACGCCTCCGCGATGGCGCTGATGCTCTTCTGTCTGGAGATCTTCGGCGTGATTGACGCGCGGATTCCGTTTATCTATTTCCAGTTCTGACCGGACTGCCCGCTCACCGGCGGCCGGCCGCGCCCGCATATAGCCATTGACAATATAGCCACTGCGGCTATAATCAGAGTGTGAGGAACAAACTGCCCGCACCCGAATCGTTTCTGCCGCTGCCCTCGGCCACCTTCCACATTCTGATCGCCGTGGCCGAAGAGGACCGCCACGGTTACGCAATCCTGCAGGACGTCGAGGCGCGCACCGGCGGCGACCTGCGTCTGAGCGCCGGAACGCTCTATCGCTCCATCCAGCGGATGCTCGAACAGGGCCTGCTGGTGGAGACCAGCGAAAGGCCCGCGCCGGAGCTGGACGACGAGCGCCGCCGCTACTACCGCATCACGCCTTTCGGCACGGAGGTGGCGAAGGCGGAAGCGCGGCGGCTGGGGCAACTGGTGCGCATGGCGCGGGCCAGAGGGTTCGTCCCGGTAGGTCACTGATGCGCTTATATCGGCTACTGCTTCGTTTGTATCCGCAGTCGTTTCGCGCCGAATACGGCCAGGAACTGCAACAGGTGCTGGCGGCGCGGCTGGCAGGGACACGCGGTCTGCCCGCGCGCCTCGCAGTGTGGGTGGGCGCGGCGCTCGACGTGCTGTACAACGCCCCGCCGGTGCACCTGGATATTCTGCGCCAGGATCTGCGTTATACGGCGCGCGCGCTCGGTGGAGCGCCAGGCTTCACGCTCACGGCCGTTCTGGTGATCGCCCTCGGCGTGGGCGCGAATACCGCGGCGTTCTCGCTGGCCGATTACGTATTCCTGCGCCCGCTTCCCTTCCCCGAACCGGACCGCCTGGTGAAGCTCTGGGAGAACCTGCCGGGCTACTCGCGCATGGAGCTCTCTCCCGCCAACTACCGCGACTGGCAGCGCATGAACGGTTCCTTTGCGGCAATGGGAGCGTTCAACAACACGTCGGCGAACCTGGTAGGACTGGGAGATCCGCAACGGATCGAAGGCACCGGGGTGGGCGCGAGTCTGTTTCCGGCGCTCGGCGTGCAGCCCGCAATGGGCCGCTTGTTCACCGGGAGCGACGACCGCGACGGCGCTCCGGGGACCATGCTGCTGAGCTGGAGCATGTGGCAAACGCGCTTCGGCGGCGATCCTGGCGTTATGGGGCGGCGCCTGCTGCTCGACGGCACGCCCTGCACGGTGATTGGAGTCATGCCGGCCGATTTCCATTTCCCCAACCGGACGGCCACATTCTGGGTGCCGCTGCAGTTGAACGAGGAGGCCTATCAGGACCGCAACGACAACTTTCTGCAGGTGGTGGCGCGGCTGAAGCCCGGCGTGTCCGTGGCCCAGGCGCGCGCGGATCTCGCCGTAGTCTCGGCTCGTCTGAGGGCGCAATATCCGGCCGATAACAAGAACGTGACCGCCACGGCGTACCTCCTGCGTGACGACCTGCCCAATCAGCCACGCCTGTTGTTACTGGCGCTCTGCGGCGCGGCGTTGTGTGTGCTGCTGATTGCCTGTGCCAACGTGGCCAGCCTGCTGCTGGCGCGGGCACTGGGCCGGCGCAAGGAACTCGCGGTGCGGGCTGCGCTGGGAGCGGGCCGGTCGCGTCTGGTGCGCCAGTTGATCACCGAAAGCCTGGTGCTGGCCTTGCTGGGCGGGGTTCTGGGGGTGCTGGTGGCCATGTCCGCCGTGCCCGTGCTGGCGAAGCTTATCCCCAGCCGACTTTCGTGGCTTACGCTGCCGATGGCTAATGAGCCCACGGTCGATTTTCGCGTGCTGGTCTTCGCCGGGTTGCTGACCTGCATCACCGGACTCGCCTTCGGTGTTGCACCAGCCTTGCGCGCCTGCGGTGGCTCCGGGCTCAGCGGACTGCGCGAGGGCCCGCGCTCCGGCGGCGGCCAGCGCGAGCGGTTGCGCGCCGGGCTGGTGATTGCCGAGGTCATGGCCTCGGTGGTGCTGCTCATCTCCGCTGGTCTGCTGATGCGGGCGCTGTGGAGGGTCCAGGCCACCGATCCCGGCTTTCGTGCTCAGGGCGTGCTGACCATGCGCACCGCGCTGCCATCGCCGAAATACGACAATGTGGCCGCCCGCGTGGCATTCTATGATCGCGTCCTCAACGGCGCACGCGCGCTGCCGGGTGTTTCCAGCGCCGCATACATCAGCGCTCTGCCCATGGTGTGGGGCGGCGGCATCTGGCCGGTGAGCGTGGACGGAAAGACGCTCGACCGCACCGAAGCGCACACCGCCAGCATGCGTTTTGTGACGCCCGGGTTCTTCGCCTCGCTGGGGATTCCCATCCACCAGGGCCGCGACGTCTCCGAAACCGACACTCGCGACACCCTGTTCACGGCGATGGTGAGCGAGTCGTTGGTGCGCCGCCACTGGCCGGGGGAGAATCCGCTGGGCCGGCACTTCCAGTTCGCGCTGCATGAGCGGACCATCGTGGGCGTGGTGGGCGATATCCGGATTCGCGGCCTCGAGAAAACCAGCGAGCCGCAGATCTACCTTCCCTACAAACAGGTGAGCGACGGATGGTTCCAGTTCTACTCGCCGAAGGATCTGGTGGTGAGGGCGTCCGGGGATCCCATGGCGCTACTTCCGGCACTGCGCCGGATCGTACACGATGCCGACGCCGAACAGCCCGTTTCGGACGTGCAGACCATGGCCGGCATCGTGGAGCAGGAAACCGCCTCGCGTTCGCTCGAGGCGCGGGTTCTGGAGGCCTTCGCGGCGCTGGCGTTTCTGCTGGCCGCGGTGGGCATCCACGGCCTGCTGGCGTTCACCGTGTCGCAGCGCGCGGCGGAGATTGGCGTGCGCATGGCGCTGGGAGCCACCGCGACCGGAATCGCCCGGATGGTGCTTCGCCAGGGCGTGTTGCTGGCGCTGGCGGGAATCGTGCCCGGACTGGCTCTGGCCTTCGGCGCCGGCCGCGCGATGCAGTCGCTGCTTGCGGGGGTAAAACCGGGCGACCCCCTGACCTTCCTTGCGGCCGCGGGCCTGTGCGCGGCGATGACCGTGGGCGGCAGCCTGCTCCCGGCCCTGCGCGCCGCCCGGACGGATCCGGCGGTCACGCTGCGGGCGGAGTAGAAGGTGTGGGGCGGCGCCGTGCGCCGCGGCGGCCTCTCAGGCCGCCTCCGGACTGGCGGACCGAGGGTCCGCCGCAGGCTGGGAGCCAGGCTGGGAGCCCAATGGCACTTAACTTTTGGAACGGGCCTGCAAATCCAAGAACAGAATGTGCGTATGATGGAGGATTCCTTTGTGGGGCGGCCAATCCTGGCCGCCGCCGCGTTTCCACACGGCGCCAAGCCGGCTTGAAAGCCGGCTGCGGGCAGGATTGCCCGCCCCACAAACTCAGAGAATCAACCACTTGCCAGACAGGCTCAAAAGTTAAGTGCCATTGGGCTGGGAGCCTGCCCCACCTAACCCGTGCTCAACATATCTTCCAGCGCCGCCGCGGCGTTGAACAGCTCGGCGTCCCGCCACGGCGCGGCAACAAGCTGCAAACCGATAGGCAGGCCCGATTGCGTCTTCCCGCAGGGCATCGCCAGCGCCGGGAAGCCGATCACGTTGATCCCGCGCACCAGCCGTGTGGTGGCAAGCCGGATGTCGGCCTCCGCTTCCACCAGCGGCGCGGGAGTTGGCGTGGCCGGCGTCAGCAGGAAGTCGACGGTTTCCAGCAGCCCGCGAAACGCGCCGATCAGTTCCGCCCGCAGCCGTTGCGCGTTCACGTAGGCGGTGGCGGGCAGCATCCGTCCCTGCTCGAGCAGCGCCAGCACATCGTCTCCGAGGTCCGCGCGCTGACCCGCCCAGGGTTCGAAGATGGCGGCGGCTTCCGCCAGCGTGATGGTGCGGCTCACCAGGTTGAGCAGGTCCATGTCCGGCACGACGACATGCTCGATGTGGGCGCCCGCGTGAATGAACGCCTCGGCAGCGCGCTTCACCGCGTGGCTCACTTCGGGATCGACGTCGTCGAAAAAGAAGTTCTCCGGCATGCCGATCATCAGGCCGGCCAGCGACGGCTCGTGCTCGATGTTGAACTCGCGTCCCGACATCAATGCCAGCGCGGTGGCGGCGTCCCTGACCGTTGCCGCGAGCGGACCCACGTGGTCCAGCGTCAGGCCCAGCGGCTGGATCCCGTCGCGGCTGACCAGCCCATAGGTCGGCTTCACGCCCACCACGCCGCAGAACGACGCCGGGATGCGCAGGGAACCGCCCGTGTCGGTGCCCGTCGCGAGGAGACACATGCCGTCGGCCACCGCAGCGGCGGAGCCCCCACTCGATCCGCCGGCGATGCGAGCCGGATCGTGCGGATTGCGGATGGGACCATAGTGTGGGTTCACCGACGTGATGCCGTAGGCCAGCTCGTGCATGCCGGTCTTGCCGAGCATCACCGCGCCGGCATGTTCCAGCCGCCAGACAATCTCCGCGTCCACCTCGGGGACATGGTCGGCAAAGATCTTCGCGCCCGAAGTGGTGCGCACGCCGCGCGTGGAGACGTTGTCCTTGTGCGCGATAGGAATGCCATGCAGAGGTCCGCGCCGGATTCCGTCCGCAATCTCGCCATCCATCTCCTCGGCGCGCTTGAGCGCGGCTTTGGCGGTGACGGTAAGGAAGGCGTTCAACTCGGGATTGCGGCGCTCAATGCGGTCGAGACAGGCGCGCGTGAGCTCTGCCGAAGAAACCCTCCGGTCCGCGATGGCCGCCGATGCCTCCTCGATGGTCATTCGGCCTCCTCCTCGAGATTGGGCAGATCGAGGTCCACTGCCATGGGCGCGTCCGGAGGCAGCTCCGCCGCGGCGCGGGCCAGCTCGGCGCGCAATTGTTCGACGACATCCGAATCAGTCATGCCAGCGACATTCTACAATAGGACGACCGATGAGCACGCCTCCGCTGACCACCCTCAACGAAGAAGAAAGCATGTTCCGCGACGTCGTGCGCCGGTTCGCGCGCGAGCGCATTGGACCGCACGTCCGGGAAATGGACGAGGCCGGCGTCTTCCGCAAAGACCTGCTGCGCGAGATGTTCGAGCTGGGCCTGATGGGCGTGGAGATCCCCGAGGAGTTCGGCGGCCAGGGCGGCTCGTTCTTCCTCGCGGTGCTGGCGATTGAGGCCATCGCGGAAGTGGATCCCTCGGCGGCGGTCATCGTCGACGTCCAGAACACCATCGTCAACAACGTGCTGCTGCGCTGGGGCGCCAGCGAGCAGAAAGCGAAGTACCTGCCGCGTCTGGCTGCCGACACCGTGGGCGCCTTCGCGCTCTCCGAGGCGGGTTCCGGGTCCGATGCCTTCGCGCTGGCCACGCGGGCTGTCCGCGAGGGTGACGGGTTCCGCCTGAGGGGCCGCAAGCTCTGGATCACCAACGCCGCCGAGGCGGGCATCTTCCTGTTGTTTGCCAACGCTAACCCGGAAGCGGGTCACCGCGGCATCACCTGCTTCATCGTGGAGCGCGGCTTCCCCGGTTTCCAGGTGGGCAGGAAGGAGGACAAGCTGGGCATCCGCGCCTCCTCCACCTGCGAACTGATTCTGGACGATTGCCTTGTGCCCGCCGCCAACGTGCTGGGCGAGGTGGGTAAGGGCTACAAGGTGGCCATCGAGACGTTGAACGAGGGCCGCATTGCCATCGGAGCCCAGATGGTGGGCCTGGCCCAGGGCGCTCTGGACCACGCCGTCGCCTACGCCCGCCAGCGCAAGCAGTTCGGGCAGCCCATCGCGGAGTTCCAAGGCGTGCAGTTCGAGCTGGCCCGCATGGCCACCGGCGCCGCGGCGGCGCGCCTGCTGGTCTACAACGCGGCGCGGATGAGGGACGCGGGCGCGGCGTTTGTGAGCGAAGCCGCCATGGCCAAGCTGTATGCCTCCGAGGTGGCCGAGGCCAACGCCTCCCGCGCGGTGGAAGTCTTTGGCGGCGTTGGATTTACGAAGGATTACCCGGTCGAGAAGCTGTATCGGGACGCCAAGATCGGGCGCATTTACGAGGGCACTACGAACATGCAGATGCTGACCATCGCGAAGCAGTTGCTGGGGCGGTGACCGTGTTCTCGCAACCCTGTGGTCATGAATTTCGTCTACGAAGAGGAACCATGTCTTTTCCCGTGCGTGTGGCACTCGCTTCTGTTTTCCTCACCGGCCTGGCGCTGCCGGGCCTGGCCGCAACCAGCACACAGCTCTCCGAAGATCAGATCAACGACATCATCAGGAGGTTCGCGGCGAAGGAATCGGAATTCGCCAAAGCCCGCGAGAACTATACCTACCGGCAGTCGGTGAAGGTGCAGACGCTGGACGAATCCGGCCAGCCCGACGGCGGCAAATACCAGATGGTGAGCGACATCATCTTCGCGCCGGACGGCAAGCGCACCGAGCGGGTGGTATACGCTCCCGTGAACACACTGGAGCGTCTGATTCTCACTCCCGAGGACATGCAGGACCTGAAGGACGTGCAGCCGTTCGTGCTGACCTCGGAGGACATTTCGGAGTACTACGTTCGCTACCTGGGTCATGAGCAGGTGGATGAAGTGCCCTGCTATGTCTTCGCGGTGAAGCCGAAGCAGATGAATCCGGCCAAGCGGTACTTCGAAGGCCAGATCTGGGTGGACGACAAGGATCTGCAGATTGTGAAGACCTACGGGCGCGGCGTGGGCAATTCGAAGAACGCCAAAGGCCAGCAATTCCCCAAGTTCGAGACCTACCGCGAACAGGTGGACGGCCGCTACTGGTTCCCCACCTACACCTATGCGAACGACACGCTGAACTTCCCCGAGGGCCCGCTGAAGATGAAGATGGTCATGAAGTACGAGGACTACAAACAGTTCAAGAGCGACGTGAACATCAAATACAGCGACGTAGGGGCCCAGCCCCAGGGACCGGCCGCGGAGCCGGAGAAGCTCGCGCCGCCGCTCGACCCGAACAAGAAATAGGCGGAATCGGCAAGACGCGGCTGTCGCCGCGTGTCCGCACACCCACGCTGCCGCTACACCCCCAGGCGTTCCTTCAGCGCGCGCACGCGGTCCCTCGCCACCTGCAATTCGGTGTGTTTGTCGTCGCGCAGCCGCACCAGCACGCCTCCGCCAAACCAGGCGTCCATCTCCTGCACCCACGCCACGTTGACCAGCGTGGAGCGGTGAATCCGCACGAAGTTCTTCCGGGCCAGGCGCTCCTCCAGTTCCGCGATGGTGTAGTCCACCGAGTAACTGCGCCCGCCCGCCGCCGCGTACGTCAGCTTGTCCTGCGCGAAAAAGTGCGTGACGCGCGCGAGATCGATGAACTGGATGCGCTCGCCGGTGCGCGTGGCGATGCGGTCCGGTTCCGGCCGGGTCAACGAGGCGGCCACCTGCTCGACGATGGAGCGCAGATCCGGCCGGGGCGCGCCGCGCATTCGATCCAGTTTGCCAATGGCGCGGTCAAGCTGTTCCGGCTCGATGGGCTTCAACAGATAGTCGATGGAGTGCACTTCGAAGGCCTTGAGCGCGTATGCGTCGTAGGCCGTGGTGAAGATCACCACGGGAGGCTCGCGCAGACGCGCCAGCAACTCGAACCCGGTCATCCCGGGCATCTGAATATCCAGGAAAAGCACGTCCACGCTCTCGCGCGAAAGGAACTCCAGGGCCGCCTCGGGGTCACTGGTGGAGCCGGCGATTTCGAAGCGGCCGGTGGCCTCCAGCAGCCGCGTCAGGCGTCTGACCGCGAGCGGCTCGTCGTCCACCAGATAGGCCTTCATGCCCCGCGCGCGGGGAACCTCACGCAAACCGTCGCCCGCCCTTTCTCGTCCTTCATTGTCTCCACGCCCGCCCCGTCCGGATACAACGCGTGCAGGCGCGCCATCAGATTGTCCAGCCCGTGTTCGGCTGGAACGCTCGCCATGGAAAAACCCGGACCGCTATCGGATACGTCAACCGCCACCCCGCCGTTCAACGTTCTCACTCGCACGAAAACCTCTCCGCCCTCCCGGCGCGGCGCGATCACGTGCTTGACGCTGTTCTCCACCAGGGTTTGGACGGCCAGCAATGGAACTTCGGTGTTGCGGAGCTCATCCGGCGCCTCGATGCGGTAGCGAAGCCGCTCGCCGAATCGCGCCCTCTCGATTTCGAGATAATCCCGCACGATTTTCAGCTCCTGCTCGAGCGGCGCTAGGCTGCGCTGATTGGCATCGAGGGAAAAGCGCAACAGCGCGGCCAGGCGGCCCACCATCTGCTCAGCCCGCTCGGGGTCCTCATGAATGAGCGCGGACACGGAATTCAGCGTGTTGAACAGAAAATGCGGATGGATGCGCGATTCGAGCGACGATAACCGCGCCTCGGCGGCCAGCTTCCGCGCGCGCTCTTCCTCGAGTTGCCGCGTCTTCAGTTCCAGTTCGGCGGCACGAAGACGGCCGCGCAGGGTCTCATAGCCGATCATGACGACGCCGGCCACCAGGCCGATGGTGATGCCGATACGAAGGTTGAGAAAGAAAATGTTGCGGGCTTGCTGCACGCTGTTGATGCCAACCAGCACGGTGATCACGGTGCCAAGCACGCAGCCGACAAAGATGAGGACGACGAGGCCCGCAAAAATAACCCCAAACTTGATTACCGCCGGCTTGCGGTCCACCTGGACGGCGAGCAACGGGAGAATGATTCCGGTGATCGACCCCATGGTGTAGGCGTAGATAAGGCTGGTGGCGAGCGCGTAACCCACATCGCTCAACCGCGACAACAGCCCAAACCAGGCCACCAGCGCCACGGCACTGGTCGCGGCGATCAGGTTGATCACGACGACGCGAACCAGATACCGCCGGTTCAGCACGGACGGCCGCGAAGGAGTGATTGTGGTCATAACTGATACCGAATCCCGACCGAAACCAGAGCGGAGTGTGGGACCCTACCAAACTCAGTCTGCCACACCTTCCCGCGCGGGGCTTCGGCGTGGCCCGTCAGCGATACCTTATCACCAATTCGCCTGGTCACGTCGCCGAAGAACATGCCTCTGCCGTTTAACACGAAGCCGATGCGGCGCCGCCGCAGTTCGGAGAGCCGGGACGCGGCCAGGTGGCCGATGTCTTCGCCCGCCACACGGATGGCGCCGCCGGTGGGCCGGTCGATACAGCCGATCAGGTTCAGGAGCGTCGATTTCCCGCTGCCGCTCGGACCGGCAATGACCAGGAAGGACCCGCCGTCGATTGTCGCCGTGATCCCATCCAGAGCTACGACGGCCTGGCGGTCCATGGGAAAGCGGCGGCTTACGTTTTCGAGTGCGACCAGTTGATCCATACAGGATGTCTCTGGTGCCAGGATAAACGCGGGAGCGCGCGCTGGTCGCCGGTTATCGGATAAAGGGGAGAACTACCGGATGAACGGTGTCTGGCGCGGGATCAGCCGGGCCGGTCACCGGCGGTTGAGGACGATGCCGCGGGCGCGGCAATCCTCTTCCACCATCAGCCGGACCAGCGTCTCGAAGCCGGTCCGGGAGCGCCAGCCCAGCACCGCCTCGGCCCTGGCGGGGTTGCCGATCAACTGATCCACCTCGGCAGGACGGTAGAGCTGCGGGTCGGTCTGGACATGCTCCTCGTAGTCGAGTCCCAGCAGTGAGAACGCCACCGCACAGAACTCCCGCACGGAATGCGAGACGCCGGTGGCCACCACGTAGTCGTCCGGCTCATTCTGTTGCAACATCCGCCACATCGCTTCCACGTATTCGGGCGCGTAGCCCCAATCGCGGCGGGCCTCCAGATTGCCGAGGCGAACATGGCTGGCCGCGCCGGCCGCGATGGCTGCGGCGCCGGAGGTAATCTTGCGCGTCACGAACTCATACCCGCGGCGCGGCGATTCGTGATTGAACAGAATGCCACTGGAGGCGTGCAGCCCGTAGGCCTCGCGGTAGTTCCGGGTCAGGTCGAAACCGGCCACTTTGCTGATCCCGTACGCCGATCGCGGATGGAACGGCGTCCGTTCCGTCTGTGGAACCTCTTCCACTTTGCCGAACATCTCGCTCGACCCGGCGAAGTAGAACCGGCAATGCGGCGCCGCTTCCTTCAGAGCGGTCAAAAGGAAGTGCGTTCCGTTGACGTTCGTGTTCAGCGTGGAGAACTCATCGTCGAAGGAATAGCTGACGAAACTCTGCGCGGCCAGGTGATAACACTCCTCCGGCTGCACCTGTTGCACGATCCTGTACAAGCTGGGGAAGCTCTCCAGCGAACCCGCGTGCAGGGTGATCCGCTCGCGAAAACCGGTGATCCGCCCCAACCGGTGAAATGGATCCTCCAGCGCCACGCGCCGCACGATCCCGTGCACTTCATAGCCCTTCGACAACAGCAGTTCGGCCAGATAGGAGCCGTCCTGTCCGGTGATGCCGGTGATCAGCGCCCTGCGGTCACCCATGGCCGATCCTCCTAACCAGGCTCTTCAGTGGGAATCTGACTCCTTCCAGCATGATTCTGCGGCTGAATTTCGATTTTCCGGACTCGCGCTCGGTAAATATAATTGGAAACTCACAAAACGGGACGCCAAGCCGGTGCAGGTTGAACTTCATTTCCATGAGAAAGGCGTATCCTTCGGAGCGCATCGCGTCCAGATCGATCCGCCGGAGCACCTCCGACCGGTACCCCACGAATCCGGCGGTCATGTCGTGGACCGGCACCCCGGTGAAGATCCGCGCATAGAGGTTGCCGCCAAAGCTGAGAGCCCGCCTGCGTAGATTCCAGTTCCGGCTGCCTCCGCCCGCCACGTAGCGCGAACCAATGACCACGGGATGCGTCCGCAGCAGCTCGATCATCCGCGGCAATGCCTCCGGGGGATGCGACAAATCGGCATCCGACTGGATCACGTAGTCGGCAAGCTTCTCCCGCAGGATTTTCTGCATGCCCTCACGGCAGGCGGAACCATAGCCGCCTTTGCCGGGCCGCACCATCACGTGGACGTTGCTGTCGTCGCGCTGAATCCGGCGTATCTCGTCCGCCGTCCCGTCGGGTGAGTTATCGTCTACAAAGTAAACGGGTTCCTCTCCGGCCGACTGGCGAATCCGGGCCACCAGCAACTCGATATTGTCACGTTCGTTGTAGGTCGGGATTATTAGCACTCGGGTACCCGCCCGGCACATTCGCCGGTAGTGCTGTTTCCTGGAAATCCAATGCTCTCACAGGATCTTCGGGCCGCGCAACGACTCCACCCCCGCCGGCAAACGCAAACCTAAGGGCTTTTCACCGGGATGCTACGGGATCTCTACGATTGTGGACGCCTGTGGGGTGGAACCATCATTGTGACATGAGGTCGGCGCCGGTGCTTCCGCGTTTCATCCGTCGGCTCTGGAGAGACTGCCGCGGGCAGGACATGATCGAGTATGCGCTGCTCGCCGCATCGCTGGTGATCATTGTCGCCGGCTTTCTGCCTCCCACCATCATGCCTACCATCAGCAAGGTATTCTCTACCCTCGACAGCATGCTCATCAACGGAAGCTGAAGGCCGGCAAGGCGGGGCAATTCCTGGACACGCGGCGGCAGTTGCGTTCTCACGCCTGGGTCCGCTTTCGTGTCGCGCCTGCCCCCATTGACTCCCCTCGTTCCACAGTGATTGAATCGGGGCATGAAGCTGGACGTTCTGGCCGCGCAGCTTGGGTGCGAACTGGTGGGGGACGGCGGCGTCGAGATCGGCGGCGTGGCCGGCATGGAGCACGCGGGTCCCTCCGAGATTACATTCCTCGCGAATCCCCGCTACGCTCACAAGGTAAAGCAAACAAAGGCGGCGGCGATCATCGTCTCCGAGCCGTTGCGCGACGCCTCGATCGCCAGCGTCGTCTCGAAGAACCCTTATCTGGATTTCGCGCGTGCGCTGGCGCTGTTCTACCAGCCTCCCCGGCCGAAGCCGTGCATTCACCCCAGCGCGGTGATCGCGGAAACGGCGCGCATCGGCGAGGACGCCTCCATCGGCGCTTACTGCGTGATCGGCGAAGGAGTGACCCTGGGCCGCAATGCCGTGCTGCACCCTCATGTGGTGATCTACGAGGGCGCCGCGATCGGCGACGATTTCCTGGCTCACTCGCACGTTACCGTGCGCGAGTACTGCCGAATCGGCAACCGCGTGGTGCTGGGCAACTCGGTAGTCATCGGCGGCGATGGCTTCGGGTTCGCGAAGGACGCCCAGGGGAACCACGTCAAGATCGTGCAATCGGGCCCCACCATCATCGAGGACGACGTGGAGATCCAGCAGCTCTCTTCGGTGGACCGCGCCACGGTGGGCGAAACGCGCGTGGGACGGGGAACCAAGATCGACACGCTGGTGCAGGTGGGCCATGCCTGCACCATTGGCGAACGGAACATCATCTGCGCGCAGACGGGTCTGGCCGGGAGCACGGTGGTGGGCAACGATGTCCTGCTGGCGGCTCAGGTCGGTGTATCCGGCCACCTGACCGTTCACGACCGGGCCATCGTGTACGCGCAGTCCGGCATCGGCGGCGATGTCGCGCCGGGCGCGGTGGTTTCGGGGTCTCCGGCATTCGACGCGCGCGAGTGGCTGCGCGCGATCACCGCGTTCCCCAAACTGCCGGAGTTGCTGAGGAGAATGCGACAATTGGAAAAACGCATTCCCCCGGCGGAGGAGAAAGACCCCGAAACGCATGGCCACTGACATTCCGAACAACGGCAGGCGGCCGCTCGCCTACAAGAACGAAGAGTTTCTGGACAGTTGGGACGGACGCTCGCTGCGAATTCTCTCCGAGTATCTGGAACCGCTCACCCATTTCCGGGACGAGCGGGTTCGCGACACCATTGTGTTCTTCGGCTCGGCGCGCATCCGCGAGGACGGTCCCGGCGCCCGGTATTATCAGGAAGCCCGTGAGCTGGCGCGCCGTCTCGCCGAATGGTCGGACAATCTGGATAATCCAGTGTGCCGCTTCGTGGTCTGTTCGGGTGGCGGTCCCGGCATCATGGAAGCCGCCAATCGCGGCGCGTCCGAGGCGGGCGCGAAAACGGTGGGCCTGAACATCGGCCTGCCATTCGAGCAACGCCCCAACCCCTACATCACTCCCGAATTGTCGTTCGAGTTCCACTACTTCTTCATGCGCAAGTTCTGGTTCGCGTATCTGGCCAAGGCGCTGGTGGTGTTTCCGGGCGGATTCGGCACCATGGACGAGTTGTTCGAGATCCTCACTCTGGTGCAAACGCGCAAGCTGGAGAAGAAGATCGCCATCCTGTTGTACGGCACGTCTTACTGGAATGAAGTGATTAACTTCGACGCGATGGTCGAGTATGGCACCATCGGCGCGGACGACGTCAACCTGTTCGATCGCGCCGACGACCCGGCGGCCGCCTTCGAGATTCTCAAGGACAAGCTGTCGAAATATTATCTGCAAAAGGAACCGAGAACGGAGCCCAGGACCGCGCCCGACATCGCGAAATCCCGGATATGAGCGGTGGACACACGTCTTCAGGAAAAGCTGCGGCGAACGGGCAAGCTGGAGCGGACGTTCGCCCTGCTGCTGCTGGCGTACGTCTGCCTGCTGCTGGTGGCGCCGCACAGTCTGTTCGTGACCCTGCTGCAACTGACGCTGTGGGGGGCGGGCGCATGGCTGCTGTTTCGCGTGGCCCGGATGGGCGTGCGCAAGCTGATCTGGAGGTTGCGCAATCGCCTGCTGGTGGCCTACCTGTTCATCGCGGTGGTGCCGGTGCTGCTCGTCGTCTCGCTGGCGGGTATGGGCTTCTACATACTGGCCAGCCAGCTTGGCGTATACGTCGCTCTGGATGAGCTCGATCACCGAGTCGCGCGGCTGCACGCGGCCACCGAGGCGGTAGCGCGTTCCGATGCACCGGCCCGGCTGCACGCCTTGCGCGGGTCCCTGCGAGTCCTCTCCGGCCGGTTTGCCGGGCTCATCATGATCCTGCGTCAGGAGGGCGGCACTTCGGTTCTGCCGGAGGACAGCGGCCTCGCCGCGCCGCCGGATGGCTGGGGCGAAGCGAACGGCATCGTCTTTCGCGACCATCGCTTCTTCCTGTGGTCGCACAGCGTGTCGCCGGACGCGGACGTAACCGCGCTGGTGCCGGTGGACAACGGCTATCTGAGTAACATGGCGCCGGGCATTGTGGTGAAGCTGGAGCCTCCTCTGCGCCCCAATCCCGGCGAAGAACCGCTGGCGCTGGCCCGCGGCGCCATCGGGAGCGCGCCTCCGCTACCGTCTCCGGTGAACGGGCTGGACATGGCCTTTCCCTGGGTGTCCGACCTCCCCCTGGCGGTGTGGGAATCGCCGGGGAAATCGCGGACGGCGACCCTGCTGGCCGACACTCGCCCGTCGGTGATCCTCGATCGAATCTTTCCGCAGATTCCCAACCTTCAGGACGAGAACCTGCTGAGCTTCGCGCTGTTCGGCACCGGTATTCTGTTCCTCATCGTGGAGTGCGTGGCGCTGGCCATCGGCGTCTCGCTGACCAGGACCATTACCAGCGCCGTGCACGACCTCTACGAGGGGACCCAGCGGGTCATCGAGGGCGATTTTTCGTGGCGCATCCCGGTGGCCAGGAACGATCAGCTCGCCGAGCTTACCACGTCGTTCAATGTCATGACCGGCAACGTGGAGCGGCTGCTGTCGGTGGCCCGCGAGAAGGAACGGCTGCAGTCGGAGATCGAAATCGCGCGCGAAGTTCAGAATCAGCTCTATCCCAAGAGCATTCCGGCCACCCGGACGCTGCGCCTTACCGCCGTCTGCCAGCCGGCGCGCATGGTCTCCGGCGATTACTACGACTACCTGCGTATCGACGATGGCCGGCTTGCTCTCTCCATGGGCGACGTCGCCGGCAAGGGCATCTCGGCGGCGTTGCTGATGGCCACGTTGCAGTCGTCGTTGCGCGCGCAGTTGCGCAGCACCATCGAGTTGGCCGCTCCCTCCAGCGCGCCCGCGCGGCGGCGTCATTTCTCCACGGCGCAACTGGTCAGCGAGCTGAACGATCATCTTTACACCTTCACCGCGCCGGAGAAGTTCGCGACGTTCTGGCTGGGCATTTACGAAGAAGAGAGCGGCGTGCTCACCTACACCAACGCCGGCCACCTGCCTCCCGTGTTGTTTCGAAACGGCCGCGTCATCAGCCTGGACGTCAACGGCATGATTGTCGGCGCGTTTCCGTTCGCTCAGTATGGGGAGAGCCGCATCGAGCTGCTGCCGGGCGACCTGCTGGCGTGCTATACCGACGGCATCACCGAGCCGGAAAACGAATATGGTGAAATGTTCGGGGATGAGCGGCTTTTCGAGTTGATCGAAAAGAACGCCGAGCGCGACGAGGAGACCATCGCTTCCATGGTGATGGACGCGGTGCGGCAGTGGACCAGCTCGCCCGAGCTCTTCGACGACATGACCCTGATGCTGGCGCGAAGGCAATAGATGGGACAGATACGCCGGAGGCTGCTGCGGATCGCCATGCTGATCGCGCTCACTCTGGTGGTGGGCACCATCGGCTTCACTGTGGTCGAGCATTGGTCTCTGTTCGACTCCTTCTACATGACCCTGATCACCATCACCACGGTGGGTTATCAGGAGGTTCACGCGCTTTCGCGGGCCGGCCGCATCTTCAATTCGTTTCTCATCTTCTTCGGCGTCAGCACCATGTTTTTCGCCATCGGCGGAATGACGCAGATCATCATCGAGCTCGAACTCAACCAGTATTTCGGAAAGCGGCGGATCAGAACGATGATCGAAAATCTCAGCCAACACTACATCGTCTGCGGCTATGGCCGGGTGGGCCGCGGCGCGGCGTCCTGCCTGCGGAGCGCGGGTGTGCCGTTCGTGATTATCGACAAGGACGACGGCAAGGTGGAGCGGGCCATTCACGACGGCATGCTGGGCGTGCTGGCCGACGCCAACAGCGACGACACGCTGCGCGACGTCGGCATCATGCGCGCCGTCGGCCTTATCGCCACGCTGGCCACCGACGCGGACAACCTGTTCCTGGTGATCTCGGCGCGCACGCTCAACCCGGGGCTGAAAATCTCCGCGCGCATCGCCGAGATGACCTCCGCCGACAAGTTCCGGCGGGCCGGCGCCGAGCACGTGTTCGCCCCCTACGACATGACCGGCAATCGCATGGCCGAGGCGCTGATCCGCCCGCACGTCTACCAGTTCATCGACTTCACCACCCGGCCCGGCGAGCTCGGCCTGAACGTATCGCTCGAACAGGTGCCGGTGCCGGAGGCCAGCGATCTGGTGGGCCAGTCCCTGCGGGAGCTGCAATTGCGGCGCGAGCTGGGCGTCATCGTGCTCGCCATTCGCAAGCCGGACGGCAACATGCTTTTCAATCCGCCGGCCGAAGCGGAGATCTGCGGCGGCGACTGTCTCATCGTCATGGGTGGGCAGGACGCGTTGCGCAAGCTGAATCGCTCCATTGCGGAGGTGAAATGAAAGTTCTCACTGCCGCGCAGATGCGCGAAGTGGACCGCCGCACCATCGAAGCGGGCATCCCCGGCCTCGTCCTCATGGAGAACGCCGGACATCGCGTGCTGGAAGCCATGGAGCGCAGGTTCGCGCCGCTGGCCGAACAGCGCATCACGGTGCTGTGCGGCATGGGCAACAACGGTGGCGACGGCCTGGTGATCGCCCGGCAGTTACTCACGCGCATTCACCCGCGCGGCCTGCACGTTCTGCTCGCCGCCCCGGCCGGCGGACTCGGCGGCGACGCGGCGGAGAACTATCGCATGTTCACCGTCGCGGGCGGGTCCGCCGTCCACGAGCTGACCGCCGAAATGCGCGACTCCACGCTGCTTGTCGACGCGCTGCTGGGAACCGGACTCAGAGGCCCGGCACGCGGGCGCTCTCTGGAACTGATTCGCGCCATCAATTCCGGCTTCCCTCTGGCCCGCGTGGTTGCCGTCGATCTGCCTTCCGGCATGCAGAGCGACAGCGGCCACCAGGAAGGCGACGTGTCGCGCGCCGATCTTACCGTGACCTTCACCGCGCCTAAGCCTTGTCACGTACTCTCGCCCGCCTGCCACACCATCGGCGAGCTCGTTGTCGGGCAAATCGGTTCTCCACCCGAGCTGTACGAACACGACGGCTCCATCTGGCTGGCCCTTTCCGGCCGGGAGTTGTTCGGGCATCTCTTCGTGCCGCGCGTCCCGTACGCCAACAAGGGCGCCTACGGCCACGTTCTGGCGATTGCGGGCGCGCGGGGGAAGGCGGGTGCGGCGGGCACGGCCGGCGTCGCGGCGCTGAAGGCGGGGGCCGGTCTCTCCACGGTGGCCTCGGCCGCCTCGACAATCAACGTGATTGCGGCGTACGCGCCCGAGATCATGACCGAACCGCTTCCGGAAACGGATACCGGTTCCATCTCCGCCCGGGCACTCGAAGACGGTTCTCTGGAGCGGTTGCTCACGCGTAAGAACGTGATTGCCTGCGGCCCCGGTCTGGGCACGCACCCGGAAACCGTGAAGCTGGTGGCGCATCTGGCAACCCACGCGGCGGTCCCGCTGGTGCTGGATGCCGACGCGCTGAACGGTCTGGCGGGCGGGCAGTTCGGCTCCGCTGTGGGTCCGCGTGTGCTCACGCCGCATCCCGGCGAAATGGCGCGGCTCACCGGCCTCAGTATTTCCGAGGTTGAGGCGGACCGTACCGGAACCGCGCGGGGTTTTGCGCAGCAGCACGGTGTCTGGCTGGTCCTGAAGGGCAGCCGGACGCTGATCGCGGCGCCCGACGGGCGCGTTTTCGTGAACCCCACCGGTTCGCCGGCAATGGCCACCGGAGGTACCGGCGATGTTCTCACCGGTCTGCTGGCGGGCTCCATCGCACAAACTCCGGACGACCTCGGCTCGGCCGTGCTGGCCGCGGTGTGGCTGCACGGGCGCGCCGGAGAGCTGGCCGCCGCCGAGCTCGGCGAAAAAGCCGTCACCGCCACCGACCTCTTCACGTATCTGCCCGAGGCCATGCATGAGTGCGCGCGTCTTCCACACCGCTTCTGAGGAGGAGACCATCGCCCTGGGCGAGCAGATTGCCCGCGAGCTGCCGCACAAGGCCGTGGTGCTGCTGATCGGCAATCTCGGCGCGGGGAAGACCACGCTCGCCAAAGGCATCGCGCAGGGCCTCGGCGCGGCCGCCGCCGAAGAGGTCTCCAGCCCCACCTTCACGCTGATCCACGAATACGGCGAGCGCGTGTACCACATCGATCTCTACCGGCTGGACAGCGCGGCCGAGGTGGCCACGCTGGGCCTCGACGAGATCTTCGATCGCGATGCCGTGGCGCTGGTGGAATGGGGCGAGCGCTTCCCCGAGCTGATGCCCCCGCGGCGCATCGAGATACGCCTCGATCCGGAGGGCGAGGACGGCCGGCGAATTGCGGTTTCCACCGCCGAGTGAGCACGGCCCTCCGTGTTTCAGCGATTGGCGAGGACGAGGTAGCCGCTGCCGGTCAGCAGATTCTCATCCGCCGTGACCAGCGTGAGGCCGTAGACTTTGGCAGTAGCGGCCAGGAACCGGTCGGCGGGATCGTGGTGAGGCATGACGACTCTCTCGGTTTCCAGGGCCACCTCATGCGGCCGCATCGGGCTTCAGTACGATCCGGCCTTTTCGGCAAAGGCCCAGAATTTCCCACGTGCTGATGGGCGACACCCACAGCTCGTTTGCGGGATTCCCCAGGGCCCTGGCGACGCGCCTTGACAGCCGTGCGGGATTCCCCACGCTCCACAACCAGATGTGTGTGTCGAGCAGGAGTTTCATCTAACGCAGCGCGTCCCAATCCGATTCTTCCGTGGTTGGAGAAATGACATCGCCGAGGAAGGTGACGGTCCCCGCCATCGAACCCAACCATGACGCGGGCCGGGCGGGCGCGGAAGGCGGCACCACCTCCGCCACCGGCTTGCCGAAGCGGGTGATGCGGACCGGTTTGCGTGTCTTGCGGACGTTCTCCAGCACCGCCAGGCACGTCGCCTTGAACTTGGAGATAGCGATCTCTTCCATGGCAGGACCTCCCGCCTCCAGTTGTACCATGGTCATCGACCATGGTTAAATCAGACGCCCCCGGCCCGGCGTACACTAAGTGAGGAATGAAGGCCCTCGTAAAGAAACAAGCCGCGCCCGGCCTCTGGCTGGAGGATGTCCCCGAGCCGCGCATCGGCATCAACGACGTGCTCATCCGCGTGAAGCGCGCGGCCATCTGCGGCACCGACATCCACATCTACAACTGGGACGACTGGGCGCAGCGCACCATCCCCGTCCCCATGGTCGTCGGCCACGAGTTCGTGGGCGAGATCGTCGCGGTTGGCTCCAATGTCTCCGACTTCTTTCCCGGACAGATTGTCAGCGGCGAGGGGCACGTTGTCTGCGGGCGCTGCCGCAATTGCCTGGCCGGCCGCCGGCACCTGTGCGCGCACACCAGCGGCGTCGGCGTAAACCGGCCCGGCTGCTTCGCCGAGTACATCGCCCTGCCCATGAGCAACGTCTGGGTGCACGCGCCGCATGTCGACCTGGACGTCGCCTCCATCTTCGACCCTTTCGGGAACGCGGTGCACACGGCCCTGACGTTCCCGGTGCTCGGCGAGGACGTGCTGGTCACCGGCGCCGGTCCCATCGGCCTGATGGCCGCCGCCGTGGCGCGGTTTGCCGGCGCTCGATTCGTGGTGATTACCGACCTGAACCCGTACCGGCTGGAACTGGCGGCGAAGATGGGCGCCACCGCAGTGGTGGACGTGCGCCATCGCAGCCTTCCGGAGGTGCAGCGCGAGCTGGGTATGAAGGAGGGGTTCGACGTCGGCCTGGAGATGTCCGGCAACTCGCAGGCCTTCGCGGACATGGTGGCGAACATGAGCCACGGCGGCAGGATCGCGCTGCTGGGCCTCCCCTCCGAGCAGATGGTCATAGACTGGCGCACGGTGATATTCGGCATGCTCACCATCAAGGGCATCTACGGCCGCGAAATGTACGAGACCTGGTACAAGATGACCGTCATGCTGCAGTCGGGCCTGGATATCCGTGGGGTGATCACGCACAAGCTGCCGTGGGCGGAATTCGAACAAGCGTTTGAGATCATGCGCGAGGGCCGCTCCGGCAAGGTGATTCTGGACTGGACCTAATTCGGGACCTAATTCGGTGACGTACACCTCATTTCCGAATTGTTGCTCGCTCCCAAATTAGGGAATGGGGTGTACGTCACCGAATTACTCCGAATTACTGAGATTACCTCCGCGGTTCGTTATAGGTGAACCCGAGCTGCACCCGGATCTCGTTGCCCGGGAACTCGGACGGCAGCGGCGGGAACGGGTTCGACGCGCTGACCCCGGCCACCGCGGCGCGGTCGAAGGCTTCGGTTCCCGAAGGTGTTGCGATCACCAGCTTCGGTACGCTCCCGTTGCGCGCAATGATGAACTGAAGCGTCACGTATCCGCGGCGTCCCATCCGCGCGCTCTCCGGGATCACCACCAGCCAGTTCTTCTTCACCGCCAGAAGCACCTGGATCAGATAAGGCCGGAAATTGACGCCGTGCGGATCGCTCAGCAGTTGCGGCGTCACCAGGTTTTTGTAGGGCGAGGGCATGCGTCCGAACGCATCGGGCCGGTTGGGCGCGTATTGTTCCGGGTCCTGCACTTCCATGCCCGCGCCGCTGTCGTGCACGGCGGCGTGGGCGGCTTCTTCCACACTCAGCGGATGGATGGGCATGTTTCCGAAGTCGATGCGATGGCTGCTGGTGCCGTTGGGCGTGCCCACGTTCTGCATCGCCAGCTTCGGTTCTTCGGCCTGAATTCGCGGAGGTGGAGCGGTGGTGTCCACTCCCGGCGGAGGCAACTGAGGTCCCCGGATGGCCGCCTCAATCTTCGGGGGCGCAGGAATTGCGGGCGCGGCGGGTTTAGGCGCTGGCGGCGGGGCGGGCAGGGACGGCGGCTGGAACTGGCGCGGCGGAACCGGCGCCCGCAGGCGCGACTTCGCCAGCAGCTCGTCCAGGTTCACCTGGTCGGCCGCTTTCCCCGGATTCGGCTCCTTCTGGGTGAGTTTCAGCGGAGGCGCCGCCAGGCGCGTGGCGTGTTGCAGTTCCGCGGCAATATCCTCCTCCGGCGCCGGAGGACTCGAGGGCAGGCGCGACAGCAGAATCAGGAAAGCGGCGATGGCCGCGTGCACCAGCAGCGAGCCAATGCCATCGCGGAGCCAGCGGCGCGCGCTGCGGTCCGGATTCCAGTCGAGGAGCAGGTTAAGTTCTTCACCGGTCCGCTTCTGCATCAGGTGATCAAAAGGAAGAGACGTTGCGCGGGAGCCCGAAGTTGCCCGATCCACCCACTACCGGACAAGCTGCTCACGAATGCGCCCGGTATGTTCTTCGATTCTGGCAAGGATTTCCAGCGCCACCTCCAGCGCCGCGAGGCCTTCCTCGCCCGTCACCGCGGCCGCCGAGCGCGTGGCCACGCTCTCGAGGAACGC
This sequence comes from Bryobacteraceae bacterium, assembly GCA_049520275.1. Classification (GTDB taxonomy): domain Bacteria; phylum Acidobacteriota; class Terriglobia; order Bryobacterales; family Bryobacteraceae; genus CAWACP01. Next base: position 97,302 of record JBEKPY010000009.1, read on the forward strand.
CTCCAGCTCGATCTTCAGCGGCTCCGATTTTTCCACGGTCACCGCTTCGCAGCGAATCTCCTTTCCCGCAGCCCCGTCCTGCCCGTCCTGCCCTTCCTGCACCGTGAAGGTGAGCAGGTCCTGGCGCTGGTAGTCGAGCGAGATGTACTGGCTCGGCTGGAAGACGCGCAACTTGCGCACGCGCTCGGTGGATACGCGGCTGGCCGTGAGGTTGGCGATGCAGCCGGTGGCGAACGCCAGGCGGACGTTGGCGATGTCCACCTTGTCGGTGAGGATGGGCAGCCCGGCTGCGCGAATCTCCTCCGGCGGCTGGCCTACCAGGCTGAGCACGACGTCCACGTCGTGGATCATCAGGTCCAGAACCACGTCCACGTCCAGGCTGCGCGGCGTGAACACGCTCATGCGATGGACCTCGAAAAACAGCGGCGTGGTGCGAATCCGCCGCAGCGCCATCACCGCGGGGTTGAACCGCTCCAGATGTCCCACTTGCAGGATGCGGCCATTCCGCCGCGCGGCGTCTACCAGGCGGCGGGCGGAAGCGGCGTCGGAGGCAATAGGCTTCTCCACCAGCACATCGATGCCGTTTTCGAGAAGCTGGCACCCGGCTTCGGCGTGGGCTGACGTGGGCGCCGCGACGACAGCGGCGTCGATGGAGCCAGTCAGCTCGCCAAGCGTGAGAACGGCGCGGCAGCCGAACTCAGCCGAGGCCGCTGCGGCGCGATCCGGATTGGCGTCGACCACGGCGACGAGTTGAGCTTCAGGCGAGTTGCGCAAAACGCGCAGATGATTCCGGCCGAACGAGCCGGCGCCGATCACGGCGATTCGAACTGGTTGCACTGCATCGAGCGTATCACCCGCTGGGGGACACGCGGCGCCAGCCGCGTTTTTGCCTGGCGCCACCGGGCGGCCTCGGGGATGTCAGGCATGCCGGCACCGTCCAGCAGTTTATGCGAATTCGCGCGCAGCCGCGACGGTACGGTCAATGTCGGCGTCGCTGTGGGCAGCGGAAACGAAGCCCGCCTCGAACTGCGACGGCGCTAAATAGATGCCATGATCCAGCATCCGGTGGAAGAACTTCGCGAAGCTGGTTGTGTTTGATTTACTGGCTGAAGCCCAATCACTTACAGCTTCGGATGTAAAGAAGAACGTGAACATCGATCCCACGCGGTTCACCGTGGTTCCCAGTGGTGGATTCGCGGTCAGGCGCGCCGTCCGCTCTTCCAGCGTCTGGTAGATTTCCGGGTGCGCCTTCAGATGCCGCAGCGTCGCCAGCCCGGCCGCCACCGCCACCGGATTGCCCGACAACGTGCCCGCCTGGTAGATGGGGCCCGAAGGCGCCACGCGGCTCATGATGTCGGCCCGGCCCCCGTAGGCGGCCAGCGGCATCCCCCCGCCGACAATCTTGCCGAGCGTGGTGAGGTCGGGACGGATGCCGAAGCGCTGCTGGGCGCCGCCGAGCGCCAGGCGAAAGCCGGTCATCACTTCGTCGAAGATCAGCACGGCGCCGTGGCGGGCGGTCAGTTCGCGCAGCGCTTCGAGGAAACCGGGGGCCGGCGGGACGCAGCCCATATTGCCCACCACCGGCTCCACAATCACCGCCGCAATCGCGCCGCCGTGCTCATGAAAAGCTTTCTCAACCGCCGCTATTGAGTTGAACGGCAAGGCGATTGTCGTTTCCGCAAAGCCCCGGGGAACGCCCTGGGTGTCGGCAATCCCCAGCGTGGCCATGCCCGATCCGGCCTTCACCAGCAGCGAGTCCACGTGCCCGTGATAGCAGCCTTCGAACTTGACGGTCAGATCGCGCCCGGTGAACCCTCGGGCCACGCGCAACGCGCTCATGGTGGCCTCGGTACCGGAGCTGACCAGGCGCACCATCTCGATGGAGGGGACGCACTCGCGAATCAGCTCCGCCAGCTCGACCTCGGCCTCCGTGGGAGCGCCGAAAGTTGTCCCTTTCCCGAGCACCTCGGTGATGGCGTCAATGACGCATTTGGGCCGGTGGCCCAGGATCAGCGGCCCCCACGAGCAGACATAATCGATGTACTCGTTGCCGTCGGCGTCGTAGAGGTGGGAACCCTCGCCGCGCACGATGAACGGAGGCGTGCCCCCCACACCGCGATAAGCGCGCACGGGCGAGTTGACGCCGCCCGGGATCACCTGCTTCGCACGCGCGAACAACGCCTCGGAGGTCGCGTGGTTCATCACGCTTCGTTCTCGCCCGGCATCAACCGGTTCAGGAAGAACCCCAGCAGCGCCTCACCCAGGGTGCCGTGCAACCCGCGCAGGAGCCGGCTCTTCAAACCGAGGTAGGATTGCGTCCCCGCGAACAGATCCTGCATGAGCGCGCAGAAGCGCGGGCTGCGGCGGGTGAACTGCACCATTCGCGCGGGCACGGTGCTGAACATGAATCGGCTGGAATAGACTCGCCCGGCCAGCAGGGAACCGAATTCCAGATCGGCGACGAAGTCCTCGCGGAGCAGCGTGCGGTAGGCGTGCGCCTTCGCCTCCGGCGCGTACGCGTCATCCAGAATGGTCCGGCTGGCCAGATCGCCGGAGCGCATGGCGTAGTACAAACCCTCGCCGGTGATGGGGTCCACCAGGCCGGCGGCGTCGCCCACCGCCATCCAGCGGTCGCCGGCGATGCGATTCCGCCGCCAGGCGGGCCGGCTGAGCGATGGCAGGACGTGGCCGTAAAATGTCGCGTTCCTAAGGGGTAGCGAGTGTTCCTCCATGTATCGCTCAAGCCGGGCGCGCATGGTCCAGGCCGGTTGATTCTTGCCGCAAATCCCCACCGAAAGATGCCCGCAGCGCGGGAACACCCAGATGTAGCCGTCGAGGCCCGGCAGGAACTGGATGTCGATGTGCTCCTGCTGGCCGGGCACGTAATAGCCCAGAGCGGTGGCGGTGTCACCGGGCGTCCACTCGGTGCCCACGCCTCGTAGCGGGTTGCGCGCGCCGGTGGCAATCACGCAGTAGTCCGCCTCAATGCTGCCGTTGCGCGTTCGCACCAGCCATCCACGCTCCCGGCGGTCCATTGCGAGGACCCGCGCCTTTTCCACCTGCGCGCCGGCGTTCTCCGCCCGCTTCAACAGCATTCGATTCAGGTCGAAACGCGAATAGACCAGCAGCGGCTGCTGGAGCCGGAGCGAAGCCGAGCCTGCCTTTGGCGCGGCGATGTTGGTATGTGTGATGAGCTTTTTCGGGGTGTCGTTCTCGATGAGAAACGGGTACTCATGCCACGCCTTGTAGGTGAGCCCGCCGCCGCAGGGCTTCTCCCAGGCGAGTTTCTCGTCGAAGACCACGGTCTCCAGACCCGCCAGAGCCAGCCGCTGGGCCGCGAAGGAGCCCGCGGGACCGCCTCCCAGCACTGCGACTCGTTTCATGTCTGTTGCTCCGTGCGCCAGCGGGTCATGTCGAGGGAGCTACTTTGACGGTGCGGGCGTCTGGGCACCGGAGGGAACGGCCGGGTGCCCAGGCGGCAACGAGGGCGTGCCGCCGCCGTGCGGATTCGCGCCCATGCCTCCCATGTCGCCGTGCGGGTTTGCGCCCGTGCCCATGCCCGTGCGGGCTTTCACCACCCATTCGTTGCCCTTGCGCTCAAGAATGTACTTCATGCTGATGCCGCCGGCCGCGCCGGAGGATCCTTTGGCCTGGAAGTGAACGGTCGCGTCGGCTTCATTCTCGCGGAAGGAAACGGAGGTGACGCTCACGTCCATGGCGCTGAGTCCGGGTTTCTTCGCCAGGTAACTCATGATGCCGCGCTGCACCGCGTCGGTGGTTTGGATGTCCTTGTGGCAGGCGGCCAGCAGGAGAAAGGCGGCAAACGCCGTGGCAATCGGTGCCCTGTTCATGAAACCGATTATACAGGCCTAACCGCGGCTGCCGCCGTGGAGCATCAGCCGCGCGGCGGCGCGCTACTGGAACAGCGAAATGCCGGCCACCCCCGCCGCGCCTGCCGCTATCGCAAGCGGCGCATTCCGTTCGGTGATGCCGCCGAGGGCGTAAATGGGAAGACGGACCAGGCGCGCGGCGGCGGCGAGCGCGTCGAGTCCGAGGGGCTCCGCGGTTGGATGGGAGCGCGTCGCGAAGATGGGTCCGTAGACGGCGAAGTCCGCGCCTTCCTGTTCCGCTCTCGCCAGTTCCTCCGGGTGGTGACAGGAGACGCCGATCAGAAACCCGGCGGGCGCGATGGCGCGCACGAACCTCGGGGCCTGGGAATCGGACGGCAGGTGCACACCCTGCGCGGCGCACGCCAGCGCCACATCGGCTCGTGCGTTCACCAGCACCGGCACGCCGCGCGCGGCGGCGACCACGCGCCTAACCAGAGCGGCCAGTTCGCGCGCTGGAAGCCCTTTTGCGCGGACCTGGATCATGGTGACGCCCAGGGCGGCGGCCCGCGCGGCCACCTCGGCCGAATCGGTGATGCAGTAGCGTCTCACAAAGCAGCCAACCCGCAAACCACGAGCCCAATGCCACTTAACCTTTCCATTAACGGTCACCTATACAGAATTCGTGGGGCAGCCCTTCGGGCTGCGGCCGGCCCCCGGCCGGCCTGTTCCGGTGAACAGATGCCTGATTCTGCCAGCGAAGAGCGGGTCCGGGGGACCCGCGCAGACCGGGGGTCTGCCCCACAGCGCGCCGCACTGCGCCTCCGGTCCTGCTCCACCTCGAATCGGCGAGGGGCGCGAATACGTCGCATCGTCCCGGCGCTCATCACAGCAGCCGCATCGCGGCGGGCGGTATCTCCACCACCCAGTCCTGCACTTGCCGGGCCTCTTCGGCGATGCCGTTGGAATCCTCCGCGGCGAGGCCTCCCGCGAACTCCAGCCGGAGGCCGTGAACGCGCTCCACCACCCGCTCGAGGGTGACGGGAATCTGATTCGCGGCGAGCCGGCCGGCACGCGCCGTCGCCGTCAACTGTCGCGGGCGTACGCACAGCCACACGCGATCGCCGATCAGGTGGCCGGGGAAATAGGGTCCGGCGATCTCGCAGTCGAGATAGCGCAGCCGGCTGAGCTTGCGTCCCGGATCGAGAGCCAGAATCTCCGCCGACAGCAGATTGTGCAGACCCAGCAATTGCGCCACCTCAACGCTGGCGGGCCGGTCGAAAACCTCGTGGGGGGTTCCGCTTTGCACCGCGCGGCCATCCCGCACTACGACGATTTCGTCGCCCAGCTCGATGCACTCGTCCAGATCGTGGGTGACCAGCAGGATGGGAATGCGGTACTCGTCGCGCACCTGGCGGATGATGCCGTACAGCTCCGCGCGCAGCGGTGCATCCAGCCCGCGCGCGGGTTCGTCCAGCAGCAGAATGCGCGGCGCTCCGATGAGCGCGCGGGCGATGGAGCAGCGCTGCTTCTGTCCGCCGGAAAGCTCGTGCGGCCGGCGCCCCTCGATGCCCTCCAGATGGAAACGCTCCAGCATCTGATTGACGCGGCGATGCCGTTCGAGGCGCGGGCGGCCGTGCAGCGCGAACTCGAGGTTGCGCCGCAGGGTCATGTTCGGGAACAGCGCGTAGTTCTGAAAGACGTAGCCGCAGTGGCGCTGGCGCGGAGGGAGCGAAACGCGGGCGGCGCCGTCGAACAGAAGCTGGTCGTCCAGCAGGATGCGTCCCTGGTCGGGCCGCACGAAGCCGGCGATGGCGTCGAGGGTCAGCGTCTTGCCCGCGCCGCTGGGGCCGAACAGCACGGTGACGCCGGCCTCGGCGGTGAGATCCAGATCCAGCGAGAAGGCCGCGGAACCGGGCCCGGCGGGGAATCGTTTTCGCAGCCGCGCGCGCAGCATGGGAATCAGAACGGCTCCGCGGCGCGCCGTCCGCCCAACGGACGCCCACCGACGCGGTTGGCAAACCAGAGGATGGCCAGCGACACCGCCGAAATCACCAGCACCAGGGTGCGGGCCAGCGCGCCGTTGCCGGATTCGACGGCGTCGTAGATGGCCACCGCCACTGTCTGGGTGCGGCCCGGGATATTGCCGGCGAACATGATGGTGACGCCGAAATCGCCCAGCGAGCGCGCGAAGGCCAGCGCGGCGGCGGCCAGAATGGAACGGCGGGCCAGCGGCAGGGTGACTCGCGCGAAGGTCAGCAGTTCCGATGCGCCGAGGCTGCGCGCGGCGCGCTCATATACATGGTCGACGCTTTCGAAGGCGGCTCGCGCGGACTTCACCAGCAGCGGAAGGGCGTGCAGGAACGCGGCCACCACCGCGGCCTGCCACGTGAAAACCAGAGGCGACCCGAATAGCCACTCGTACACGCGGCCGAACGGCGTGGCGCGCCCCAGCAGAACCAGCAGGTAATACCCGAGGACGGTGGGCGGCAACACCAGCGGCAGAGTGACCGCCGCGTCCAGCAGCTCGCGTCCGCGGAACTCGCGGTTGGCCAGCAGCCAGGCCACCCACAGTCCAATGGCCACGGCCGCGGCAGTGGAGATAGCCGCGACTTTCAGACTGAGCCAGAGCGGGAACCAGTCGAGCGCCACCTCCTATAAGAGTACCCGTTTCCCGAAACGGTGGAGAGGGAATCTGTTTTGGGGTACGCGCCTTCGCAGTGTTGGGGCTATGATTACGCAACCCTGGGCGCGAAGCGAGTAAACCCCCGGGTAACCACCTTCTCGCGCGCCCGCGCCAGATCGTAATTCACCTGCATCTGCAGCCAGAAGCTCGCCGTCCCGCCGAAGCCCTTTTCGAACCGCAGCGCCATCTCCGGCGTGATGGCGCACTTCCCCGCCATTACGTTGTAGAGTTGCTGGCGAGTGATGCCAAGACCAGTGGCCGCCTCGGCAACCGTGAGGTTCAGGTCCTCAATATTGTCCCGGACCAGTTCACCCGGATGCGGCGGGTTCTTCATGGGCATGGTGAGTTATTCTCCTTCAGTGGTAATCCACAAGATCGATATCGAGGGCGGCGTCATCCGCGAAACGAAAGACGATTCGCCAATTCGCCCGTACCGTGACGGCCCAAAACCCGCGGAGTTGACCTTTCAGACGATGGACATGAATACCCTGACCCGCAGACCGGGGACCAAGTGGAACCGGGACCCAGTCCTCGGAACAAGCCGTGTCCGTGTGGAAGTGGCAAGAAGTACAAGAAATGCCGCGGCAGATAGCCGGACTCAAACGTTGCGGAGTCCCCATCCCCCATGTGCTAGTCTATAAAGAGCTATCCCCTCGTCCCGCCTTTGCAGGGACATCCAGGATCAAGCCATTATGCCGAAGTTGAAGACCCATAAGGGTGCGTCCAAACGGTTCAAGAAGACGGGAACGGGCAAGGTGGTCCGCCACCATTCCGGCGCCCGTCACATTCTGACCTCCAAGGTGCGCTCCCGCAAACGCAGACTCGTGAAATCCGTTGTAGCCGACGCCACCGATCAGGGCAAGCTTCACCGGATGTTGCCGTACTAAGCGCCCTCGCGCCCTTACGGCGTTTTGGTGTGGACAGCGCGCCGCACGTGCCTGATCCGCCCGCAGTTCAAACAAGGAGCCAAACGTGCCGAGAGTAAAACGTGGTACACACCGGCGTAACAGCCGCCGGAAAACGCTGGCCCTCGCCAAGGGCTACTTCCTGACCAAGAGCAAGCTCTACCGTTCCGCTCAGGAGGCGGTGGAGAAGGCACTGCGATACGGTTTCGTCGGCCGCCGCCGCAAGAAACGCGATTTCCGCTCGTTGTGGATTGTCCGCATCGGCGCCGCGTGCCGGGCCGCCGGCATCTCCTACAGCCGCTTCATGGACGGCCTGAAGAAGTCCGGCGTGGAACTCAATCGCAAGGTTCTGGCGGACATCGCCGCCAGTGACGAAGCGGCCTTCGCGGCCCTGGTCGAGAAGGCGAAGGCGGCAGCGGGAGGGCAGTAGACATGGCCCCGCGCGAGCCGGAGATCGACGCCCTCGCCAGTCTCGAAGAACGGATCAATCGCGCCGTCGAAGCGGTCACCTACCTCCGGAAAGAGAAGGAAGTGATCGCGCAGCAGTTGGAGACGGCCATGACCGAACGGGACGCCGCCCGCAAGGAAGCCGCGCTGGCGCAGGCCCAGGCGCAGAAGGTGGCGCAGGAGTTGGAGGATCTTCGGTCCGAGCGCAAGCAGGTGCGCACGCGCATCGAGAAGCTGCTCGGTCAGATGGATCTGCTGAACGTGACATAATCTCCCCATGGACGACGCCTCGGTTCGAAAACCCGTACGCGTCACCATCTTCAACCAGACCTATTCCCTCATCGCCAGCGACGAGGCCGGCCAGGTGGAGGAGCTCGCCCACACGGTGGATCAGCTCATGCACGAAGTGGCGGTGCGCGCCGGCAACGTGGACACCGCGCGCACGGCCGTGCTCACGTGTCTTCATCTGGCCGATCAGAAGCGCACCCTCGAACGGGAGATCGAGCAGCTCCGGCAGAGGGTGGAGGCCAAGGCGCGGCAGTTCAGCGTTCGCCTGGACGAGGCGCTCACCGGGTCGCAAAACGAGTCCCGGTAACGCATCGGCGCGGCGCCGCGCGCGGTTCAATACAGCGGCTTTGTGAACGCCGTTCGCACCGCGACGGATTCGTCGTTTTCCAGCACAGTGGGTAGCGGAGCAGACCGGTCGGTCCGCTCGTCGCGGATCACCATCTCCAGCCGAGGTTGCAATGCTCCAGCCTCGGCAGGCGTCAGGATCTGACCGGCCTCTCGCAAACAAGCCACAGCCCGGCGAAAAGCCGCGCGCTGCTCCTCCACAGCGGCCATCACCCGCCGTCTGTACTGGTTTTCGTCACTCCACTGGATAATTAACTCGGGATATGGATCCACGGTGATGAATTTTTTCAGATACTGTGCACGATATCGGTCGCGGTTGCCCTCATCGCAGTAGCCCGGGACATCCGCCGGATTGTCGTAATTGCCTGGCTCCGCGCGCCAGTAGGAGACGTGTGTTTCGCCATCCACCAGCAAGGTCGCCGGCAACCACGTTATGCGCCCCGGAAACTGCGTGAGGAGGTACAGGCCGACCGGTGGCCAGCCTGCCTTCGGACCTCTGAGTGAGAACCCACATTCACTTCCGCCGCCGCCAAAGCCGCCACCATGACCCGGATCATATACCGACACCAGCAGATGTTGCGTAAGCCTGCCCAGCAGAAGCGCGGCGAATCCCGGCGGCCAGGTTTTGCACAACACATTCCCGGCGGCCAGCCAATCCCAGTTCGCCCGCGCGATTTGAAAGACCTCGAGCAGCGCCGCCTGAGCATCGTCGTGCGAGCGAACCAGCAGTATCAGCGATTGCGCCGCAAACTCCGGGTAGAGCTTGCGCGCCTCCTTCGCCGGCACAGGCGCGCCCAGCCCAATCAGCGCATCCAGCACAACCAGCAGAGCGTCGTGGCGGTCGCGTTCCACATCCCCGCCCGGCTGGTACTCCTCCACTTTGCCAACCAGTAGCGGGATCAGAGCCGTTTGGCGGTCCTGCCTCGCAAGCCATGCACCCCAGGCCACTTGGAGCGGTTTATTGGAACGCAGCCACTCAGTTGCCCAGGCTGCTCGTTGTTGCGTATCGGCGCGCACAAGGAGCGCCGGATCGTCTGCTGGCGGTTGCTGTGCGGGGAGGGATGCGGCCACGGCCAAAGAGACGCAAGCCGCTCTGACCAGCGATGCACGCGTGTGCCGGTCCATGTTTCGGAGTCTATCAGTGGCTGGTTTGCCGGCTGACAAAACGATCCCCCGCGATGTAGAAGCGCAGGGGCAGATCCGCGCACTGGGTGATGCCGATGCGCGGGCCGGTGGCGAGCTCGACGGTCGGCTCGTCACACAGGACGCGCACAGTCAGCGGCCCGGTCACCAGGTCGGCGCCATTCAGCTTGCGCGTGATCCCCATGGCCAGCGCCAGCCGGCCCGGCCCGGACGCAAGATCCTCCACGCGCCGCGCCTTCGGACGGCGGCGCTGCATCGCGGCAAGACCGCTCAGCGGCTCCAGCGCGCGGATCAGGATGCCTCCCGGAGTGCCATCCGGTTCGGCCACGAAGTTCAGGCAATCGTACATGCCGTAGATGAAATACACGTAGGCGTGGCCTGGCGGACCGTAGAGGACCCTCGTGCGGCCGGTAATGCCGCGCGAGGCGTGCGCGGCCCGGTCCTCCAGCCCGAGATACGCTTCCACCTCGACGATGCGCCCGGCGGCCGCGCCGTGCACAATCACTTTCCCCAGGCACTCGCGCGCCACCTCCACCGTGCCCCGGGCGTAGAAGCCGCGCGGCAGCGTCTCGCTGCTATTCAGAATCTGAGTGAGCGGAACCGGGTCGCGTATGTTCAGGATGCTATCACGGGCAGCCGTTCCCCGGCGCCAGCGTCATCGACAGCGTGCCACTGTTCAAAACCTGAAGCGGCTCGCCCTGCACGTCGTACAGACAGCTCTGCGGGCCGCCAGGCGTGTCCGCCACCACGTTGATTCCGTAAATGTGCCACTCGTCGTTCCCGCTGTTGCTCATGGAAATCACCATGCTTCCAATATCCGAAAGCTGATGAGGACCTGTGGTAAACGTGTAGACCTCGGTGTTCTGCGTATTGTTGTCGAACTTGGGGGCCCCGCTGGCCTTGAGGATGCCGTGTTCGATCTCCGTCGAGTCGGGCCTCCGGAACGAAACGTCCAGCTCGCTGCCCGAGCGCAGATCGTCGTTGCCCGTGCCGAAGATGAAGAAGACCTCGCTCACCGGTACGGCCGGCGGCGGCGTCCCCAGCACCGGTGGGCATCCCGCCGGGGTAAATGTGGCAGTGGGGCTGGAATGAGTGAGCCGGCCCAACTGCGTCGCTTCTCCGTGGAAGATGCAAGCTTCCGGGCCGCGCGGCGGGAGATAAAGCCGGACGTCCAGTCCTCCAATGGTCCAGTTGTCGCAACAGGTGTTCCCAATGCAGCAGCTCGTTGAGGTCAGGTTAAACGTGACGTCGTGTATGGCATTCGGGGCGAGCGGCGTGGGCAGAGGCAGGATGAGGTCGTGCACCAGGCCCTTGTCATCCCAGCCCGTGGCATTTTGAGGATGGAAAGTGTTCACCAGAGGCGCCACGCCGCCGTTGAAGTTCACCGTCACCGTGGCGATGCTGTCGTCGCGGATCCCGTCGTCGCCGCTATTCACATGGATCTGGATCTCCGGGAAGGTGGCCGGGTTCAGCGGAGCGGGCGAGGCCAGTTGCGTAATCAGGTTGCATTTGGGCGTCCCCCAACCCGAGGTCAGGTCGTACCCGGCAACGGACTTGAAAGTCCCGGTGCTCCCGTTGTCGTTGACGTCGTTGAAGGTCTGGGTGTAGAGGTTGGGCGCGGGCTGGTTTCCGGTCAGGCCGATGGCATAGATCACCGGGTTGGCGAAACCAATTCGTCCGACGCCGTTGGCTAATGCCTGCTGGTTGGTGAGCGCCGTGAAGCCAGCCCACAACGGCGCCGCCAGGCTGGTTCCGGCCCCGGGGGTGAACCCCCCGTTCACCAGAGGCGTCATGAACGCATCCATCGCGACATCAGGGAAATTGCGCCACGTCGTCGATCCCCCGTTGGTGGCCATGCTGACGCCCACCTGATAACCGGGGATTCCCGTGGAGGCCGACTGGCAGAAAGGCCAGGGCCAGCACTGCTCGGTGCCTCCGTTCATGAAGCCGCCGCTGCTGCCGGGCCAGGTCAGGTCCCCGTTGTAGTAAGGGTTCGGATAGTTTGCCACCGCCGGCGGACGAGCGATGAGGGTATTCGTCTGCAGCGACGTGCCGCCCGTCAGAGTCTGGTTCTGCATGTCCCGGCTGTCCGTGGGGTCGCCGATGCTGCCGTTGTCGCCGGATGCCTGAAAGTACGATACGCCCTGCGCAGCCATCTGGGTCAGGGCCTGCTCGCCGTTGGGGTTCCATCCATAGAACCACGAGCTCGACGCGACGGTGAGCGGCGGGCTGCTGGTGGCCATGGCGTGAAGTATGCTGTCGCCGTGGCCGGAACTGCCGACGCTGCCCTCGAAGACAATGATCGCCGCCCCGGGGGCCATGGAGTGCGCAGACTGGATGTCGACGCTTAACTCTATCTGACCGCTTCCCCCGACCAGGGGCGTGCTGCCATTGACCGTGGGTGTGATCGCCGGCAGCGCGGTAGTGTTCTGAACGGTGACGGCTCCCGCTTGTGTATCGTACTGGTTGATGTCGCTCTGGAGAAAGCCGTCCAGCTCAAACAAGCCAATGGTTTCTCCCGTTCCGGTCAGGCTGGAGCACGGGGTTCCTATGCCGAGGTAGGCGTTGCGGAAGTCCCATCCCCAGTACGTGCCCGTTGGCGGAGTGCCACTGACCCCGGCTGGCCTGGGCGTGACGAAATCGTCCATGCCGGAGATATGCAGCAGGGGCACGGCAAGATTCAGCGAGGGGTCCCGGTCGGCGGTGACGAACTGGCTGCCGTCCCGCCGCAGCCGATATTCGAGATTGACGAACAGGGCCTGTTCCACCTGCACCGCTGTTCCGGAGACATCGACCAGAAGGTTGTTCGAATAGGTCTTCACGGTCAGGCCCTGCGACACCGCCCAGTTGGTGACGGCCAGGTAGTCCGCCGCCGTTGCGCCGTACGTCGCGGTGAACTGCGCCTGGGTCAGATAGTGGCGATAGTTGGGCTGGTGCGGGTCGGCGACCTGACTGACGAAGGCCTGCAAACCGGCGGGGTCGCGTACCGGCAGTCCAATGGACAAGTACACCACCGTGGACGGCGGGACCGGACCCGCCAGAGCGGCGACGCTCGCGTCCGGCGGCGGTCCGTAGTAGCCGCTGAGCTGCTGCGAACCCGTGGGCGGCGCCGGGAAGCCGCTCTCGAAATGCGCGTGAACATCCTCGTCCACCACAATGTCGAAGCCCGCAATCGCGCCTTTGAGCCTGGCTCCGTGCACCATGCGAACGGTTCCGTGCGGCGCCGCGAGCAACGCATGAACGTTGGCGTCGTTGCCGATGGTGACCACACGGCTGGGTCCCAGGCCGTCGTCCGCGCCGGACACGCCCGGGTCGGCGCCCGCCACTTCTATCGTGAACTCCTGCGCTTTCGCGTCGTCGTCGTGCGGCCCGATCTCCGCGTGCTCGCCCATCCAGATGCCGCCGGCGATCTGTACGTCCACCCCACCGCGATCGCCCCGCACTTTGGAGTGTTCGTCCATCTTTAAGCTGGCGAAAACATACTTGCCCGCGGCCAGAATCAGCTCGCTGTGCGGGTGCAGTCTCACCTCGCCGTATGTTCCGGGCGTCAGCGAAAGGTGGTCATGGTGTTCCACCGTGACGGCGGCGCCCGTCCCCGAAGCCGCGGCCAGTGGCAACGGCGGCATACCCGGGGGAAACGTGGTCTGCGCGCCCATTTTGCTGTCGGGATCGCGCTGCAGTGAGTTGGTGGCGACGTCGCGCACGTCGGCGTCATTCTCGATTGCCGTCGATGGCGAATACAGGTTGCGGGTCTCGGCGTGTTTTCCAACAGTCAGTTGCGCGCCTCCCTTCAGCGTGAGCGGCGTGCGCACACCGACGTCCCCGCCGCCGTCCTCGGCATGGCTGTGCTCCCCGAGCTTGATGCTGCGTTCGGCATAGAGCACGAATTCGCCGATCTTCGGCGTCGCGACCGGTGGCGGCGCCGCTGAGGCCGAAAAGGGGAGCAGCACCGTAATACCGCATACGTATTGAGTGAATGTCCGCATGTAAATGTCCTCCAGTCTGGCACTCGATTGTGCTGCGAATGGTTCGACTTTACAAGAGAAATCGTGATGAGAGAGCGCGGCCAGGAAAAGCCCGTAGATAACAGTCCGTGGCAAGAGTCGTCTGCCCCCAAGGACCGGAAACCATTCGCCGCCTGGCGGAGCAGGCGTTTTCGCCTGCGTTCGGCCGCTGTTCCGGCACTTGCCACGCACTGACAGCAGTTTGCTGGTCCTCGGGCGGCCAGCAACCCCGGCGTTGGCTTTGTGTCAGGATGTTATCAAACACCCATGCGATTGTTTACCGGCCTCGACCTGCCCGCGCACGTCTCTGCCGCCCTCGAGCGCTTGCTCGAAACGCTGCGCCCGGCGGCGCGCCTGCGCTGGACCCCCGTCGCCAACCTGCACGTCACCACGAAGTTCATCGGCGAATGGCCGGCGGCGCGTCTGGATGAGATGAAGTCGGCTCTGGCGGCTGTGCCCGGCCGCGCACCCGTCCCGGTGGCCATCCGCGAACTGGGCTGGAAGCCGAACCCGCACAACCCGCGCCTGTTCTGGGCGGGAGTGCACGCGCCCGCGCTGAGCCATCTGGCCCGCGACCTCGACACCGCCCTCGCGAAGCTGGGCGTCGCATCGGAACAGCGGGCATTCACCGCGCACCTGACCCTGGCGCGCATCGGGAAGCCGGCCCCACTCGATCCGGTGCAAGAGAAGATCGCCTCGCTTCCGTCCACCGACTTCGGCACGTTCGCGGCGGACCGGTTCTTCCTGTACCTCAGCGAGCCGGGTGCGGCCGGTTCCCTCTACACCAAACTGGCGGAGTTTCCATTCGCGAAATGATCCCCACTATTCTGCTTTTGAGCGCCTATCTCATCGGCGGCATCCCCTTCGGCTACCTGCTGGTGAAACTCACCACCGGCCGCGATGTGCGTGAGTTCGGCAGCGGCAACATCGGCGCCACCAACGTTCTGCGCACTACCGGACGCGGCATCGGGGTGGCCACGCTTCTGCTCGACATCCTCAAGGGCGCTGCCGCCGTCTGGCTGGCCGACCTTTTCACCCATGGCTCAGTGCTCTGGATGAGTGCCGCGGCCCTCGCGGTGATGTTCGGCCATGCCTTCCCGGTCTTCCTGAAGTTCAAGGGCGGCAAGGCCGTGGCCAGCTTCGTTGGTGCGTTTGCTTATGTGGCTCCCGTGCCGCTTCTCTCGGCGATGGTGCTGTTTGTGATGGTGGTTGCGCTGACGCGGTACATTTCGCTCGGCTCCATCGTCGCGGCGGCATTTTTCCCCTTGTTTGTGTGGTTGATACAGCGCCCCGCCTGGCCGGTGATTGCGGCATCGCTGATCGCCGGCGCCTTCATTATCTGGCGGCATCGCGCCAACATCGGCCGCCTCCGTGCCGGTAAGGAGCACGCGTTTCGATTCGGCGGAACGAAGGCCCGCCAATGAAGCAGCTCGCCATCGTCGGCGCGGGGAGCTGGGGCACTGCACTCGCCATTGTGCTGGCCCCACGGTGCGAGCGCGTGCGTCTGTGGGCCAGGGAGGCCGATCTGGCCGCGCGCATGCGGTCCTCGCGCGTGAACGACGTGTTTCTCCCCGGTTTCGCCCTGCCCGGCAACGTCGAAATCTCCACCCGGTTTGAGGACGTCCTGCCGGGCGCCGATGTCCTGCTCGGCGTCATGCCGTCGAAGTACGCTCGCCGGGTCTACGCCGAGATGCTGCCGCTGGCGGAGCCGGAGATGTCCCTCGTCAGCGCCACCAAAGGGCTGGAGCAGGGCACCCTGCTGCGCATGTCCGAGGTGGTGTACGACGTCATTGGCCGGCGCTTCACGCCGCGCGTGGCCGTGCTGTCGGGCCCCACGTTTGCCCGCGACGTCGCCGCCGGCGTGCCCACGGCGCTGGTGATCGCCTCCAGAGACGCCGCTCTGGCGCGCACCATCCAGCACGATCTGTCCGGACCTACTTTTCGGCTCTATACGAACGCGGACCCGGTGGGCGTGGAGGTGGCCGCCGCTCTGAAGAACGTGATCGCCATCGCCGCCGGCGTGTGCCACGAGCTTGGCCTGGGTCACAACGCCATTGCCGCTCTGATCACGCGCGGGCTGGCCGAACTGCGCCGCCTGGCCTGCGCCATGGGTGGGAACCCGCACACGCTGGCCGGCCTGGCGGGTCTGGGCGATCTGGTGCTCACCTGCACGGGAGAGCTGAGCCGCAACCGCCAGGTGGGCATCGAGCTGGCAAAGGGCCGTTCGCTGGCGGAAATTGTGGGGTCCATGACCATGGTGGCCGAGGGCGTGGACACCACCGCGGTGGCCCTGGAGCTGGCCACGAGATTCGGGGTGGACCTGCCGATCACCGCGCAGATGGATCTGATCCTGCGTGGCGAGCGGTCCCCGCGGGACGCCATCCGCGAATTGATGGAGCGGACTCTGAAGGACGAGCACGCGTGACCATGGGACGCCCTCGAAAACGCTCGCCCCGGTGGCGGCAGCCCCGTCGTGCGGCCTTGTACTACTACACCTTCGTTTCTTCGTCGCGCGAGACGATTCGAAGTGGGGCAGGCTCTCAGCCTGCGGCGGCCTCTCAGGCCGCCGTGCCCCTTGGTTGCGGCTCTGCTGCTCTGCGGGGCAGGCACTCGGCCCAATGGCACTTAACTTTTGAGCCTGTCTGGCAAGTGGTTGATTCTCTGAGTTTGTGGGGCGGGCAATCCTGCCCGCAGCCGGCTTTCAAGCCGGCTTGGCGCCGCGTGGAAACGCCCAACACGCGGCGCCAGCCGCGTTCCTGGAGGCACCAGGGGGTAACGAGGCTGGCGACGCGCGTCCACTTCATGCCGCAACTTTTCGGTCCGCAAGGGGTTAAGCAGAATATGACGGCGCTCGCATCCCTCGAACGGGACGCCGAGTTGATGCTGCGGGTCCGCGAAGGGGACGACACCAGCTTCGCTTTGTTGCTGAACCGCCATCGCGGGCCGGTGATCCACTTTCTCTACCGCATGGTGCAGAACCAGGGCGTCGCCGAAGAGCTGGCGCAGGAGGTGTTCCTGCGCGTGTACAAGTCGCGGGGAACCTGGGAGCCGGCCGCGAAGTTCACCACCTGGCTGTTTCGCATCGCCACCCATCTCGCGCTCAACTGGTTGCGGCACGGGAGGGCCGAAAAGGCGCTGGAGAGCATCGACGACACGGCCGCCGGCGGACCGCCCCGGGAACCGCGGGACCGGTCGGCGACCATCGAGCAGAAGCTGGTGTACGAGGCGAGGTTGCGGGAGATCCGCGCGGCCATCGAGGCGCTGCCCGGCAAACAGCGCGCGGCCGTGCTCATGCACAAGTACGAGGAGATGGAGTACTCGCAGATTGCCGGTGTGCTGGGCTGCTCGGAATCGGCGGTAAAATCGCTGTTGTTCCGCGCATACGAGACGCTGCGGGCGCGGCTGGCGCACCTTGTGTGAGGGACTGCACGAAGGGAAGACGACTATGCGTTGTCCGATCGAAGTGGGAAACGAAGCGGAGATCCTGCTGGCATTCGCCGCCGGCCGGCTGACGCCCGCCCAGCGGGAAGCGTTCGAGCTGCATATGTCCGAGTGCGCCGAATGCCGCCGTCTGGCCGATGCGCAGAAGTCCGTGTGGGGCGCGCTGGACGCGTGGAATGCGCCTGCCGTGTCCGAGGATTTCGACCAGCGTCTGCACGCCAGGATCGTGGCCGAGGGACGCCGGCAATGGTGGAAGCGGGAGTGGTTTTCCTGGAGACCCGCGCTGCCGGTGGCGGCGGCCTGTGCGGCGTTGTTCGGCGTGTTTCTGCTGCAGAATCCGGTTCGGCACAACACCGCTCCGGCCACTCCACCGGCGGCAATCCAGACGCAGGATGCGCAAAACGTGGATGTCGATCAGGTGGAACGCGCGCTGGACGACATGGACATGCTGAACCAGCTTGACACGCCCGTTTCATCCCCGCACGGTTCTCCGGCGGGCTCCTGAGGCATGCCATGAACGCCGGCCGATTTGCGGTTGCGCTGGCGCTGACGGCGGCATTGCTCTCCACGCCGGCAGCCGCCCAGGAACGGGAATCGTCTCCCGCGCCCACCCGGCAGTGGAGGCAACCCGGGGAACACCGGTCACCCCTCGATCAACTGGAGCTTCTCCGGCAGATGAGTCCGGAGCAGCGCGAGCGCTTTCTTGAGCGGCTGCCGCCGGAGCGCCGCGCCAACGTCGAGCGGCACCTGCGGAATTACATCAATCTGACGCCGGAGCAGCGCGCCCGCCTGCGCGAACAGTATGAGATGTTCCGTCAACTGCCCCAGGAAAAGCAGCAGGCGTTCCGCATGCTTTTCGGGCGCTTTCTGAACCAGCCGCCCGAACGGCAGGAGCTGATGCGCGAGGAATTCCAGCGGTTGCGGCGGATGACGCCGGAGCAGCGGCTGGAGCGCCTGAACGGCAGCGAGTTCCACTACCGCTTCCAGCCCAACGAGCGGGACATCCTCGAGCGCATGGTAGAGCTGCTGCCGTAAGCCCGGCGCGTCATGCCGGCCCTGACCCATTAAGAACGGCTGGCGCGGCGTGCCCGCTCCCGATCGCGCACCCCGGTTGTTTTCCCGCCCGGCCTCCTGCGACAATGAAATGCCAATGATTGACGAGCGCGCGTTCTACCGCGAATCCGAGACCACCAAGCCGATCACCCTAACCTGCCCGTTCTGCCGAACAGCCGAACCCTACGACCTGCGCTGGCTGGTCCGCACCAAAGTGGCGCAACCGCCGCGGGGCGCCGACGAGCGCGACCGGGCCAGATTCCAGAAGGCGGCCACCTACATGGTGCTGGTGGACGACAAGGTGATGTGCAAGAACATGCGGTGCCGCAAGCGTTTCGACATCTCCGGCGTCAAGACCACCGCTTTTATTTAGCCGAAACGAAATCTTTCCTTCCCGCGCGAATCCTACCAGAAGTGGAGGACACGCGTGTTTCAAAAACTGACCGTATGCCTGTCGTTTGCGGCCCTGCTCGCGGTGGCCGGCGAACGCAACGGGTTCGAGGGAAAGTGGGTTCTCGAACGGGGCAGCAGCGGCGATCAAACCGTTCCCGTGAATCTTGTCCAGAACGTTCGCCGGACCGGGGGAGATATCGAAGTGCAGGCGACCTTCGCCGAACCCGCTGGCGGCGTGGTCCCATTATTGTACGTCGGCATCATGACCAGCGACCTGTTGCTGTCCACCGATGGCTCGCCACGGCAGAACCAGATCGGCCCCTTCCAACAAGCCTCGAACACGACCCTGGATGGCACTACCATGACCACCGAATGGACCGCGGCGATCAAAGGCGATCAGGTGAACGGGAAGTGGATTCGTACTCTCGATCCCGACGGCAGACACATGACGCTGGAGATCCGCGAATCCTCAAAAGGACAGGACCGCCATGCGATGCTCAAATTCCGGCGAAAGTAGCTCAGCCCCCCGCGGGCGCGATAATCTCTTCGATCCGCTGCAGTTCGGCCGGCGTGAAACTCAGGTTGCGGGCCGCCGCCACGTTCTGCTCGATCTGCTCCACGCGGCTGGCGCCGATGAGCGCGCTGGTCATGGCATCGTGCCGCAGCACCCACGCCAGAGCCATCTGCGCCAGCGACTGCCCGCGGCCGCGCGCCACCTCGTTCAGTGCCCGCACCTGCGCCAGACGGGCCTCGGTGACATCGCCGCGCTGCAGGAACGTGTTCGGCCGGGCCGCGCGGGAGTCGCCCGGGATGCCCGCCAGATAACGGTCGGTGAGCAGCCCCTGCGCCAGCGGCGTGAAGGCGATTCCACCCACACCCTCCGCGCGCAGCACGTCGAACAAACCCTCTTCGGCGCCGCGCTGATACATGGAATACTTCATCTGATGAATCAGGCACGGCGTTCCTAAGCCGCGCAGGATCTCCACGGCGCGCGCCGTCCCCGCGGCATCGTAGTTGGAGATGCCGGCGTAGAGCGCCCTGCCCGAGCGCACCGCGTAGTCGAGCGCACCCATGGTCTCTTCGAGCGGCGTTTCCGGGTCCGGCCGGTGCGAGTAGAAGATGTCCACGTACTCCAGCCCCATGCGCCGCAGGCTCTGGTCGAGACTGGCGATAAGATACTTGCGCGATCCCCAGTCGCCATAGGGACCGGGCCACATGCCGTAACCGGCTTTGCTGGAAATAATCAGCTCGTCGCGGTATGCGCCAAGATCGGCGCGGAGCGCCCGTCCGAACGTTTCTTCGGCCGAGCCGGGCGGCGGCCCGTAGTTGTTGGCCAGATCGAAGTGGGTGATGCCGAGGTCGAAGGCCCGGCGCAGCATGGCCCGGCAGTTTTCCAGCATGTCCACGCTGCCGAAGTTGTGCCAGAGCCCGAGCGAGATGGCGGGAAGCTGCAGGCCGCTTCTCCCGCAACGCCGGTAGGTCATCGAGTCATAGCGTTCTGTTTTCGCTTCGTACAAGGTAACGAGTCTCCTGGGTCGAGAACCGCTTACCAGGCTATCAGAAAGTCGGGGCGCGCCGCGTGAAAGCGGACGCCGCCAGCGCGGACAGCCCCGTCTTTATGGTTCCATGCGAGTGCGCGGCTGCCGCCGCAGGCCCATTGCGGGGCCTTCATTCTCACCCCGCGCACCACCGCAGGTTGCAGGCGTTTGTAAGACCTGATACGTTGCTATCACAATGTCGATTGCCACCGCCGCTTCGGACAAGATTCGCTTCCAGGAAAAAGTCGCCTACGGCCTGGGAGACACTGCCTCGAACTTTTACTTCCAGATGTTCATGAACTTCCTGCTGTTCTTCTACACCGACGTCTTCGGCATAGGAGCGGCGGCGGCGGGAACCATGCTGTTCGTCGCGCGTTTCTGGGACGCCGCGATCGACCCGGGCATGGGTGTAATAGCGGACCGCACTCATACCCGCTGGGGCCACTACAGGCCATACCTGCTTTGGGGCTGTCTGCCCATGGCAGTAACCGGCGTCGCCACGTTCTACACGCCACAACTCGATGCCACGGGGAGGCTCGTCTATGCCTACGTCACCTACACGCTGGTGATGATGGCGTACACGTTCATCAATATTCCGTACTCGGCCCTTATGGGTGTGATTTCGCCGAACTCACTGGAGCGCACCACAGTTTCGACTTACCGTTTCGTGCTTTCGTATGGCGGTTTGTTCGCCGTGCAGGGACTCACTCTACCGCTTGTGAAGTACTTCGGCCGTGGCATGGCTCCTCAGGCGGGCGATCAGCGCGGATTCATGATGGTAATGGTCGTCTACGGCATTGTGGGAACCGCTCTGTTTCTGGTGACCTTTGCGGGGACGCGAGAGCGCGTTCAGCCAGCCAAAGGCGAGTCCAACGCTCTCCGGGGCGACCTCAAGGATCTGATGCATAACCGCCCGTGGATCATGGTGTGCTTCATCGGCGTTTTTGCACTGTGCCACATCGCCGTGCGGATGGGCGCGATTCTGTACTACTTCAAGTACTATGTCGCCGTGCCGAATTATAAGGAATTGGTCACGGAGTTCATGCTGTTGGGAACGGTCGGTGTAATCCTCGGCACGAGTACCGCGGGGACTCTGGCCAAGTGGTTTGGGAAACGCCGCGCTTATATGGGCCTGATGACCATCGCCAGCGCTCTGTGCGTGGCGCTGTACTTCGTGCCGAAAGAGCAAATTATCCTGGTTTTCGCGATATGGATCGTTATTTCGATGCTGTTCGCCCCCACGTCGCCGCTCCTGTGGGCGTTCTACGCGGACACCGCGGACTACGCGGAATGGAAGACCGGTCGCCGAGCTACGGGTTTGGTTTTCTCGGCTGCATCGTTCTCGCAGAAGGTGGGCTGGCTGGTGGGCGGATCGCTCGCTGGGTGGATGCTGGCGTGGTTCGGTTTTCATCCGAATGTAGAGCAGACCGTACACGCGCAGAATGGCATTCGCCTGATGCTGACCATCATTCCGGCGGGCTTCGGGTTTCTCTCCGCCCTGGCGGTGAAGTTTTACTCGCTGGGCGACGACGTGATGGTGAAGATCGAACAGGACCTGAAAGCGCGCAAGGCGGAGCTTGCCTGATAAGGGGGGCAGGCTCGTAGCCTGGGGCGGCCTTGACCAAGGGCGAAGCCGCAGGGGTCTCCTTATCCCGGATAAGGCCCGGCATTGGACTTTCGCTTGTGGTCAAGGCCGCCCTTCCCCTGGACAGTACACATGAGTCATCGCACCACCTTTGTCGGCAGTACTCCGCTGCACCACGGTCCGCGGCTGGTGGAGGGCGCCCACGTCGATCTGGGCGGCGAGCGCTTCTACCGCATCGCCAACTACGATGCCATGCCCCCGTTCCTGATGACGCTGGTGAGCGACTCCGACCACTGGATGTTCGTCTCCAGCAACGGCGCCCTCACCGCCGGACGCAGAGACCCCGACCATGCGCTGTTCCCCTATTACACCGACGACCGCATCCACGACAGCCGTGATCAAACCGGGGGCCGCACCATTCTGCTGGTCACCCGCGGCGAGAAGACCTCCCTGTGGGAGCCGTTCGCGCAGCGCTATGAAGGCCTCTGGCGCATCGTGCGAAACCTGTACAAGAGCGTCTATGGCAACAAGCTGGTCTTCGAGGAGATCAACGAGGACCTGGCCCTCAGCTTCTCGTGCGCGTGGATGACCAGCGAGCGGTTTGGCTTCGTCCGCCGTTCGACGCTGCTCAATCGCGGCCCGGAGCCGGTAAGCGTGGAGATCGTCGACGGTATCCAGAACATCATGCCCGCCGGCCTGACGCGCCGCTTCCAGCTCGAGTACAGCACCCTGGCCGACGGATACAAGGAGAGCGAGCTGGACCCGGAGACCGGTCTCGCGCTGTACCGCCTCAGCTCCATTCCGGTGGACAAAGCCGAGCCGAGCGAGGCGTTGCGGGCCACCACGGTCTGGTCCCAGGGACTCCACCCGGCGCGCAGACTGCTCTCCACGGCACAACTTCTCCGGTTCCGGCAGGGCCAGCCCCTGGAACAGGAGACGGTGATCCGGGGCCGGCGCGGCGCGTATTTCCTGAATGCCCGGGTGGCCCTGGCTGGCGAAGCGTGGAAGGAATGGCGCATCGTGGCGGACGTGGACAGGGACGCTGCCGGCGTAGCCGATATCGACGTCCACGCGGACATTGACGCCGACGTCACGCGCGGGTCCGCCAGCCTCGTGCGTATTGTGGCCAGCGCGGACGGCCTGCAAAATACCGCGGACGAGCTGAGCCGCTGGCGGCACTTCTCCAACACCCTGTTCAACGTGATGCGCGGCGGACTTCCCGACTGCGGGTACCGGATCTCACGCGCCGATTTCTCGCTCTTCGTCGCGGCGGCCAACCGCGATGTGGCCGAGCGCCACCGCGCGCTCCTCGACGCGCTGCCCGAAACCGTACTGCACGGTGACCTGCTGGCTCTCGTCCAGGAACGCGGCGATGCCGATCTGGAGAGGCTCGCCCACGAGTACCTGCCCTTCACCTTCAGCCGCCGCCACGGCGACCCCAGCCGTCCGTGGAACATCTTCGCGATTGAGTTGAAGGACGAGCGCGGCGCGAAAATCCTCAACTATCAGGGCAACTGGCGCGACATTTTCCAGAATTGGGAGGCGCTGGCGCTCTCGTTTCCCGGCTATATCGAGAGCATGATTTTCAAATTCGTCGACGCGTCCACGGCCGACGGCCACAACCCCTATCGATTGACGCGCGACGGTTTCGATTGGGAGGTGGCGGACCCGCACGACCCGTGGTCGTACATCGGCTACTGGGGCGATCATCAGGTCATCTACCTGCTGAAGCTGCTGGAAGAATCGGCGCGCTATCATCCGGGCGCGCTCGCGGCCCTGCTGGCGCGCCGCGTGTTCACGTACGCGAACGTTCCGTATCGCATCAAGCCATACGAAGCGCTGTTGAAGGACCCGCACAACACCGTGGAGTTCGACGCCGCCTTGCACCACCAGATCGAGCAGCGCGTGGCCGAGCTGGGCGCCGACGGCAAGTTTCTCGATGACGGCAGCGGCGCCCTGCACCACGTCAACCTGACCGAAAAACTGCTGGTGCCGGTGCTGGCCCGCCTGGTGAACTACATTCCCGGGGCCGGCATCTGGATGAACACCCAGCGCCCCGAGTGGAACGACGCCAATAACGCGCTGGTGGGATACGGCGTGTCCATGGTCACGCTGTACTATCTGCGGCGCTTCCTATCGTTCCTGGCGGATCTGTTTGCGCAGGCCGGCGCGCGCAGCGTCGAGGTGTCCGCCGAGGTGGCGGAGCTGTTCCGCGAGGTGGCCGCCGCGCTGGACCGCCATGCGCCGGAATGCGACCGCAGAACCTTGCTGGACACACTCGGCGGCGCGGGCAGCACCTACCGAAGCGCACTGTACGCGCGCGGGCTCTCCGGAGAGCAGGCGCCGATTCGCTTCGAGGAACTTCGCGATTTCTGCGGCCTCGCTCTTCGCCACATCGACCACACCATTCGCGCCAACCGCAGGGACGACGGCCTCTATCACGCTTACAACCTGATGAAGGTGACGGCCTCCGGCGAGATCGTCATTCGCCGCCTGTACGAGATGCTGGAGGGACAGGTGGCCGTGCTGAGCTCGGGCGCGCTGCCTTCGCGGGAATCCATCGCGCTGCTCGATGCCCTGCGCCGCAGCAGCCTATACCGCAGCGATCAGAACAGCTACATTCTTTATCCCGATCGCCGGCTGCCCCGTTTCCACGAAAAGAACAACATTCCCGCGGCCGAGCTCGAAAAATCGCCGTTCCTCAGCGACCTGTTGCGGCGCGGCGACCGCGGCATCGTGGCGCGAGACGCCAGAGGGATGGCTCATTTCAACGCCGCCTTCCGCAATGCGGGGCTGTTGCGGCAGGCGCTGGAGGAGTTGCAGGCCCCGCCCGGCGAGCAACGATTCATCCTGGACCTGTACGAGGAGGTTTTCGACCACCAGTCCTTCACCGGGCGCTCCGGCACTTTCTACAAATACGAGGGGCTGGGGTGCATTTACTGGCACATGGTGTCGAAGCTCGCGCTGGCGGTTGCTGAGCTGGCGGAGCGGGCCGTGGCCGCGAATGAGGACGCCGTCACCATCGCTCGCCTGCGCAGCCACTACCACGAGATCCGCGAGGGAATCGGTGTGCACAAGTCGCCGGAATTATATGGCGCCATCCCCACCGACCCCTATTCGCACACGCCGGGCTTTGCCGGCGTCCAGCAGCCGGGCATGACCGGCCAGGTGAAGGAGGACTTCATCGCGCGGTTCGCCGAGATGGGCGTCGCGGTGAAAGGCGGCCGGCTGTGCTTCAGCCCGCACCTGGTGGATCGCGCCGAATTCCTCGCCAGCCCGGCGGCGTTTCGGTTTTACGACGCCGAAGGGGAGGCGCGGACCATCCACCTGCCGCCAGACACGCTGGCGTTCACTGTCTGCCAGGTGCCTGTGGTGGCACATTGCGCGGGGCCCGCGCGCGTCGAGGTCACCCGTGCCGATGGAAGCAGCGAGACCACGGACAGGCTCACCCTCGATGCCCCCACCAGCGCCGCCATCTTCGAGCGAACCGGGGCGGTGCGCCGTCTCGATGTGTTCTTCGCAACGAATCAGGCTTATTAGTTTAGCGGCCGTGGCAAGAGTGGCCGTGCGTCCGTTCGCTACGGAATTCCGTTGCCCGTCCCCGAATTGGACGCACAATTACTTCCACCATGGGCTGTTAATTATAATTCAGTAAGTCCCCACCTTGATCGCGAGCGGCAGCGTGAGATTCTGGCCGCCCGTGGTTACCATGAGCGCTTGCGGCCCGGCCAGCGTGGTCGAGTTCGTCAGAGTCGCGGTGATCGAGGTCGCCGAGTTCACCACCACGTTGCTGACATCCAGCATCAAGCTCGGCACGCTTACCGTGTCCCCCGTTTGGAACTTCGTGTTAGCCCCCGTGATTGTCACCGTGATCTGACTGCCCAGGGTCACCGGCAGCGCGTTCGGACTCACTCCCGTCAACTGCGGCGCACCCGGGCTCAGAATCGTCGTATCATCGAACAGCGCCCTCATGATGAACGACGCCATCTGTCCCCTCGTCACCAAACCATCCGGACAGAAGACCAGCGGATTGGTCCCGCAGCCGTTGGTCACGTGCTCCTCATAGGCCCGCTGGATGAATGGGAACGGCTGGCCGTTGCCCTCCACGTCCGTCGGCACGTCCGCAAAATACGGTGTGGAGTCATAGCTGAAAGTGGCCCCGTGCAGCATCAGCCGCGCCCGGATCATGAATATCGCCATTTCCCAGCGCGGAATCGTATTGGTCGGGCAAAACAGCGGGGGATTCGCAGAGCAGCCCGTCGTGATGCCCAGTTCCATCAGCTTCTGAATGTGCGGGAAGAAGGAATTCGACGTTGGCACATCGTTGAAATAGGGAGTCGTGTTGTAGATGGCCGGATTGGTGGTGCCGGTAACGGCGCGGACGATGAAGGCGGCCATCTCCTGCCGCGTGACGTTGTCGTTTGGGCAGTACTCACGGGTCTGGGGCGAGTTGCTCTGGACGCAGCCGGTGGTGACGCCCTGCTGGAACATTAGATTAGCCGCGACGAAGAAAGTGGCACTCGCCGGAACATCATTGAACTCCGGCGCTGAGAACGGACAAAAAACCTGGTTGCTGGTGGCGCCGCCCACGCCGATGGTGACCGTCATCTCTCCGGATGAGGTCAGCGCAGGCACGGCGAACTGGACCTCGTACGCGCCCGGACCCGTGGGGGAAAGGTAGGAGAGGATCGCAGGCAAGCTTTGCCCGCCAAAAGTGACTGTAACAGTTGACGTAGTGTCAGAGAGCGGATTTGTGGGGCCGGGCGAGCCTGTCGGCGGCTGCGAGGTTACCGGCCCCAGACCCAGTGCGTAGATCTTGAGAACCTCACCTGGAAAGCTCGGATTCGCCTCCGATACCAGCGTTGCGTCCGGGTGCGTGATCAGGCCCAACGGATGGGCGGCCTGGGCCTGTACGAGAATGATCGGGGCGTAACTTACGATTTGAAGCGGGAAAGTCGGCGACGATTGCGCGCCATTCGTCACCACCAGGTTCTTCGTGCCCAACCCCACGTCGACCGGTATCTGCATGTTCACCTGGGTGTTGGAACCGAATGCGATATACGCGGCCTTCCCGCCCACGGTTACGGTGGGAGCGCTGCCGAAGTTGGAGCCGAAGACCGACACCAGCTCCCCGGCGGTAAACACTGTGTTCGTATAAATCCCCGAATCCACCACGCCGCCCACCGTCGGTTGCGCGAGCGCGGCTGCCGGGAAAAGTGCGAAAAACAGGAGCAGGTTTGCTTTTGGCATAGTCGGTTCACCTCCAGGCTGCCGTGAAATCGTCCGCCAGACATGCGTTCCGGGCAGCCGGCGCCGCCGCTTCCTGCGAAGGCGGCCGGCTGGCCATATCCGGCAAGGAGATTTCGTGCAGGTGCAACGATTCTGCTCCAAATCTTCGGAAGTGTCAAGGGATGGCGACAGCAGGAAAAACAGACAGAAAGGATCGCAACTGTTGGATAATCCCAAAGCAGGTTTTGTTCGACCGCACGCCCCCGGTCACACAAATCTCTTCCGCGGATCTTGCGTACTTTCAGAATCATACGAAAAACCGCACGCAGAGGACGCAACCGGCGTGTTTAGTCTTGTCTAACGGGTCAGTTGAGGGCACAACTGACTTGCGCCTTCTGACGCGCGCGGCTTTGTTGCCGGGCCGCGACCGTCAGAAGGCGGTCAACAAGCTATCAGGAAGGATTCCGCAAGTGACGAAGATTGTGAAACCGATAATCGACAGCCTGAAACCCCAAGGCAAGGCCGGCCGCCCCCCCGTGGTGCGCCACTGTCCTTATTGCCACGCCGCGATGAATGTCACCGCCATGAAGCAGCACCGTCCGCAATGCGCCCGCGATCACCGGAATGCGCCGCCGCAGGAGCGCCTTCTGCCGCCATCGCCGCCGCTACCGCCCATGCCGCCACCGCCGACGCCCGCCGACCTCGAGAATCAGGAGCTGTCCGCCGACCCGCTCCAGCGCGAGCGGCAGCTCGATCAGCAGGAGCAGGACCGCATCGAGCGCACTACCCAGGAGTGAGGATCACCTTGCCGAACTGTTCCTTGCGCTCCAGCCGGCGATGCGCGGCCTCCGCTTCGGCCAGCGGAAAAGTGGTGTCGATCACCGGCCTGAGCTTCCCCGCGAACACGAACTTCAACACGCGGTGCAGTTCTCCGAGCGTGCCCATGTACGACCCCATCACGGTCTGCTGTTTGCTGAACAGGAATCGCAGGTCCAGTTTCACGTCGTAGCCGGTGGTGGCCCCGCAGGTGACCAGCCGGCCCCCCGCCGCCAGGCTCTGCACGCTCCGCTCCCACGTGGCCGCGCCCACGTGCTCCACCACCACGTCCACGCCGCGCTTGCCGGTGATCCGCCGTACCTCGGCGGCGATGTTCTGCGCATAGTGGTCAATGACGAAATCGGCGCCGAGTTCCGCCGCCTTCGCCATCTTGGCCTCGCCGCCTGCGGTAGCGATCACTCGGCAATGGAACAGCTTCGCGATCTGAATGGCGGCCGATCCCACGCCGCTCGAGGCCCCCAGCACCAGCACGTCCTCGCCCGCCTCCAGACCCGCGCGCGCGAACAGCATGTGCCACGCGGTCAGGAAAACCAGGGGCACGGCGGCGGCGTCGGCAAAACTCAACTCGGCCGGAATCGGAATCACCGCCCACTCCGGCGCCGCCATGTATTCGCGATAGCCGCCGTCCACCTGCGCGCCCAGCACCGCGTACTTCGCGCAGCGGTTGTCGTGCCCGCTCACGCACCACTCGCACTGGCGGCAACTGGTGGCCGGCGCCAGCAGCACGCGCTGGCCCGGCTTCACGCGCCAGCAGAGATCCCCGGTGCGCACCACTTCCGCGGCGACGTCCGCGCCGAGAATGCGCGGCAAGGGGTAGCGAATCCCGGGCAGTCCGCCGCGGACGAACAGATCGAGATGGTTCACCGAACACGCGCGCACGCGGATGAGCGCCTCGTCCGCGCGGATCTCCGGCTCCGGGACGTCCTCGTAGCGCAGTACTTCAGGACCGCCGTGCTCGTGGAATCGTACCGCCTTCATCCATCGCTCATGGTATCAGGCGCTCATGGCATCAGGCGTGGCGGCGTTTCCCCAGCAGGGCCATGAACACGAGGCCGAGGCCGAGCAGCAGCAGGGTGGCCGGCTCCGGCGCGTCCACGTCGGCCGTGCCGATCGCGAAATTGTCCAGCAGTACGGAAGTGAAGTTCGGCGCACCGGGAATGGAGATCGTCAGCGTGGATATCGGCTCGCTGAAAGTGAATCCGTAAAATGTCTGCTGCCGGCTCGCCGTATTGACCGTGACCGTGGCCTCCACCCCCGAGGCGTCGGTGGCTGTCAGGGTGACCGGAACGTTGTTCCCATACGTCATCACATCCAGCGAAATCGCGGTGACGTTGGCGGGCAGCGTGGCCGTGATGTACGGCTGGATGCTGGTCGAGGAGGTCCCGCTGCCAAGACTGGCGCCCGATCCGAAGTTGTAATACGGCGAGTTAAACAACGAGTCGACGATCTGCAGGTAGTCGGACGAGCCGAACGCGCCCACGAAGTCGATGCCCACAGCGTCGGTATAGCCGGCCGGGGTGTTGTACAACTTGTTGCTGCCCGACGACGCTATTCCTTCGAACGTGTCCTCGCCGATCTGGACAACGGCGGCCTGCCAGTTTGCCAGAACGGTGTAGCCCTGCAAAAGCGTGGTGGCCCGCGCCGCCTGCGACGCGAGCAATGTCATGCCAATCAGTAGTGCTGTTTTGCGCATAAACCGCATACCAACCCCCGAGCGAGATTCCCCCACACAACCGTGGAGGGCCGGCCGCCTGGCGCTCCGCACCGCTCCGGATTCCCGCAATAATGTTTGAAACCGATTAGTGATTTCAGCAGGAATTCGTCTCAGATTTCAGAGGGGGTGATTTTTCGTAACCAGTTGACAACTAATGGGATATTCCTTCGGTGGTATGCTGCTCCTGCAATGACTCCCCGATGCGGGAGCGGTATTCACGCGCCTTTTGTATGATTACTCCCGAATCCAGCGTGAGGCATCGCGCGTCGCTCACGATCACCCGCCCGTTCACCATCACGTCGCGCACGTCCGACCCCTTCAGCGCATAGACGAGCTGCGAGTAGATGTTGTACAACGGAACGGCGTGCGGGCGATCCAGACGGATGGTGACCATGTCCGCCAGCTTGCCGGCCTCGAGCGAGCCGATGCTCTTTTCGAGCCCGAGCACGCGCGCGCCGCCGATGGTGGCCATGGCCAGCGCCTGCTCGGCGGGCACCGAGCGCGGATCCCCGGTGGCCACCTTCTGCAGATCGGCGGCGAGGTTCATCTCTTCCATGAGATCGAAATCGTTGTTGCTGCCAGCCGGACCGTCGGGCCCCAGGCCCACGGCGATTCCCATGGCCAGCATTTGCGTCACCGGCGCGATGCCGCTGGCCAGTTTCATATTGCTCGAGGGGCAGTGCGCGACGCCCACGCCAGCCTTGAGGAGGACGTCCATGTCGGTCTGATCCACCCAGACACAGTGGGCGGCAACGGTGCGGCCGTCGAACACGCCCAGCGAAGCGAGCCAGGGTACCGCGCGCGCGCCGTGCTGCTTCACGCAGTCGTCGTTCTCGCGGCGCGTTTCGGCCACGTGCATCACCAGCGGGACGGAGTACTTGTTGGCGAGCGCGCGCGCGGCACGCAGCGTCTCCGCCGAATTCGTGTAGAGCGCGTGCGGGGCCACGGCGGGCGTCACCAGCGGGTCGCCGCGATAGCGCTGGATGTAGCGCTCGGTCCAGGCCAGCGAGTCCTGGGGCGTTTTGGCGTCGGGAACCGGGAAACCGATGATCGTCTCGCCCAGCACGCCGCGCATGCCGGCTTCTTTGGTGGCTTCGGCGGCGCGGTCCTCGAAGTAGTACATGTCGGTGAAGGTGGTGGTGCCCGAGAGCATCATTTCGAGGCAGGCGAGACGCGTGCCCCACAGCACGAAGTCCGGCGTGACGTTGCGGGCCTCGGCGGGGAAGATGTAGTGCTCCAGCCAGTCCTGCAGGGTGAGGTCGTCGGCAATGCCGCGAAACAGGGACATGGCGGCGTGGGTGTGGGTGTCGATGAGGCCGGGGATGAGCACGGCCTCGGGACGGTCGAGCCGGCTTGGCGCGGTGAAGCGCCGGTCGATGGCCGCGCGCGTGTCCACGGCGAGAATGCGCGAGCGGCGGACGGCCACGGCGCCGTTCTCGATGACGCGGCGTTGTGCGTCCATGGTGACCACGTAGCGGGCCGTCCAGATCTGGTCGGCCGACTCCGCCGCGTGGAGTGAGATAAGGCACGCGGCCAGGCAGAGGAGGGACATGCGGCGGCAGCCGCGTTCCTGGATGGTGCCGTAAAACGCGGCTGCCGCCGCATGTCCCTTAGCGAATGAACGAAACATCGAAGGGCCTCGGGAAGAGATCGCGCATGTGGAACGTTTCGGTTTTGCCCTGCAGGTTGACCAGGGTCAGTTCGACGTCGCCGCAGAATTCCCAGAGGATCTGACGGCAGGCGCCGCAGGGCGGAGTGAGCGTTTCGGTGTCGGCGGCCACGGCCACGCGGCGGAAGCGTCGCGCGCCTTCGGAGATGGCCTTGAAAACGGCCACTCGCTCCGCGCACACGGTGAGGCCGTACGTCGCGTTCTCCACGTTGCAGCCGGTGAAGATGCGGCCCGCATCGTCCTCGAGGGCCGCGCCCACGCGGAAGTTCGAGAACGGCGCCCAGGCGTTTTCGCGCGCCCCGAGAGCGGCGGCCAGCAACGGGTTATCGGGCATCGCCGGCCTCCAGACGCGGCAGTACGGCTTTGAGGAAGAGCACGAATTTCTCGCGTACCTGTCGGCCCACCTCCAGCACCTCCTCATGACTGAGTTTCTCGGCTATACCCGCGGCCATGTTGGTGACGCACGAAACGGCCAGCACCCTCACGCCCATGTGGTGGGCGGCGATAGCCTCGGGCGCCGTGGACATGCCCACCAGGTCCGCGCCAATGACGCGGAGGAAGTTGATCTCGGCCGGCGTCTCGTAGGAAGGGCCGAGCATGGCGGCGTACACTCCTTCGGGCATGGCGATGCAGAGCTCCGCGGCCGCGTCGCGGGCAATGCGGCGATACGCGGCGTCGTAGGCCTCGGTCATGTCGGGAAAGCGCGGGCCGATGGCATCGTCGTTGGGTCCCACCAGCGGATTCGAGCCCTGCAGGTTGATGTGATCGCGAATGATCACCAGCGCGCCCTTGCTATAGCTGAGGTTGATGCCGCCGGCCGCGTTGGTCAGCACCAGCGAGCGAACGCCCAGCCGCGCCAGCACGCGCACGCCGAACGTCACCTGCGCGGGCGTGTAGCCTTCATAGAGATGATTGCGGCCGGCCATCACCGCCAGCCCCTGTCCGGCCAGCGTGCCCACAACCAGCTTTCCGGCGTGCGCGACGGCCGTGGATGGGGGCCAGCCGGGAATCTCCACGTAGGGGATCTCCACGCGGTTGTCGAGCTCGCGGGCGAACTCGCCCAGACCGCTTCCCAGCACCACTGCGGTGCGCGGGCGAAGCTTCCATCGCGATTCGAGATGTTCCAGAGCCGCGTGCCAGGGTATAGTTCCAGAAGGCATTTCTCTATGAAGAAGACGATAGCACTATCCTTCGTGGCGCTGGCTCTCGCGGCGTGCGCACTCGGGCAGGACCCCAATTCGCAATACCGCCTGGGTCCGGACTCGCTGCCGCAGGAAGGCGTGCCGAAGGGCGAGATCCGCGGTCCGTACACGCTTCCGTGCAAGGTGTATCCGGGAACGCAGCATACCTACTGGGTGTACGTCCCCGCGCAGTACGATCCGGCGGCGCCGGCCAGCCTGATGATTTTCCAGGACGGCCAGGCGTTCAAGGACGAGAATGGCGACCTGCGCGCCCAGAATGTCATGGATAATCTGATTTATCGGCGCGAGATTCCCGTAATGATCGGGGTGTTTATCAATCCCGGCCGGCGCCCGGACCAAACGGAACCCAGTCCGCAGGCCGGCTGGGGCGACGGCTTCACCAACCGCCGCATCGAGTACAACACGCCGGACGACAAATATGCCCGGGTGATTACGGAAGAACTGATGCCCGCGCTCTACAAGGAGTACAACATCTCGAACGACCCGGAACAGCACGGGATCGGCGGGTCGAGCTCCGGCGCCATCGCCGCGTTCATGGTGGCGTGGGAGCGCCCGGACGAGTTTCGCAAGGTGCTGAGCAACGTGGGCAGCTTCGTGAATCTGCAGGGCGGCTACGTGTACCCGGAGCGCGTGCTGGCGAGCCCGAAGAAGCCCATCCGCGTGTTCCTGTGCGATGGGCGCAACGATAACCGGGGCCTGCGCGATGGCGTTTACGACCAGAAGATGGATTGGTTCTACCAGAATGTCCGGCTGATGAAGGCGCTCACCGCCAAGGGATATGACGTGAATTACTCGTGGAGCGTGAACCTGCACGGGCAGAAGTTCGGCGGCATGATTTTGCCGGAGATGATGCGCTGGTTGTGGCGCGACGGCCCTGTTTCCACGGACCCGAATGACATGGTGGAGCGCGGGTTTCGCCAGGCGGCGGCGAGCAAGCAGTGACAGGCGGGCACGGATGCTTTACGCTGGGGAGGACTGACGCTGGAGGCATGGTTAAGGCACCTCGCGGATGAGAATGCATCCGGAGCGCCAAGCTCACCACGTGAAGCCGCAGCGCGTATTCTCCAACTGCAATCGCGCGTGAAGCCGGACCCGGAAGGCTGGACGGTTCACGACTACATCGATCATGACCGGCCCTGATGCCTGCTCTGGTCATTGACTCTTCGCTTGCTGCTGCATGGTGCTTTCCGGAAAGCCGCAGCGCCGCGTTCGTGGGCTTACGAGGTGCGCAACTGCCCTCATGGGGCTGCGCCGCAATCGCATCACACACGCTGAGGCCGTGGAGTTTCTGGCGTCCATCAAGAACTGCCCATTCGTTTGACTGATCCAGTCTCCTACGACGACGTGCTCGATCTGGCCGAGCGTCACAGCCTGACCGTCTACGACGCCGCTTACCTTGACCTTGCGCTCCGCGAGGGCTTGCCGCTTGCGAGTCTGGATAACGCTCTCTGCAAAGCGGCGCTCAACTCGGGCGTGGTCTTGTTCCAGCCATGACCGGCCCTGGTTGCTTCTTCGCCCAGGTCGTCGACGAAACACCCGAATATCGGCGTTTATCCGCGCCAATGGACAAAGGCCGTGATACAACTCTCTTGCCGAAGACGCTGCGCATTCTGAGCCAGCAGGCGTCGAGTACGTGGGAGTGAATGGCGCGTCGAAAGAATGTCGGGGCGCGGTCCTTCGTCTCATCCAGTATCGTGATCGAATAACTCACGTGCGGATTCTTTCTGCGTCGCACGGGTCATACTCGGGAAGGGCTCGGAAGGCGACCTCCTCCACCACTCATCCACCAGTGAAGCTCCTGGATGACATTTGCCGCTGCGGGCAGTTCGCGGTACTCGTCGACCGTGATCAACTCGATGTCCATTATGGCCACCAGGCCGGCAGATCGGCAATCGAATCCAGCACGGCGTCCGGCCGGATGCCCTCTTCGAGATCCTGCGTCCGGAACTTGCCCGTCCGCACCAGCGCGGCCTTCAGTCCCGCCGCCTGCGCGCCGGCGACGTCGGTGCGAATGTCATCGCCGACCATGAGCGTGTCCGCGGGCGCAAGCCCGAGCCTGTGCGCCGCGGTCTCGAAGAACTCCCGCGAGGGCTTCCCCAGCACCGTCGCCCGGCGGCCCGTGGCGTGCTCCAGAGCCGCCACGAACGGAGCGGCATCCAGCCGAACGCCGTCGGGAGCCTGCCAGTAACGCGTCATTCCCAGAGCGATCAGCTCCGCGGCGGGGTTGTGGTGCAACAACCGAAACGCGCGGTTCAGCGTGGGGAAGTCCCAGCGCTCGCCGAGGTCGCCGACGATGACATAATCCGCGCCGGTCTCCCGATCCTCGGGCAGCACGTCGAAGCCGGCGAACTCGCCATGGGTTTTCGCAGGGACAAAAAGCGCCAGCGCGCCCCGCGGCCGGTCAGCCAGCCACGCTACCGCGGCCCTGGGCGGCGTCAGGATCTCCCCCGCACCGGCCGCGATGCCAAACCCGGAGAGCTTGCGCGCGATCACGTCCGCGCCACGGGAGGTGGTGTTGGTGACGAACAGGTGTGGAATCCGCCGGCCGCGAACCCACTCGACTGCCTGCGCCGCGCCCGCAATGGGCTCCTCGCCGTTGTACAGCACGCCGTCCAGATCGAACAGGATTCCGCGCATGGCCGACTCCAACAGCCTACACTGAATTCGATGCTCCTCTCACGAGTTCTTCTCGCGGCGGCGCTGCTGTGCGCCGGCACGATGGCCGCCCAGCCGGTGCGGCTGATCTTCGATACCGATATCGGCAACGACGTGGACGACGCGCTGGCGCTGGCCATGATTCACGCCTTCGAAAGCCGCGGCGAAGCGAAGCTGCTTGCTGTCACGGTCAGCAAGGACAACAAGTACGCCGCGCCTTTCGTCGATGCGGTCAACACGTTCTACGGACGCGGTGAGATCCCTGTCGGCGTGGTCCGCAATGGGAAGACGCCGGAAGACAGCCCGATGATTCGCGTGCCCGCCGAGCGGCGGAATCCCGACGGGTCGTATGTCTATCCGCATCGGCTGACCGACGGCGCCAATGCCCCGGATGCTGTCGCGGTGCTTCGCCAGGCGCTGGAACGGGAAAAGGACGGCAGCGTGGTGATGGTGATGGTCGGCTTCAGCACCAACCTCGCGCGGCTGCTCGCAGCGGATACGGACCTGGTGAAACGGAAGGTGCGGCTGCTCAGCGCCATGGCCGGCTGGTTCCCGGCGGGCGAGCCGGAGTACAACGTGAAGACCGACATCCCGGCGGCGCGGCGGGTGTTCCGCGACTGGCCGTCACCCATCGTCTTCAGCGGCTTCGAGATTGGCCAGGCAATGCTGTTCCCGGCCGCCAGCGTCGAGCGCGATTTCGGCTGGGTCGCCAATCACCCGGTGGCCGAGGCCTATCGCAACTACATGCCCATGCCGTACGACCGGCCAGTGTGGGATCTGACCGCCGTACTCTATGCGGTGCGTCCCGACCGCAACTACTTCTCGCTGTCGGCGCCCGGCACCGTGGACGTGGACGAGACAGGGCGGACCGTTTTCACCGCCGCTGCGGAGGGCACGCGCCGGTATCTGATCCTCGGAGAGCAGCAGAAAGCGCGCACGCTGGAGGCGCTGGTGCTGCTGGCGAGCCAGCCGCGGTAGTCTGTCGGAGTGACGCGTCGTCCCTTGCGGTATGCTGGGCACGATGGCCGTACGGCTGCAATTCGAGGGAATTCGATGTTTCTCTGAGGCTCAGGATGTTACGGTCCGTCCTCTGACTTTGCTTGTCGGCGAGAACAGTTCGGGCAAGACCACTTTCCTGGCCTTGTGCCAGATCGCCTCCTCGATCTGCGATGGCTACGCTCAGGAGTTTCCGTTTAACGAACCGCCGTTCTTGCTGGGAGCATTCGATCAGATTGCCTCGTACCGGGGCGGTCGTGCTGGACGTGCGAAGTCCTTCTCCATCGCGCTCAGCGCGGTAAACAGTGCGTGGAGCGGTTCGATTCACGCAGAGTTTGTGTCGAGAAATGGCCAACCCTCGCTCAGAGTGTGGCGCATGGCAGTCGGCGGATCGAGCCTGGAAGTGATGAGCAACGGCAGCCAGGGAGGGCCCTCGTTTTTTGTTGAGAGTGTTCGGGGAAGGCGTGAGGTTCCTCACCATCTCACGCCGCTCATACCTTGGCAACTCTTCTCAGCCCCTCTGAAGCTTTGGACCGCCGAACCAGAGCTCAACTTTCTAGAGACGTTGTTCTCTGAGTCCGACTGGGATTCGTTAATAACTACACCCGGGGTACTCCGCCACGAGTTTGGCCGACGAACCTATGCCTTGGCGCCCATCCGCACAAGCCCGCAACGAACTTATGATCCGGTCAGTGCGGAGCCGAAACCTGAGGGTTCGCACGTTCCCATGCTACTAGCTCTTTTGTCGCACTCCGCTGCGAAGGGGCAATGGGCGACGCTAAGGGCTGCATTGGAGGAGTTCGGCTCGAAGTCCGGCCTGTTTGACGAGATTGAGGTCGTCCGAAAGGGGAAGAAAGAGAGCGATCCATTCCAGATCGGTGTCAAGAGCGGGGGCCCGACGTTTAACCTGGTCGACGTTGGCTACGGAGTGAGCCAGGCTCTCCCGATTCTCGTGGATGCCCTCCAGCGCCGCGCTGAGAACGAAGTCTTCCTGCTCCAACAGCCCGAAGTTCATCTCCATCCACGGGCCCAAGCGGAAGTGGGAAGCTTCTTTGCGCGCCAAGCCGGCCCGAAGAGGCGCTTTGTCATCGAGACCCACAGCGACTATCTGATTGACAGGGTTCGCATGGAGGTTCGCCGTGGGACGCTTCGCCCGGAGGACGTCTCCCTTCTTTACTTCGAGCGAACGAAACATGGAGCGACGATACACAACCTCGATCTGGATAAGGACGGCGGCATCACAAATCCACCCGCGGGCTACCGTCAGTTCTTTCTGAACGAAGAACGCGATCTCCTGGATACCTGACCGTGTGTCTGATCGTCGACGCAAATGCCGCAGGAGAGTTTCTCGCGAAATCAAGTCCCTTGCGGAATTGGCTTCTTGCCGAGAAGGGTGAACCGCGCCTGGTTGCGGCTGGCGCATTACGGGAAGAACTGGTCAAGCTTGCCGATGTGCGGCGGCTCCTCACTCAACTGGAGCGGGCTGGCAGACTCCGATCCGCCGCCTCGGACCGGCTTCGGCAGGAAGCAGACCGCTTACGCGCCGATGGGCAATGCCGTTCGAACGACATCCATGTATTGGCTTTGGCGATCGTGAGCGGCGCGCGCACTCTTGCGACGTTCGATCACGCCCTCATGGGTGACTTCAGGAATGCGGGAATCATATCGAGGCCCCGCGGAAGCGTGTACCGAGATCCAGTGGCACACGCCCGCCTGCTTCGTCACACGCCGGAATCTTGTGGCGTGCGCCCGACGGAAAAGAGGCGGGCGCGGGAATAGCTCAGCCTATCAGAACCGGTACAACGCCGTACCCGGGGCCGGCGCCGGGGGCTCCTGCGGTTCGCCGCCCGCGCCCACCGGCTGGGGTTCGAGCTGGGCTTCGGGCTGAACCTGCCGGCAGTAGATGCCGTCATCGCTCAGGTAGACCTCCAGCTCCGCGGGGCGCGGCAGGGAGCCCTGAATCACCGCCTCCGACAGCGGGTCCTCGATGTACTTCTGCAGCGCCCGGCGCAGCGGACGCGCGCCATAGCTGCGGTCCGTCACCGTCTTCTCGAGCACGTAGCGCGCCGCGTCTTCGTTCACGCGGATCTTGATCTGCTTGGCCACCAGGTTCAGGTTGATCTGTTCCACCATCAGGTGGATGATCTTCAGCAGGTCGTCGTCGCTGAGCGACGTGAACAGAATCACCTCGTCCAGGCGATTCAGGAACTCCGGATTGAACGCCCGCTTCACCTCGGCCATCACCATGTCTTCCACCTTCGACGGGATGCCCGTGAACGAAGGCGCCGCGAAGCCCATCTGCCCCTTCTTGTCGAGGAAACGGGCCCCCAGGTTCGAGGTCATGATGACGATGGTGTTCTTGAAGTCCACCGTGTTGCCCAGGCCGTCGGTAAGCTGGCCGTCCTCGAACACCTGCAGCAGGATGTTGTAGATGTCCGGGTGCGCCTTCTCGATCTCGTCCAGCAGGATCACCGAATACGGCTGCCGCTTCACGCGCTCGGTAAGCTGGCCGCCCTCCTCGTATCCCACGTAGCCCGGAGGCGAGCCGATCAGTTTCGACACCGAGTGCTTCTCCATGAACTCGGACATATCGAAACGGATCAGCGACTTCTCGCTGCCAAACAGGAACTCGGACAGAGCCCGCGCCACCTCGGTCTTGCCCACGCCCGTGGGACCCAGGAACAGGAACGAACCGGAGGGACGCTTGGGCGACTTCAGGCCCGCGCGCGACCGCCGGATGGCGCGCGACAGCGCCGAGAGCGCCTTGTCCTGGCTGATGACGCGCTTGTGCAGCTCCTCCTCGATGCGCAGCAGCTTGCTGACTTCCTCTTCCTTGATGGCGGTCATGGGCACGCCGGTCCAGCGCGCCACCACGTCCTCGATGTCGTCCTTGGTCACCACGCCGGTGGAGGTGTCGTCCAGGTTGTACTTCTCCCGCAGCAGGCGCAGGTTTTCGCGCTCCTTGCGCTCCTCGTCCGAATAGAACCGGGCCTTCTCGAACTCGTGGTTCGCGATGGCGTTCTCCATGCGGTGGACGATGAACTTGATGCGTTTCTGGATATCCGCCACCTCGGTGGGCAGGGTGGTCTGGCGCAGCTTCACGCGCGCGCCGGCCTCGTCGATGAGGTCGATGGCCTTGTCCGGCAGGAAGCGGTCCGGGATGAAGCGCGTGGAAGTGTGCACGGCCGAGGTCACCGCTTCATCGGTGTAGGCCACGGCGTGGAACTTCTCGTACCGCTCCTTGATCCCGAACAGGATCTTGATGGCGTCGGTCTCGTCCGGCGGCGGCACCTTCACCGCCTGGAAACGGCGCTCCAGCGAACGGTCCTTCTCGATGGACTTGCGATACTCGCCCGGCGTGGTGGCGCCGATGCACTGGATCTCGCCGCGGGACAGCGCCGGCTTCAGGATGTTGGCGGCGTCCAGCGACCCTTCGGCCGAACCCGCGCCCACCAGCGTGTGCAGCTCGTCGATGAAGATGATGGCGTTCTGGTTCTCCATCAGCTCCTTCATGATGGTCTTGAGGCGCTCCTCGAACTGGCCGCGGTACTTGGTGCCGGCGACAATCAGGGACAGGTCCAGCGCCAGGATGCGCTTGTCGGCCAGGAACGAGGGCACGTCGCCGTCGGCGATCCGCTGCGCCAGCCCTTCCACGATGGCCGTCTTGCCCACGCCCGGCTCGCCAATGAGCACCGGGTTGTTCTTGGTGCGGCGGCACAGGATCTGCACCACGCGCTCCAGCTCGTAGTCGCGGCCGATCAGCGGGTCCAGCGAGCCGTCCATGGCCGATTGCGTCAGGTCCCGGCTGAACTCGGCCAGCAGCGAGCTTTCCTTGGGGCGGCTGGAGGTCATCTTCTCCGAAGTGGACCGCTGGATTTCCTCGCGCACCTGGGAGAGGCGCAGGCCGCGCTCGTGCAGGATTTCGGCGGCGAAGCACTTCTCCTCCCGCAACAGGCCCAGCAGCAGGTGCTCGGTGCCGATGTGCTTGTGGCTCAGGCGCTCGGCTTCCTCTGCGCCATAGGCCAGCACGCGCTTGCACTCGTGGCTGAGCGGGAGATCGACCGACGTCGACACTTTCTCCCGGATAGTGGTGTGCGCCTCGATCTGCTTGCGAATGGACTCGATGGCCGCGTGCGACCGCAGGAAGCGATTCGCCAGCGCCTTGTCCTCGCGAAGCAGGCCGAGCAGCAGGTGCTCCGTTTCGATGTACGGGCTGCCGAACTGGCTGGCCTCGTAGCGGGCGAAAAAGATCACTCTGCGCGCTTTCTCGGTGTAGCGTTCAAACATATGCCCTGTCTTTCGATGCTGCGGTTCCGCTTGAAGTTGCGCCGGCGTGCCAGGCGCCGATGCTGCCGCGGCCCAGTTCGAGGACCCGGTCGCACCGGGCGGCGAAGGCGAGGTTGTGGGTCACGTAGATGGAGGTGAGCCGGTGGGTGCGATGCACATCGGCCAGCAGCGACACGATCATCTCACCCGTCCGAAAATCGAGATTGCCGGTGGGTTCGTCGGCGAGCAGAACCTCGGGATCGGCTGCCAGAGCGCGCGCCAGGGCCACCCTCTGCTGTTCTCCTCCCGATAGTTCACCGGCGCGGTGTCCTGCGCGGTTGCGTAAACCCACTTCGTCCAGCCTTGCCCGGGCCCTGGTTGCCGCTTCCGCGCCCGGGACGCCTCGAATCATCAGCGGCATCATCACGTTCTCCTCGGCCGAAAACTCGGGCAACAGGGAGTGATTCTGCCAAACGAACCCAATCGTCCGATTCCGGAACTCCGCCAGTTCCGAATCGGAAATCACGGTTATCTCTTTATGGTGAAAGTATATCGTTCCGCTCGATGGCCTGTCCAGACCGCCCAGCAGATACAGCAGGGTACTCTTCCCGGCACCCGACTCTCCCACCAGCGCCAGCCGCTCCCCCGCTTCCACCTGCAGGTTCAGGTCCGTGAAAACGACAACCTCGCTCTGGCCGGATTTGTACCGTTTGCCGAGGCCGATGGTCCGGATGGCCGGACCCCCGTCAGGTTCAGGGCTGGTCTCCACCTTTGCTACTTCTAAGCTAGCACGGAGGGCGCGGGGGACTGCTGAATCCCGCGCCCGAATCTCGAAAAGCAGGCAAATGAAGGCGACTACGCAACCGCGATCAAGCCCTGAGCGCCGGCTGCTGGAGCATCATCACTTTCATGCCCGCCTGCTCAAAACGCCGGTCCGTGGTCAGCGCTTCCGTTAGTTGGCGCCGCTCCATAACTACAAAGGACAGGCAATCGCTGAGGCTCCAGCTCTTGTCGGGCCTCATCTGGTAGAGTTGAACGGCGGAGTCGATTAGTTCGGGCTGGAAGGGCACCACCTCGATGCGTGCGTCCGCATGGGCTCGGCGGTAACCCTCGGCTGCAACGGCGCGAGTGCTGGCGTCGGAGAAGGCGTTCAGCCACTCCCAAAGAACAGCCTCGGTTGTCACGACGATGCCCCTGGTCCGGATCACGAACTGGTTCAATGCGATCGCGTGCCGATTATACTGGTCTCGCTTGCGCGAAAGTGCCATCCAGTAAGAAGTGTCGGCGAACCAAGGTTGCCACCACCGCTACGCGTCCTTTGTGGGACAGCCGTAGAGGTAATGGTCGTGTTGATCGGCCAGATCCGCGGGCAGCGCGTCGTCCTCAACCGCATTGGCAGCGAGCCAGGCTAAGGCCGACTCGCCCGCTGTCTCGCGCGGTCCCACCGACTCGATCTGCACGATCAAGGCTTGATTGGGCGGCAGATCGAGTGGCTCATCAGGGATGATGGCTTTGCCATCGAAATGTGCGTTGACCGTCATGACGGCTCCTTGCCGGTGACCTCTTCCAGTATGCCAGAATGCCGGAGGTAGTCCAATTCAATCAAACCGGCCCAGCCAGACCGCTGGGACGGCTTTGGCGCGAAGCTGCCAGAACGACTGGCCTGCCACGCCGAGGATGTGGAGTCTTGCGCGTCCGATACGGGGGCGCCACAACTTCCTGGCGGGGAACCTTGCTGTATGTACAGAACGTGTATATACTATGACTGTGCTGGATGGCCTGAGGCTTCGAGTGGGATCTGCACAATGCCGGCCATGTTGCCCGGCATGGAGTCAGGCCGGCGGAGGTCGAGGAAGCGGTCGAGCGGCCCCACGCGATCAACCCTGCAAGCGATATGGGCGGCGAGAAACGATGGAAACTTTTCTGTGCCTCAGCGGCGGGCCGGTACCTGGTGGTAGTGTTCACGATTCGTGATGAACGATTGCGGCCCGTTACGGCTCACGCCATGAATAAACGAGAGAGAGGAATCTATGGCCCGGAAATCAACAAAACTCGATGAACCCAGGTCCAAAGCCGAGGAGACCGACTGGTACGCAAGCCCCGAGGGACGCCGGCAAACGCAACGCGAATTCGAACGGGCACTGAAGAACGGCACGCTGGTTCGCTCCTCCGGATCACGCGTGCCGCGGACCGATCGCAGGGTTCTGGAAGCGCTGCTGGAACAGGCCAAAGCAAATGCCACCCGCCCGGTGTCGATTCGCTTGTCCGTCGCCGATATCGAGCTTGCGAGAAACATCGCGTCCAGGCGTGGCACAGGATACCAAACCGTGCTCAAGGAAGCGATACGCTATGGCCTGAAGCGGGCCGGTTAGTCCTACTCCATTTGCTTCGCCGCAGCCGGGACCGGCGCCCAGTCTTA
The DNA here is from genome assembly GCA_049520275.1 of Bryobacteraceae bacterium. Lineage (GTDB taxonomy): Bacteria > Acidobacteriota > Terriglobia > Bryobacterales > Bryobacteraceae > CAWACP01. Next base: position 139,944 of record JBEKPY010000009.1, read on the forward strand.
CGGCGCCTGACCTGCCGGGTCCACGTCTGGCCAGTTGTGGCAGACTGGGTGAGGAACGGACCATGGCTCTCGATCACGCCGCTGTTTTCAGAACTCCGACGGCCAGCGATGCGGCTTTGTCCGAGGTGGTGCGCCGTCTGGTGGAAACGTACCGGCCGGAGCGCATGTACCTCTTCGGTTCCGTCGCCAGAGGAGACGCCGGGCCGGACAGCGACTACGACATCATGGTGGTCGTGTCTGACGACGCACCGCCTGAACTCCGCCGCAGTCGCGCCGCCTATGTGGCGCTCTGGGGCACCGGGGTCGCGTCCGACGTGTTGGTTTGGACCGCCAGCCAGTTCGATAGCCGGCTACACCTGGCGGCGTCCCTGCCCGCTACTGTCATTCGCGAGGGAAGACTGCTCCATGCCGCATGATCCTGCCCTCATCGGCGAGGTGCGCTCCTGGCTTTCGAAGGCAGGCAAGGATCTGGCAGCCGCCGAATACGAATCGCGGGCGGACCCGCCGTTCGCCGACGATATTGTCTTTCACGCTCAACAGGCTGCGGAGAAATCTCTGAAGGCATTCCTGTCTTGGCATCGCGTGCCGTTCCGCAAGACGCACAATCTGATCGAGTTGGGAGAAGCGTGCTGCCAGATCGATCGGCGCCTTGAGTCGTTGCTTCGCCGGGCTGCGCCGCTCACCGAGTATGCGTGGAAGTTCCGTTATCCGGGCGATCCCGAGGACGCGACCGCTGAGGAGGCCGCAGGGGCGCTGGCGACGGCGTGCGAGGTCTTTGATACGGTGCTGCGGTGTTTGCCGCCCGATGTCGTCCCGTAGCTCGGGGCATGCCTCCTTTCCCGGCGAGAAAACAGACCCACGTCACGGGAAGCCGAGTCGCGCCGATGGCCGAGTGGAATCTTCAGACCGCTGGCACGGGCGACGCGAGGAACTGCTGAGTCCCCCGTGAGCAACGCACATCGCGACCGGGACCGCCAAGCGAGATACAACGCATCTCAGCAGAGGACAAGCGGATGTCGACAACCATGGTGCACGTTCGCATCGACCAGCGCGTGAAGGACAAGGCCGCAAAGGCGCTCGCAATGATGGGCCTGTCCGTCTCCGACGCCGTCCGCACGATGCTGATTGGGGTGGCCGCGGAGCACGCGCTGCCGTTCGATGTGCGGGTTCCCAACCCGACGACGGTTAAGGCCATGGAGGCCGCCGACCGTGGCGAAGGAAAGCGATTCGGCTCGCCCGAGGCTCTGTTGAAGGACTTGGGATCTGACGGACCGTGGGCACCGGGATTAGCGTGGCCCAGTTCCGGCGCGACGTGAAGCTCGCCCGTAAACGTGGCAACGATATGAGCAAACTCCGCAGGGCGATCCTGCTGCTGGCTGCCGGCAGCCCTCTGCCCGCGCGCTACAAGGACCACCCCCTGGGCGGCAACTGGGCGCATCACCGGGATTGCCATATCGAGCCGATTGGCTGTTGATAGCCGAGGCCGATTGAAAATCGGCCGCAGGATCGAATCCTGCCCCACTTCAGACCGGGTGCGCCCAGTCCTCCGGCACCTGGCCTTCCGGCAGAAGCTGCCCCTTTTCGAGGTGGCGGATGCGGGTGGCGAACTTCGCCGCATGCGGGTCGTGGGTTACCATCACGATGGTCTTGCCGTACTCCTTGTTCAGCCGCGAGAGCAGCAAGAGCACTTCCTGGGCCGAGGTGGCGTCCAGATTCCCGGTGGGCTCGTCGGCCAGAATGAAATCGGGATCGGTGACGATGGCGCGCGCGATGGCCACCCGCTGTTCCTGGCCACCCGAGAGCTGTTTGGGCAGGTGACCCAGCCGGTCGCCCAGCCCCACCAGTTGCAGCGCCGTGGTGGCGTGCTCGAGGCGCGCCTTCTTCTTCAGGCTGGTGAGCTTCAGCGGCAACTCCACGTTCTCCAGCGCGCTGAGCACGGGGATCAGATTGAAGGACTGGAAGACGAAGCCGATGTGGACGTTGCGCCAATGGGCGATCTGGCGGTCGTTGAGCGCGCGCAGATCCTGGCCGAGAACGCGAATCTCGCCGTTGCTGGGACGGTCCATGGCCGCAATCAGGTGCAGCAGCGTGGACTTCCCGGAGCCCGACGGCCCCATGAGCGAGACAAAGTCGCCTTTGTGGATGTCGATGTCCACGTTCTCGAGCGCGACCACGTGAAACTCGTCGCGGATGTATTCCTTGGTCAGTTGCCGTGTCTGGATGACTATGTCGCTCATGGTCTTTATGCCTTCACTCGCACTCTCTGCCCGTCCTTCAACTCGGCCGGCGGATTCACCACGATGTCCTCTCCGCCAATCAGCCCGTCCTCGATCACCACCCCCTGAGCGTTGGTCCCGCCCAGTTTCACCGGACGCCGCACGGCTTTTTCGTCGGTGATCACGAACACCGCGTTGTCGCGGACAGCGGAGGCCGGGATCACCACCATCGCTCTGGAGGGCGCGCCCCCGCCGGTCCTGGTGCCGCCCAGGAAGGCCACGGTTGCGTTCATTTCCGGGCGCAGGTACGAATCCGGGTGCAACACCTGCACTTTCACCTGGACGGTCGCTTTCTGCCGGTTGGCTTCCGGCGAGATCTGCTCGATCACTCCGTCATAACGGCGGTCCGGGTAGGCGTCGGTGGTGACGATGCCGCGCGTCCTGGGGCCGAGCTTGGCGAAATCGTTCTGGTTGATGTCCAGCTCCACCTGCAGATCGTTCAGGTCGGCCAGCGACACCACGTATCCCTTGGCGCCCTTGTCGCCTACCATGCCGGTGGTCACGAACTCGCCCTTCTCCACGTTGCGGTCCAGAATGGTTCCCGTCACCGGCGCGGTGATGACCGTATCTTCGAGCTGCGTGCTGGCGTAATCGAGCGTGCCCTGCGCCTGGTTCACCTGGGCGCGCATGGCGTCGATTTCCTCGCGCCGCGGGCCCAGCTTCGCCAGATCGTAAGTCCGCTCCAGCGAATTTACGCGCGCCACGTCGGCGTCGTACTTCGCCTGGGCGTCATCGAGCTGTTGTTTGGGAAACACGCCCTGTTTCACCAGCTCTTCGGTGCGCCGCAGCGTGACCCGCGCATTCTCGACGTCGGCTTTGGCCTGCTCCACATCGGCCTTCGCCTTGGCGATCTCCTCCGGGCGCGATCCGTTTTCCAGTTCCACCAGGCGGGCCTTCAGGTTATCGAGCTGCCCCTGCGCCTCCAGCAGATGCGCGCGGTATTCTTCGTCCTCGAGTCTCACCAGCACCTGGCCCTGCTGGACGCGATCGCCCTTATCCACGCCGATCCACGCGACTTTGCCGACCACCTTCGCGGCCACGTCGATGGTGTGCGCGGCAATGATGTAGCCGGTGGCGTTGAGGATCACCGGGTCGGAGGAGCCCGCGCCGGAAGTCGCCGCGTGTACGCGCACCGCTTCCACTTCGGTGGCGGCGGCGTTCAGTTTGTTCCAGGTGAGCGCGCCGGCGCCCACCAGCACGAACAAAGCGATGCCGGCAATGATAAAGCGCGTGGCCCAGGGCGAGGGCTCCGTGGAACGCTTCTGCGAGCGGTCGATCTTGAGATTTCCGAGTTGTGGTTCCATGTATCTTTCTGGTGCTGCGTCTACTTCGCGTCCTTTTCCCGGTCCTGGCGCAGTGTTTTCAGGATCGATGTCAGGTCCTGGCCTCCCTCGTAGTGAAAATTGACGAACTGCCAGCGCCCGTTTGCGGCCGACAACTCAGCCACCACATTGGGCTTCTGGCTCTTCCTGCCTGACTGCGCCGCATGAACTTCCACCAGCCAGCCCGCTCCTCTGGCCGTGATCCGGCCCAGCTCGTAGTGTGGCGCGGGGTCCTGGCTGTACAGGAAGGGATCGAAGTCCAGACCCACGATGTCCCCAGCGGACTTGTCTGAAGCGAGCGAATCCTCCTTCAGAGCGCGCAGAAGTTCGGGGCTGAACATGGCGCTCTTGTCTTTCACGGCAATGTCCCATGTGCGCACGGGGTTGTTCTGCAGGGTTTTGGGCGCATACCAGTTGTAGAACTCCTGCACGAAATCGTGCGGCGACAGCGCCGGCTCGCCTGCCTGCAGGGAGCACGCCAGCACGGTCACCAGCAGCCAGCCAATCCGCTGCGCCCATCTGAGTTGATCCCGGTTCATCCGCGGCGCCATCTATGTCTCCCGAAGTGCAATCAGAATCTCCTTGTTTGCCGCCATGCGGGCCGGCAGGAGACCTCCCAGCGCGCCCATCATCAGCGCGAACATCACGCCTGTAATCATGATTGGAATGGTCACCCGGAAGTTGAAGGCGATCTCGCTGAAGGTCACGAAGTTCCCGATCCCCGTCTCCACGTTGTTCAGGGGCAGCACCAGCAGGCAGCCCAGCAGCCCTCCCAGCACCGAAAGCAGCAGCGATTCCAGGAAGAAGCTGAACAGAATGGCGGCCCGCGAAAAGCCCAGCACGCGCAACGTCCCGATTTCGGTGGCCCGGCGCGCCACGGCCGCGTACATCGTGTTCATGGCGGCGAAACTGCTCCCCACCGCCATGATGATGGAGACGAAGATGCCCAGCGCCTGCAGCGGAGCCCCCGATATGGTCTGCCGGTCGTAGTATTCCTGCTGCGTGATGGCCTTCACGTTCAGCCGCTGATCGTCATTGAGGGAGTTGATGAGCACGGGCACGGTAGCCTGGTCCGCCGCCTCCACCAGAACCGAGCTCAGGCCGTCCTGGCGGTTGAAGTCGGAGCTGACCTGGCCCAGATCGCCCCAGATCTCGCTGTTCAGCGCGGACTGCCCGCCGTCCATCACACCCACCACCCTCCACAGCCCTTTGCCGAAGCGGAGCTGGTTGCCGAGGTGCGCCGCCGGATAGCGGTTCGCCGTCGATCTGCCCACGACGATTTCGCGCTGCCCGGCCTCGAACCATCGTCCCTGAACCAGCCTGAGTTTGCGCATGCCGGCGCCCAGCGTGGTGAGCCCGCGCAGCGACACGTTCATTCCCGTTGGACTGTCGACGCTGGGCAGGTTGATCACCTCCACCATCTCCAGCGAAGCCAGTGGTTCGCCCGATGGGGAGAGCGCGATGCCGGGTTTGGCCTTCAAATCCTGATATACGTCGCGAGTGATGGCGCTGTTCAATTCCGCTGTGCCGCCCACCCTCAGCACGAGGATGTGCAGCGGGTTCGCGCTGCTGCGGAACGCCGTTCGCAGGCCGCTGACCAGCGCCATCACGGACAGAAGAACCGCCACGGTGAGGGCGATTCCCAGCGCCGTCATCAGCGTGGTGGTGCGCCGGACTACCAGGTTGCGGAGGTTGTATGCGATCGGGATAGCCATAGTCGTCTCTTAACCCGTGTAGCGGAGCGAATCGAGAATCGATGTCTTCGCGGCCCCCCAGGCGGGCACCAGCGAACTCACCAGGCCGATGAACAAGGCCACGCCCAGAGCCGCCGCCGCCACCCCCGAAGAGAATGTCAAATCGTGGAAAAAACCCGCCGTCATGGGGAACCGCTTCACGCTGTCGCACAGAAACGCCGCCATGAAGGCGCCCAGCACTCCGCCGGCCCCGGCGATGAACACCGCCTCGCCGACGATGATGCTCAGAATGTTGCCGGTGGTGAAGCCCAGCGTCTTGAGAATGCCCACCTCGCGAACGCGCTCGCGCACGGACATGGAGATGGTGTTGGCCGAAACCAGCATAATGGTGAAGGTGACCGCTCCGCAGATGGCCGCCAGAAACAGCTTCAGGTTTCCCAGAAACGAGATAAAGCTCAGTGCGAAGGCCTTTTCGGACTCGGTTCTGGTGGGATACGGCGAGTTGGCGAATTCATCGTCGATGGCTTTGGCAACGCGCGGGACGTCGTCGGCGCTGTTGGCCTGTACCCAGAACGCGCCGATCTGGTCCTCCCGGCCGGTGTTCAGCATGGACTGGCGAATGTACTCGTTGTTGAAGAACAGGGTGTCGGTGTCTTCCGGATCGTTGTAAATGCCCACCAGCGTGAGCTCCGGGTTGAATGGATAAATATCGCCAACAATGGTGATGCGGTCGCCGAGCTTCCAGTTGTACTTCTGCGCCAGGGTGACGCCCGCGATGGCCCCCGTGCGCAGGTGCTCGAAGGCCTGTTTCTGATCCTCCGGGAGTTGCAGCTCGGACTTGATGCGGAAGAAGCTGTCCGGCTCCACGGCCAGGCGCGCGAAGAAGTTCTTCGGGTCCTTGTACACGCCGCCGAACCACTGGTAAGCGGAGACGTCCCGGACGCCGGGTATCTGCCGGATGCGCGGCTCGAAGGCGGATATCAGCGGCACGGTGAGCGAAACCTTGTGGTGCACGATCAGGCGCAACGCCTGCGCGGGGCTGGGCTCGTCGGAGAGGAACAACGCGCGGTACATGGCCATGAGCACGCCCAGCAGGCAGAGCGAGACGGCGATGCTGAGGATGGTGAGGACGCTCCTGCGCCGGTTGCGCAGGCCGCTCTTGACGATGAATGACAGATGTCGGAACATGCCTGACAGGTAACCCTTTTTGCGAAGCGCGTCTTCCAGCTCTGCTTATTCTAGTCTAGCGAGCGGTTCCCTGCGCGCCACCGGGCATCGGCCAACGGCAGAGGAGCGCCGGTGAGCGCCGACGAGCAATTTATGAGCGCCGCGCTGGAGCTGGCCCGGCGCGCCGGCGATGCCGGAGAGACGCCAGTGGGCGCGGTAGCGGTGCGGGAGGGCCGCGTCTGCGGCACGGGCGCCAACTCTCCCATTAGCCGCAACGACCCTACCGCTCACGCCGAGATGCTGGCGCTGCGCGAGGCCGCGCAAACCACCGGCAATTATCGCTTGGAGGATGTGACCCTGTACGTCACGCTGGAGCCGTGCGTGATGTGCGCGGGAGCGCTGGTGCAGGCGCGGGTGCGCCGGCTGGTGTTCGGCGCCCGTGACCTGCGCTTCGGGGGCGTCCGCGGCAAGTTCCGCCTCGCCGATTCGGAATTGCTGAACCATCGCGTGGAAGTGGTGGAAGGAGTGCTCGCGGCCGAGTGCATGGAGTTGCTGCAGGAGTTCTTCCGCAAGAGGCGATAGGAAGCAAGGCGGGCAAAAATAAGGGGGCAGATGCGGCCCAAAACGGGGACAGAGTTACTGATGAGTCTCGACCACCAGACACGCACATAGTAGTCTGTCCGCGTTTTGGGCCGCATCTCTCTTGTTATTGCCCGCCTTTCCTTCCGCTTATGCGGCCATGGGCGGCCGGATGGGGATCACGTCGCCCATCTGGAACCGGGGGTGCACCTCGGTTTCCCGGGTGGCGCCGCCGAAATACTCGTCCAGCGGGTAGAGGGCATAGGGCCGCAGCTCGCGGAACACGCGTCCCAGGCGCTGTTCAATCCGATATACCTCGTGGAAGAATTTCCCGCGATCCGTGCCCAGCTTCCGGCAGCACAGCTTCCAGTCGGCCCCGAGCAGGAAATGATACTGAAAGATGCGGTACTCGAAGTCGTCGAGGGCGCGGCGGCTGACCAGACAGAAATCGGCAATGAACTCCTCGTTCTTGCGGCTCCAGATGGTTTTCCGCTGTCCCCCGCGGTTGCCCTCGAGCGAGATGCGGCTCATGGACCTCTCTTTCGTCGAACAATAGCGAAAATGCGCGTGACAGGCGCGAAAGATGGCCCGCAGGACGCAGTTACACGGTGCTTCGTCTTTCAGACTGCGGAATCCCAGACCCCGGCATTGGGAGCAATTGGGGGCCGATAAAGCGAGTGCGTCGGATCGTGTCCACTTCATAATATCTTTTATTTCCTTCCCTGGATAATCTGACCCGGTGAGTTGTCCCGACTCAGCTTGACCCGATGCTACGTCCGGGCGGCGAACCGTCAACCTGCTGTTAATAAAAACTTCTCGACGCGCCACTGGTACTTATGGTACTGTAGTACTAAGTCGCAGATAACAGGTGATTTGTGACCGTAATCGGATGGGAAAAATGTTCACGGAGCGGTCCGGTAATTCTTCCAGCAGTATTGCTTTTCCGCCTCACCTATTTCAGCTTGAAATACCGCGGGGATTCAAATGTCGTTTGACCGTTTGAGTTCGAACCTGCTGGACCACGCGCGCGGGCTGGTCCGCAATGGCGACTTCACCGAACGCGGTCTGGCCCGCTTCCTCGGCATTTCGCAGCCGCACGCGCACAATGTCCTGAAGGGCGAAAGGCGTTTGACGGCGGGGTTGTTCGACACAATGCTGAAACGGTTTGGCCTGGATCTGCTGGATCTCTACTCAAAGGCGGAAATCGATCTTCATCTGGCGCGGCGTGCGGCCTCCCCGGGCTTGCGCAGATCATTGTGACCAGCAGCCGGGTGTCCCGGTCAGCGGCCGGCGACCTGCCGGTACGTCTCCAGGACCTGGGACGCGGTGCTTTGCCAACTGAAGCGGCGGGACTGTTCGTAGCCGCGGGCCACCACCCTCTGGCGCAGGTCCGGGTCCAGCAGAATATCGCGGATGCCGCGGGCGATGTCGAAAACGTTCTCCGGGTTCACGATCACGGCCGCGTCTCCAATCACCTCCGGAAGCGCGCTCACGTTGGAAGCCACCACGGGCGCGCCGCAGGACATGGCCTCCAGCGGCGGCAGGCCGAATCCTTCATAAAGTGACGGGAAAACGAAAGCCTGCGCCGTCTGGTACAGACACCGCAGCGTCTCGATGGGCACGAACCCCAGAAAGCGGACCTCGTGTTCCACCCTGGTCTTGATCACTGCGTGGCGGACCGCGGGGAAGTGGGAGATTTCGTCGCCGATGATGATGAGATGCAGATGGTGGAACAGCGGGTGGTCCTTCAACTCGCCGCGCACCACGGCAAAGGCTTCCACCAGCCGCGGGATGTTCTTCTGCGGCCGTATGTTGCCCGCGTACAGCAGGAACGGGTAGTTGATCTGATAGCGATCCATGATGCGCTGCAGCCGCGGCGGGTATCGGAGGCCCGATTCGTCGAGGCAGGGGATGGCCGGCGGGGCGGGTTCAAGAAAAGCCGGGTCGGGAGCGTTGTAGATGGTGCGAATGCGCTCGGCCGGAATCCCCAGCACGCTTTCAACATCGCGCCGGGTGGCGTTGGAAACGGTCATTACTCGCGCGGCGCGCAGCAGGCCGCGCCGGAACCGAAGCAGGTGCAGGTTATTCCGAAAGCCCGGCGCGTTGTCGTAGAGCAAGGTGCTCATGTCGTGCACGGTAACCACGTACGGCCGGGGCATGAGCAGGGGAACCGAGTTCAACGGAATGTGGAACAGGTCGGCGCCCAGTCCGCGCAGGAAGAGAGCGTAGGAGAAGCCGACGGTTTCCGCGTCGGGCTTCCCGTAGACCGCGTAGCTGAAGTTCGGCGGGAGGGGCGGCAGTTCGGGAGGGTCCGCCTCCGCCGCGATCAGCGAGTAGCGGTTCTCACCATCCAGATCGCCCAGCGCCCGCACCAGATTCCGGATGTAGGTGCCAATGCCGAAATCGCGCAGATGGCGGATGTCGATCCCGATGTGCAGGGGCATTCAACGGACCGCGGCGCCGGACAGCTTCCAGCCGTAAAGCGGGAAAGCCTCGGTGAGCGCGGCGACCCTCCGGCGGACCGAAGCGAGGACGGATTCCGAGGAGGGATCGGAGAGCACCTCGGAGATGAGTGCGCCCACTTCGCGCATTTCCTGTTCGCCGAACCCGCGCGTGGTCACGGCGGGGCTGCCCAGGCGGATGCCGCTGGGATTCAGCGGCGGGTTGGTGTCGAAGGGGATGGCGTTCTTGTTGGCGGTGATCCAGGCGCGGTCGAGCGCGGCCTCGGCATCCTTGCCCCGCACGCCTTTGGCGAATACGTCCACCAGAAGAAGATGGCTGTCGGTTCCGCCCGACACCACGCGGAAGCCGCCTTCCTCGACGCTGGCGGCCAGCACCCGCGCGTTGGCGATGACGCGCTTCTGGTATTCGACGAACTCCGCCGTCATGGCCTCGCGGAAGCAGACCGCCTTGGCCGCCACCACATGCACCAGCGGCCCGCCCTGCACACCCGGGAACACGGTTTTGTCGATGGCGGCGGCGTATTCTGCGCGGCTCAGGATCAGGCCGGCGCGCGGTCCCCGCAGCGTCTTGTGCGTGGTGGAGGTGACGATGTCGGCATATTCGCAGGGGCTCGGATACAGGCGCGCGGCGACGAGCCCGGAGAAGTGGGCCATGTCCACGAGCAGCTTCGCGCCCACCGTGTCGGCGATGGCCCGAAAGCGCGCGAAGTCGATGATGCGCGGGTAGGCGCTGCCGCCGGCGATGATGAGCTTCGGCCTGTTCTCTTCGGCGAGGCGCGCCAGCTCGTCGTAGTCGATCTGCTCGGTGTCGCGGCGCACGCCGTAGGGCACCACGTGGTAGGTCTTGCCGGAGAAATTGAGCGGATGGCCGTGGGTGAGGTGCCCGCCGTGGGCGAGGTTCATGCCGAGGATGGTGTCGCCGGGCTGCAGAATGGCCGAGTAGGCCGCCTGATTGGCCTGCGAGCCGGAGTGCGGCTGCACGTTGGCGTGCTCGGCCCCGAACAACTGCTTCGCGCGGTCGCGGGCGAGGTTCTCCACGATGTCCGTGAACTCGCAGCCGCCGTAGTAGCGCCGGCCCGGATAGCCTTCGGCGTACTTGTTGGTGAAGACGCTGCCGGTGGCTTCGAGGATCGCCTCGGAGGTGAAGTTCTCGCTGGCGATCAGCTCGAGGCGGGTGTGCTGGCGCTCGACTTCGTGCTGGATCGCTTCGTAAACGTCGGGGTCGACCTCGGAGAGGGGCCTGGCCATGCGCTGCTGTTCGGTCATTGGTTTTAGTTTATCGCGGGGGGGCGGAGGGCGGGTTTTCGTGCGATGATGCAGGCATGAAGCCTGAAGAAGAGGGAATCGAGGACAGCGCGAACGCGGCGACCGTCGTCGGCCAGCGGCGGGCCGACTTCTCCGATCTCGTGGGCCAATGGACTCCGGATCCCGCGTTCGACGAAATCCTGGCCGCGCAACGCCCATCTAATGGGCGGACCGAACCCGAAACTTGACTCCAGTGAGCAGCCCTTCCTTCATCGACTGGATGGTCGCCGCTGGCACCGTTGTCGCTGCGGTGGCCGCTGTTTACGCCGCGGTCTTTACGCGCCGTTCCGCCGATGCAGCTGCGAAGGCCGCTGAATCGGCCGCCGATCAAGTGGACCTTCAGCGCCCTCGACCAATCGTTGTTGTCCACTTCTCGCGATCTCTTTCTGAGAATCCCCCCACCATGGCCCGTCTCGACCCAGTCTTTCAATTAGAGAACATCGGTGATAGTCCAGCATTCGATGTCGAATTAAGCCCGATGGAACTCTCCCGGCCGGCGACCGCTTGTTGCTTAAAGACCTCACCTGTAGATTTCCTGGTGCCGCGAGCGCGGTTGTCCTGTGCTCATTCGATGGAACCTCCGCAGGGTGTACTTCGCGCGCTCGGCCCTGCGGCCACGTTCGTTCAGGAGTTGGCGAACCATTTTAATGAGCAGAGCAAAAGCGAAGCCTCTTGGAACCCAGACCACCGATATGAGATGGAGTTCTCGCTTTCATACCGAGGTTTGGACGGACGACGCTTCAGACAGCCCTATGCGCTTGTCGTTTATTTTCCAAGACTACAAGCATGGGTTGAGCCAGTTGGCTCACTGCTGGAACCGGCGTCTGAACAGAGCACGCGTCACATACCCAAACGACCCGCACCTCGCCGAACGCGAGGGGAACCCTGCCACTAAACCGGGATAACCGCCAACTAGCTGACCTCGCCTGATCGGCATCACTTCGGATGCGGAATGATGTCCACGATGTAATAGATGTCGTTCTCGATGTGGAAGTAAAAACGCCAATCTTTGTTGACGCGCGCCTGCCACAGGTCCTGACCTTCGTCGTATTTCTTGGCGTGCAGGGAGGGATGGTGCAGATCCTGTTGGAGGAATCTCACCTGCTTGAAAAGAGCCTTGCGCACGTCGGGAGGAAGGGTTCGAAGCGTTTTACCGGCACGCCTGGAATAGTCGGCCTTCATCGAGGGCGTCTGGTCCTGGGGCGGGGTGCGCTCCTTTTCAGTTGCGCCTTCATGTGGGCGATCATCTCCTCGGCGCTGTCAAACGGGCCGAACGTACGCCCGGCCTTGATGTCGGCCAGGCCTTCGGCGAGCTGGGCATCGACGATGCGCCGCTGCTCGGGCGTGTACTCGTCGTCCGCGTTGGGGAGCTTCGGCACGATGGTGATCACGCCGCCGGACGCCCTGAACTCGATCTCCTGGCCGCTCTTAAAACCGGCCTTCCGGCGCACGGCCAGCGGGACCACAAGAGGCGTTTTGTTCCTGACGGTGACGGTCATGATGAGTGCTACGCTCTGAGTTCGATTTCGCTTTCAGTGTAGGGTGCGCATGCGGTCGCGTCAAGGCGCGGCGGGGGCGTCGGCGCGCGCATGACCGCCGCTCACTCGCAGAAGACCCTGACCTTCACCTTTTCGTTCTTCTGATCGACGTCCACGGTGAGATCGTCGAGCTGGTCCACGATCTCTTCGAGGTTCTCGGGCTTGATCTCGGAGAGATCGAAGGGCACGCCGTTCTCGCGCAGGGCGCCGTTGACGTGATCGCGGGCCTGCACGGGAATCAGGCTGACCAGCCTCACCCCGGCGCGCAACAACTGCATGGGCACGCGGACATTCACGTGACTCGGGTTGTCGGGCGCACGGTCGTCCTGCGATTCCACCAGAACGCGCAGGTACTTCGGTTTCGGCTTCGGTGGCGTTTCGGAACCCTGGTTCGGGGAGGCCGAGGCCGGCTCCTTCTCCAGGGCGGCGATCAGGCGCTCGGCTTCATCGGCGGTGATCCGGCCCTGAGCCAGCATCTCCAGAATTCGGCGGCGGTCTTCGTTCATGGTTGTCTCCTAATAAAGATGCACGGAAAACGAGCGCTCCGGTTTGTCCACGCTGAACTCGGTGTCGTCGAGCGAGGTCAGGATGTTCCATAGCACCGCGACGGCGCGAAACGGAGAGATACCGCCGGCCAGACACGCGATCAGGAACAGCGGGAGCAGCAGAATGACTACTGGCAACAGCAGGATCCACAGCAGCGCCAGCGGAATCCAGAGCTGCAGAGGGCGGCGCCAGTGGTTGCGAATGCCGATCTCGGCGGCGAAGGGGATCATTTCCTGGACTCCAGTTCCCGAATGGCCTCGTCGGCGCCGATCTCGCCACGGCTGAGCCGCCCCAGGATCTCGCTGCGGGGAGGCGCGCGGTTGGTTTCGACGAACTCCCGGCTCTGGGCGATCCGGTTGAGCCGGGACTTGATAGTCGGGTAGCTTACGCCAAAGATTTGTTCCATTTCCTTGATCGATCCATGACAGCGCACGAAGGCGGTGATGAAGACCTGATCTTCCTGGTTCAAACGGGCGAGCTGGGGCAGCTCGAAGCAGCCTTCGACTGCGATGTCTTTTTCGGTGAGGCGGACACGCTGACACGCTCGATCACCATGGGCTGGCCCTGGGTCAGGTGCGTTAGCTCCGCCAGTCCAATGGTGGCTTGCATACGCCCTGCCTAACGGCATGCCCAGGAATTGCCGATCTTCCCCCTGATGAGGCACCGCTCACCCGTGGGCTGGATTGCCGGCGTCGTCTGGCTGATCGCGGTGTCGCGAGGAGCCACATTCATCTACCCCTACGCGCACCGCCTCGGGCTGAGGGAATCCCTGCCGCTCAACTTCTGGATGATGTTCTTCGCGCTGGACTTCCTGGTCCTGGTGGTGCACGAACTGGGACACGCGCTGGCCACCTGGGCCGTGGGCTACCGGCTGAAGGTGATTTGCGCGGGTCCGGTGATCGTCCACCGGGACACCCGTGGCCGGCGGATCGCACTCGACTGGCGCCGGGTTCTGTCCGGCGGGGGCTTTGTGGGGGCCATCCCCAGTTCCAGCAAGGACTTGCGCGCGAACGCGATGTTGATTGTCTTCGCCGGGCCGTTCCTGACGCTCAATTGCGCGGCGGTCCTGTTCCTGATTCTGATCAACCTGCCGGGAACCGCGCTGGCCGTCTGGTGGGAGCCGGTGGCGCTTGGCGCGGTGCTATTTCTGGCCAGCTTCCTCCGGAATATGACGCCCGTGGGAACCGCGGATGGAAGCCGACTCCTGCAACTGAAGCTGCGCAACCGCGCCGGCGAGGAGTTCCTCAACCTGTTCGCCGCGTCAACTGGGGAGGAGCGGGTGGAGGATGACGAAGAGCGGGCGACCCAGTCGCGGGCAAGCGTGGACCTCGACGACGAGGTCGCCGCCCGGGCGCGGGTGGTGGCACAGATCAAGGCGGGCGGAGGCCATGACCGGCTCGAGCTGGCGGTGGCTTACCAGAACCTGGGAATCGCCCAGTTCCACGCCTTCGACCCGGAGGAAGCCGAGGCGAGTCTGCAGGCCGCTCTTAAAATGGTCCGGCAATGCCGCGACGTGCACCCGGCGCTGGAGGGCAACATCTGGTCGGTGCTGTGCCATATCCATCGCGAGCGCCATCAGGCCGGCGCTGTCGAGAGCGCTTACGGGCGCGCTCTGGAGGCATTCAAACGCGCGGAACGAAAAGGCGGTGTCGATCCCGTGCAGAAGCGTCTGGTGTTGGCCAGTCTGCACTTGCACGCGGGCCACCCGGAACTGGCGCTGGGCGAGATAGAGGCGGGACTTGCGGCGCTGCCAGCCGGTCCACAGCAGGCCATGAATCGAGCCATGCTGTTGCGTTTGCAAGCCGAGTGTGATCTTTGCACAGGCTCACTCGAGCGAGGCATAGCCGCGGCCAGGGAAGCGGCGACGTTGTTGCACTCGCCTGATTTACGGGAGAGCGAGGGCCGGCGCGCGGCGGCGCAACTGGTGGCGCTGGGCGGTTCCCTGTGGAAGGGCGGACAGGGAGCCGAGGGCGTCCTTATCATGGCCGAAGGCGTCGAGTGGCTGGAACAGCACGGCGGCTCCCGGCTGGCGGCGCTTTGGCGGCTGGGGCTGGCGGGGAAACTGCGCGAGGCCGGGCGCCTCGGCGAAGCGGAATCCGCGCTGCCTGCCGAAGCGGACCTGCCCGCAAATCAGCGGGGAGCTTTGTGCGCGGTGCGCGGCCGGATCCGGCTGGCACAGTATCGCTTCGAGGAAGCTGTGGCCGATTTCGAACAAGCCGTTCAGCTCGGCAGCGAGGTGGTACGACCGAACGCGGTCCCGATCGCCATCGACAAGAGCGGCCTCGCCGAGGCCCTGTACGGCTGTGGCCGCATGGCCGACGCGGAACGTCAGGCCACGGAAGCCCTGGAAATCCTGCTGCCATTCGGGCATCCGCACGCTTCGGAAGCGCTGATCACCCTCGCTCTCATCGGCTGGCAGCGGGGCGAGCCGGGCGCCGATGTCCAATTCGAACAGGCCGTTCGATGCATAGTGGATGCGCCGCTGCTGGAACCGGCGCTGAAGGCGCGGGGCCTCCAGGGAGAAGGCGAGCGGCTCCGATTCTATGGCCGCGTGAACGAGGTTGCCCGTGCCGGTGCCGAAGCCAGCTCCGTTTACTTCCCACAGACGAAGCTGGCCGCGTCGTCGGTGCTGCCGCTGCCGGTGTAGTGCGCCGTCGCCGGATACGCGCACAGCGGCCGGGTGCGCAGAACCTCGCTCTTCGGGTCGAAGTCGTTCTTGTGCTTCGCGGCGACGATTCGCTCCGGGGCGATGTCGGTCTCCACCCAGCGCTCGAGCGCGACGTCGATGTCGTGATCGGCGTCGCCGCCGGCCACGCTCAATTGGCCGAAGCTGCTCGGTCCCGCGCCGCCGAAGCAGTGCTGCATTCCGGGAACCATGAACAGGCGAACGAATGCCCGCTCCTGGCGGGCGCCCATCTTCGCGGCCACGCTCTCGTAATAGTGGATGGTGTTGCCAGGCGCGATGGCCGCATCGCTCCAGCCGTGATACAGGATCAGCTTGCCGCCGCGCGCCTGAAAGCGGCGCAGGTCCGGATCGGTCGCGTTCAGTATGGACGCGAGCTTTTCGTCGGCGGCTTTCGTATCGCGATCCGCGTCGAACGTGCGATAGTCCCACGCCGGGTTGTCAAACATCATGTTCCGGAAGAACTGCGTGCCGAAGGCGAACAGCAGGCTGCGCTCCGGCGCCGAGCCGGTGATCCACACCGCCCACGCGTTCGGCCCGGCCTCGCCGCCCGGCTCATAGCCCGGAAACAGCCGCTTACCGCCGGCAAGCTGACCACCCGCGTACAGCTTCTTCAGAGCGGTCACTTGCGCGGCGGTGAGACAGGAGTCGGTTTCGGCGCCCGCGCACGCGAGCGTGGCGGGATCGAAGTGGCAGCGCGATGGGTTTTCGATGACCCCGTCGGTCACGCCATCCAGAGCGTCGCACGCGGCCAGCGCGGCCGATTGAATGGCCGGCAGCTTCTTCGACGGGATGTAGCCGTCCCCGGCGAGCGCCAGCAGGTTCCATACGCTGTTGGCCAGCAGGTGCGTCCAGTAGTTGGCGGGCGCGCCCGCGATGATGCCGTCGTAGTCGTCGGGGTAGCGTTGCGCCTCCATCAGCGCCTGCCGGCCGCCGTTCGAGCACGCACTGAAGTAGGAATGCCGCGGGCCCTCGCCGTAGAAAGCGCGGATGATGGCTTTCGCGTTCGCGGTCATCCCATGAATGGCGCGGTAGCCGAAGTCGGCGATCTTCTCGGGATGCGCGCGCGCCCAACTGGCGTCGGAGAAGGCGGCCTGATGGCCGGTGTCGGTGGAGGCGGTGGTGTAGCCGTGCGCCACGGCGTCCCCCATCTGTTGATAGCTGATGGAGCCGGCGAAGCCCCCATTGCCGACGCCCTGGAATCGGCCGTTCCAGCCCGAAGCGGGCATCCACAATTCGAACTGAATGCTGGAGTCGGGCGACGGGGCGATCACGCCGGCAACGCGGCAGAAGGCGGGCAGGCTCGGAATCGCCCTGCCCGTGGGTGGTTGGAAGCTGCCGGCGGGCACCGATTCGGCGCGGCTGATGGTGGTGGACGGCAGGGTCAGTTTCGCGAGACTGGGACAATCCTGTGCCGCAAACGCCACGCTGGCCAGGGTCAGGGTGAGAGAAAGAATGGTGCGCATGCTGTGCTCCCTTGAGAACGCGGCTGGCGCCGCGTGTCCGGCACTACCCGTGGACTGCTTTGCCGACGCGCCGCATCCACGCCATTTCATCGTCGCTCATGGGGCCGAGTCGCAGGACGTCGAGCGCGGCGGTGGCCTGCTGGTCGTCCTTCGGACCGGTGATGCAGACGTCCACCGCGGCGTTGGTGAGGACGAAGCGGTAACAGTCGGCCGCGGTGGGCGCGCGCTCGCCCGCGGGTACGCGCCTGCGGCTCAGCAACTGCGCCCAGCTTGTCGCCGTGAACACCACCACGCCCGGCCGCTCGCCATCGGGTGGAAGGTGCGGGAAGACCTCTGTCTCGGCGCCGGTGTGCGCCGCGTTATAGCGGACGTGCAGAATGCCGATGTCCGGGCCGGCGGCCAGACGCGGGATGAGCGGGCGGTTGTGGCTGGACACCGCGATGTGCCGCACCAGTCCGCGATCTCTCAGGCGGCGGGCGGCGTCGAGAATGCGCGGAGGGACCGCACGATTCCACATGCCCAGCAGCAGAACGTCGGAGTAGTCGTAGCCGATTCGACCCAGCGCCCGCTCGACGCTGCCGTGCATCAGCGCGGCAATACGCGAATACGACTGCAGGACCAGCACCATGCGGTCGCGTTGCGGCTTCAGGTTCCGGAGAGCGCGGCCGAAGACGCCCCAGCGAACCGAGCCCCAGTAGAGATAGTTCAGGCCGTGCTCGAAAGAGCGCTCGACCATGGAGGCCGAGAGTGTGCGGCCGTAGCCGGCGGAGAGGCCGAGGCGGCCCACGTCCAGGCCGGTCCTGCCAAGGGTTGCGCGTTCCCAGGTCATGCTGAAGTTATACCACCTGCACGATGGGAAAGACCTGCGTGCACACGGTTGACCATTGACCCCACATTGGGTACGATAGTACCCAGAATGGGAACGGCACTTGGTCCCGCGGCGGACGCGATTGGAGCGGCGCTTTTCGGAGCTACACGCCAGGGCGTGCTTCGAACTCTGTTCGGTCACGCGGAACGGCGCTTCTACCAGCGGCAGCTCATCCGTATGCTCGGCCAGGGTACTGGCGCGGTTCAGCGGGAACTCGTCACGCTTACGCAGGCCGGGATTGTGGTGCGAACCGTCGAAGGGAACCAGACTTACTTTCAAGCGAACCCAGACTCGCCGGTATTCGCGGAACTCCGGTCTCTGATTCGGAAGACATTCGGCGTGGCCGCAGTCCTGCAGAGCGCCTTACGGCCGCTGGCCGGCACAATCCGCGCCGCGTTCATCTACGGTTCCGTAGCGGTCGGCCGAGAGAAAGCGGGGAGCGATATTGACGTCATGGTCGTCGGCGACCGTATCTCGCTCGACGATGTCGTTGCCGCCTTCGCAGATGCGCAGGACGCCATCGGAAGAGTGGTAAACCCCGCGGTATATCCGACGGCCGAGTTCTGTCGTAAACTGACCGCAGGCCAGCACTTCCTGTCCAGCGTGATCGGCGGCCCGAAGGTCTTCCTCATAGGGAACGAGAGTGAGCTTACTGGATTGGCTGCAGTTCGGGTGGATCGAGGAGCACCGGGCAAGCCGTCAGGGAATCGCCGGCCTGTTCGGCGTGGCCGATCGCGATCTTGAAGCCTGCCAGACCGCCGGCCGCAGCCGGGTTTGAGGCCGCGCGTTCATTCGCTCGAATTCACGATCCAACTCGAGCCGAAATCGATCCGTAAGTTTGACCTGTTCCGCAAGAAGCGAAACGTGACGGACTACGAGAGGGCGGACACCGTGTCGGACCTCGAGGCCGACGAGATGCGCGAGCTGGCGGCAAGACTCCGGAAGGAAGTGGAGGCGTGGATTCGTAAGAACCATCCCGAGGTCGCTCACCGGTACCATAAGAGTTCATGACACGACGTATCGGGTTTGCTCTGTCGCTATGGGCCGCGTCGCTGGCGGCGGCGACGGTGGAGTCGGGGACCTTCCGCCTGCACAAGTTCGAACAGGCCATCGGCGAAGAGAAGTACGAAGTCGCGCGTGATGGCGATACGCTCACGCTCACCTCCAACTTCCAGTTCCGGGATCGCGGCACGCCCGTGAACCTTGCGTCGACGCTTCGCCTGAAGCCCGACTACACACCCGAGCGGCTGGAGATCAAGGGCAAAACGTCGCGGTTCTCCACCATCGATACCACTCTGACCGCGCCAGTGGGCAGCGGCCCGGTATTTCCCATTCCCGCGTATGCGCCCCTCTCCGTGCAGATGGCGCTGGTGCGGTACTGGGCGCAGCACGGCCGCCCGGCGACGATTTCGCGCGCACCGGCAGGCACGTTATACATCGAGCCGCGCGGGCGCGACACGGTCACCGTGCAAGGCCGCAGTATGGCCGCGGACCGCTACACCGTTCGCGGGCTCATCTGGGGGCGCGAGACACTGTGGCTCGACGGCGACATGCGGCTGGTGGCTGCGGTGACCGTGGACGACGAGATGGACCATTTCGAGGCGGTGCGCGAAGGGTGGGAAGATGGCCTGCCTTTCTTTGTCCGGCGCGCCGCCGAGGACAACATGCAGGCGCTGGCCGACCTGTCGGGCGCCATGACCCACAGCCAGGGCGGCGTGCTGGCCATCACCGGAGCGACGCTGATCGACGGGACCGGCCGGCCGCCCGTACACAACGCCGTGATTCTGGTGGACGGCGGACGCATTCGCGCCGCGGGGCCGCGCGGAAAGGTGAAGATCCCGGCCGGCTCCACGAAGTTCGACGCGACCGGCAGGTTCGTGCTGCCCGGCCTCTGGGACACGCACGCCCATTTCGAGCAGGTGGAGTGGGGGCCGCTGTATCTGGCCGCCGGCATCACCACCGTGCGCGACTGCGGCAACGAGTTCGATTTCATCACCGCCGCCCGCGCGGCCATCGATTCGGGCCGCGGACTGGGGCCGAAGCTGCTGCTGGGCGGCATCATCGATGGCGACGGGCCCATGGCCATCGGGCTCATTCGCGCCGGCAACGCCGCGCAGGGACGCGCCTTCGTCAACAAGTATCGCGAAGCGGGGTTCGACCAGATCAAGGTCTACAGCTCGCTGAAGCTGGACGTGCTGAAGGCGATCACGGACGAGGCGCATGGGCACGGGCTGACCGTGTTCGGCCACGTGCCCAACGGCATGACCGCCTTCCAGGGGGTGGAAGACGGCATGGATGGCATCGAACATTTCGAGTCGTACATCCATCCGGCGCTGCTAGGTCTGGCGACGAAGCGCTACGGCGTGCTTCCGCCCATCGATTTGCGGTCGGAGGCGGCGCGCTCGGGCATCGCGTTTTTCCGCGCGCACCATACCGTGATTGGCCCCACCATGGCGCTGTTCGAATGGCTGTGGCATGCGAACAACACGCCGGTGGCCGCTTTCGAGCCAGGCATCCGCCATGTCGCGCCGGAGCTCCGCGATGCGCTGGAGCACAGCGGCGTTCCGGCCAGCATCGCGCCGCGGTATGCCGAGATGCTGAAGAGCGAGCTGGCGGCGATCGTGGCCCTGCGGCGGGCCGGCGTTCCCATCATCGCCGGCACCGACCAGACCGTTCCCGGCTACAGCCTGTACCGCGAGCTGGAACTGTACGTGGAGGGCGGCATGACCCCGCTGGAAGCGATTCAGACGGCCACCACGGTGCCCGCGCGGGTGATGAAGCGCGAGCGCGAGATGGGTTCGGTGGAGCCGGGGAAGAGGGCCGACCTGATTGTGCTGGACGCGGACCCACTGGCGGACATCCACAACATGCGGACGGTCCGCTATGTGGTGGCGGCCGGGCGGTTGTTCGAGTGCGCTCCACTGTGGAGGGCGGTGGGGTTCACGCCATAGGAGGAAACGATGTCGATTAAATCGCAAACCGAGCTGAATAAACTACGAATTATCGGACAAATTGTCAAAGCGACGCTGGATGAAATGTCGGCTGCGGTGCGGCCCGGCATCACCACGGCCGAACTGGATCGCGTCGGCGCCGCCGTATTGGAGAGGCACGGCGCGGAATCGTCGCCGCCGAAGGTCTACGGCTTTCCCGGCGCCACCTGCATCAGCGTGAACGAAGAGGCCATCCACGGCATTCCCGGGAACCGCGTGCTGCGCGAGGGCGACCTGGTGAAGCTGGATGTCACCGCCGAAAAGGACGGCTTCGTTGCCGACGCCGCGGTCACTGTCGAAGTGGGTGAAGTTTCGCCTGCCGCCCATGAGCTGGCGCGTTGTGCAGAGCGGTCGTTTCGCGAAGCCCTGAAAGTCGCGCATGCAGGCAATCGTGTTTACGAAATCGGCCGCTCGGTGGAACGCGAAGCGCGCCGGTCCGGATTCAGCGTGATCCGGGAGCTGTGCGGCCACGGTGTGGGGCGCACCATCCACGAACCGCCCAGCGTGCCGAATTTCCACGACGCCCGCTGCCGCAGCAAGCTCACCGAAGGCCTCGTCATAACCATCGAGCCGATCATCGCCGCCGGAAACGGCGCTGCTGAGCTCAAGGCCGACAAATGGACGGTGTGCACTTCGGATAGAAGCCTCGCCGCTCACTACGAGCACACCATCGTAATCACCAAAGGCGCGCCCATCCTGCTCACCGCCGCGTGAGGTGACCCACCGCTATCGCTTGCGGATGCGCACCGACAGGACCGCCGGCACGACGCCATCCAGATGGACACCGGGGGGGAGTCCCAGATCCTGCTCGGTGGGCTTCAGCGCGATTGTTCCTTCATGCGCGTTGCGCAAGTCGAAGCGGGCCACCAGACCGTTCGGGTTGGCGGTGTCCATGAGCCACGACCGGCCCCGCAGCGAGACCTCCAGCTTGCGAGTGGAGTACTCTGCCACGTCGAGACCGCGCGGCAGGTTCACCAGCTCGACGTCGACGGTTACTGTCCGGATGGTGTTGCCCGGGTTGAACAGCGATAACGCCGAAATGAGGATGCCCAGCCCGGCGGCGGCCAGCTTCAAACGCAGGTTGTGAACCAGCAGCCGCCACACGTGATCGCTCCAGCGGAGTTTCTCCTCGCCGCATAGTCGCTGCAACTGATCCAGAAGCTCGAGTGCTCCGGGAAGCACCTGCCAGGAGCGGCCGCGCATGAGGGCGACTTCGCCGCGCTCCTCGGAGACGACGATGACGATGGCGTCGGAGCGTTCGGCAATGCCCATGGCGGCGCGGTGGCGCGTGCCAAACTGCTGCGGCACATCGGGGCGGTGCGACAGGGGCAGAATCACGTTCACGCGCGAGATCCGGCCGGATTCGATCACCGCCGCGCCATCGTGAACCGACGAGGTCTTCTGAAAAAGCGCCTCGAGCAACGGCCCCGAGATCTCCGCGCCAACGGAGACGCCATCCTCGACGATTTCCGAGATGGGGTCGTCGCGCACGATGACGATGAGCGCCCCCACGCGATCGTGCGCCAGGTTGAACGCGGCATCCGCGATGGTGCGAAAGGCCGGCTCCAGCGCGGCGCTGGCGCGGGGGGAGACGCGAAGAATGCGGTCCAGCCACAGGAAGGCGCGGCGCAGCTCCGGCTGGAACATGATCAGGAGCATGACGATGAGGCCGATGGAGGCCGCATCCAGCACCCAGGTGGTTATGATCAGGTCGAACCGCCGCGCCACCAGCGAGGCGGCGTACAGGCCCGCAATCCAGAACGCGAGCCGCATGGCCCGCGCCTGGCGCGCCCAGCTCAGCACACCGTAGAGGGCCAGCGTGAGCACGAAGAAATCGATCAGGTTGAGCCAGCGGACCGAGGTCACGGGTCCATTTTAACGGACGGCGGCGCCAGGTCGGGCACTCCCGCCGCGCCCCGGCCTACTCGGGAACCGACTGCGGCTTCTCCGCGCCGCGGTGGCAGGTGTAGCAGCGCACTTCCTGGCGGCCGTCGAAGCTCTGCTCGTTGATGCCGCGCGTCATTTCGATCATGCTCCGGGCGGCCGTTTTTTCTTTCTTATCGTCGGAGGCGAAGTCCTTTTCCGCATGGCAGAATTCGCAGCGCTCGCCGAGCGACACGCTGAAGACGCTCATCGTATCCAGGAACCGCGAAGCGGGCAGGTCGCCCAGCAGCTTCACGTTCATGAAGCGCTTGCTGGCGTTGATTTCGGTCTGGCGCAGAGGTTCGCCCGCTTCGTCCGGTTGCCGGGTCAGGACAATGGTCTGCTGCGTCTGCTTACCTTCCCAGGTTGCAGCGGTCTCGACGGTGAGCGTGTTGCCGTCGGCGGAAAGCAAGTATTTCTCATGCACCGTTTGTGCCTGCGGGCCGGCGATGCGCGAATCCACGATCAGGGCGCCGCCGGTCCACTCCGCCTTGCTGTGCATGGGCAGGCCGTGCCACGAATTCCGGCTCTCCCCGGAACCGGTGCTGAAGGTGAACGCACACCGATAGTCGCCCATCGTGCTGGACACGCCAATGGCCTCCCGCACGGTATTGCCCTGCTGGCGGATGATCATCAGGTAGCTGGCCGGCCTGGGGCCGGTGAACGTGCTCGCTTCGAGGTTCGCTTTCCACACGCCGCTCAGCGAGGGCGTCTGTGCGGTAACGCTCGAAACGCACAGGGCAAGGGCAGCGCAGCAAAGGCCGGTTCTTCTCATGTAAGGTTAGTGTACAACGGTGACTTCACGCTCCGCGGCCGGTAGTGGGCGGGCGCCCGCCTGCTCGCGGGACCTCGCAGGGATGCATCTCTCGCGGCGTGTTGGAGTGGCCGTTTCGACGGCTGGGAGCGGCGAGTGATGAAGACCGTGACGGCGGGGCTGAGAGCCCCGCGCAGGCTCGACCACGGGCGAAAGACCCGGCCTTACCCGCGGATAAGGAAACCACTGCGGCTTCGCCCCTGGTCCGGCCTGCCCCACGAGGCAGGACGACGGGGCTGCTTATTCAGGGTACCGCTGCGATTGCTTGCCGCGCTATGGCAACAAAGAAGAAGGGGAGCCGCCGATTCAGGCGACCTTCTGAATCTTGCCGCTCTTGATGCAGGAAGTGCAGACCTTCACACGTTTGTGCGCCCCGTTCAACAGGACGCGCACGTTCTGCAGGTTGAGGTTCCAGCGGCGTTTGGTTACATTGTGGGCGTGGCTGATGCGGTTGCCGAACCGCGGTCCGCGCCCGCATACATCACATGTCCTGGCCATGACAGTCTTCTCCCGAGTCCTTCAAAACCCTGAGTTTAGCAGCCCGCGGGCCGGTCTGGCAACTGCGCTGCCCAGCGCGCGCGCGCCGCGGGGGCGGGCGGCGCACAGTTTCGCGCCGCGAGTACGGCCCCTAACGACCCAAAATCCCAGCAATTTCAACTGTGTTACTATGCTGGTTTCAAGCCATCCCGAGTCCCTCAGGAGGGGACTAACCCATGAAAGTCTACGAAGGAAACGATGTCAGAAATGTCGCTCTGATCGGACACGGGCATTCCGGGAAGACCTCGCTGGCGGCCGGATTGCTCTTCTGCACGGGCGCCAGCAATCGGTTGACTCGCGTTGACGAGGGCAACACGGTCACCGACAGCGACGAAGAAGAGGTCAACCGCAAACTGACCATCTCCACCTCCCTCGCCTACGTCGAGTACAAGAAGAAGAAAATCAACCTGCTGGACACGCCCGGCTTCAACATCTTCATCAACGACACGCACGCCGCCATGGTGGCCGCCGACGCCGCGCTGGTGATGGTGGACGGAGTGGCCGGCGTCGAGGTGCAGACGGAGAAAGTCTGGGAGTTCGCCGACGAGTTCCAACATCCCCGCGCCATTATCATAAATAAACTCGACCGCGAACGTTCCAGCTTCGACCGCGCCGTGGATAGCGTGCAGGAAATGTTCGGACGCACCGCGTTGCCCATCCAGTTGCCGGTGGGCGCCGAGCGCGATTTCAAAGGCGTAGTCGATCTGATCCGGATGAAAGCGTACACCTACACCGCCGACGGCGATGGCAAGGGCCGCGAGGGCGACATTCCCGTGGAGGTGGCGCAAGCCGCGCAAAAAGCGCACGAGGCGCTGGTGGAAATGATCGCCGAGGGCAACGATGCGCTGATGGAAGAGTTCTTCGCGGAGGGGACGCTTCCGGAGCAGCACATTGTGGAGGGCCTCCGTCTGGCCGTGAAGGAGCGGCGCATGTATCCGGTACTGTGCGCCTCCGGGCTGCACAACATCGGGGCCGACCGGATTCTGGATTTCATCGACGAGTTTTTCCCGGCGCCCACCGAGCACGAGCCCTTCGCGGCCACCCTGAACGGAGCGGAGACCACGCGCGCCATCGGCGACAGCGGGCCGCTCAGCCTGTTCGTGTTCAAGACCGTTGCCGACCCGTTCGCCGGGCGCGTTTCGTACTTCAAGGTGATGTCCGGCGTGTTGAAGAACGACGCCAACGCCACCAACTCGCGCACCGCCACCACGGACCGGCTGGCGCACATCGGCGTGCTCATGGGCAAGCAGATAGTTCCCGTCACCGAGATCCACGCCGGCGATATTGGCGCGGTGGCCAAGCTGAAGGACACGCTCACGGGCGACACGCTGGCCGACAAGGCGTCGCCGATCGTGTGGCCGCCGGTGAAGATACCCGAGCCGTCGATCGCTTACGCGGTTTCGGCGAAATCGCGGCAGGACGAGGATCGCATGAGCAACGCGATTGCCCGCATCCTGGAAGAGGACCAGGCGCTGCGGTTCTATCGCGACCCGGCGACGCAGGAATTCCTGCTGGCGGGCAGCGGGCAGCAGCACGTGGAGATTGTGGTCAGCCGCCTGAAGAAGCGCTACGGCGTGGAGGTGGGGCTGAGCGCGCCGAAGATTCCGTATCGCGAGACCATTCGCGGGAACGCCGACGTGCAGGGCCGGCACAAGAAACAGACCGGCGGTCACGGGCAGTTCGGCGATTGCTGGATTCGCATGGAGCCGCTGGCGCGCGGCGGGAAGTTCGAGTTCGCCAACGAGATTTTCGGCGGCTCCATTCCGCGCAATTTCATTCCCGCGGTGGAGAAGGGCATTGTGGAGGCGGCGGCGAAGGGCTATCTGGCCGGCTTCCCGGTGGTGGATTTCAAGGTGACCGTGTACGACGGCTCCTATCACGACGTGGATTCGTCGGAAATGGCCTTCAAGCTGGCCGCGCGCAAGGCGTTCAAGGCGGCCATGGAGAAGGCCAAGCCGGTGCTGCTGGAACCCATCGTGAGGGTGGAGGTGCAGGGGCCGGTGGAGTACGCCGGCGACCTGATGGGCGACATGAACGGGCGCCGCGGCCGCATCACCGGCATGGACACCAAAGGCAGCGTGCAGATCATCCGCGCGCAGGTGCCCATGGCGGAGATGCTGAGCTATCAGAACGACCTGAACTCGATCACCCAGGGGCGGGCGTCGTTCGCCATGGAATTCGACCATTACGATTTCGTGCCGCAACTGCAGGCGGACAAGATCATCGCCGCGGCGAAGGCGGCGCGGACCGGCGAAGAGGAAGAGGAAGAGTAGGGGCGGGATGGGCATGGCCTAAAACGGCGCAAGCCCGATAACACGCCCGATCTGGCGACAGAGCGGGTTGGCTACCCATCGAAACCTCATCGCGTTTTCTTCGTCGCCCACTGGATCGCCCGTGAATTGACGTTTCGAGAGCCAACATTACTTTGGCTGACCGAATGGGGTATCTGGCCCAGCAGTGAGAACTGGCATTTGTACTATAGACTACGCCAGACTTACGCAGACCACACATTGGTCCAGGAAGCACCTGACACCTATTCCTTCAGCACGAGGCAGAGGATCTCGCCTCCTTCCTCCAACTCGCGATGCTGAACGGCTGGGGCGGCTACATCTTGACGCAGGCAGACTATGTGAACGCGTTCTTCAGCCACGACGAATTCATCGACTTCTTTGCCGAACACGATGAAAACCTTGCAGACGTGCGGGGATTCTTCGGGACTGATCACCGCCCGGCATCCGCAAACTGATTCTTCGGACGCCGCGCAGCCACGGTAGAATGTGGTCATGCCGTTGTCCGAACGCATTGTCGTCGATCCCGAGGTTGCGGCCGGCAAACCCGTGATCCGCGGAACTCGTCTGGCCGTCGAGTTCATTCTCGAACTCCTTGCGGCTGGCCAGTCCGAAGAGGATCTCCTGGCGAATTACCCTGGCCTGACGCGCGAGGACATTCTTGCCTGCCTATCGTACGCCAGTTACCTGGCTCACGAATACAAGGCGTATCCAATCCCAGCGTAGATGCGCCTCCTCGCCGACGAGAACTTTCCGAAACCGATTGTCGAAGTGCTTCGCGCCAGCGGCGACGATGTGCTCTGGGCCCGCACTGACTGCCGCGGATGGAAGGATTCTGCGCTTCTGGAATTCGCCGAGTCCGAAGCGCGCATCATGCTCACGCTGGACAAGGACTTCTGGCAGATCGCCGTTCAACGTCGGATTCCTCTCGAACAATCCGGGGTGGTGCTGTTCAGAGTTCATCCTGCGACTCCCGAGAATCTCAAACCGCTTGTCCGCACATTCCGGGAGGCGGGCAAAGTGTGGACCGGGCACATCAGCATCATCGCCGATGGCGGAATTCAGATGCTGGCTTCTCGAAAGGACTGAGGTGCAGTAGGTGCAGTCTCCTGCCTCGCGTTTTCAGCCGGCGAGGCGTTTAATTGTGCCCGTTGTTCGGATAATCAGGACCTATTGCTTGTCCTCGAGGTCCTTCAGGCGCTCCTCATGCTCATCGAGCACGATGTCGTGCGCCTCGATGATGCGCGTGAGCCGAGTCACTGAATCGTTCACTCCTTGGGCGAACCGCGTCATCGTCGTTTCGAACCGTGTCATCGCAGCTTCGTTGTCGCGGTGCATCGTCGCGAGCGGCTCCACGGTCTGCGTCAGGGCTTCCAGCCGTTCGTCGATGGTCATGTGCCTATGACTATTCTAGTGGATGCGCGGCATGAATGAGTTACTGGGGATCGCTGCCCGGCTCTGTAGTCCCTCCTATTTCAATAGCCGGAACCAGTCGTTTAGCGTTAGAGTCAACCGCAGGACCTCGTCTTCTGCCAGAGGCGCGCAGTGAGCGAGCAGGTTGGCGTCCCGGAAACTGACCCACTACCCGCTGGCGCACCCAATTTCCTGTCGCGCCCCCTTATCCTACGCCCCGCGCATGAACTTCTTAATTGATGCCGTGGCCTGCTTCAGCCGGTGGTCGTTCTCCACCAGCGCGAAGCGCACGTAGCCTTCGCCCAGCGGGCCGAAGCCCATGCCCGGCGATACCGCCACCAGCGCTTTCTCCAGCAGCAGCTTGGAAAACTCCAGCGACCCGCCGGCCCGCCATGGCTCGGGAACGGGCGCCCACACGAACATGGTGCCGCGCGGCGGGTCCACGTGCCAGCCCGCGCGGTCCAGCCCCTGAATCAGCACGTCGCGACGCCGCTGATACGTCGCGCGGATGCGGTCGGTGTCGTCCTGGCATTCGCGCAACGCGATGATGGAGGCGATCTGGATGGGCTGAAAGATGCCGTAGTCGAGATAGCTCTTGATGCGTGCCAGAGCCCCGATCAGGCGCTTGTTGCCGACGCAGAACCCCACTCGCCAGCCGGCCATGTTGAAGCTCTTGGACAACGAGAAAATCTCCACGCCGATCTCCTTCGCGCCGTCCACCTGCAGCAGGCTGGGCGGCTTGTAGCCGTCGAAGCCGAGGTCGGCATAAGCGAAATCGTGCACAATCAGGGTGCCGTGCTTCGCCGCCATGGGCACCAGCGCGCGGAAAAAGTCGATGTCGACGCACTGCGTGGTGGGGTTGTGCGGAAACGAAATCAGAATCATTTTCGGTTTCCGCGGCGTGCGGTAGAGATCTTCCAGCGAATTGAGGAAGCTGGCCGGGTCGGGCATCGGAATGGTGCAGGCGTGCCCTTCGGCCATGATGACGCCGTACTGATGGATGGGGTACGCGGGATTCGGCGAAGCGACGACGTCGCCCGGCCCGATCACCGCGAACAGCAGGTGCGCCAGCGCGTCCTTTGCGCCGATGGTGGCGATGGCTTCCGTTTCCGCATTCAGTTCCACGCTGTAGCGTTCCTGATAGCGCTTCACAATTTCCTCGCGCAGCCGGGGAATGCCGCGCGACATGGAATAGCGGTGGTTGCGCGCGTTGCGCACCGCCTCCACCATTTTGTTCACCACCACTCGCGGCGTGGGCCCGTCGGGGTTGCCCATGCCGAGGTCCACCACATCCTGCCCTGCCGCGCGCGCCTTTGCCTTCATCTCGTTGATGACGGCGAACACGTAGGGCGGCAGCTTCTGGATGCGATAGAACTCCTGTTGGGTTTCGACGGTTGACATAAATCCATTTTACGTTCCTGCGGGACTGTACTCTGGATGTATGCTCACCGATCTCGTCCAGATCCGCCGCATGGGCGAGAAAAACCGCGAGGAAAACGGCCGTTTCCGCGCTTGGCTGAAGCGCCACAACTTCGTGGAGCGGCGTCTGAAGCGCGTCGCCGAGGAAGTGGCCGAAGCCACCGACTGCCTGGCTTGCGCCAACTGCTGCCGCGTGGCCACCACGCGCGTCAACGAGCGCGACGTCGAGCGCCTGGCGAAAGTCTTCGGGATGAAACCGGCCAGCTTCGTCAAAGAGTACACGGCCGACGGCGAAGACGAGGGACGCATCCTGCGGCGCAACGAGCACGGCTGCGTGTTTCTGAGCGGCAACGAATGCACGGTCTATGAAGCGCGCCCGGGCACCTGCCGGGACTTCCCGCATCTGGCCCACGGCGCCGGGTCCTTCCTCAGCCGCATGTGGCAAATGCCCGACCGCGCCACGTATTGCCCCATCGTCTACAACTCGCTGGAGGCCTTCAAGGACGAAACCGGCTTCCGCAGGTAGCAGTCGAATGTGCGAGGCTGTTATGAGTATGATGCGAACCACCCGAGTTCTCCTCTGCGGCGCTGCGGCCGCCATGCTCGCTCTCACCGCGCAAGACACGACAACGCTCCATCCGGAAATGACCGTGGCCCCGGATGCGGGCTCCTACGACAAACCCGCGGCCACGCTCGGCCAGAAGCCGTCCGCCGAGTGGACCGACACAACCGTCAACGCCGGCGTCGCGAAGAAGCCGCTCGAAGGCAAAGTGGTGACCGTCGCCGGCGAGATCATCGACCTGTCGTGCTATCTGCAACTGGGCAAGCACGGCGAGAAGCACAAGGCGTGCGGCACCAAATGCCTGCAGAGCGGTCAGCCGATCGGCCTGCTGGCAAAAGACGGAACCGTCTATATGCTCATGGCCGAGGAACACGATCCGCGCCGCGACGGCCAGACGGAAGGCTTTCGCAAAGCCGCCATCGACAATTTCGCGAAGATTGTCGAGGTGACCGGCACGGAAACATCTCACAACGGGTTCCGCGCCCTGTACGTGCAGGGCTACGTGTCGAAGTAGCCCGCATCGGCGCTCAGCCGCATTCTTGCGGTACCAGGCGAGCACGCGGCTGGAGCGGCATGTCCCGGCACGCTGCCGGCCCGGGGCTGAAGCGCTCGGTCTCCGGGGATGCTAAGATATACCGTACGCGTCTCGCGCCGCGCTACGTTAGTGTGCGTCACCAGTCCGCTCTGGCGCGCCAAAAGCAGCCTAACGAATAAGCGGGTTTACTTTCAAGTACATAAGATGCTACGCTGAGAACTTAAATGCGCACCGTAGACCTCATTCACCGGAAACGGGACGGCGAAGAACTGAGCCAGGAAGAGATCGCGTATTTCGTGGAAGGCTATACGCGAGGCGAAATCCCGGATTACCAGATGTCCGCGTTTCTGATGTCCGTGTTCTTTTCGGGCATGTCCGACCGCGAGGTGAGCAGCCTGACCGATTGCATGGTACGGTCCGGCGAGACGCTGGACCTCAGCGCGATTCCGGGCCTGAAAGTCGACAAGCATTCCACCGGTGGTGTCGGCGACAAGACCAGTCTGATCGCCGGACCGCTGGCGGCAGCGGCGGGTGTGGTGGTACCTATGCTCACCGGGCGCGCGCTGGGGCACACCGGCGGCACGCTGGACAAGCTGGAAGCCATCCCCGGTTTCCGCACCGACCTCAGCGTGGACGAATTCCGGGAGCTGCTGGCCACGCACCGCATCGCTTTCGGGAGTCAGACCCCGCAACTCGCTCCCGCCGACGGCAAGCTGTATTCGCTGCGCGACGCCACGGCCACGGTGGAATCCATCCCGCTGATCGCCTCCTCCATCATGTCGAAGAAGCTGGCCGAGGGCATCGACGCGCTGGTGCTCGACGTCAAGGTGGGCTCCGGCGCGTTCATGAAGCGGCAGGTGGACGCGCGGCGTCTGGCCCAGATGATGGTGGGCATCGGCCGGCGCGCCGACAAACGCGTGCAGGCGCTCATCACCGACATGAACCAGCCGCTGGGATACGCCATTGGCAACGCCCTGGAGGTGATGGAGGTTTCGCAGACGCTGCAAAACGCCGGCCCCACCGACCTCACCCGCATTTCGCTGGAGCTGGCCGCGCGCATGATCTTCCTGGGCAAAATCACCGGCACCCTCGACGAGGCCCGCGAGCTGGCCCAGAAGATGCTGCTCGACGGCTCCGGGTACCGCAAGTTCAAGGCGGTGATCCAGGCGCAGGGCGGCAACCCGCAGGTGCTCGACCGCTTCGAGCTTCTGCCCAACGCCACCGGCGCGCGCGAAATCCTGTCGCCGCGCGCGGGCTATATCAGCGCCATCGACGCCGAGTACATCGGCCAGGCTTCCAACATGATTGGCGCCGGCCGCGACGCCATGGGCGAAGCCATCGATCCCGCGGTGGGCGTGATCCTCGAAGTCAAGGTCGGCCACAAGGTGGAGGCCGGCGGCGTCCTGTGCCGCCTCTACTACACCGGCGACGAGCACGTCGAGGAAGCCGCGCAGTTGATCGAAGACGCCTTCCGCATCTCCGCGCAGGCTCCCGAGGAACGCGAGCTCATTTTGGAAGTTGTGGGCTGAGCCGTGCTGATAGACTGACCTGATGGCTTCCCGGTTTACCGGTCTGCTGGGGATCGCCGCGATCCTCGCGGTCTGCTTTCTGTTGTCGAAGCACAAGCGGTCCATTCGTCCCACGGTGATCCTGTGGGGCCTCGGGCTGCAGTTTCTTTTCGCCTTCCTGGTTCTCAAGACTCCCGCCGGCTGGGCGTTCGACAAGGCCAGCCAGGGCGTGACCGCGATGCTGCACTACTCCGAGGCCGGCAGCAGCTTCGTCTTCGGCAACAAACTGGGCGCGGCGTCGCAGGAGTTCGGCGTCATCTTCGCCTTCCAGGTGCTGCCCATCATCATTTTCATCGCCAGCTTTTTCGCAATCCTCTATTATTTCGGCGTCATGCAGCTTTTCGTCCGCGCCATGGCCATCGTAATGCAAACCGTGATGGGGGCCAGCGGCGCCGAATCCACCAACGTGGCCGCCAGCATCTTCATGGGTCAGACCGAGGCGCCGCTCACCATCAAGCCCTTCCTCGCCGGCCTGACCGAATCCGAGCTGTTCACCATCATGGTGAGCGGCATGGCCCATGTCTCCGGCTCGGTGATGGCCGCCTACGTCATGATCGCCCACGTGGACGCCAAGCACCTGCTCACCGCCGTCATCATGACCGCGCCGGCCACCATCATGCTGGCCAAGCTGCTGATCCCCGAAACGGACCAGCCGGCCACCGCGGGCAACGTGAACATCAAGGTGGAACGGCCGGGCGTGAACGTCATCGACGCGGCCGCCCACGGCGCTATCGACGGTCTGCACCTGGCGCTCAACGTGGGCGCGATGCTGATCGCATTCATCGCGCTGATCGCCCTGCTCAACGGGATCCTCGGGCGCTTCGGCCTGTCGCTGGAAACCATCTTCGGCACGGTGTTCGCGCCCATCGCCTGGCTGCTGGGCGTACCCTTTCACGACTGCCGTTCCATTGGCAATCTGCTGGGCACGCGGCTGGTGTTGAACGAGTTCATCGCCTTCCAGGCGCTGGGGCCGATGAAATCCGCTCTCGACCCGCGCTCGTTCACCATCGCCACCTACGCACTGTGCGGGTTCGCGAACTTCAGCTCCATCGCGATTCAGATTGGCGGCATCGGGGCGCTGGCCCCCACGCGCAAATCGGACCTGGCCCGGCTGGGTCTGCGCGCGGTGGCCGCCGGCACCATGGCCAATTTCATGACCGCGTGTATTGCGGGGATGCTGCTGTAACGACAATAGCCACAGATTAACGCCGACATAACCGGACAGACGCAGGCTTGCAGCCGCCAGGACACCCGTCTACGCGCCGGCGTGACGCTTGAGAATCTGCGGCAGGTTCTGCGAGAACGCCGAACGCGCCATCACCATGTCGGCGCCCGCCTCGTGCGCTTGTTGCTTCAATTCGCCCTGAATGTGCGAAAGGTACCCGATCAGACTGATTCCTTTTGTTTCCGCACTGCCCTTCAGAGCCGCAATCAGCCTGAGCGGCTCCACTGAGCTGGCGTTCAGATCGAGGATAATCAGCCGCGGTTTCTGCTTCGCCCGGTCGAAGACGTCCTCCTCGGATTTCACGAACTCGGCAGTGAGACCGGCACGCCTGGCCGCTTCACTGATCTTGACCGTGAACAGAAGATCGTCCACGACTACCAGAACCTTCTTGTCCTGCTTTTGCATATGAGAACGTTGTACGAGTGGCCGGCGCGTTCCTTCCTCCGCGAAGAACCGCACGCCGGGCGGGCGCCGAAGACAGCGCAACTACGGCAGGCGATTTCAGTGTATCACGCGCGCGCCCGACCCACGCCCAACCGCGGTTACTGAGCCTGCACCGGGATGGTCACCGTGTTGCTGTTGTACACATCCTGGTAAACCGTGAGCGGAGTGTAAGCATTGGTCGTGAGGCTGCTGTCAAGCTGCACCAGCAACCGATACACGCCGATACTCCCGGGCACCAGGCTGGCGTCAAAGACGTTTGCGGTCGAGCCCCCGGCAGTAGCCGACACGAAAGAAACCACCGTGTTCAAGGCCGGCCCGGAGTAGGGGGCGCCCGTCACCGGATCGGGGGGCGGAGTGCAAACGACACCGGTATCCGTAAAGTTCTGATCCGGTTCGGCGGAGCTCACGGTCGGACAGAAGATGCCGTTGGGACTCTGCGTGGTCACGATGTCACTCGATATGACCGTACCGAGACCGGTCGTATAGAGCACCAGGAACCCTCCGGCAACCGCCGGATTGTTCACGTTTATCGCCGTGCCTCCGTTGCTGGCGCAGCAAGTGCCGAGCACGCTGGTGCTGGCGTCAGTGGTTAGCACCGTCAGCGTGAGGCTGGTGGTGCCGTTTGCGGTGGCCGTGGCCGATATGACAATACCATTGCCCGCCGTTCCGGGGGTTTTCGCCGTGAGGATCAGGTAGTGGAACTGACTGCCTTCGTAAGCCGTCACGAGTGCATTCGGATCGGCGTTGATCTGGTTGAGAAGGCTCTGCCGTATGATCTCCAGAACGTCGGGCGTGACTGAAGTCGTGGTGGCGGTAGGGACGCCGTTCACCGGGTTGGTGGTGGTCACGCTGACAGCGGTAACGTCCGCCGTTTGCACGGTGTACGTATAAGTGCTACTTGCAATCGTCAAAGAAGCGACGGAGGTGGCGCCGGGGAGCCCTTCAATATCGATCACGGCCAGCGCGTTGCTGGTGGCCTGAAAGGCGAGAGCGGGCCGCGGGTCACTGCCGGAAGCGGAAGTGAAGATACCCGGATTCTGCGGCGCGAGGGGGATGGCGATGGCGTTCGTAGCCGTCACGCTGCCGTCGGCGTGTTGTGTGCGCACCCACGCCGAACTCCCGTTGGCGTCGGAAAACTCAAAAGGAACCTGCGCGTTGATTTGCGTCGAGGAGACGTATAACAGTGGTGCGCGCACGCCATCGATGTACAGTTCCACGCCCGCGAGCGTTTCAGGCAGCTTAGCCGCTCCCGCGGGAGCCGCAGCCGGCGGCTGATCGGTGAGACCCGTGCCGAAGACGGAAATCAGCGTGCCCGGCGCCAGCGTGGCGGCAGCGGTCCCGCCAGTGGTCGAGCCGGAGGATGGCGATACAGTCTCCGTCGCCGCGTTGCTGCTCACACCGGTAAGCGCGACCGCGTACGCCACACCGTTGCCGAGCGCTCCGGGGTTGCGCGCGGACAGCAGGATGGAAGCCGCGCCGAGCTCGGCCCGGGCGAAGACAACCGGATCGCCCACGCCGCTGTTGCTGCTGTTGATGACGTTCGACAGGCCCTTGGTGACGCCGTCGAACGTATCGTTCTTGAGAACCGTGTAGGTGTAAACGGGGGCGGTGTACCCGGCGGTGGTGTTGTTCGGATCGGTGATGGTGATGTTGACCTTGTCACCCGTGGTGATGGTTCCCGCGAAGGTGAACAAGGAGCTGGCAAACGTCTCCAGGCTGGCGGCGTTATAAGCCGCGTTGGGCGGCAGCGGGTAGTCGCTCGCGCTGTACACCAATACGCGGCGGTCGAACGGATCGCTGACGTACAGATTGGCGCCATCCCAGGCCATAGCCATGGGGGTGCGCACGCTGTCGGCGCCGGAGATCTCGACATTGTCGGTGGAGCTGCCGGAATCGCTCACGATGTCGCCGATGAAGTCGGGCTGGCCCAGCACGACGTCGGCGGCCACGGTGTTCTGGGTGGGAATGGCGTTATAGACCAGTACCCGGTCGTTGCCGCTGTCGGCGACGAACAACCGCGTGCCGTCGCTCAGCACGTAGCGCGGGAACGACAGCGTGTACGCGCAACGCTGCGGATAGGTGGGATTGCCGTTGCTGTCCGCTCCGTTGACCTGGGGAGTGGTGCAGAGCACCGGAGTTTCCTTGTCGGTGGACCCGGACGTGGTTGCCGGGAGTCCGCTGAACGAATTGTTGGGAACCGCGGTGGTCATATCCGGCTGGCCGATTTCCACGTCGGCGGCCTGATTATTCTGCGTCGGAATGCTGTTCCAGATCAGCACCCGGTTCTGGCCCAGGTCGGCCACGAAAAGATGGGTTCCGTCGGAGCTTACTCCGGTGGGTGAAATGATGTCGCTGGAGGAGGTGACCGGAGTCGTGGTGATTTTGGGCGACTGGGTGGTGGTGAAATTGGGCTGGCCCAGAACGAGATCGGCCGGCTGGTTGTTTTGCGTGGGGATGCTGTTCCAGATGAGGACGCGATTATTCAGGGTGTCGGCGACAAACAGCCGGTTCCCCTGAATCCACACGCTTTCCGGCCCGCGCATGGCGGTCTGACTCACCGTCGGCGGGAAGCTGATGGCGTTGAAGCTGGTCTGGCCGAGCACGATGTCCGCGGGAGCGTTGTTGACGGTGGGGATCGAGTTCCAGATGAGCACCCGGTTGTTGTTCGTGTCGGCGATCACCAGGATTTTCCCGTTGCTGGCCACCCCGGCCGGCTCGTTCAGACCGCTCTGGCTCAGGTTGGCCCCCACGGTGACCTGGTCGGGCTGGCCCACAATGAGGCTTGCGTTCACCACGCACACGGGGCAGCGGATATAGCTCGCAAAGTTCTCTTCTACGATTTCCTGGGTCGGCGAGGGCAGCGTCAGGCCAGCTACAAATGTGGGCGACGTTATGTTCGAATAGACCACCACCCGGTCGTTGTCGGGTGTGGCCCCCACGCGATTCGAATCCACGACAAACAGTGTGCCGTTCGCCCAGGCCACCCCGGAGACGCCCCCCAGCGCAAAGCCGCCGGCATTGGGGTCGCTTGTCGTGTCGTCCACCTGCGCCGTGAAGTTGGGCTGCCCAATCACCGCGCGGGCGGACTGGCCAGTGACAAAGTTCGCCGCGCACATTGCGCCGGCCGAGAGGAGCATCGCTGCAATATACTTCATAGACGGGAGTTTACGAACCTACCAGTATACAAGGGTGTGAGACGCACGGACCGGTTCCCCGGTATACTGGCCGGAAAAGCCCGGAAAACGCCGCACCTCCCCTTGAACGTCTTCCACGGCAAGTCGGGGACCAAAGCAGCCGGACCCGCGCCCCAACGCACCCGGCCCTTGCCGGCGTGAACGCCACGTGCCACCTGGGAGCCGGCTTCACGGTACTGGCGGGACCGGCTATTTGCCGGCCAGCAGCCGCAGTTCGTCCTCGATTTCGTACACCTTGTCGTCAAGAGCCTTGGTGGGCTTGCCCGCGGCCTTGGCCTCGGCCAGCTTCTGCTTTGCCCGCTCCAGCCGCTTTTCGAGGGCGGCGGTCTCCTTCTCTTTGCCGGCGGCCTTCGGCGGCGATGCCGGTTCCTCGGTGGCCTTCCGGGCGGCCCGCAGCTTTTTTGGCTTGGCCGGCATGGCGACCTTCTCGCCGAAGTCCTCCAGAAGCTCCCGCTGAACCTGCAGCAACTCGCCGGCAAGCTCGTTGAACCTGGCGATGAGTTCCTTCTTCGCCTGGTTCTTCAGTTTCAGATAGCTGGTCTTCGCTTCGCGATACTGCTCGATGGTGTTGGACATGGTAGTGGAGTCGGATGAGCGCCTTCGCAGGCATTATACAAGCCGCGTGCCGCCGCCGGCCAATTCCGGGTACCATAGTCCCGGAGAAACCCCTTGCTTCCCTTCATTCTGCTCATGGCAACATTGTTCGCTTCCGTCACCACTCCCGCGCCCCGCACCATGCGCGTCGACTACTATCACACCGGCAATGCCAGCGAAGAGCGCTTCTCGCTGGACGCCGTCGCGCTCGAAGGCGAGTGGCCCGGCAGGCTCGACCGGCTGGTGGACGACACCAACCTCGGCAAGTACCTGTTCGAAGTGCTTGACCGCAAAACCAACCGCATCCTGTACTCGCGCGGCTTCGCCAGCATCTACGGCGAGTGGGAAACCACCGACGAGGCGAAAGTGATGAGCCGCACCTTCCACGAGTCCGTCCGCTTCCCCTCCCCGGAAGCGCCGGTGCAACTGGTGCTGAAGAAGCGCGATGCGCAGAACGCTTTCCGCGAGGTGTGGTCGGTGGTTCTCGACCCGGCCAGCCAGGCGGTGGACCGCAGCGCTCCCCCGGCCGGCGCGCACGTCTGGGCGGTGATGCAGAATGGCCCGCCGCGCGACAAAGTGGATCTGCTGCTCATGGGCGACGGCTACACCGCCGCCGAAATGGAGAAGTGGCACAGCGACGCCCGGCGTCTCGCGGGAATCCTGTTCTCGCAGCCGCCCTTCCGGGAGCGGCATAGCGCCTTCAACGTCTGGGCCGTGGATACGCCGGCGGACGAGAGCGGGGTGAGCCGTCCCTCGGACGGGGTGTGGCGCAGGTCGCCGCTGGGGGCCAGCTACGACGCCTTCGGGTCGGAGCGCTACGTGCTCACGTTCGACAACAAGCGCATGCGCGAGATCGCCGCGGCGGCGCCTTACGAGTTTGTCGGAATCGTGGTGAACGACCGCAAGTACGGCGGCGGCGGCATCTTCAACCTCTACGCCACCGTAGCCGCCGACAACGCCTTTACGCCCTACGTCTTCGTGCACGAGTTCGGGCACCATTTCGCGGGCCTGGCCGACGAGTACTACACGTCCGACGTTTCCTACAGCAAGGAAGAGGTGCGGCCGGAGCCGTGGGAGCCGAATGCCACCGCCGACCCGCAGGCCGGCAAGTGGAAGGACCTGATCGAGGCGGGGACGCCGCTGCCCACGCCCTGGGCCAAGGCGGAGTTCGAGGCGGCCGAAAAGCGCATTCAGGCGCGCCGGCACGAGATCCGCGCGCAGCACCGGCCCGAAAGCGAGATGGAGGAGTTGTTCGCCGCCGAGCTGGCCGATATGGCGCCGCTGCTGGCGCGTCCGCCCTACGGGAACAAAGTGGGCGCGTTCGAGGGCGCCCTGTACGAAGGGCGCGGCTACTACCGGCCGGAGGCGGACTGCATGATGTTCAGCCGGAACGCGGCGCGCGGGTTCTGCAGCGTGTGCCGGCGGGCCATCGAGCGGGTGATCGATTTATACGCGCGGTAACTCGCAGGGCCTTTCCGCGCGCCGGAGGGTGGCACGGAGCGGCGCAAGCGACGACGCCTCCGATGCAACATCGGACCGCTGCGTTCCCTTACTATGGCGTGCTGGTGTCCGGCTGCCGACTAGCGTTCATGACGGCCACGGCGAATCGGTGTTACGACTCACCATCGGAACATTCGTCGAATGGCTGGATGAGCTGACCAGACAGACCATGTAGAAATCCCTGGCAGGCTGAAGCGGCCCGGAGCGTGGGAATCCTCTTTCGATCCACACCGGGGTGCGGCAAAGGCCTGGGTGGCGATCTCTAAATCAGAATAGTAACGAACCGCTTCCAGCAGGGTTGCCGGTTCAGGTGGAGCAGGATTGGTGCCGGGGCTGCCTTCCATCACCTTCCTTATAGCTGGCGTCATCGCATATGTCAATGCCGATGAAACGGCCGAGGGCCGGACGATGTATAATATACATCATGAGGCGGACGCAGCTTTACCTCGAAGACGATCTCTGGAAGGCGCTTTACTCGCAGGCGCGGAGCCTCGATACCTCCCTCTCGGAGCTCGTCCGCCAGGCCGTCCGGGAGCGCTATTTCGGCCCCCTGGAAGAACGAAGACAGGCCATGCGGGCTTTCGTGGGGATACGAAAAGACCGTCCGGAGTTCGCCGATTCCGCGGCGCACGTGCGCAAGCTCCGCCGCGGCGGCCGCCTGGAAAGATCGCACGGCGCGTGACCATTCTCATCGATTCCGACATCCTGATCGAGGTGGCGCGCGGCCGCGACGCGGAGATCCTGGCCAGGTGGGCGGAACTCGCCGAGTCCGGTCATGTTCTCCTTTGCTCACCGGTATCGGTAGCCGAACTGTGGCATGGCGCGCGGCCGCGGGAACATGACGCGCTCACGAATCTGTTTCACGTGCTGACTTGCGTGCCGGCCGATGCGCAGACAGGCCTGCGGGCTGGCGAGTATTTGCGGCGATACCGCAAGAGCCATGGCGTCGAACTGGGCGATGCGCTGATCGGCTCCGCCGCGATCCTGAACGGCGCGGCCTTGTGGACGCGCAACCGGAAGCACTACCCGATGAAGGAACTGTCGTTCTACTGAGGCAGGCTGGCCAGGCCGCGCCTGGCGCGAATGGGTCGATCCAACGCGCCGGGAGATGCCGCCGGTTCGCCGGCTCCGGCGGCCTGGGTCGCGATTCCGTTTTGCGCCTACCTGAGGCTGATGGCAACAACGACCACGTTGCGGTTCTTCGGAAGCGTGATGGCGCTCGGGGTTTTGGCCTTCGACAAGCTGAAGCTGTAGCCATACAACGTCATCGGCCGGGTGTCTCGCGTGCCGATGCTGTTGTCGCGGTACGGCATCAAAATCGCGTTGGATTCGCCCGGAAAGAGCTGCGGTGTGCACCAATCGCTCAGGCTCTGCGTGAACGACGCCGTGGAGCCATCGGTGTACGTCACCGTGAACACCTGGGAGAGTTGACCGCCGTTCACTCCCGTGGCCAGCAGCACGAGCGTGGAGAACTGGCCCGCCGGCAGAGGAACGGTTGCGCCGCTCACCGCGTCCGGCGCGTTTGCCGGTCCCAGACTGAACAGCACGCCGTTGACGGTCTGCGCGGTCCCCAGCAGATTCGCCGCATAGGCCCGGCCGCCTGCGTCCAGACCGCCGTTGGTGAAAGTGGAGCCGTCGGTGACCAGACCGCTCACGTTGTACACCGCGGCCATGTTCACCAGCCCGCTCCCGGTGGGCGCCGGCAGCACGGTAAGGCCTATCGTGGCGGTCTGGCTCAGGGTGCCGGATTTGCCGGTGATGGTCACGGTTGACGGCCCCGGCGTGGCCGAAGCCGATACCGCCAGCGTGACCAGGAGGCTGGCCTGTGTGGGGCCGGCTCCGAACGAGCCCACCACCCCGGTGGGCAGGCCGGACAGGCTCACCGTTACCGTGCCCGCGAACCCGTTCTGTGGAATCAGGGTCAGGGTGCTGCTCCGCGAGGCGCCCACCGGGATGCTGAGAGCCGCGGGCGAAGCCGACAGCGTGAACGTCGGTGGCGGCGTGATGGTGAGGGCGATGGCCACCTTGCTGGTCAGATTGCCGGAGGTGCCCGTGATGGTCACCGTCGAGCTGCCCGGGGCCACGATAGGGGCTGCCTCGAAGGTCAGCGTGCTGCGGCTCGCCGTGCTCGAGGGGGCGAAGGTCGCGGTGACGCCACTGGGCAGGCCGGAAGCCGCCAGCGCCACCGTGCCGCCGAAGCCGTTCTGAGCGTTGATGGCAATGCTGCTTGCGGCGCTCGCGCCCGGAGGGAGGCTCACGCTCGCCGGAGTTGCCGACAACGTGAAACTCGGCGGCGGGGTGACAGTGAGGGCGATGGTCACCTTTTTGCTCAGGCTGCCGGAAGTACCCGTGATGGTCACGGTTGTTGAGACCGCGGCCGCGTTGCCGGCCGCGGTCAGAGTCACCACGCTGTGGCCCGTTGTGCTCGCGGGAGCGAAACTCGCCGTAACGCCGGCGGGCAGGCCGGACGCCGTCAGCGCGACTGTGCCGCCGAAACCGTTCTGAGCGTTGATGGTGATGGTGCTCGCGCCGCTCGTGCCCGGATTAACGCTCAGGCTCGCCGGAGTCGCCGACAACGTGAAACTGGGCGGCGGGGTGATGGTGAGCGAAATCGTCACCTTGCTGGTCAGGCTGCCGGAGGCGCCCGTGACCGTCACTGTTGCGGTCCCGGCGGCCGTTGCGCTGGCCGCGCTCAGCGTCAGAGTGCTCTGCATCGCGGTCGAATTCGGTCCGAAAGAGGCAGTCACGCCAGCCGGCAGACCGCTGGCCGAAAGACCGACCGCCGCGTTGAATCCATTCTGCCCGTTCACCGTAATGGTGCTGCTGCCGTTCCCTCCCGGATTGACACTGAGGCTGGCGGGCAACGCCGAAAGCGTGAAACTCGGCGGCGCGGTGATGGTGAGTGCGATTGTAGTCTTGCCGACGGTTGTGCCAGAGGTGCCCGTCACCGTCACCGTCATGGTCCCCGGCGTCGCGTTTCCCGCGGCGCTGAACGTCAGCGTGCTGGTGTGCGTGGTCGCCGCCGGACTGAAACTCCCGGTGACCCCGGCCGGCAGCCCGGTGACAGAAAAAGTGACCGAGCCGCTGAACCCGTTCTGCGGAGTCACCGTGATTGCGCTGGCGCCGGTTCCCCCCTCGAGGACAGTCACGCTGGCCGGCGATGCAGAAAGTGTGTAGCCGGGCGCGGCGCTCACGGTCAGATTGATCGTCGCCTTGC
The DNA here is from genome assembly GCA_049520275.1 of Bryobacteraceae bacterium. Taxonomy (GTDB): domain Bacteria; phylum Acidobacteriota; class Terriglobia; order Bryobacterales; family Bryobacteraceae; genus CAWACP01. The sequence goes on from JBEKPY010000009.1 coordinate 182,073, forward strand.
TGCTCAGGCTGCCGGAGGTGCCGGTGATGGTGACCGTGAAAGTCCCTGGCGCGGCGGAAGCGCTCGCGGCCAGGTTCAACGTGACCGAATAGGGTACAGTGGACGAGCTCCAGGACGCGGTCACGCCCTGGGGCACGCCCGAAAAGCTCACCGTGACTGTTCCGTCGAACCCGTTCTGCGGATTTACGGTGATTGTGCTGGTTCCGGTTGCCCCCTGCGCCACCGTCACGCTGGACGGCGATGCCGAAAGTGTGAAGCCGGACGCGCCTTTGACCGTCAGGCTGATCGTCGCCGTGCCGTTCAGGTTCCCGGAAGTTCCGGTGACTGTCAAAGTCGATGTCCCAAGAGCGGCCGATGCGGACGCGGTGAGCGTCAGCGTGCTCGTTCCGCTGGTGGCGGCGGGGCTGAAGGTCCCGGTCACACCAGCGGGCAGGCCCGAAACCTTCAGATTCACCGTCCCGTTGAAGCCGTATAGCGGATTCACCGTGATCGAGCTGGTGCTGTTGCTCCCCGGCGCGAGGCTCACGCTCGCGGGCGATGCCGAGAGGGTAAATGCCGGAGGCCCGGTCACAGTGAGTACCAGCCTCGCAGTGCTGGTCAGGCTGCCGGAAGTGCCCGTTATCGTGACCGTCGATGGTCCCGGGGCCGCGGAACTGCTCGCGGAAAGCGTCAGCGTGCTGGTAGTCAGTGCCGCCGCCGGGCTGAACGATGCCGTCACCCCCGCCGGCAGGCCCGATGCGGCCAGGTTCACCGCGCCGCTGAAACCGTTTTCCGGGCTGACAGTTATGGTGGTGGTGCCGTTCGCGCCGGGCGCAATCGAAAGCGAGGACATGGACGAGGACAGGCCGAATGCCGGTGGATTCGATACCCCGGTGAGGCCGTTGATCAGCGGCTGGCCTGCGGGAGTGCCCCACCCCGTGGCCAGATCGTAGCCGGCGAGAGCGCTGAAGCCGCCGTTGTTCCCGGTGGTGATGTCGTGCAGATCGCTATGGAAACTGGATGAGCCGCCGAGGGTGTAGATCGTTGGATTGAGGAACCCTACCGGCGGCTTCCCGTTCGCCGCCGCCTGCTGGTTCGCCAGGGCCATGAAACCGGCCCACAAAGGCGCCGCCGCGCTGGTGCCGCCAATCGACATCGTCTGCCCGTTGTTACAGATCAGGAACATCTGAATGTCGGCGATCAGGGCCACGTCGGGAATGTTGCGCGTGGTTTTGGATCCGCCCGCCGCAATCATGTTCACCCCCTGCTGATAGCTGGGAATGGGCCATGTGGTGCTGACCCCGCCGCCGCTGCCCGGCCACGTGGTCTCCGATTGCCAGGCGCCTCCCGCGCCCGCCGTGGTCAGACTGGTGCCGCCAACGGAGGTGACGTTGGGGTCGTCGGCCGGCGGCATGATCGTGCCCGGGTAGGCTCCGCCGTCGCCCGATGCCTGGAACAGCGACTGCCCCAGCCCAATCATCTCCTTGAAGATCTGCTCCGTGGTGGCGTTGGTGGGGCTGAAACCCCAGGACGAGCTGAGCTGGCTCGCCTTGTCGTCCGTGGCCATGCGGTTCAGCACATCGTTTGGGTTGGTGCCTTCGTACACAATAATGCTGGACACTCCCGGCGCCATATAGGCCGCCATCATGATGTCCAGCGTCACCTCGATGTTCCCGCTGCCGGGCGCGCCGTTGAAGCCGTCCAGCAGGACCGTTTGCGTGGGCACGGGAGGCAGCCCCGCCTGCTTGAAATTGGCCTGCACGTCGCTCGCGTAGAAGCCGTCCAGCTCGAACAGCCCTACTGCCCCTCCGGCGCCGGTGAGCTTCACCCCCGGGGCGTAGGCGGCCCGGAAATCGTTGCCGATGAAAAGACCGCCGGGTCCCGAGCCGCTGGTCAGAGGCATCGCCTGGGACAGGGGAAGCGTCCGGAGATCCATGGGCCGCGGGACGACGAAGTTATCGAGACCGCTGATGTCCAGAATGGCCACGCCGGCGTCGAGCGAAGGTTCGCGATCGGGCGCGAAGAAGTCGCCGCGAGTGGGATGACGCCAGTTCATCATCTTCAAGTGAAACGTGCTCTCGATGGCCGCCACCGTTCCGCCGACATCCAGAATCATGCGGTTGGGGTGCGTGCCGGTCACCTCCAGGCCGTTTGCCCGCATAAAGCCGGCAAGCGCCTGGTAGTCCTCCTCCGAGGGGCCGAAGCGCTCGGCAAACTGCGCCGGGGTCAGGTACTGCCGGAAGTTCGGGCTGGCGGGGTCGGCAAGCTGCTGCAAAAAGTTGTCGAGCTCCCCCTGATTTCGCAGGGGCAGCCCGATTGCCAGGCGCATTCGTGTGGACCCGGGAACCGGGCCCAGAGCCTTTGAAACGGCTACGGCCTCCGGCACATGGCCATGCAGAAGTTGTGTGCCCGCGGCCTGAACCGAGGCCATCGGCAAAAGAAGTAGCGCCGTCCAGGCCGCGGCAGCAAATACCCGGCTGCCAGCCCGGAGCGGAGAGCTCGCGCTGTTTGCAAACTGCATGTTAGGATTCCTCTTCTGGTGGAGATTCCCGGCGGGGGCGCTGGTGTGGAAATCGCGTGCGGACGCGCGGATCCACGAACGAGCGTCTGGCCAGGATGACATCCGATACCTGGCTTATCGGTTGGGAGAGGTTTTCTGCGCTGGAATGTACCCTGGCGCCGGTGCGAAAAAACGCTTTAGCAGATCGCCGAAAAAGGTACTGCCGGTTGGCGCGCGCGGGTCCGCACCGCCAGCCGCACTCCTACCTCATGAGGCGCACCGGGCGCCGTGCGCGCAAGCGCAAAACTCACCTGGCAAGGCCGTCCGAGAGCGCTACGGGCTGGAAGAACGAGGACAGCACAAGGGGCGCTTGCTCCGCTTGAGCTGTTTCAAGTGCTGCTGGCATGGTGATGCTCCGCTTGCCACATGGGCCCGCCCAGCCAACGCGGGAAGCCGCAGGCGTGGATGGCCAGGATGTCGATGTCCACCGGGCACAGGGTGGTGTCGTCCCGCAGAATGCGGGCGCCTTCCTCCGCGGCATACCCGCCGCGATACGCCGCCGACAGCCGCTCCACCAGAACCGCGTTACTCTCCAGCACACCCGCACCGAATCTCTTCGCCACTTCCCGCTCGCCGAAGAAGACGTGGATCAACGCCTGCGATTGATCCGACCGCAGGCACCGCTCGAAGAGCTCGGCCTCGCGGCGCGCGCCCTCTTCGAACCCGAACTTCATCGCCCCTTCGATGGCATCGATGGCCGCCGGCGGCGCGATGAGCTCCGGACAGCGCGCGCGCACCTCAGCGCGGGCGGCGGCGAACATCGAGGCATCGAAGGTCAGCTTGTCATTGCGATCGCGCGTCGGCCGCAATGGCAGGTTTCGGCGCGCGAAGGCCACGGCGCCATCGAGCAGGCTCTCGACAATTTCGTCCACGACACCGCTGGCCAGCGCCGTGCCCGCGCCAACCGGCTCGCCGAAGGCGCACATGCGCAGTGCCGTCTCCACCCCGGCGAGCCTCGGCAGGCGCTGGGTTCCACCGGCGCCCGGGATCAGGCCCAGCTTCACCTCCGGCTGACCCAGCTTCGCCGCCGCGTCGGCCACCCGATAGTGGCACGCCATGGCCGTCTCCAGACCGCCGCCCAGCGCGGCGCCGTGAATCGCGGCAATCACCGGCTTCGCGCAGCTCTCGATTCTGTTCAGTACCGGGTTCAGCGGGGGCACGGTCAGGGTCGCGAATTCCCTGATGTCGGCTCCCGCGATAAAGGTGCGTCCAGCGCCGATGAGCACAATCGCCCTTATCTCGCCGTCGCGCTCCAGCGCTTCAATCGCCGCCTGGAGTTCCCGCGCCACCGCGGTGCTCAGCGCGTTCACCGGCGCGTTATCGATGGTGAGGATGCCGATTTCGTCCCGGCGGGATGGGACAACAAGGCCGCTCATGGCGTCTAGTCGAAGTCGAACGGCCGCTTGGGGGGCGGGGCTTCGGGCTTGTCCTTCGCCTGCTTCAGCAGTTCGTCGAACTTGCGCTCCAGCACCTGCTGATGGCTCTTGTGCTCGGCGAAAGACTTGTCGAAGGCCTCCGCGCGGCGCGCTTCCTCGCCCTTGAGCCGTTGGACGGCCACCGCGATGTCTTCCACCACGTGCGGCTTCTCCGCCTCCTGGTGACTGATGACCGCTTTCAGTTCGGGGTCGATCTGCAGAGTGGCGTCACAGCAGGGGCACTTCACTTCAATGAGCACTTGCTTGGCCCTGGCCATACCGGAATCTTACCGCACCAGAACCGGTACGGGACAAGAAAGTGGACGTGCCCGTGAACACGCGGCGCAAGCCGCGTTTTGGCCACGTCCGGCGAAAAGCCCGGAATTATCGCGCAGTACGCTAAAATCGACCAGATTGATGTTCCGGAAGGTACTCATCACCAATCGCGGCGAGATCGCGGTCCGTCTGGTCCGCGCCCTGCGCGAGCTGGGCATCGCCAGCGTCGCGGTGTACTCGGACGCCGACCGCAAAGCGCTGCACGTCCGTCTTGCCGATGAAGCCGCGCACGTGGGCGCGCCGCCGTCGAGCGAGAGTTACCTGCGCATGGACCGGATTCTCGACGCCGCCCGCAAACACGGCGCCGATGCCATTCACCCCGGCTACGGCTTTCTGAGCGAGAACGCGGAGTTCGCCGCCGCCTGCGAGGACCAGGGACTGGCGTTCATCGGGCCGCCGCCGCGCGCGATCCGCAGGCTGGGCTCGAAGACGGAAGCAAGGAGACTGGCGAAGCACGTGGGCGTGCCAGTGGTGCCGGGCACCGAAGAGCCCGCCACCCACCTCGACGACGCGCGGCGCGTGGCCCGCCAGCTCGGCTATCCGGTGATGCTCAAGGCGGCGGCAGGCGGCGGCGGAAAAGGGATGCGCCGCGTGGACACCGAGCAGGAGATCGAGGCCGCCCTCCGCGACGCAGCCAGCGAGGCGCAACGGGCCTTCGGCAGCGACGAGATCTATATCGAGAAGCTCATCGTCAACCCGCGCCACATCGAGATCCAGCTCATCGGCGATCTCGAGGGCAACATCATTCACCTGGGCGAACGCGAATGCTCCATGCAGCGCCGCCACCAGAAGGTGCTGGAGGAGTGCCCCTCGCCGTTGTTGTGCCAGCGGCCGCAACTGAGGGACCGTATGGGAGAAGCCGCGGTGAGCCTGGCGCGCGCCTCCGGCTACGCCAACGCGGGCACCGCCGAGTTCCTTGTCGACGCCGATGGCCGGTTCTACTTCCTCGAGATGAACACGCGCCTGCAGGTGGAACACCCGGTGACGGAGCTGGTGACCGGCTTCGATCTGGTCCACCTGCAGTTGCGCGCCGCCGCGGGCGAGCCGCTCGGAATTCGCCAGTCCGATGTGCGCTGGCAGGGCGCGGCCATGGAGTGCCGCGTGTACGCCGAGGACCCCGACCGTGGCTTCTTCCCTTCCCCCGGGCGCATCATCCATCTGCGGGAGCCAGCCGGGCCGGGTGTGCGCGTCGATTCGGGCGTGTATGGGGGATGGGACATTCCGCTCGACTACGATCCGCTGCTCGCCAAGCTGGTGGTCCACGCACCCGACCGCGCCGCCGCCATCGCGCGCACCCTGCGGGCGCTGGAAGAATACGCGGTGACCGGAGTCACCACCAATCTCGCTTTCTTCCGGGATCTGTTGTGCGACCCTGAGTTCGCCGCCGGACGCCTGCACACGGGCTTTCTCGACGAGTTTATGTGCCGGCGCTCGAAGGTCCCGCCCGACCCGCGCCTGGACTATCTGGCGGCGGCGGTGGCGGCCGTTCACACCCGGGAGACCGCGCCCGGCCGGGCCGAGCCCGATCCCATTCACGCGTCCCGCTGGGTGCGCGAAGGACGGAGGTTCATGCTGCGATGAAATGGCACGTCACGGTGGATGCGCGCGTGGTGGAGGTGGATCTCGCCGCCCTGCCCGACCTCGAGGAGGTGGAACCCGGAGTCTATTCCGCGCTCGCCGAGGGCCGCAGCTATCAACTGAGCATCGCGCACGTGCAGGGCGCGCACACGGTGGATGTCCGCGGCCGCCGGCTGATTGTGGACGCCACCGACCCGCATCGCGCGGCTCCACGGCGCAGGAGCGCACACGAGGGCCGTCAGAACGTCGCCGCCGCGATGCCGGGAAAGGTGATACGCGTTCTGGTGAGCGCCGGCGACATGGTGGAAGCCGGCCAGGGCCTGGTGGTTGTGGAGGCGATGAAGATGCAGAACGAGGTGAAATCGCCGCGTGCCGGCCGCGTGGCCGCCGTTCGCGCCACCGCCGGGGGAACGGTAGCGGCAGGGGACGTGCTGGTCACCATCGACCAGGAATAATCCTCCATGGGCTGACGCCCGCAGGAGGCGGCTCGCCGCGTGTCCCCTTGCACGGAATCCAATGCGGTGATTGGCGGCAAACCCCTGGGGACCACCTGTATCCAATCGACACAGCCGTTGCGGCGTACCCGGCCATTGCCCTGCGCCTGCCAACCGTGCCATCATGCAGTTATGAAGATGGCCGTCGGGCTGCAAAGACGGCCGTAGCCCCGTCCTTCCGTTCGCAACTAATCGCCCGCGTTCAACACCGGATTTTGTAGATGACAATGAGACAAATGCTTCGTTACGGAATTGTTATGCTGATCGGGGCCGCCTGCCTGAACGCGGCCCCGAGACTCCGCCTTAGCGGCACGGCTCTGGGGCCGTACAGCATTGTAGTTGGAACCAACGGCTCTTCGCAGACGGTAGCGGTCACCAATATCGGCGATGGCACCCTTAAGCTCAGCGTGACATCGTCGGCCGCGTGGCTTTCCGGTACGTACAAGGCGGCGCAGTCGCAAATCGCCATCACGCTGGCCACCTCGAGTCTGACCGCAGGCTCTTACACCGGCATTCTCACGGTCACCGATCCGAACGCCATCGATGTGCCGCAGACCATCACCGTGACTGTGAGCATGGGCGGGACCGTCCCCAACTCGTTGACGCTGTTCGCGCCGCCGGGCGGTTCCGGTAGTGCTTCGTTTACCACGGGACTCAAAGCGCACGCGAGCATCAGTACCCCATCGTGGCTTTCGGTTGCCTGCACCGGCGCGGGCAGTTTCCAGTTTGACGTTCCCTGCGCAATCACGGCGAGCGCGAAGAACCTGACTGCCAACGCGTATGACGGCAACGTCACGTTCTCGGGCTCCACGTTCGCGCCGGACAACAAGAGCGTTCCGGTGACGTTCAACGTCACCACCAGTCCGATTGCCGACCCCGGCACAACGACGCTGACGTTCGCCGCGTCGATGCCGCTCGGCGCCAACGCGAAACAAACGCAGTATGTCTGGATTAACAACTTGGGCCAGGGCACGCTGACGCTCGCCAGCAAGCCGACGGTGGCCCCGGCCTCCGCCACCTGGCTGACCGTGCCCTACACCGGCGCGGAATCCGGCGGCGCGCTGATCGGCATAGCCGTCGACCCCACGGGCCTCTCGGCCGGCACGCAGACGGCAACCGTCACCGTCGACAGCAATGCCGCGAACGGCCCCACGGTGTTTAACGTGGAACTGGACGTGAGCGGCGCCGGTTCGGGCCCCACCATCGCCTGGCCGCGCATTCTGAACATCAGCAACTTCACGCCAGGCGAGCCGGTTTCGCAGGGCGATATCGTGGCCGTTTATGGCGCCGATCTGCTGGAGGGCGATCCCATCAACATCACCGCCACGCCGCCACTCCCCACTAAGGTCGGGGTGGACCCCGACAGCGTTGAGGTGTTGGTGAACGGCACCGCCGCGCCCATCTTTTACGCCAGCTACGGTCAGATCAACATTCAGATTCCCTTCGAGACGTCGGTGGCCGAGGACGCCCAGATCCAGGTGGTGCGAAACGGCATCAAGAGCCCCATCGGGACCGTGCCCATGGCCGCCCGCGCGCCGCGCATCCTGCAATTGAATTGCATCTATGCGAACACGTGCCCGGCCCCGTGGGGCCCGTACGGCATCGGCGTCAACACCGACGCCAGCTTCCCCATCCCCACGGCGTACCCCATCCCCAATTCGCACCCGGCGAAGGTGGGCGACGTGCTGGTGTTCTATGCGGTCGGCCTGGGCCAGACATCTCCTGCGCTGGTCACCGGTGCGGCCGCACCAGGGCCGCCAAACCTGGCCGTCACCGTCCCCACCTTTAACGTGTGCTTTTACACCTACGGAATCGCCGCGCGCTTCTGCACCCCCGCGGAGTACTCCGGCGCCACGCCAAACTACGTCGGCCTGTATCAGATCAACGTGAAGATCCCGACGAACGCGCCCACAGGGGACACCATCCACATGTACCTCAGCACCAGCCAGTCCACCAGCGAAGAGGTCCTGATCGACATTCAGTGACCGAGCGGCTCTACTACCACGACAGTTATCTCACCCGGTTCCGGGCTCGCGTAGCGGACGCGAACCCGGAGCGCACCCGGGTGTATCTGGATCGCACCGCGTTCTACCCCACCTCCGGCGGGCAACCCTTCGATACCGGCACGCTGGGCGGCGCCGCCGTGGTCGACGTGATCGACGAGGGAGAGCGCATCGCTCACGTTACCGCGTCGCCAGTCACCGAGGCGGAAGTGGAAGGCGTCATCGACGGTGTGCGCCGCTTCGACCACATGAGGCAGCACACCGGCCAGCATCTGCTGTCGGCCGTGTTCATCCAACTGCTGGATGCGCCCACGGTCAGCTTTCACCTCGGCGCCGAAACGTGCACCATCGACATCCAGCGCGACGCGCTCGCCGCGGATGACATTCGCGCCGTGGAAGGGCGCGCCAACGAACTGGTGCTGGAGAACCGCCCGGTCATCGTGGAATTCCGGGAGGCGGCCGCCGACCTCGGTCTGCGCAAGCCGGCGGATCGCCCGGGCGAGCTCCGTATTGTCAGCATCGCCGGGCTTGATCGCAGCGCTTGTGGCGGCACTCACGTTCGCGCCACCGGAGAAATCGGCCCGATCATGATCCGCAAGCTCGACCGTATCCGCGGAACGGTGCGCGTGGAGTTCCTGTGCGGCCTGCGCGCCGTTCTCCGCGCGCGCGGCGATTTCGAGGCGCTCGCGGCGGTGTCCCGGGTCCTGTCGTGTCCGCTCGACGAGGCGCCCCTGCTGGTGGCCGCGCAACAGGAACGTCTGCAGAGCGCCGAGAAGGCCCGCACCCGTCTGGCCTCCGAACTGGCCGCGAGCGAGGGACGCGAGTTGTGGCGAGACACCGCTCCACGGCCCTCCGGACGTCGCATCGCCGGCCGGAAGGTGCAGGCTTTTACGGACGAGTTCCGCGCGCTGGCCCTGAGTTTCGCCGCCGGCCAGGCCTCCTGTTTCATCGCAATGGCGGAGGACCCGCCGGGCATCCTGCTGGCAGCCTCGGCCGACAGCGGCATCCACGCCGGGAACGCCCTGAAGGCGGCGCTGGCAAGGCACGGCGGACGCGGTGGCGGCAATGCCGCGCTGGCGCAGGGAAGCGTGCCGTCAAAGGAAGGCCTGGAAAAGGTGCGGGCGGAACTGGAAAAGGAGCTGGAGTAAGCTCCTGACCCCTGTGCCACGGGGTGCGGGCGAGATCGGCGTACTCCAGCGTGTGGTCTGGCGCAACCGCAACCCTCGGCGTCCTGGCGCGCTTGCCGATTCAGGGCCCTTTCCAGTTTGCTGAACGGCAAGGCCGGCCTGTCCGGCGACACCGCGCTGCGCATCAATTCGCGTACGGCGGTTCCACCCCCTTGCCGAGGCTCGCCTGTAGCGCCCGCTCTTTGACTTGCTTCAGGCGAACAAGAGGCGGCCCTTCGGTTCAGGTATCGTGCACCCCAACTCCCGAGCAGTTTCCAACCAGTCGGCGATTACCTTCTCTGCATTTGCGAGGGCGTCCTGCCGAGTCCTGCCGAGTTGAGCCGTCAGCGGCGCACCCGGGCAGCTCCGGCACGTCCGCGATAAACGCCCTGTCTTCTTCGCTCCAGTACAGGATTTGGTCATTGAGCCCTTTCCGCCAGTCTCACTGAAGCCGAGATCGGCCAGGAGCAACAGCAGATGATCGAATCGGATGTTGGAATCCGCATTATGGGGCTGCTCGCCGGTGCTGCGCAGAGGTCTTCGCCGCGCGGCGGCTTCGTCGGCGCCCCATCGCGGTCGTCGGGGCGGCCGGGGATCTCTCCTATGCCAGGGTAGCCGTCCAGCGCTCGTTCAAAGGGCGATTACGGAGCGTTGAAGTTCGTCAGGACTCCGGCGCCACGGGAGGCTGCGGTGGCCGCACCGTGGCGCGCGTGGAGCCGGTGGAAATGCCGCCATCAACGAGCAGCGTCTGACCGCTCACGTAGCGGCTCGATTCCGCGGCCAGGAAGACGACCGCCGCATCGAGGTCGTCCGGGCGGCCGGGGCGCTGTGCCGGGATGCGCTCCACCAGGTATTCCAGCCATCCTTTGTCCTCGTAGAGAACCTTGTTCTGATCGGTCCGGAACCAGCCCGGGGCCAGACAGTTCACGGTGATTCCGTGTTTGCCCCAGTCGGCCGCCAGGCTCATGGTCAGTTGGCGAATGCCGCCGCGGCTGGCGCCATAGGGAGCGAGCCCGGGATACCCGAAGACGCTGGTCACCGAGCCGATGTTGATGATGCGGCCGTAGCCGCGGGGAATCATGCACCGCGCCACGGCCTGGGCGACGAAGAAGCTGCCGCGCAGATTGGTGTCGAGGATCAGGTTCCAGTCGTCCCAGGTCACCTCGACGGCGGGCTTGCGAATGTTGGTGCCGGCGTTGTTCACCAGGATTTCGATGTGGCCACAGGCTTTTTCCGCCTCTTCCACCATGCGCTCGATGCTCTCGGGATCCCGCACGTCGAGTGCGAGCGATACGGCGCGGCGGCCGAGGGCTTCGATCTCGCGCTCGAACGGCGCGAGAGTCGCGCGGTTCCGGCTGGTGAGCACCAGGTCGGCGCCAGCCTTTGCCAGCGCGCGCGCGAAGTATTGGCCGAGCCCGCGGCTGGCGCCCGTCACGATGGCCACCTGTCCGCTGAGATCGAAAAGATCAGAAGCCATGGGAATTCTCCGGTGTGAGAATGACTTTCATCAGATTCGGCTCGCCCGCGTAGAGGCGCTCGAACCAGCGCGGCCCTTCCTCGAGCGGCGCGACCGCGGTGATCAGCGGCGCGACCTCGATGGCGCCGCTGCCGAGCAACTCGATGGCACGAGTGTACTCTCCCGCCGATGCGGCGGAGCCCTGCAATCGAATCTGGCGGGAAACCACTTTCTGCAGCGGCAGGGTCACTTCGGGGCGGATGTTGCCGACCAGCGTGACCGCGCCTCCCTTGCGAACCGAGTCCACCGCGCCGCGGACGGTTTCGTCCCGGCCGACGCACTCAATGGCCACGTCGACGCCCTGGCCGTCGGTGGCGGCGAGCACCTGTGCGACGAGGTCGGGTCCGGATGCGCGGAAGGTGGCCGCCGCTCCGAGACGCGCCGCGAGGCGCAGGCGGGATTCATCCAGATCGACGATGAACACGCGGGGGAAGCCTTCGGCGCGCAGCGCCTGCAAGGTCAGCAGGCCGATCATGCCCGCTCCAATCACCAGGGCTGTCGGGCTTTCGTGGGCCTTCGAGAACGAGACGGCATGCAGGGCCACTGAAACGGCTTCCAGCATGGCCGCGTGCGCGAACGAGAGCCGGTCCGGCAGGCGATAGACAATGTGGCTGGGCACGGCCACGTATTCCGAGAACGCGCCATGACGGCGGAAGTCGGGAGTGGAGACGCCCACGATCTGGCGGTGGTCGCAGAGATTGACCAGCCCGCGCTGGCAGTACGCGCACTGGCCGCAATAGACGGTGGAATCGAAGGTGACGCGGTCGCCTTCGGAGAAGCCGGTCCCTCCTTCGCCGAGGCCTGCCACCGTGCCGGCGGCCTCGTGACCCATGACGAGGGGTGGGATGCGCCGGCCCGTGGAGCCGTCGTAGCCATGCACGTCGCTCCCGCAGATGCCGCAGGCCGCGACGCGCAGCAGGACTTCGCCGGGACCGGGGACGGGCGCTGGCAGATCGGCGATTTCGAGGCGCTTGTACGCGGAAAGCAGCAGAGCCTTCATAGAGGCATCTTAACGCGGGCCCGCACGAACGCGACTGGCGTCGCGTATCCGCGCTATCATCGATGAATTACTTGAGGAGAACACATGGTCACAGCCATCGATGAACAGATCGCGGCACGCAGTCTGCTGACGCATCCCTTCTACCAGGCCTGGACGCGCGGCGAGCTGACGGCCGCCGCGCTGAAGGATTACGCGATTCAGTATTATCGTCACGTGGAGGCCTTTCCCACGTACCTCTCCGCGCTGCACTCGCACACTGCGGACGCGCCGACGCGGCGGCACATTCTGCGGAACCTGATGGATGAAGAGGCCGGCTCGCCCAATCATCCCGAGCTGTGGATGCAGTTTGCGGGCGCGGTGGGAGCTTCGCAAGCCGAGGTAGAATCGGCCGAGCCGTGGGACGAAACCAGGAACCTTGTCGACGTCTTCCGCCGCGTGTGCCGCGAGGGTTCGACGGCCGAAGGCCTGGCGGCGCTGTACTCGTATGAGAGCCAGATTCCGGCGGTAGCCGCGTCGAAGATCGACGGGCTTCAGCGGTTCTACGGGATCGCCAGCCCGGACGCACTGGAGTATTTCGTGGTGCACGAAGAGGCCGACCGCGAGCACTCCGCCACGGAACGCCGTCTGCTGGAGAAGCACGTCAACGAGGCGAACGCCGAGGCGGTGAAGCGGGCTTCCGCGCAGGCGCTGGACGCTTTGTGGGAAATGTTGTCGGGCGTGTGCCGCCGCCACGGGATGCCCTGTTGACTATGCCACGCACGGTGTCGCGAAGATGGTTCGCTGGTGGGCTGTTGACGGTGGCCGCCGCCAGCGCCGAAACCGTAGAGGCTCCGCTGGCGGGCGAAGCGCAACGCCAGTACCAGGCGATTCTGGAGCGCCATGGGAACCAGCTGTCCGACATGGAGAAGGCGGACATCCGGCGTCTGCTGGCGCTCGCGGTGAAGGGCGTGGAGCCGCTGCGAGCGTTCCCGCTGGGGAATGCCGACGAGCCGGCCACCGTGTTCCACGTGTGGCGCGCGGAGGGGAGCTGATGGATGATTGCTGAGGACGTCCTTTATCTTCCCTTGCGGGAACTGGCCCAGCGCGTGCGCACGCGGGCCCTCTCGCCGGTGGAGCTGACTGAAGCCTATCTGGACCGCAGCCGCAGCATCGGCGCGAAGCTGAACGCGTACGTGACGCTGACGCCCGAGCTGGCGCGGGCCGAAGCAAAGCAGGCGGAAGCGGAGATCGCCGCCGGCCGTTATCGTGGGCCGCTGCACGGTATTCCGTACGCGGCCAAGGATCTGCTCGCGGTGCGCGGCTACCCGACAACGTGGGGCGCGCGGCCGTTCGCCGATCGGAAGTTCGATTTCGACGCGACGGTGATCCGCAAGCTGCGCGAGGCCGGCGCGATTCTGATTGGGAAAGCCGCGATGATTGAGCTGGCCGGGGGCATGAATTACCGCTTCGCCTCGGCCTCCATCACCGGCGCCACGCGCAATCCGTGGAACACCGAGTGCTGGACCTGCGGTTCGTCCAGCGGCTCGGGCGCCATTGCCGCGGCGGCGCTGGCGGCCTTCGCCATCGGCACGGAGACGTGGGGGTCGATCCTCTGCCCCTCGGCTTTTTGCGGCGCGTCGGGACTGCGGCCCACGTACGGCCGCGTGAGCCGTCACGGCGCCATGGCGCTGGCGTTTTCCATGGACAAGATCGGACCGCTGGCCCGCACCGCCGACGATTGCGCCATTGTTCTCTCGGCCATTGCCGGGCACGACCCGGCCGACGCCGCTTCCCTGCCCGATGGGGCGTTCGCCTACGATGCCGCGTCTGCACCGCCGTTGCGAATTGGATGGCTCACCAACGCGTGGAAGAACCTGCCGGCCGCCATAGACTCCGCAGCCAATGAGGCCCGTGGCGTGCTGGGCGAAGCAGGCGCGCACATCACTCCCGCCGACCTGCCCGAAGGCCCGTGGGAGGTGGCCGCCGGGGTGGTGGTTTCGGTGGAGGGCGCGTCCGCGTTCGGCGACCTGATCGATTCCGGGCGCGTGGCGCAACTGGCCGACCCGCTGGGGCGCGTCAACGGCTACGTCAACCAGCAGATCCCGGCTTCGGACTACCTGCGGGCGCAGCGCATTCGCGGCGTGCTGCAACGGCGGATCGACACGCTGTTCGAGAAGTTCGATGTGCTGGCCGCGGCCTCCCAGCCGGTGACCGCGACGCCGCTCAACGCCAATCTCGAAACCGGCCTCGATTACCCCGATCCGCTGGGCGGGATTGGCAACTTCTGCGGGCTGCCGGCCGTCAGCGTTCCCTGCGGTTTCCCGGGTGGCCTGCCGGTGGGCGTGCAGTTCGTGGGCCGCGTGTACGACGACGCCAAAGTGGTGGCCGCCGCGCGCCTTTTCCAGCAGCACACGGACTGGCACCGGCGCCGGCCACCGCTGACGTGATGTTACCCTGAAAGGCAGAGCATGCCGTCGATCAACGAAGTTCTTGGTTCCGCCGCTGCCATCGCGAAGGGCATGAGCATCACCTTCCGCGAGATGCTCAACTCCACCATCACCGATTTGTATCCGGACGCTCCGCCGGTTTTTCAGGAGCGCTACCGCGGGAAACACGTGCTGCAGCGCGACGAAAACGGCCTCGAAAAATGCGTGGCCTGCTTCCTGTGCGCGGCGGCGTGTCCGGCCGACTGCATTTATATTGAAGCGGCCGAGAACACCGAAACCGACCGCATCAGCGGCGGCGAGCGCTATGCCAAGGTGTACAACATCGACTACAACCGCTGCATCTTCTGCGGCTATTGCGTGGAGGCGTGCCCCACCGACGCCATCACGCACGGGCACGGCTTCGAGCTGGCCAGCTACAACACCTCCACGCTGGTGATGCGCAAGGAGGACATGCTGGCGCCGATTCCGGAAGGCGCGAAGTACCCGCTGAAGCCGGGCGAAGAGGTGCTGCCGGGGGCGGCGGCGGGGCACTGAGGAGGGAGATCGCTTCGTGCGCGGATTTGTTCTCGGTGCCGTCATAACCATATTGGTGCTTTTCGTGGGGGGGTATTTGTTCGTGCGTGGCGGAGGGGTTTCGCTCGCGACCACCGCGGCGCCGCTGCCACTGGAGAGAACCGTAGCCACGATGGCGCTGCACGCGAGCATTGGGAATGCGCGGGATCAGAAGGATCCGCTGACGTTCGACGATGGCAACATGGTGGCCGGCGCGGAACTGTACAAAGAGCACTGCGCGGTTTGCCACGGTGCTCCGGGACGGCCGCCCACGGCCATATCGAAGGGGATGTTCCCGCCGCCGCCTCAGCTATTCGAGAAAGACGATATGGTGACTGATGACCCGGAGGGCGTCACCTATTGGAAGGTGACACACGGCATTCGGCTTTCCGGCATGCCTGGGTTCGTGAGCACGTTGTCGGATACGCAGCGCTGGCAAGTAACGATGCTGGTGGCGCACGCCGATAAGCTTTCCGGCGCGGCCCAGGCGGCGTTCGGGCATTAAACCGGGTTCGGTTCGGGCCAGGGTTAGCCGGTCTTCTTCGGGCGCAGTTTTTTCTCCCGCTTCTCGTTCAATGCCCGCGCGAGCAATGTCTTGATTACCGCCTGCCGGCTGACGTTGAGCCGGGCCGCTCGCTCGTCGAGTTCGCGCAGCATTCCCTGAGTCAGATCGACGTTGATGCGGCGGACCCGCCTGACCACCGTGAACTTATTAGTGAAATACGCGGAGACATCTTCGCCCCGGGTGGCCATCTCTGCGATTTGATCCGCCGTGGCGGTCTTCCTAGACGTTTTCGGCATAGCTTTGTTCTTCTTGTTTGGTGGCCTTCCAAGCTGTGATCAGGTAGTAATACCCGCC
Organism: Bryobacteraceae bacterium; assembly: GCA_049520275.1. Taxonomy (GTDB): domain Bacteria; phylum Acidobacteriota; class Terriglobia; order Bryobacterales; family Bryobacteraceae; genus CAWACP01. Next base: position 197,957 of record JBEKPY010000009.1, read on the forward strand.
ATCTGAGTCCTGCCTGATCTCGAATATCACGGAACAGAGACGCCCGCGGCACCAGCCAATTGCGCGGTACTGTTGTGGATCGTCGTTCTTCTGGTCGACGAGATAGACCTGATCAAAGATCTCCCGAGCATCGAACAGGCTCAAACCATGTTTTCGCTTGACTTCCCGGCTCTTCTCGCGATCAAACTCGAATCGCATCGCTGGTAAAACCGTTATATCATCCCGGCCAGCGGGCAATCACTGCGGCAACCGAAAAGTGACTCCCATGTTGATCCGCGCAGCAACGGGCTGGCGATCTTTCCTGGCGGGCCGGAACTTCCACTTCGCGACGCACTCCATCGCCTTCTGATCGAGATCGGGATCAAGTGAGTGGACTACTCGGATGTCGCGCGCTCTGCCATCGACCCCTATCTCCACGGATAAGACGACCGTGCCATGGAGGCCAGCCCGTAACGCTCTTTCAGTGTATTCGGGGTCCGGCCTCACAATTGGCACAGGTGGAGAAGAGCCTCCAGTAATTCCGGGCGGCGCCTGCCAACCAAGCGGAATCCTCTCTTTCGTGTTGGGATCGTCCATCCAAATGGTCTGCGTGGGACCGGGCGGCGGCTCGAACACAAAGAGGTGGAAATCGAGATCGGTGTCGCGCTCGATCACGCGGAAGATCCTTGTTTCCATATGAAGACCCGGCGACCCTGCGGTTGCATGGGTTGCCAGCTCCTTTTCCTCACGCAGAATGAACAGATGGTCACGGTCAACGCAGAGTGTTCGGATCAGCTCAGGCGGTGAGTCACCGAGTCGGTATTCGGCTCTAATGTTGTCGCAGGCGCGGGGTCGACCATTGATCGTGAGCTCGTCGTGGCCGGCGAACCTGGCCGACACGAGGCCGTTCAACAGATCCTCCCAGTCGGGCCGAGCGTCGGGACACCTGGAAAGGTACTCTAAACTCTCACGGGAAACGGTACCGCGGTCGTGCATGGCGCTCAGATCCGTCTTGTTGTAGAAGTTGTCCGGCATAGCGCGTCGCCAGATTGAGGTCCCGTCACAGATCGTCAGATCCGTCCTCGATCGGAAGCGATCCTCAGCGCGCCCAAAGCCGGGCTCACGCCAAGCCCACTTGAAGGCGTGAACGACAGCCTTCTGCTCGTCCATTCCGGATGTGACCGTGCCCTCGGTCCGCCAGCTTCTGGCCGCACGTGCCGAGTCGGCCACTCTCCTCAGGAGCGCGGTGGCGTCCCGAACGTCCTGGGAGTGGCACACGACACCGGCGAACACCAGCAGGACCAAACGCATGAGAGCACTTTATCACCGATCCAGCCCGCCTGCCGCCGCATGTCCCCGGAGTGCAGTATGCTGGTTCTTCCGTGTCTCAAAGCTACATCCGTGGCCGCCAGGCCACCCTTCTCGAACAAAGCATTCATACGACGTTTACCCGTTCCGTAAACGCCTACCCGGAGCGCGAGGCTCTGGTTGCCGTTCATCAGAACCTGCGTTTCACCTACGCCGAGCTGCACGAACAGGTGGAGCGCACGGCGCGGGGGTTTGCCGGTCTCGGCCTCGGGCCGGGCGACCGCATCGGCATCTGGGCCACCAACTGCGCCGAGTGGGTGATGGTGCAGCTTGCCGCCGCGCGCGCCGGCATCGTGCTGGTGAACATCAACCCGGCCTACCGCATTCACGAGCTGGAGTACGTGCTGGTGCGGTCGCACATCCAGGCGATCTTCTTCAAGGAGCGCGACGAGCGCTCCAACTACCGCGAGATCCTGGACGAAGCGGCGCGCCGCGGGGGCGTGGCGCTGGAACATCGCATCTATCTGGACACCGATTCGTGGGGCCGCTTCCTCGACGACGGGCGCGAGTATCCCGAAGTGAGCGTCGCCCCCGACGACGTGGCCAACCTGCAGTACACCTCCGGCACCACCGGCTCGCCCAAGGGCGTGATGCTCACGCATCGCGGCCTGGTCAACAACGGTCTGTTCATCGGCAAGGTGCTGAAGGTGACCGAACAGGACCGCATTTGCGTCCCCGTGCCGCTGTATCACTGCTTCGGCTGCGTGATCGGCACCATGGTGGCCATCAACGTCGGCGCGGCCATGATCCTGCCGAACGACCGCTTCCACGCGCTGCCCGTCATGCAGGCGCTGGAGCGCGAGCGCTGCACGCTGGTCTACGGCGTGCCCACCATGTTCATCGCGCAGATCAATCACGCCGAGTTCGCCAGCTTCGACTTCTCCTCGCTGCGCGGCGGCATCATGTCCGGCGCGCCGTGCCCGGTGGAAATCATGAAGCGGGTGATGAACGAGATGCACTGCCCGGAGATCACCATCGTGTACGGGCAAACGGAAAGCTCGCCGGTGATCACCGGTTCGATGGTGGACGACACCGTGGAGCGGCGCGTCTCCACCGTGGGCTTCCCGCTGCACGAGACCGAGGTGAAGCTGATCGATTCAAAGACCGGCGAGACGGTGCCCGTGGGCACGCGCGGCGAGATCTGCACGCGCGGCTACCTGGTCATGAAGGGCTACGACGGCGACGAGGCGGCGACGCGCGAGGTGGTAGACCGGGAGGGCTGGCTGCATACCGGCGACCTGGCCATCCTGCGCGAGGACGGGTACATCCATCTGACCGGGCGCGTGCGCGACGTGATTATACGCGGGGGCGAGAACGTATACCCGAAAGAGGTGGAGGAATTCCTGTACAGCCACCCCAAAGTGGCCGCCGTGGAGGTGGTGGGCCTGCCCGACTTGAAGCTGGGCGAGGCGGTGCTGGCGTGGATCAAACTGAAGCCGGGTGCGACCGCCACCGAGGACGAGATCCGCGAGTTCTGCCGCGGCGAGATCTCGCACTTCAAGATTCCGCAGTACATTCGCTTCGTGGACGCGTTCCCGGCCACGGCCAACGGGAAGACGCAGAAGTATCTGATCCGCCAGCAGGAGACCGAGCTGCGCGGCCTGCGCCAGGCGGCGGAGGTGGAGACGGCGTAGGGGGAAGCGGACCGCTGAGAGTTTTCAGTGGGACCGGCCCAGCTGCGTTCGCGAGAACAAGTGGCCGGCTTGCCATGTACGGCTTTGCGCCGTACAATGAGAACAGGCTGGAGGACGCAGATGAGAGAGGCCACCCACCCAAGGGTCAAACCGGCAAGACTAGAAGCTCGAATCACGGACGACCAGAAGGCGCTATTCCAACACGCGGCCGATCTCACGGGCAGGTCGCTGACGGATTTTGTCCTGAGCAGCGCTCAGGAGGTCGCAGCGCGCACCATCCGCGAACGCGAGGTCCTGACGCTCAGTGGCCTCGACCGCCAGGCGTTTCTCGACGCTCTTCTCAATCCCCCGCCGCCTTCCAGGCGTCTTCGCCAGGCGGCCAGCCGTTTCAAGCGAGCTTCGACGCGGTAGATGCCACACCCAGCATGGGTCATCGAGGCGCTTCGCGACGCTCACCAGCGCGATGGCTTCTCGTGTGGCAATAGCGCACTCAACCGTTATCTCAGGGAGCAAGCTAATCAGGACCTCCGGCGCGGGTGCGCCGCTCCCTTTGTTCTGATGGCGAGCATGGGCGAAGGCGCGGTCCTTGGATATTACACGCTCTCCAGCTATGGCATCGACGCGGGAGAGTTTCCTCCCGACGTGACCAGGAAACTTCCCCGTTATCGCCTGATCCCCGCCGCGCTCATCGGCCGCCTTGCGGTTGACGAAAGGCACCATGGGAAAGGCATCGGCGAGTTTCTTTTGATGGACGCACTGCACCGCTCCCTGATGCAATCCGTCCAAATCGCGGCTGCCGCGGTTGTGGTGGAAGCGATTGACGACCGCGCCGCGCGGTTCTACCAGCATTTCGGATTCATTCCTTTTCCGTCCAGCGCAGGCCGTCTTTTCATAATGATGAAAACCGTGAAAAGGCTATTTGCGTAAGAGCCCGGGAGCTTCTTCCCGCCGGCACTGCTATCCTAAAAGCATCCCCACCGAAATGAGCGCCATCACACCCGATCTGGTCGCCGCACACCAGCTCACCGAAGCCGAGTATCAGAAGATTATCTCGCTGCTCGGGCGGGAGCCCACGTACACCGAGCTGGGCATCTTCAGCGTCATGTGGAGCGAGCATTGCTCCTACAAGAGCTCGCGCCTGCACCTGAAAAAGCTGCCCACCGCGAGCCGACTCGTGCTGCAGGGGCCGGGCGAGAACGCCGGCATCATCGACATCGGCGACGGCTGGGCCATCGCCTTCAAGATCGAATCGCACAACCACCCCAGCTTCATCGAGCCGTTTCAGGGCGCAGCCACCGGTGTCGGCGGCATCCTGCGCGACATCTTCACCATGGGCGCCATGCCCATCGCGGTGATGGACTCGTTGCGCTTTGGCTCGCTCGACGTCGCGCGCAACCGCCGGATACTCGAAGGCGTGGTTTCCGGCATCGCCCACTACGGCAATTGTTTCGGCGTCCCCACCATCGGCGGCGAGACCGTCTTCGAAGCCTGCTACAACGGCAACCCGCTGGTGAACGTGTTCGCGCTGGGCGTGTTCCGGCACGACCAGATCTTCTACGGGCGCGCCACGGGCGTGGGCAACCCGGTCATTTATGTAGGCGCGAAAACGGGGCGCGACGGCATTCACGGGGCGTCGATGGCCTCGGCCGAATTCAGCGAAGACTCTATGCAGAAGCGGCCCAACGTGCAGGTGGGCGATCCGTTCATGGAGAAGCTGCTGCTGGAAGCGTGTCTGGAAGCCATGCACACGGGCGCCATCGTGGGCATTCAGGATATGGGCGCCGCGGGCCTCACCTGCTCCACCTGTGAAATGGGCAGCCGCGCGAACACCGGCGTCGAGATCGATCTGCAATTCGTGCCACAGCGCGCCACCGGCATGACGCCCTACGAGATCATGCTGTCGGAATCGCAGGAGCGCATGCTGCTGGTGGCCGACAAGGGTCGCGAGGCGGAAGTGTTCGCGGTGTTCCGCAAGTGGGGCCTCGACGCGGTCACCATCGGCCACGTCACGCCCGACGGCAAGCTGCGGGTGAAGGACCACGGCGTGGTGGTGGCGGAGATTCCCAATCGGGCGCTGGCGGACGAAGCGCCTCTCTACGACCGGCCGCACGACGTGCCACCGTACCGTGCGGCGCCCATGGACGGGCCGCCGCTGCCCGCACGCGACGGGCTGCTCACCGATGACCTGCTGGCCATCCTCGGCTCGCCCGATGTTTGCTCCAAACGCTGGATCTGGGAACAATACGACCACACCATCCGGACCAACACGCTGGAAGGACCGGGCGGCGACGCGGCCATCGTGCGGATTAAGGAGACGGGCACGGCCATCGCCATGGCGCTCGACGGCAACCAGCGCTACACGACACTCTCGCCGCGCGAGGGCACGAAGCTGATTGTGGCCGAGTGTTGCCGGAATCTGGCCACTGTCGGTGCGCTGCCGGTGGCCGCCACCAACTGTCTGAACTTCGGGAATCCGGAGCGGCCGGAGATCATGGCGCAGCTTGTGGAGTCCATTGAAGGCATGGCCGAAGCGTGCCGCTTCTTCGAGACGCCCATTACCGGCGGCAACGTCAGCCTGTACAACGAAACGCTGGGCGAAGCCGTCTTCCCTTCCCCAGTGATGGGCATCGTCGGCCTGATGAAGACGGCCGCGCCCATCCCCGTCGCGTTTCAGAACGAGGGGCGCACACTGGTGCTACTGGGCGGCGTCGGCGCGGCCACGCACCTGCGCTTCGGTGGGACGCAATACGCCAAGGTCGCGATGGATTCGATGTGGGGGCTGCCGCCGGAGCTCGACATGGCGTATGAGAAACGCGTGCACGACGCCATGCGGCAGATTGCCGCGGAGGGGCTGGCGGAATCCGCGCACGACCTGAGTGACGGCGGCCTGGCGGTGGCGCTGGCGGAGGCGTCATTTGGAACGGCCGGCGTTGGCGCGCGCATCGATCTGCAATCGGATCTCGCGCCCCAGTACCTGCTGTTCCACGAAGGACCATCGCGGATACTGGTTTCGACGGCGAATCCGGAGCGCGTCGAACTGATCGCGGCGGCCCACGAAGTGGAAGCTCCGGTGATCGGTGCTACCATCAAAGAGGAGTTACAAATCAGCAACAACTCTGCGGTGCTGGTCCGTTGCACGGTGGCCAGCCTCAGAGAGCGGACCGAGAGTTCGCTGGCCAACATATTGAATAGTTGAAAATGCGCACCTCCCCCCGAGGAACTGTTTACGATGTTTGATAAACTCCACGAGGAATGCGGCGTTTTCGCCATCTACGGCCATCGGGAAGCTTCCAACCTCACCTATCTGGGCCTCTACGCGCTGCAGCACCGCGGCCAGGAGAGCGCGGGCATCGTGTCCAGCGACGGGCGCGAGGTGTATTCGTACAAAAGCATGGGCCACGTGGCGGATATTTTCACGCCGGAGCGGCTCTCGGAGCTGCCCGGCAGCCTCGCCATCGGGCACACGCGCTACTCCACCACGGGCGACAGCCTGCTGAGCAACGCGCAGCCGTTCTCGGTGGCCTGCAACAAGGGGCGCGTGGCGGTGGCGCACAACGGCAACATCACCAACGCGGGGGAACTGCGGAGGGACCTCGAGGCCGACGGGTCCATTTTCCAGGGAACCAGCGACACGGAGGTGATCCTGCACCTGGTGGCGCGCTCGCGCGAGCGCACGCTGGCCGGCGCGTTAAGGGAAGCTCTGCTGCAACTCGACGGCGCGTTTTCGCTGGTGTTTCTCGCGCCCAACCGCATCATCGTGGCGCGCGACCCCCACGGCTTCCGGCCGCTGGCGCTCGGCCAGATGGACGCGGGCGGCCACAAGACCTACGTGTTCTCGTCGGAAACCTGCGCGTTCGATCTGATCGGCGCGGTGTACCTGAACGACGTGGAGCCGGGGGAGATGGTGGTGGTGGGTCCCGAGGGCATGACCCGCGAGCGCTATGCTCCGGCCAGCGATCTTGCCCATTGCGTGTTCGAGCACGTCTATTTCTCGCGCCCCGATTCGACGGTGTTCGGCCGTTCGGTGCAGGAATCCCGCGAAAATCTGGGCAAGCTGCTGGCGCGCGAGTGCCCGGCCGAGGCCGACGTGGTGGTGCCGGTGCCGGACTCGGGCGTGCCCGCGGCCATCGGCTACGCGTCCGAGGCGAAGCTGCCCTTCCGCCACGGGCTGATCCGCAATCACTACGTGGGCCGCACCTTCATCGAGCCCTCGCAGGAGATTCGCGATTTCGGCGTGAAGCTGAAACTGAATCCGGTGCGCCATCTGCTGGAGGGCAAGCGCGTGGTGCTGGTGGACGATTCCATCGTGCGCGGCACGACAAGCCGTAAGCTGGTGCGCATGGTGCGCAGCGCCGGCGCGCGCGAGGTGCACATGCGCATTTCCTGCCCGCCCACGGTTTCGCCGTGCTTCTATGGCGTGGACACGCCGTCAAAGAGCGAGCTGATTGCGGCCAACAATACGGTGGAGGAGATCCGCCGGTTTGTGGAGGCCGATTCGCTCGGCTACCTGTCGCTGGGCAGCCTGCGCCAGGCCGTGGACGACCGCGATGGCCGCTACTGCTACGCCTGCTATACCGGCAATTATCCGACCGATCTGGTGCAGATCGAGGAGCTGGTGGCGGCAGGCCGCAACCGGTAGCGGCGGCGTGGCCGTACGATCTGGATCAGAACTCGGTCCGCGGCAATTTGTTCATGTCCGGCAGTTCCGCTTGCCCGAGCGCATTGTTGATTTCCGCAGAATGCTGGTGAAGGAAAGCTTTCGCCTTGCTTGAGTAGTCATTCGGATCGCTGATCCGGACAGCGTAGACGACCACATATGCATCCCTTCGACTGATCGCGGCTTTCACGAAGCTGAGCTCCGTGCGTTGCTTCGAGGGTTCGTCGGATACGACGACTGTGTAGTGGTACGGCGCCCCGTTGGGATCTTCTATGGTCCTGGCTATGAGAACCCGGCCGCCATGAGCTTCGTAATCCGACTTGATTCCCTCGGAAACCTTGTCGATATCTGATTTCGAGCGCGCATCCGGCCGGTCGATAATCGTGAGCCGGGTGGTCCAATCGTCGGCGGTCTCGCTGCCGCTGAAGAACTCCCACATCGGCTTGTCCTTCTGATTGAACGATGCCAGGTGGTAGGTCCGTGACAGAAAATAGATGGCCGGCGCTTTCGGCGGCCGATCGGCCAGCGCACAAACGATGGCCGCGCCACAGCAAATCAGCGCAAGCGTATACTGCCTTCTCTTGTACATGAATGTCTCCGTTGAAATCGCTCCGAGAGAGCCGTCGCGACTATGCTTCTATTGTGGCAGATCCGGCATGCGCCTCTTCGGCGCGGGCGTCCGCGCACTCACACGCAGGCGAGAATCCGCCGTTCCATCTCCGCGGCGGGCGCCGGGCGGCCCAGCAGATGGCCCTGAAAACAATCGCAGCCGGCTTCCCGCAACAACTCCAACTGGCGCGCGGTCTCCACGCCCTCGGCCACCACTTCCAGGCCCAGGCCGTGCGCCAGCGAGATCACGCTGCGCACCACGGTCAGCGTACCCGACGATTCCGGAAGATCGCGGACAAAGGACTGGTCGATCTTGACCGTGGTGACCGGCAGCAACCGCAGGTAGTTCAGCGAAGAGTAGCCGGTGCCGAAGTCGTCGATAGCCAGGCGCACGCCGGTGCGCCGTAGCTCGGACATGCGCCGGATGGATTGCTCGACGTCGCGCATGAGCACGCTTTCGGTGATTTCCAGTTCCAGCAGCGCGGGCGAAAGGCCGCTATGCTCCAGCGCATTGTGCACCACGCCCACGAAACCCGGCGAGGCGAACTGCACCGCGGAGACATTGACCGCCAGGCGGATCGGTCCTCGCCCGGCCGCGTTCCACACCGCCGCGCGCATGCAGGCGTTCTCCAGCACCCAGGCGCCAATGGGAACGATGATGCCGGAGACCTCGGCCACGCGGATGAAATCGCGCGGCGCCAGCGATCCGCAGGCCAGCAGTGCCTCAAACCCGGCCAGCTCTCCGCCGGCGCGCTGCACCGGTTGATAGCGCACTTCCAGCTCGCTGCCGGCAAATGCCTGGCGAAGCTGCTGCTCGATGTCGAAATCCGATGTCGATGGGGGGCGCCGGCTGGCGCGGAAACGGGTCACTTCATTGGGTCCGATCGAGCGCGCCCGCTGCAGCGCGGATTCGGCCTGCTGCAACAGCGCCGAACCGTCCGGCGCGTCGTCGGAGGAAACGGCCAGGCCCGCCGCGCAGGTGACGAACAACTCTCGTCCGGATACCGTGAACGGGCCCGACAGCGCGCTCCGCAGCAACTCCTCCAACACGGCGGCGGGGCTGCGCGAGGCGATGGCAAACTCGTCGCTGCCGGTTCTGGCCACAATTCCGTCGCCGCCCACCACCGAACGAAGCCGTTCTCCGGCGTAGCGCAGCAGGCGGTCGCCGCCGTCGTGGCCCATGGCTTCGTTCACCTGACGAAACCGGTCCATGTCCAGGGCGGCCACGGTGACGTGTTCGCGGTCCCGCGCGGCGGCGGACAGCTCGCCATCCAGGAGATCGAGGAAGCGGCGCCGGTTGGGAAGGCCGGTAGTGGCATCGTGGTTCGTCTCGAAGATCATGCGCCGTTCCAGATTCCGCCGCTCCAGCACCACCGCCGCCAGCTTCGCGGCGATGTCCCGCAACGTTTCGGCTGCGATGCTGTGTCCGGCGGGCGCGTACAGGTTCAGCAGGCCCAGCAACGCGTCCTGCGACGACACGATGGGTGTGGAGGAGATCTCCGCCAGACCCAGTCTTCGCACCAGCGCTGGAACGCCATTGGCAGCGGCGGCCTCCAGCCCAGTGACGGGATGGAGACGGACGCCGGTGGTTCCACGAATGTACTCCGGCGGCAGGCTGGGCGCGGCCGCGCAGGTCAGGACCCAGCCATCCAGCGCCAGCACGGAAACCCGGCAGCCCGGCAAACGGCGCTCGACGTACACGCAGATCTGTTCGAGCGCTTCGTCCGGTTCCGCTGCCCCGGTCACCGCGGCCAGCAACCCGAGCAAGTCCGCCTCGGGCACGGCGAGCGCGGCTCCGCCGTTGCCGGAACTGACGAACGATGCTCCGCTCCCTTTCAAGATCCTCCGATCCGAGAAGTATTGTAAACGCCAATTGTCGCAAAAACGAACCACCAACGTCCGGGAGTTGGTACCACTGCGCTGAAAATGGTTGTAATAGGACTAGTAGTACTCTACCTGGATGGCGCCGCAGCCGCCGGGAAGGCCACGAACCGATACCCCACCCCGCGAACGGTGGTCAGGTGGCGAGGGCGTCTGGGGTCGTCCTCGATGTAACGCCGCAGCCGCACGATGAAGTTGTCGATGGGCCGGGTGTCGGTGTCCTCCCGCAGACCCCACACCTCCTCGATCATCTTCCTCCGCGAAACGGCCTTTCCCTCGTGCTGAATCAGGTAGCGGAGAAGATTCGCCTCCATCAGCGTCAACGGAAACGCCTGCTCCCGAACGCGCAGTTCCTGTGCTTCAAAATCCACCGATTTTTCGCCGAAAGTGAATGCTTCCCTCGGTTCCACCGGTGCCGGCGCGCGGCTCGCGACAAACTGGAGCCACTCGCTGCGGCGCAGCAGGCTGCGAATGCGGGCGATCAGAATGGACAGTTGGAAGGGTTTCGTCAGATAGTCGTCCGCGCCCGCGGCGAAACCCTGCAGGACATCGTCGGGGTGACCGCGCGCGGTCAGGATCAGCGTGGGAACAAACTGCCCGGCCCGGCGCAGCTCGGAAACCACTACGAAGCCGCTCTTTCCCGGCAACATGACGTCGAGAATCACCACGTCAAACGCGGCTGACCCGCCCAGCAGCAACTCCAGCGCGGCCTCCCCCGTTTCCACAACGTGCACCGCGTAGCCTTCGTCTTCGAGGTTGAAACGCAGCCCCTCGGCCAGGTGCAGCTCGTCCTCCACCACCAGAATCCGGCTCATCGCGACATGGGGAACTGCAGGACGAACGTGCTGCCGCGTCCGGGGCCTTCGCTCTCGGCCCAGGCGCGCCCGCCGTGCCGCCGGGCCACCGAGCGGACGATGAAGAGTCCCAGGCCGGTGCCCTTGATCCGCCCGGCCAGCGGTCCGGGCACCCGGTAAAAGCGTTTGAAAATATGCGTTAATTCGGACTTTGGAATCCCCATTCCTTCGTCTTTAACGCGTATCGATACGAATTTATCGTCCTTATCGTTCGCTTCCACGATTATCTTCACGGTGCTTCCGGAATACTTTACGGCGTTGTCGATGAGGTTGGAAATCGCGGCGCTCACCTCGTCGGCGTCGCCCATGATGGTGGCTTGGGCGGCGCCGTCGTACTGCAGCGAATCCGGGGTCCGGTGGTGCAGCGTTCGCGCCCGCCCCACGCAGTCCTCGATCAGGGCGTTGAGGTTCACCGGCGACAGATTCAGCTTGCGGTTGGTCTGGCCCATGCGGCCCGTGCGCAGAATCTGCTCGATGGAGGCCAGCAGGCGTCCGCTGTCTTCCAGCATGATCGCGTAGAAGTCCTTCCGCTTCGCTTCGTCGATGGCGCGCGTCTGCAGCGTTTCCAGATAGAGGCGGATGGAGGCCACGGGAGTCTTCAACTCATGAGTGACCGCGTTGATAAAAGCGTTGTGCTGCTCGTTGCGACGGATCTCGCGCACCAGAAACGTGGTATTCACCACGATGCCGGCGATGATCATGGCCAGCAGGAGCACGCCAAGGAACAGCAGGATGCCGGTGCGCCAGTTCAGCAGAACCCAGCCGATGTAGAGCAGGAGGATAACGGAAATGAGGCCGGCGCCCAGCGCGATGAAGAACGCAATGGACTTCCGCCGTCCGGCGATCACCATGCTTATAAGGATAGCGAAAGGAGCGGAGGGAGTAGAAAACTCCCCGGCGGTCACGCCGCTTCGCGTTCGGCAACCGCCGTGGGCAGCCTGGCAACGTGGACCGAGCGGGCCACTCCCAGCTTCTTCAGAATGCTGATCAGAATCCAGGTGGAATCGAACTCATACCAGGCCAGACCGTGCCGCGCCGATGTCGGATGAGCGTGATGGTTATTGTGCCATCCCTCGCCAAAGGTGATCAGAGCGACCCACCAGTTGTTCCGCGAGTCGTCGCGCGTGGCAAAGCGGCGGTAACCCCACATGTGCGTGGCCGAATTCACCAGCCAGGTGCAGTGGAAACCAACCACCACGCGGAAGCAGATCCCCCACAGCACCAGGGGCAGCCCGCCGATGGCCGCCAGAATGACCGTAAGCACCACGGTCGGCGCCCAGTGGTAATTGTTCAGCCAGACGTAGAACGGGTGCCGCGCAAGGTCGGGGGCGTATTTGGACATCACCCGGGTGTTGTTGTGGTTCACATCGCCGAACAGAATCCAGCCCATGTGCGACCAGAACGCGCCGTCGCGCGGCGAATGGGGATCGCCGGGCTGGTCGGACTTCTGATGGTGGATGCGGTGCGTGGCCACCCAGAAAATGGGACCGCCCTCCAGCGTCAGCGCGCCGCAAACGGCAAAGAAGTACTCCATCCACAGCGGCACCCGGTACGAGCGATGCGTGTGCAGGCGATGGTAGCCCATGCTGATGCCCAAGCCGCCGGTAACCAGCCACAGCAGCAGAGCGGTCGCCAGGTAACGCCAACTGAACATGAACAGCGCCGCCACCGCGCCTGCGTGAAGCAGCACCATGATGGCGGTGGTGGACCAGTTCATGCCCGCGCGGCCAGGCATGGCAACCGGGTTGGATTCGGCGGGATTGCGAGTCATGGTACATTCCCAGGCTAACAGTGATCAGGGCCTCGTGTTGTAAGACTTCTGTAAGGGCTGCGGCGCCGGCGCAAACCGCATCACTGGTGTCCGGCTCTCGCTTCCGAGTTGCGCGATAACTCCTGTGCGTTCATGGGGATAAGTGGTGTCCGAAGTTTTTTCGATTTCAACTCGCGCCGGCTGTTTTGAGGCTCCGAAAGCCCCGTGGAAACCGAACCGACAATGAGGCATGCAATGTCGGCCGTCTTGTCTTCGCTCAGTTGATGGATCACGTCCCGCCCTACGAGTTCCAGAAGTGTGTGGCGCGGTACAACGGTAACTGCGGATTTCGCGGCTTTCCCTGCCTCGATCAGTTTCTTTGTCTCGCCTTTGCCCAACTAACCTTTCGCGAGAGTCTGCGCGACATCGAGGCCTGCCTGCGCTCGGTGGAGCGCAAGCTCTATCACATGGGATTCCGCGGCAACGTCTCGCGGTCCACTTTGGCCGACGCCGACGAGTCTCACGACTGGCGCATCTACGCCGACTTCGCTCAGGTGCTCATCCATATCGCGCGCCCGATGTATGCCAACGAGTCGCTCGGTTCCGATCTCGACAACACCGTGTACGCCCTGGACTCGACCGCCATCGATCTGTGCCTGTCGGTGTTCCCCTGGGCACGGTTCCGTGCTCACAAGGCCGCCATCAAGATGCACACCTTGCTGGATCTGTTGACCACGAACGAAGCCGCAAGGGTCTCCTTTTCCGCGGATAAGCAAAGCCACCGGCGGGGCCGGAATGAACGGGTCTGTGACACTGGCTCCAACCGACCAGCGATCTGCTCGAGCCGCAGCTTTTCGGGGCCTGGCCGATGTTGAGAATAAAGGACTTTCGAAAGTGTCACAGACTAGCGAAGTGCCCGCTTTTGCTGGGCCATGCATGGCAGAAACTTTGCGCCAGTGGGCGTTTCCGGTGCACAGTGGTGAAAGCACAGGTGCGGAAGTAGGCCGATAGGACAGTGGTGCTGTTAAACCCGACGATAAGCCTGGTCCCAGGTTCGGTGCGCCATACAGTGGTTACAGTCTGACCAGCACTCAGGCTGATTCCGGTCAAAAGAGTACTTTCATATGCGCGACCTGGCCGTTGCCTGAGCGGAAGGGGCGATGGT
>JBEKPY010000010.1:0-117512 GCA_049520275.1 Bryobacteraceae bacterium
GCGTCACGATTTTCGAGCGAGTGCCCATTCTACAGGCACTTCAGCTACCGGATAACCAAAACAAATACGGCTCATTTTATAACCAATTGAATCTCTTCGACTTATAGCCGGACAGCAGTGATTCCAAGTAGTTCATTGAAAACACGATGCGTGGGATCAAAATGATCCGCTGTTGTGGCGGTTTTCATGGGCAGAATCGTCGCGCAAACCTCCTAAGATGGCGACCGTGCCGGCGCCACCTGTGAGGGAGTTCGTGGGGGCCCCCATCCGATCGCCCGCCGAGTTGCGAACCTTCGGCCGTTTGGGCCGCGACGGTCTCCGGTAGGCCGAAGGCGCCTTTGACCGGTGGTCGTAGCAGTCTTTCTGGCGAGCATGAAACCCACGTGGACATAGAGGAGCTGTGCGATGTCGCCCTTGAACCGGGAACATGACGTCCAGTTGGAGGGGCCTGGCATGGTGTGCCGGGAGGTAGGTTGAGCACGCCGATTTCGAAAAGGTTGCACGACGTATGGCATACCTATCCTCGCCTCTGTTGCTCCCTTCCGACCGCCACTCGGGCGTATGGGTATAGTTAAGTCGTTCGTGATGGTAATAGAACCAACTGACCGACACCACACTCTTTGGAGTAGGCGTTGCGGAGAGCTAACCCGGCCTGTGTTAACGGAGAGCGGACGAGTGGACGAGTGGGTTCCCAGTGTCGCGGCAAAGTAGAAAGCTTCGGTTTTTGCAGATCGCCTGATCCCTCGTTCGGGCGATCTTACCTGCCATTCCCACGGCCAGGCAGCATTTTGCATCGCGTCCACCCGTCAAGGCTTCCCTTCGGCGCCCAGCCCTGCGCAGCCTTGACGGACCCCGGCCGCGCTGCATGGAGCGATCTCCGGCCAGGAGGGAGTGGCAGGTGCTGTCCTGCGCAGGCTGTCGCCAGGCGGAACTTTCCAATTTGCCCGGACCGGAGCTTTCTATCCCGCTCCGACAACGAGTGGGTTCTCTGTTGACTGCCGTATGTCACGTGTGCTATGCTCGCTGCTGCACTCTTGGTGGGAGGAACACCGGGCTTGCTCGACTGTTGGGCCGGTGTGCACCGAATCCAGTGTTTGGCGGTGGGGCGAGTGAGTACCGGTGTGCCTGATTAGACTGAATCAGCGGCCTGGGACTCAAGTGGCGAAGCTTGCCCCGAGCAGGAGTTCGTATTCGTAGCCCATTTCCCGCTGCAAGTGGAGCGTCTGGCATCCCCTCTGCTCTCCATCAGCAGAGGCACGCAAGGAAGGGGACGGGCAACGAGTTTCCCGTGCAACGATACCGGCAGCGTTCGGTGCGCGCATCATCTCGTGCGGATAGTGTGAGCAGATATGCCAGAATCTCATTTTTTTTGGATTCGGCCGGCACCAGGGCGATCATGCGGTACACCGCGACCTTATGAGTGTGTATAAGCGGCGCGCCCGTATTCTCAGCATACGGGTCTCCGACGAGGAGTACACCGGCCTCAAGAGGCTCTGTTCGGCTTCCGGCGCGCGAAGCGTTTCGGATCTGGCGCGCGAGGCGATGCGGGTCCTGCTGAATGGCGCTACCCGCGAGGACACGCTGCGAACGCGAATGGATGAAGTCCACAGCCAGGTGCGTAATTTGAATCACAAGATCGAGGAGCTTTCGGCCCGGCTGTCGGTGTCGGGTTTGGGCGGGAAGCAATGAATCTCATCGTGGCGCGGGTCACGGGCCGGCGCAATCCCGAAAACGGGATTGCCAACGTAAGTTTGTCAGCAGGACGGATGGTTCATGAAGCTCCCTTTCTCCTGGACGGCATCGCGGTGTCCCCGGTGCGGCTCAAACAGGCTGCGGCGCTCGGCGCGGCGCAGTTACCTGGAGCGCGTGGTGGGCGTACTCAGTTTTCCCTGGCGCTGCGAAGACTGCTATTTCCGCTTCTTCAGCTTGCGCCGCAGAGGCGACGTTCAACACGCCGGATGATTCCGGGTGGCGTGTGTCGCCGATATTCGCGCCATTCAACCCTTCGCCCATGACGGCTCGCAAGACCAGGATGGTCAGCTTCCGCCTCTCGTATGAGGAATACGAGCTGTACCGCCAGGCCTGCGCCGCCGTTGACGTTCACAGTCTCTCCGAGCTGGCGCGCATCGCCATGCAGCAGTTTATTCGGGGACATAATGGAACAATGCCGGTAGACGACCAGTTGCGCGACCTTCGCGAAAGGGTGCAAACCCTGTCGCACGAGGTGGAGCGCATTGCGCAACGGGTCGATTGCCATGACGTCGCACCGCGGATCCGGGCGGCAAACGGGAGTAGTCTATGAAACAGTTCGTCGTTTTTCTCTGTGGCCTGGCAGTCACCAGCCTCGCTGTCGCCCAACAACCGGCGCCCGTCCCCGTCCGCGTAGGGGGCGCCACCACGCTCAACGACAGTTCCAACCTCCCCGTCGAGGTCATCGGCCCCGACGACCTCCTTGGGATTACCGTCTACGATGCGCCGGAGCTCACCCGCACCGTGCGCGTCAGCCCCGAGGGCTACGTCCGTCTGCCCATGCTGCATGATCGCATTCAGGCGGCCGGGCTCTATCCCGCCGGTCTGGAAAACGCCGTCGCTGCCGCTCTGGTCAAGGAGCAGATACTGGTCGATCCGATTGTCACCGTCTCCGTGGCTGAATACCGGAGCCGGCCGGTTAGCGTGGTCGGAGCCGTCAAGACTCCGCTCACCTTCCAGGCCACCGGCAACGTCAGCCTGCTCGACGCCATTGCCCGGGCTGGCGGCCTTGCCGAGGACGCCGGCTCCGAGATCCTGGTCAGCCGCGGGCAGCCCGGACCCGACGGCAACCAGGCCACGCTGGTGCAGCGCATCCCCATGAAGGCCCTCATCACCGCCACCGATCCGGCGCTCAATATCAGTCTCCACGGGGGCGAGGAGATCCGCGTTCCGCAGGCCGGCCGCATTTTTGTGGTGGGCAATGTCAAGATGCCCGGCGCCTATCCGCTCACCGATGGCGCCGAGAGCAGTGTGCTCAAAGCCCTGGCCCTATCGCAGGGTCTGCAGCAGTACTCTTCCAACACCGCCTATATTTACCGCACCGAAGGCGGCAACGGCGGGAAGAACGAAATCCCCATCAACCTGAAGAAGATCATCGACCGCAAGGAGCCCGACGTGGTCCTGATGGCCAACGACATCATCTATATTCCGGACAACACCGGCCGCCGCAACACCTTCGGCACCCTGGAGAAGGTGCTTCTCGTGGGCACCGGTCTCGGCGCCGCCGCCATCTACACAATGCGTTGACGTGAATCCTCTGCGCTCCTTGGTGAAAAGACGAACCTAAGATGCTTGAAACAACCAGATTCCCAGCCCTTCCCCCGGCCGCGCCCTCGACCAATCTCCCGGCGCCCGGCTACTATATGCCCGTGCCCCCCCAGCAGGATGGGGAAGCCGAGGCGCCAGCCGTTCCACTGTCGCACTATCTGTGGATTCTTCGCCGCCATGCGTGGAAGATCGTTGCATTTGTGGTCACCTGTGTACTCGGTACCTTCATCATCTCCTCTCGCCTACGGCCCATCTACGAGTCCACCGCCACCATCGACATCGATCGTCAGGCTCCCTCGGAGGTCATCGGCCAGGACGCCCACGCCAACAGCTCCGCCCCCAACGATGCCGATCAGTTCCTTGCCACGCAGATCAAGCTGATAGAGTCTGATGCCGTGCTGCGCCCCGCCGCCGAGAAATTTGACCTTCTCCGCAAGGAAGGCCAGCTTTCCGATCAGGATCCCGCACGGGCCCAGCAAACCAGCCGTGCGCCGGTGATGCTGAGGCGGCTCAAGGTAACGCGCCCTCCCAATACGTATCTGTTGCTCATCAGCTACCGCTCGCCGGATCCGCAACTGGCCGCCGATGCGGCCAACGCGATAGCCAACTCCTATCTCCAGCTCACCTACAACATACGCATTCGCTCCACCGCCAACCTCTCGTCTTTCATGGAAACCCAGTTGGACGAGTTGAAGGCCAAAATGGAGCGCTCTAATCAAGCCCTGGCGCAGTTTGAGAAAGAGTTGAACGTCATCAACCCGGAGGACAAAACCAACATTCTCTCCGCCCGTCTTCTGCAGTTGAACACCGAGTACACCAGCGCCCAGGCAGATCGTGTTTCCAAGGAGGCAGCCTACAACTCCGTGAACACGGGTTCCCTGGAGGCGGTGCAGATCTCGGGTCAGAGTCAGGCCCTTGCCCAGTTGGCCCAGCGCGTGAACGACGCCCAGGAACGCTTCGCCGAGGTGAAGAGCACTTACGGCGCCAACCATCCGGAGTACCGCAAGGCCGCCTCCCAGCTCGCCGAACTACAAAAGCAGTTCGAGGACACCAGGAAGAACGTTGGCGAGCGCATTGCCGTCGAGTATCACCAGGCCCTCAACCGCGAGCAGATGCTCCAGAAGGCCGTGGGCGAAACCAAGGCCGAGTTTGACAGCCTCAACGCCCGGTCCTTCGAGTACCAGCAGTTGAAGCGGGAGGCCGAGGCCGATAAGACCCTGTACGACGAGCTGATCCGCAAGATCAAGGAAGCCGGCATCAACGTCGGCTTTCAGAACAACAACATCCGCATCGCGGACCTGGGCAGGCCGGACTCGAAACCGGTCTTCCCGAACATGATGTTGAATCTGCTCCTGGCATTCCTGTTCTCCACCATTCTTGCCGTCGGCGCCGCCATCCTGGGCGATACGCTCGATACCACGGTGCGCGATCCCGAGTCGGCCAGCCGCTATCTCGGCACCGACGTAATTGGCATCCTGCCCGCAGTAAGAAACGTGGGCCAGTTGAACCTGATTGGCGCCCCCTACGCGGAAGAAACCGCTGTGGCAAAAGTGGAGCCGGGTACCGACCTCACAGGCGCCGCCCAAAACGGGGCACCGACCTCGGGACGACGGAAGCGCGCGGCCGCGGCGGAGAGCTCCAACAACAACGGCGACTACCGCAACCACGGCAAGGGATACTACCGCACCATCTCAGGGTTTGAGGAAGCGGTTCGGACGCTTCGCAACACCATCCTGTTGGGCGACTTCGAGCAGAGGCTCCGTTCCATTCTCCTCACCAGCGCCGGTCCCGGGGAGGGCAAGACCACGGCGGCCGTTCATTTGGCCATCTCCCATGCCGAGCAGGGCAAGAAGACGTTGCTGATTGACGGAGACCTTCGCCGGCCGAGCGTCCACCGCAAGTTCGGTCTGTCGCCCGAAACCGGTTTCAGCAATGTCCTGACCGGGGAACTGCCCTGGCGGGACGTCCTGATCCCGATGGCGGGGAGACCGAATCTGGTCATAATGCCCGCCGGCCCACCGTCGCATCGGGCGGCGGACCTGGTGGGTCCCCGCATTGGAGACCTTCTGGACGAATTTGCGAAGGAGTTTGACCTGGTGATACTCGACGGCCCGCCGCTGCTCGGTTTTGCCGAGCCGCTCCAGATGGCCACCTCCACCGATGGGGTGCTGGTGATTAGCCGGGCTGGCGAAACCAAGCGAAAGGCCGTTGGCGGCGTGCTGGCGGCATTGGGACGGATCCGAGCGAACGTGATCGGGGTTGTGCTGAACCAGGTGAAACGCGACACGTCGGACAGCTACGGTTACTACGGGTATTACTATCGCAGCGGGTACTACCAAAGCCGGCGTGAGGACTGAGCCTCGGCGCCGAGCGTCACCTCTCTCCTGCTCCGGAGTGCAGGGCCGGAAAACGGACCGTCGAGCGATTCCACAATGGCCTGGCCCGGCCGGACGACTGGGCACTGGTGGAATCTCGCGTCGGCGACTATCTCCTCAACCAACGTCCGAATTCCGTCTCCGCCCCGGCACCCCGGCCGCTGGCCGACTGCCCTGTTCGCCTACCCTTACGTGTCAGGACCAGGTTCCGCCGCCTGATGAGAAGAACTGCGTAGATGCTCGCGACAGGCAGGGAGCGCGCCGCCGGCAACGACACTGTCGGAGGCGCGAACTTCACAGCCAGATTTCAGCGAACGCAGTTCTGGGAACGGCCAGACGAATGCTCAAAAGTCAGTCCATATTATAGTAGCCAATTGCCATGAGACAAGTGCTCGTAAAACACGGTGGGGTGGTTGTAGAGGAAGTCCCGGCCTGCACTGTGAGCCCGAAGAGCGTGCTGGTTAGCGTTGCCCATTCATGCATCAGCGTGGGAACGGAGCTCGCAGGAGTGCGGATGTCGGGATTGCCGCTCTACCGTCGCGCCCTTAAGCAACCCGAACATGTCCGGCATGCGCTGGAGATGATGCGCGATCAAGGCGTGAAGCGCACCCTGGACCGGGTGCTGGGCAAGCTGGCTGCAGGTTCGCCGACGGGATATTCGGCGGCCGGCACGGTGATCGCAACCGGAGAAGAAGTGGCGGGCTTCTCCGTTGGCGACAGAGTCGCTTGCGCGGGCGCCGGCATTGCGAATCATGCGGAGATCATTGACGTCCCGGTGAATCTCGCGGTCAGGATTCCCGATGGGTTGGGAACCGAGTTCGCCTCCACCGTAACGCTGGGCGCCATCGCGATGCAGGGAGTGCGCCGGACACAACCCACGCTGGGTGAAACTGTCGTGGTAGTCGGCCTGGGTATTCTGGGCCAGTTGACCGTCCAGCTTCTGCGCGCCAACGGTTGCCGGGTGATCGGAGTGGATCTCTCCTCCCAGAGGGTTCGCAAGGCACTCGACAACGGGATGAATTTCGGCATCGATCCTTCCACGGAAGAGTACGTCGAGCGCGTCTTTAAGCTCACCGGGGGAAGTGGCGCCGATGCCGTGATCGTGACCGCAGCAACGGAAAGCGATCAGGTCATCAGCGAGGCCATGCAGGCTTGCCGGAAGAAAGGCCGTGTGATCCTGGTGGGGGATGTGGGACTCCATTTGAAGCGTTCCGACTTCTACGCCAAGGAACTGGACTTCCTGATCTCTACCTCCTACGGTCCGGGACGCTACGATCCTCTTTTCGAAGAAGGCGGGCAGGACTATCCCCTTCCCTACGTAAGGTGGACGGAAACCCGGAACATGGAGGAGTATTTAAGGTTGCTGGCGGAGGGCAGGGTCTCGCTGGCGAACCTGGCGAGCCAGCCTTACGACATTGACCGGGCGCCCGAAGCCTACGACGCGCTCAACCGCGAAGGGGAGAAGCCGCTGCTGGTCCTGCTGCGCTACCCGGCACGCGCTGAGGCGCAGATTCGAACTATCAACCTGGCCGCGCCACAGCCGAAAAGCGGCAAAATTCAGCTCGCGCTCGTGGGAGCGGGCAGCTTCGCGCAGGGCATGCACCTGCCGAATCTTGTGAAGCTGCGGCAGGACTACGCGCTGCGCTGGGTAATGAGCAGAACCGGTTCCAACGCTCGGGCCATCGCGACGCAGTACGAAGCCAGCAGGGCGACTACCGACTACCAGGAGGTCCTTGCGGCTCCAGATGTGGACCTGGTCCTGATTTCGACTCGGCATCATCTGCACGGAAGCATGGTCTTGCAGGCGCTGCGCGCGGGGAAACACGTGTTTGTCGAAAAGCCGCTGTCGCTCAGCGAGCAGGAGATCGACGAAATCGAGGATTTCTATCAGCGAGGCGGCAGTCCGGTTCTGATGACCGGCTACAACCGCCGGTTCTCGCCATCCCTGCAGAAGTGCAAGGAGGTACTGCGCGAGCGAACCACTCCGCTGATCGTGAATTACCGGATGAATGCCGGCTATATTCCATTGGACCACTGGGTACACGGAACAGAGGGCGGCGGCCGGAATATCGGGGAAGCCTGCCACATTTACGATCTTTTCAACTTTCTTTGCGGCGCCAGGGTGACAAGTGCGCACGCGAGGGCCGCCGTACCGGCGGGCGGGCAGTGGGCTAAGAACGACAACTTTGTTGCTACCATCGCCTATTCCGATGGGTCGGTTTGCACGCTGACTTACACTGCTCTGGGGAATAAGCAGTTTCCCAAAGAGCAAATGACCGTCTTCGCGGATGGCAAGGTGCTATCGATGGATGATTACAAATCGTTTACGATCACGGGCGGGCGGCACCGTGGATGGAGTGCCGGGTCCCCGGATAAGGGCCATTTGCGGGCACTGATGGCGCTGGCGGATTGCTTGCAGCGCGGCACAGAGTGGCCAATCCCCCTGGCGGATCAGTTACAATCCGCACGCATTAGTTTCGAAGTTGAAAAGCAGATTCAGGCGCAGGGTGTTTTGGGCCAACAGAGCTAACATGTGTGGAATCGCCGGTATTTATCACTTCGGGAATTCAGGCTGCGTTGAAGAAGCAGTGTTGACGCGGATGCGCGACACCATGGTGCATCGCGGCCCGGACGGGGGCGCCAATTGGATCGCACCCGACCGGAAGGTGGGCCTTGGCCATCGGCGCCTGTCGATCATCGATCTGAGTGCCAGCGCGGACCAGCCGATGTGCAACGAGGATCGAACCGTCTGGACGACATTCAACGGTGAAATCTACAATCATGCGGGACTGAGAGCGGAGTTAGTCGCCGCGGGCCACCGGTTCGCCACCGATCACTCCGACACCGAAGTACTGGTCCACGGCTATGAAGAGTGGGGGGCGGAAGGGCTCGTTCAACGCATTGGAGGCGATTTTGGCGTTGCCATATGGGACGCACGGAAGCGCGTGATGAGCCTTTTCCGCGACCGTACCGGGGTCAAGCCTCTGTATTTCTATCTGAAAGACGGGCTGCTACTGTTTGCGTCTGAAATCAAAGCGATACTCGCCCACCCGGCGGTGAGGCGCGAGGTGGATCCGCGGGCGATGTACCACTATCTGTCGTTCATGACGACACCGGCGCCCATGACCATGTTCCAGAACATTTTCAAACTGCCGGTCGCGCACTACGCTCAGATATACGCGGATGGCCGTTTCGAAGCGGTTCGTTATTGGGATGCCGTGCCGGGCCAGGCGATCGACCCGGCGGAGATTCGCGGTCTCTCGGACCGGGCGCTCGAGGAATTCTACGTCAAGGGCATCCGTCAGCGCCTGCGCGAGGCGGTGGAAGTTCGAATGATGTCGGACGTGCCTTTTGGCGTATTTCTTTCCGGCGGCGTCGATTCCTCCACCAACGTGGCCTTGATGAACGAATTCACGAACCGGCCGTTGGAGACGTTCACCGTCGGATTCAAAGACTTCCCGTACCTCAACGAGCTCAATTACGCGCGGATTGTCGCGGACAAGTTCAAAACGAACCATCACGAGGTGCTGATCGACGAAAGCGACATGATCGGGTATCTGGACGACCTCGTATATCATCAGGACGAACCGATCGCGGACTGGGTCTGCATTCCCCTGTATTTCGTGTCAAAACTGGCCCACGATAGCGGAATCCGCGTGATCCAGGTAGGCGAAGGATCGGACGAACAGTTCTGCGGGTACAGCGGTTACATGCGCTATCTCGAGATTTACCGCAAGTTCTGGCGCCCGTTTCAGAGCCTTCTTCCCAAGTCCGCCCAGCGAGGGGCGGCATGGATGGCGCGTGAGCTGGCCGGGCTGCGGCCATCCTTCGATGTTTATGCAGATTTCGTGGACCGTGCGGCGCGCGACCGGGAGCTGTTCTGGGGCGGCGCCATGGTTTTCTGGGACCTCATGAAAGACCAGTGCCTGAATGCCGCGAAGCTCCCGCCTCCGGAGATGTCCGAAGCCGTCTGCCGTAGCGGGTTGTTACCGCGGAACTACTACGAGGCGGACAGCTTCAACGTGGTGCGATCCTTTCTGGAGCCTTTCGACGCGCAGTATCCTGGGTGCGATGTGTTGACCCGCATGATCCACACCGAGTTCAGACTCCGACTCCCGGAGTTGTTGCTCATGCGTGTGGACAAGGTCGGCATGTCGGTATCGCTGGAGGCGCGGGTACCTTTTCTGGATCACAAACTGGTCGAATTCAGCATGGATATTCCCATGGAGTGGAAGACGCGCAACGGGACCTCCAAGTATCTGCTGAAGAAAGCCGTGGAAGGACTTATCCCCGACGAATTGATCCATCGAAAAAAAATGGGCTTTGGGGCACCCATGAGCGACTGGCTGAAAGGTTCGTTCGGCCGGCATGTCCAGCAGGTGATTGGCGATTCGGCGCTGATCAAGAGGGATTACTTCAATCTCGAGTACATCAACCGGCTGTTCGAGATGCACCGTCGAGGTCACGATCCCAGGGCCTGTACGAGGATCTGGGTGCTCTTCAATCTGGCCGCGTGGTACGACTGCTGGATTGAGCGACGGCAAGCGAGAGTGGCTTGAGTTTGCCGCAGTTGCTGGATCGGCTTAACCGGGCCAGAAAGAAGCCGCCGCAGGTGGTCTTGCGTCGTGCTTTTACCGAGATCCGCGGGGAACTGGACCGCTATCTGGCTCCCCGCCGCGTGTCCACGTTTACAAGGTCCGCGGTGCTCCGGGCGACCGGCGCGAGCAGTCTCGACGCACTATGGAAGAGACTTGCGTCGCGGCCCTTCCTGGCTGCGACCGCGCCGGTGGATACGGAAACCTTTGCGAGCCTGTGTGCGGGCGACGCGGAGCGTATCCTGCGGGCGGCCCGGAGGGCACTGGCCCGGGAAATCGACCTGCTCGGAACCGGAACGATCCGTCTGGGCAAACCAATTGACTGGTATCAGGATTACAAGACGGGCGCGCGCTGGGGCGCGGCCTACATGCGTGATATCGAATACGTGGATCTCAGCCGCCCCAGCGACGTCAAAATACCCTGGGAGATATCGCGCCTGCAGTGGCTCATCCCCGTGGGCCAGGCTTATTTACTGACTGGCAAGGATGAGTACGCCCGGTTCACCCGCGAAATCCTGGCCGAATGGATAACGGCCAACCCGTACGCGCACACGGTGAACTGGTGCTGCACCATGGAGCCGGCGATCCGGTTGTTCACCTTCGCGTGGCTGTTCCATGTCTTCAACGGCAGCAAGGCATGGGTGGACAGCGAGTTCCGCCTGGAGCTTCTCAGGTGCATCTACCTCCATGGTGATTTCACCTTCCGGTACCTGGAGTTCTCCGATATCAACGGCAACCATTGCACGGCGGATGCGGCCGCCCTGGTGGTGGCGGGGATCTTCTTCGGCGAGGGGGCATGTCCCCGCCTCTGGCTCGAACGCGGGTGGCGAGTGCTCTGTGACGAGTTGCCGAAGCAGGTATTTGCGGACGGGGTCGATTTTGAAGCTTCGGTGCCTTACCACAGGCTGGTAACGGAGTTGTTTTTCTATCCGGCTCGCTATCGCGAATTGGTTGGGCTGGAGGTTGCCGCCGAGTACCGTAGCCGCGTGTTGGCCATGGCGCGGTTTGCCGCGGAATATTCCCGTCCCGACGGTACCGTTCCGCTGTGCGGTGATGCCGACGACGCGCGGGCACTTCCGTTGGGAGGGCAGGGAATTAATGACCACCGATATCTTCCCGGGCTGGTGGCCGCACACTGGAAGGACGAGAGCCTGGCAAAGACCGTAGCCGGACCGCTAACGGAGGCTTATTGGATGCTGGGCGCCGCCGGGGCGCGTTGGTTGCTCGATCAGCGTGCCCCGCTCGTTGCGCGATCAATGAGCTTCCCGCAAGGCGGCTTCTACGTGATGCGCACTGACCGCGATCATGTCTTCATCGACTGCGGTCCAGTGGGCACCGGCGGCCGGGGTGGGCACGGACACAACGACTGTCTGGCATTCGAGGCGGTTTTGGATGGAACGCACCTGGTGACCGATTCCGGCGCGTATCTTTACACCGCTTCCGCCCGGGAACGCAACTTGTTCCGCTCGACGGCCTGCCACAACACGCCGCGGGTGGACGGGCAGGAGATCAACCGGTTCATTGCATGGAACGAACTCTGGTCTTTGCACTATGACGCTACGCCGGAGGTGCGGAAATGGACTGCCGGGCCGGAGTGGGATGAGTTCGAGGGCGCGCATGGCGGCTACCGGAAACTCGCGCAGCCTGTCGTGCCGGTGCGCCGAATCAAGCTGGATCATGCGTCGCATTGGCTTACGATCCGCGATGAATTCGAAGGCTCGGGCACTCACGACGTGGAGATCCCACTTCATTTGCCTCCGGGTGTGGAAGCGGAGCCGCTGGCGCCGGGAAGTCTTCGATTACACGCGAACGATAAACGCTTCGAAGTGGTCTGGAACGATGCCCGCGCATGGCAATTAGACATCGAACCATCGAGAGTTTCGCGCAGCTACGGGATCGTCACCGGCTCGCAGAGACTGGTATGGAGACGAAGCGGCCCGCTGGCGCCGCTTGAGGTCAGGATTGGTCCCGAAATGGCGGTGCATTGATACATGTTGGAGATGTTGGAGAAGCAACGCGCGCAACGTAAGGACAGTTTCGACGCCGCCCGGACTGATACGCCGGCCTTACGCCGATTTGCAAATCCGTAATCATCATGTCAACACTGGTCGAGGCACTCGATCGCAAGTGGTATCCCGAGTACGGGGCGAAATGGGACAATGTCCTGTTTCGAACCCGGATCATGAAAGTGATATCTCCGAGCAGCCGAGTGCTGGACCTTGGAGCCGGTGCCGGGATTCTGCCACAAATGAACTTTCGAGGCCTGGCGTCGCGGGTGTACGGAATCGATCCGGATCGCCGCGTCGCTGCGAATCCTAACCTGGATCATGCGACGATTGGCAGTGCCGAGTCTTTGCCTTACGCCGACGAGTCCTTCGACGTTGTCATTTGCAACAGCGTGGTGGAGCATTTGTCCGATCCCATGACGGTGTTTGCCGAAGTGCAGCGTGTCTTGAAGCCCGGCGGCGTATTCATGTTCAAGACCCCCAATAAATGGCATTATATGCCCGTGCTGGCGAGAATCCTCCCCCACCGCGTTCACGAGCTGGTCAACCAGGTAAGAGGCCGGGCCGTCGTAGATACGTTCCCCACCTTGTACCGTGCCAATGCCGCAGGGCCGATCACCTCAGTAGCTTCGTCCGCCGGCCTGATTGTTACCTCGCTGGCGTTTTTCGAGGGTCGGCCCGAGTACCTCAGGTTTTGCGCTCTGACTTACAGTCTGGGGTGGCTATACGAACGAGTTGTAAATTCGACAAGCTATCTGCGGAAGGCTCGAGTTGTGATTATTGGAACTCTGCAGAAGCCGGCAATAGGACCCACTGGGAAATAATAAGCGGCTGGCCCAGCTCAGTGGTACTCAATAACACGACACTGCTAGGAATCCGCCGCACTGTGCGTCCCTCGGGGTGTTCCGCTCGCGGATGGGCGGACAGCGATGCTCCCTGAAGTAGTTCACATCATGCACAGTCCCGGAAGTGACGCGCTCAGTCTTCAGGAACCGCCATGTGGATTACCTGGGGCCGAAGGCCTCGCCATCCGAAACGTCTCTTGCCGCATATCAGCCGGAGCCGAGCGCATGCTGCTGCATGAAACAACGCTCGCTGGATTTGGCGGACATCTGCAAGCCGGGAACATAGACGAAAGGCGGCCCCTGTTGCTGAGCGATGCATTCGATCGAAGCCCCACTGGCGAGGCAGCGAATTCCAGGACAGTGCGCGGCCAGGTCATGTCGGCTTATGAGGGTGCGCGGTCCGGCCTGCTCAACGCGGTGAAGTCCCGGACCGCGCTGCTCGCCGGCTTCACCTTCGCGTCCCGCGTGCTCACGGCGGCCATCGGCCTGCTGACCAGCGTCGTTACCGCCAAGGCCCTGGGCCCCCAGGGCAGGGGATACTTCGCAGTCGGAGTGACCATAGGTGCAATGGCAGTGCAGTTCGCCAACATGGGACTCCACGCGGCGAACACCAGATACGTGGCTAAAGACGCCCGCCTGGTCTCCCCGTTGCTGGCCAATTCTCTGCTTGTCGGTCTGGGTCTTGGGGGGCTCCTTAGTGCGGCGCTTTGGGCAGTATTCCGGACCCACGCTGCCAGCAGCCCCCTGCACGATCCGGCACTGGCGCTGGCATTAGCCTACGTACCGGTCGGCCTAACTTTATTGCTCCTTCAAAATCTGCTGGTCGGATTGAACCGAATCCACGAGTTCAATCTGATAGAAATCGCCTCTCGCGTTCTGGTGCTGGTTCTAATCCTCGGGTTTCTCCTCACAGGCGCGCTGTCACTGAATACAGCGCTGAGTGCAGCTCTGGCCGGGGTGACGGTGGGCCTGGTCCTGGTGCTGGCGCGGCTGGCTCCGTCGCTCAAGACTCTCCGCCTCCCTTCAAGGGCGCTGTTTCGGCGCTGCCTGAACTTCGGGTTCAGAGCCTATCTGGTATCGGTGTTCGGATTTGTGGTGCTCAGAGCCGATTTGCTCATGGTAAGGTACATGCTCGGACCCGCGGAAGCGGGATACTATTCGGTGGCGTCATCCATGGGTGACATCCTCAACCTGCTTCCGGCCGCGGTGGCGACGGTGGTGTTCCCGCGGCTGGTTCAATGCGAAACCGAAGTGGAGAGGCTGCAGGCTACAAAAGCGGCAGCCACGTTGCTCGGAATCGCCATGCTCGGAGTGGCGGCGGTGTGCTGCCTCATGGCGCGACCCCTGGTGGGTATTCTGTACGGAAAGGCGTTTCTAAAGGCGGTGGGCCCATTCATGATTCTCGCGGCAGCGATGGTCTTTTACGGGACCAACACGCTTTTGTCAATACATTTCGCCGCGCTCGGCTTCCCGGTCATGTCCATACTGGCGTGGCTCCTTGTTGCCGCACTCAATATTGGAATGAATATAATCGTAATCCCCCGCTACGGCATTATGGGAGCGGCCGTATCGTCCTTCGTGTGCTATTTCGCAATATTCGCGTTGCATTTGCTCATGCTTGCGAAGAGAAGGCTCAGTGAGCGATGAACGACGGCAAGGAGTTGTCGGCCTGTGAATACTGACCCGAACAAGAGCACCTACGCATTTACCGCCTATTCCATCGGCAGTACGTTCCTCGATAAGATCGGCCAAATCGCCGGGAGCACGCCGGAAGTAATTGTGCTACAGCGATTACGGACACTGCCGCTTCCGAAGTTAATGGGCACGCTCCTCCGAATGAAGCCCGGGCGGCTTTACATCGTGTCCGAGACGGAAGAAGCGACGGCGCTCATGCCGGTGGTGCTTTTGTGCGCATTGCTGACCAGAGCTCGCCAGATGTTCGCGATCTCCGCCGACCTCCAGCCCCGGCGCATCGGCTTTTGGGACGTCGTGCGAGCTATTGCCGGTCTCCTACGCGGTAACTGGGCGGGAAGACTATCGCAATCACGCCGCTACCGGCACGTGCGGCAATTGCTCCGGGAGACTCGCATCGCGCCGGTCTTCCACGATTCGCGATCCGTCGTTTTCCTGAACGCGAACATGTGGTTTGGCGTTCAATCCGGAGGGTCCGTTGGGCACATCGCGGGCGTATTGAACGGGCTGAGCGGTCTCGGCTACGATGTCTCGTACGCGGCCCTTGTCGATAACAAGCTGACTCGCCCCAGCGTCGCACGGTTGTTGCTGCCTCGTTTGCGCCATTTCGGCTACCCTTTTGAGGTGAATCACGGTCCGTCACAGGAGTTGATCGTGCCTCATCTGGCGGCGAAGATTCCTGCGCAGTGCCGGTTCATTTACCAACGGATGTCCGTGCTCGATTACTCGGGAGTGGTGCTGTCACGACAACTTGGGGTTCCGTTGATCATCGAATACAACGGCTCGGAGGCATGGATCGCGAGGAATTGGGGGCGCGCGCTACGGAATCACCAACTGGCCGTCCTCATCGAACAGGTGTGTTTGGCGCACGCCCACCTGGTTGTGACGGTTTCCGACGTCCTGAGAGATGAGCTGATCGCCCGAGGCGTAGAGCCAGCGAGGATCGTGTGCTATCCGAACTGCATTGATCCCAGCTTGTTCGATCCAGCTCGCTTTACGGACGCCGAAACAGACGATCTGCGGGCGAGGCACCGAATCCCGGCTAATGCGGTTGTGGCGACCTTCATGGGGACGTTCGGTATGTGGCACGGCGTTGACGTCCTTGCCGCCGCAATCCGCCGCATGATCGACACGGAACGCAGTTGGCTCCTAAGGACCGGGATGCACTTCCTGCTCGTTGGGGATGGTTTGAAAATGCCCGATGTCCTGGCCCACATCGGGGACGAGAGTTGCCGCGAGTTTGTCACTCTGACTGGACTGGTGCGGCAGGATCAGGCTCCTCTTTATCTGGCCGCTTCCGATGTGCTGCTTTCGCCCCACGTGAGAAACCCGGACGGATCGCGGTTTTTCGGCTCTCCGACAAAGTTGTACGAGTATATGGCCATGGGCAAGAGCATCGTCGCATCGGACCTGGAGCAGCTTGGGGCCACTTTGTCACCAGCCCTCAAGGCGCGGGCGATACCGGAATGCGGACCGGGGCCGGGGACCCAGGACGTGGCTGTTCTGTGCGAGCCAGGATCTGTCGAGGATCTCATCGCGGCCATCCGGTTTCTGGCCGAGTCCCCCGGCTGGAGAAAGGCGCTGGGAACAAACGCGCGGAGAACCGCGCTTTCACGATACACCTGGCAACACCACGTGGGGGCCATTCTGGAGGGCCTTGACAGGGTCGCCGCAAAGACAACCGAGGGTTCCGCCGAGCTTGAAGCATGCGAATTTCAACCGCGTTAAGACTGTTTTTGTTGTTCGTGCTCCCGATGCTGAGCAGCTATCCGGGTAAAGCCTATCACTACCTGCTACACATGAGCACGACCACGTTGGTTTATCAGTGGCAGACCGTCCTTGTGCCGGCCGTACTGCTTTCGTTCGGCGTCTTGATGGCCCGGGCCGGCGACGCGCGAGAGAGAACACTCCTGACCGGCCGAAACGCAGCGATGTTCAGTGCGCTGTTCTTGTGGTTTATAGCGGGCACTGTAAGCACTATCGCCAACGGCGACAGCCCGGACGTGATCGTGAACTACATTTGCTGCTTTGTAGCGCTGCTCCTGACCTATCTTGCATTCGCGAACGTGGATCTGGACACAAAGCAGATTGTGTGGATGTGCCTGGCTGTATCGTTGGGCTCCCTGTTTCCGCTATTATCGGGAATCCAGGCCTACCATTCCGTTTTCGGTACTCCGAGCCTGCGAGCCGTTTTGGACACACGGTACGAGTTCAACGCGTTCAAGCCCTATGAGGACGCTACGTTCGGGAATCAGGGAAACACGGCGGCATTTCTGGTGTTGGTCGGAGCGCCCATGGTTGCAATCGCATTGGACAGAGCCCAGAAGAAGTGGTGCCGCATCTGGTTCGGCGCCCTGGCCGGTCTCATCATGGTGCATCTGATCATTGTGCAAAGCAGAACGGCGTTTGTTGCGTGGTTGGCTGTCGTGTTGCTCGTCTTGTTCTTTCAGAGACGAGTAGGAATCAGTGTTTTGTCAGTTGGGACTGTCATTATTGGAATGTTCTACCTCGTGCCGTCCGACGCCGCTGGAGAGTTTCTCAAGCGCATGGGGTGGGCGGTGAGATTCGATACCGAGCACGATCTTTCGGCGGCCGGACGCGTTGATGCCATGCGAATTGGCTGGCAGGTATTCAAGGACCACTGGGTCACTGGTGTCGGTCCTTCGGCGATGCACTTCTATAGTCCCTACGACACCGCTCATCAGTTCTTCATCGAGCAGGGTGCAGAAGTAGGCGTCTTAGGGCTGTTGGCAACGGTGTTTCTGGTCGTAATCGTGGCGTTCCGTCTTTTTCAGATCCTGCGAAAAGGACCGAATACGCCCGCGAATCGGATGCGGTTCTTATTCTGTATCGGCCCGTTCGCCTATCTGCTGTATGGTCTGTTAGCGAACGTCGTGGTCAATATCACGACGATAAACACCTGGATTTGCCTGACCGCCGCCATGCTGGCCATGGTAGACTCCCGGTTCGTCGAGCAGAGTGCGGCTTTCAGAACGTTTACCGGAAAACACCGCCGGAAAGCAGCTTTGCGTTTCCGGCGGCCGTCGGCACCCGTGGCCGTGAGGACGGTAGGGAAACCTCTGCTCGCGGTGGAGGAGTAAAGGCGCACTTCTCTTTGTTGGCGATATGAAACAGATACTTCAGGACTTGCGCACGGGCAGGATTCGAGCCGCGGACGTGCCCGCCGCCCGCGTGCAGCAGGGCCGTCTCCAGTTGCGCTCGCGAGCGTCCCTTATCTCCTCCGGGACGGAGCGAATGCTTCTCGAGTTCGGGAGGGCTGGGTGGATCGACAAGGCGCGGCAGCAACCGGATAAGGTTCGCCTTGTCATGCAGACGATCAGGACCGATGGTCTGATCGCTACGCTGGAGAGCGTGCAGGCAAAACTGGGGGAACCGCTACCCCTGGGGTATTGCAACGTAGGAACAGTGATCGATGCGGGATCGGGCGCCGGAGGTTTCGCGCCCGGCGAGCGCGTACTGTCAAACGGCGGACACGCGGAGATCGTCGACGTTCCAGTGAATCTGGCGGCCTCAATCCCACCCACGGTCGGAGACGAGGAGGCGGTCTTCGGTGTGGTGGGTGCGATTGCGCTGCAGGGTATACGACTCGCACAGCCGTCTCTGGGCGAAACCTTCGTGGTGACGGGTTTGGGCTTGATCGGCCTGATCGGCGTGCAGTTGCTCAAGTGCCACGGCTGCAAAGTGATTGGTCTCGATCTGGATGCGGGGAGGCTGGCCATGGCCCGTGCCTGGGGCGCCGAGACCATCGACGTTTCCGCGAGTGCCGATCCGGTGCGCGAAGCGCTGGCCCTGACCCGCGGCCGGGGGGTCGACGGTGTGATTGTGGCCGCAGCCACCAGGAGCAGCGAGCCGATCACGCAGGCCGCCCAGATGTGCCGAAAACGCGGGCGCGTGGTCCTGGTAGGCGTCACCGGACTAGAACTCTCGCGAGCGGATTTCTATAAGAAAGAACTTTCTTTTCAAGTCTCGTGTTCGTACGGTCCCGGCCGCTACGATCCGGCCTACGAGGAGAAGGGGCGCGATTACCCGATCGGTTTTGTGCGCTGGACGGCCCAACGCAATTTCGAGGCGGTGCTGGACATGATGGCGCTCGGACGCCTGGACGTGCGTCCTCTGGCCACCCACCGTTTCCCGTTTTCCGAAGCCGAGAAGGCTTACGAACTTCTGCTCAGCGGCGAGCCGCACCTCGGCATTGTAATCGAGTATCCCGGCGAGAGTGAACGCCCCACTGGCGAACTCCTGCGGCCAACCATTCGTATCGCGGGACCCGTATCGCGGTCGGCTGCGGTCCCGGGCGGGGGGGCAGTTCCGAGGGTGAACTTTGTTGGGGCCGGCGGATATGCCGCCAAGGTTTTGATTCCGGCGTTCTCCGGGGCGGGAGTCACATTCGGTTCCGTCGTGTCTCGCGGCGGAGTCTCCGCTGCCCATGCAGCGCGGAAATTCGGCTTCGAAGCCGCCAGTACCGATGTGGAACGGGCGCTCACGGATCCCGACGCTGGGATTGTCGTGATTGCGACCCGTCACGACACTCATGCGCGCTTCGTCTGCCAGGCGCTGCGGGCGGGCCGGCACGTGTATGTCGAGAAGCCGCTTGCTTTGACTCTGGAGGAGATCGAAGAGGTCGAGCGATGTTATGCGACCGCAGTTCCCGGGCTGCTGCTCATGGTGGGCTTTAACCGCCGGTTCTCTCCCCATGTCGTGAAAATGAAGGAACTTCTGTCGGGCTTGAACGAGCCCAAGTCCTTCATCTATACCGTGAACGCCGGGGCGATCCCAGTGGACCACTGGACCAGGGATGGTGACGTGGGGGGCGGAAGGTTGCTTGGGGAAGCCTGCCACTTCATCGATCTGTTGCGCCATCTTGCGGGTTACCCGATTGAGCGCGTCAGTACGACCAGGCTCGCCGCCGACACAGCCACGATCGCGGTCCGATTCGCGGACGGTTCTATTGGGTCGATCCACTACTTCGCCAACGGCAACCGGACGCTGTCGAAAGAACGGCTGGAGGTCTTCTGCGGCGGTTGTGTGCTGCAGATGGACAATTTCCGCCGGCTTAAGGGCTATGGCTGGCGGCGATTCGGCAAGATGAACCTGTGGCGGCAGGACAAGGGCGCGGGCCAGGCGGTTCGGGCGTTTGTCAACGCGGTTCGGTCGGGAGCGGCATCACCGATCGCCTTTGACGAAATCTGCGAAGTCGCGCGCGCTACCATCGCCGCGGCCCAATAGCGGCCCACAGTAGTCTCGAAGACAGATATCCGAACGGACTCTCGAATGAAAATCCTGATTGTCGCGGGCGCGCGACCGAACTTCATGAAGATCGCGCCGATCATGAAAGCCCTGCAATCCTACCGGGACCGGCACGAGGTGTTGCTGGTCCACACCGGGCAGCATTACGATGCGCAAATGTCCGACGATTTCTTCCGTGACCTTGGCCTCCCCCAACCGGACATCAACCTTGGTGTGGGCTCCGGTTCGCACGCCGAACAAACGGCGCGGGTCATGGTCGCCTTTGAAGCGGTCTGCGTGGAACACGGCCCCGACTGGGTGATCGTGGTCGGCGACGTCAACTCCACGTTGGCCTGTTCGATTACCGCCAAGAAGATCGGCATCAAGGTCGCTCACGTGGAAGCGGGCCTGCGATCTCGCGATATGACGATGCCCGAGGAGATTAACCGGCTGTGCACGGATTCGATCTCGGATCTGCTTTTCACCACCGACCGCATTGCCAATCAGAATCTTCGTAACGAGGGTGTACCCGACGACAAGATCCACTTCGTTGGCAACACGATGATCGACAGCCTGCTTCTGCACATCGACCAGGCTCGACAGGCCGCGCCGCTGAATGGCCACAGGCCCGGCGAGTATGCGGTTGTCACCCTGCACCGGCCCAGCAACGTGGATAATCGGGCGATTCTGCTCGGCATACTGGACGCCATTCAAAAACTCTCCGAACGAATTCCCGTGCTTCTTCCGGCCCACCCCAGGACGGTGAAAAACATCACACAGTTTGGGTTGCTCCCTCGCCTCAAGTCAAATCAGCGCCTCAGATTGATGGAGCCCCTCAGCTATTTGCGCTTCGTGGGCCTTGTGGCTCAAGCCCGGATGGTGCTGACCGACAGCGGTGGGATTCAGGAGGAGACGACGGTTCTGGGCGTGCCGTGCCTCACTATGCGCGATAACACCGAGCGCCCGATTACTTGCGAGGTCGGTACCAACCGTCTTGTGGGCACCAACCCGGCATTGATCCTCCAGGCGGCCCTCCAGATTCTGGAATGCCCGGCGCCGAAGATCTCCGTTCCGGAAAAATGGGATGGCCACGCTGCCGAACGAATTGTGAACGTGCTGCTGCCGATGGCCCGAGTCGCTGTTGCGTCAGATCGCTCATCGTGAGGCACCAAATCGTTCTCCTTGCAAGTGTCGTGCTGGCAGCCGCTGGGATTCTTGTAAGTGACGCTCCCCCAGCGGCGCCGCTCAGGTTGGTTACCCAACAGCCTGGCGAATGGCGGCAGTTCCGTGGTGATCGCAGGCTGACGGGTCGATCTTTGCTGAAAGGCCACATCACTGCGCCCGAAGTGAGATGGAGAGTCTTTCTGGGAGCGACAGAGACGCTGATGCGGGCAACATTCGGCACGGGCGGGCGCGGCGTTTATCCATTGCCCGACACGGGAGTGAGCTCGGATTATCAGGGAGAACTCAGCAGGTGGAAGCAGGTGCCTCGCCAGATCAACTCAATGAGCAAGGCCGGCAGGTTTCTGCCCGGTCGGGAAGGGCTCCAGAAGCTGGTTTTCGATAGCACCCAGGGGCAGGGACATGCCTCCGGCTCAGGACGATTGCTGGTTCAGGAGGGGAGCGCCTGGAAAGAACTTTGGACCAGCCCGCCGATACCGGATTTGCAGGTTCCGAACACAATTGTAGGTGATTTCGACGGAGCTGGGCGGCCTGAGGTCGCCGTAATGGCCTGGTACGACCTGTGGGTACTGGACCTCGCTACGGGCACTTTGAAGGCCAAGGGACGCTATACGCCCCCAGGCGCGGAAACCGGCCGGGGATACGGCTGGATCGGAGCCTTCGACCTGGACGGGAGCGGCAAACGCGCCTTCGTGATTCTGGCTGATTTCGAAAACCACATCGAGGTGCTCGGTTGGAAACACGGCAAACTGGAACGTGTTTGGTCCCGCTTGATCGAGCCTGGCATCACGCGCAAGAAAACGGTGCTGCATTCGGGCGTGGCGCCGGTTCAGGACATCGATGCCGACGGCGTGTATGAACTCGTCTTTTCCGTTTTTGACGAGAGGAATGATGGAAAATGGCATACCTTAGTGCTCGATTCCCGCACCGGCCACACCCGGTGGGATTGGCCGGATGAGTATCTTGTTGGCGTCCTGGACGTGGATGGCGACGGGCACAAAGAGCTGTTTTCCAGGCGCACGCGCGGGTTTGATATTCCCAGCGACGCCGGGCTCCTCATTCGCAGTGTGCGGGACGGGCAGCCAATGGTTCGCTGGCAACTGCCCCGTGGAGAATTCCAGACCCAACCCGTCAACTCCCTCCCCGACAATGTGAATAGCTCCAGCCCGCATGAACTCTTTGCGCTGGTCGCCGGACCTCCGCGAACGGACGCCAAACCGTTGTTCTTCACACGGGAAGCGTCGGGCGCGGACACGACGATCTCGGCCTGGCAGGCAGACAACAACGGCGACATTCGGCGCATCGGGACTGCATCGGGGCCGGGGCTCGAAGCTCTGGCGGTCCGTGCGGAAGGGGACGGTGGGGTGTTGCTACGGTCCGCGACCAGCGCCGCAAACGGGTCTGGCCGAATCACCTCATCTGATGCCGCAATCGCTGTGCTGGCAGGGCGCTCGATGGCGGCGCCGCTTTCGACGCCGGTGGTGGCCAGACTGAATCCGGGCGCCGCTCCGGTCATTGTGGTGCAGGATGCGACCGAACACCTGATCGCGCTTCAGAGCACCGAGCCATCGCGTGCGCCCAGTCCCATCTGGAGCTTCCCGGGGCGCGGCATGACCACCGGGGACTTACACGATGCAGGGGGCGTTCCGTATGCGGGAGTGCTGCTCGCCGAGCTTCGCGGGGATGGCTCCGTAGCGACGATCGCCGCCAGTTCCAGCCCTTCTGGTCAGGCACGGCTCGTAGCCCTCGGTCCTGCCGGGGAACAACTCTGGTATCACGACTTCTCGGGGATCCCGGGAGCTCCGCCTGTCTGGAACGAAGGCGGCCTCACCCTGTGGTTCGCGGGGCACTTCCGAGATCGAAAACACGAAGACGTCCTGGTTTGTGTCCGGCGCAGCACCATGCACACCGACGAGTGCTATCTTCTGGACGGCAGGACAGGTGGCGAGGTGTGGCATCGGACGGAGGGCGCTCATTCCGGCAAAACCGTTCGCGAGTGCGGGGGAAGCTGGATGGCCGTTTTTGATTATGACGGTGACGGGCTCGACGACGCGCTCTGCCTGTATCCCGATGTTGTTTACGTTCTGCGCGGCAGGGACGGAGAACTGCTGTTAGATAGAAGCACGGCCAATGACATCTTCCCGGGGGCAAGGGTATTCTACGGCATACCCGTCGAGGCCGATTTTCGAGGGCCGAGCCTGCTATACGGCGCCAGCACCTATGTACTCTCTCTGTTGGATCTCCGGGGCGAGCCACGGTGGAGCGATGGGCCCGGGAACCTGACACCCGCGGTGTTGCCAGCCATCGGTGATTTCAATGGAACCGGCGAGCTTGAACTGCTGAGTGCCGGTCACCACGGAGAAGGCGAGGCGGCGCAACAATCCGAAATGCGCTGCTACGCTGCGGCGACCGGCGAAATTAAATGGCGCATGAGCCTGCCCGGCGACGCGTTTGGTCCGAACAACCACCGGTCGGCGAGCTCACCTCTCGTGCCAGCCAGCGGCGACATCAACGGTGACGGCCGTGACGAGGGTGTATTCAGCATAGGGAATACGCTCTACGCGGTGGCCGCGAGCCCGGACGGCACCCACGGAACAGTGCTCTGGAGTTTGGCATTCGCCCAACGTCTGGGGCCGCCGATCATTGCGGATGCCAGCGGAAGTGGCGAGGCCATGATCCTCCTCGTATCGAGTGACGGTTTCCTCTACGGAGTTCGCTGAGAAAGGTACTTTATGCACTGGCCAGAGTCTCCCCTGCAGGATTTCAACCCTCCCTCAAGCGCGGCACAATGGTTCGAAAGCCTGCTCCGTTTGAACGGGAGCGCAGTGAGAAGCCTGACGCTACTAAGCCTTCCAATGCTTCTGCTGTCCATTCCTCAGTGTGTCCTCGGCCAGGCCGCTGCGACGTTTATATATCCGGCCAATGGGCAGCAGAACGTAAGCACCGCCACGCCGTTTCAATGGACGCCGATGTCGGGAGCTTCGGGATACTACCTTTATGTGGGGACCACTCTTGGCGCGCATGACCTTGTCAACACGGGAGTGATTCAGGCAACTTCGTACCTTGTTCCGGCGCTGCCGCCGGGCGTTACGTTGTATGCACGGATTAACACGGAATACGGAAGCACCTGGCATCACACCGACATCACGTTCAGCGCCGCACAGGGGGCGGCGGCCTTCACCTATCCCGTCGCGGGGCAGCAGAACGTAAACACAGCCAAACCATTTCAATGGACGGCGGCGCCGGGAGCTTCGAGCTACTGCCTTTATGTGGGCACCACCGCTGGTGGCAACAACCTGGTCAACACGGGGAACATCCAGGCGACTTCGTACACTGTTCCGGCTCTGCCGCCGGGCACCACGCTATATGCCCAGATCTACACCAACGGGTGCGGCGGTACGCTTTACAATGCCATCACGTTCACCGCCGCACAGGCAGCGGCGACTTTCATCTATCCCGTTGCCGGGCAGCAGAACGTAAGCACTGCGACGCCGTTTCAATGGACGCCGGTGCCTGGAGCTTTGGGGTACTACCTTTACGTGGGGACCACTCCCGGCGGCAAGGATCTTGTCAACACGGGAGTGATTCAGGCGACCTCGTACACTGTTCCAGCCCTGCCGCCTGGCATTACGCTATATGCCCAGATGAACACAGAATGGAGCGGCGGTTGGCTTCAAAGCAAGATTGCTTTCACCGCGGCACAGGGGACGGCGACCTTCATCTATCCCGTCGCGGGACAACAAAACGTAAGCACCGCCAAACTGTTTCAATGGACGGCGGCCCCGGGAGCTTTGGGGTATTACCTGTATGTGGGGACCACCCCCGGGGGCATGGACCTGATCAACACGGGAGTGATTCAGGCGACATCGTACTCAGTTCCGGCCTTGCCGCCGGGCATTACGCTATATGCGCAGATCAACACCGAATGGAGCGGCGGTTGGCTTGAAAGCAGCATTACTTTCACTGCCGCACAGGGGGCGGCGACCTTCATCTATCC
Source organism: Bryobacteraceae bacterium (assembly GCA_049520275.1). Lineage (GTDB taxonomy): Bacteria > Acidobacteriota > Terriglobia > Bryobacterales > Bryobacteraceae > CAWACP01. The sequence goes on from JBEKPY010000010.1 coordinate 25,237, forward strand.
CGTTGCCGGGCAGCAGAATGTAAGCACATCCACGCCGTTTCAATGGACTCCGGCGCCGGGAGCTTTGGGGTACTACCTGTATGTGGGGACCACCCTTGGGGCCAAAGACCTGGTCAACACGGGAGTGATTCAGGCAACCTCGTACTCAGCTCCGCCTCTGCCGGTTGGCGTCACGTTATATGCCCGGATCTACACCAAATGGAGCGGCGGCTGGCTTTACAACGACATCACCTTCACCGCCGCACAGGGCGCTGCGACCTTCATCTATCCCGTGGCCGGGCAGCAGAATGTAGGTACGACCAAGCTGTTTCAATGGACGGCGGCGCCGGGAGCTTTGGGCTACTACCTGTATGTGGGGACCACTCCTGGCGGCAAGGACCTTGTCAACTCGGGAGTGATTCAGGCGACATCGTACTCTGTTCCGCCTTTGCCGCCAGGCGTTACGCTATATGCGCAGATCAACACCGAATGGAGCGGCGGGTGGCTTGAAAGCAGCATTACGTTCACCGCCGCACAGGGGGCGTCGACCTTCATCTATCCCGTCAATGGGCAGCAGAACGTGAGTACGGCCACGCAGTTTCAATGGACGCCGGTGCCGGGAGCTTTGGGTTACTACCTGTATGTGGGGACCACCCTTGGGGGCAAGGATCTGGTCAACACGGGAGTGATTCAGGCGACCTCGTACTCTGTTCCGGCCCTGCCGCCGGGCATTACGCTATATGCCCGGATTAATACCGAATGGAGCGGCGGTTGGCTTCACAACGACATTGCCTTTACCGCCGCACAGGGGGCGGCGACGTTCATCTATCCCGTTGCGGGGCAGCAAAACGTAAGCACGGCCAAGCTGTTCCAATGGACGGCTGCCCCGGGAGCTTTGGGGTACTACCTGTATGTGGGGACCACTCCTGGGGGCATGGATCTGGTCAACACGGGAGTGATTCAGGCGACCTCGTACTCTGTTCCGCCTCTGCCGCCGGGCATTACGCTATATGCGCAGATCAACACCGAATGGAGCGGAGGGTGGCTTCAAAGCAGCATTACTTTCACTGTCGCGCAGGGGGCGGCGACCTTTGTCTATCCGGTCGCCGGGCAGCAGAATGTGAGCACCGCCACGCCGTTTCAATGGACTCCGGCGCCGGGAGATTTGGGGTACTACCTGTATGTGGGGACCACCCTTGGCGCCAAAGACCTGGTCAATACGGGAGTGATTCAGGCAACCTCGTACCCTGTTCCGCCTCTGCCGGCAGGCGTTACGTTATATGCCCGGATCTACACGAAATGGAGCGGCGGTTGGCTGTACAACGACATCACCTTCACCGCCGCGCAGGGGGCGGCGGTCTTCATCTATCCCGTCGCGGGGCAGCAGAACGTCAGCACGTCCAAACTGTTTCAATGGACGCCGACGCCAGGAGCTTTGGGTTACAACCTTTATGTGGGGACCACCCCTGGCGGCGAGAATCTTGTCAACACCGGAGTGACTCAGGCAACTTCGTACTCTGTTCCAAATCTGCCTCCGGGCATTACGCTATATGCGCAGATTAACACCGAATGGAGCGGCGGGTGGCTTCAAAGCAACATTACCTTTACCGCGGCACAGGGGGCGGCAGCCTTCATCTATCCCGCCGCCGGGCAGCAGAATATAAGCACTGCTACGGCGTTTCAATGGACGGCGGCGCCAGGAGCTTTGGGGTACTACCTTTATGTGGGGAGCACTCCAGGCGGCAAAGACCTTGTCAACTCGGGATTGACTCAGGCGACTTCGTACTCTGTTCCGCCTCTGCCGGCTGGTGTTACATTATACGGCACTATCTGGACCGAATGGAGCGGCGGTTGGCTTTCCAACAACATTACATTCACCGCTTCCGGTTTGCCCGTGCGTTTGCTCCATCCCACGCAGAATGCGACCGTCGATCCGGCTCAGCCCTTCGTGTGGGACCAAGTGGAAAATGTCCAGGCCTACCGGCTCACTATTGGTTTCAGCCCCGGTTCCACGGAAGTGTTCGACAGTGGTGCTGCGCTTCAACAAACTTCATGCACGGTTCCGCTTTTGCCAGTGGGGGGAACCTTGTACGCGCGAATCTGGGCCGAGGTCGGTGGCAGTTGGAGCTACTCGGACACCTCTTTTAATGCCGTCATGAACTTCGGATACCCGCAAACCGGCAGCATCGGTATCGTTGAGGGCGCCTTCTCATGGTCTCCCGGTTTTGTTGTCAATGGCGTTGCACCAACGTATGAACTCCTCATAGGGACGAGCAGAGGCGCCGCTGATCTGTTCAGCAGCGGAACCATTATGAATTCCAGCTACAATGTGCCCGCGTCCGTGCTCCCCATCGGCAGTGTATTGTACGCGCGCGCGAAGGTAACCCTCGGAGATCGAACATATCGTGTCGCTGACTCTGCGTTTACAGTGTCAGGAACGCCCGTCGTGCCTGCCCAAATCACCTATCCCGCAAACGGGGAAACCGACGTAAATGTGCAAAACCCCTTCCAGTGGACGGCTACGGATCTGGCCCAGGCGTACCGGTTGCAAGTGTTCAGCAGCGGAAATCTGTCACAGGATAGCGGGGAGATTAGCGTCCCGCGATACTTCGGTGAGAGTTTGGCGCCGGGTATGTACACGGCACAACTGGGCACCGAGGTGGCTGGGCAGTGGTACTGGCAGCAGTTCAGCTTCACAGTGGTTCAGAACGGGTACTCGATGGCGACCGAAACAGCCACTGCGCTTTGGGCGGTAGACTTCGTGAGGAATATGGCGGACAGCGCCGGCTACGCTTATGTCTGGACCGATCTTTGGAAACACATGATCAACAACGGGCGCTATTTCCCGGTCTGTACCAACTACCGCGACGCGCTTCTGCAGGTGCTCAGTGAGATGAACGTGGCTGGGCGGCTTCCGCAAAGCCTCCAACCTCAGGCTGTAACGATAGAGTTTCTTGCGGACCAGTACGACACCCACACGCTGGTTACTATGTGGAATTCGACCTCGCAGAGCTGGATGCTTTTGGATCCGACCTTCGATCTCGTGCCAATACGAACCGCGGATGGCGGATACGCAACAATACAGGACATGAACACGAGCACCATGACGCAGAATTGGAGCGCAATTGCCTACCAATTCCTCGGAACCTATGGGGACAGCATCGCGCGCGCGTATTACCTTGACTATCCCTTGCTGTACCTGAATATTCCGCCCTTGCCAACACCGGGAACTGGGAACGATCCGCTGCCGTATCTGGAGCTTCTATCCGGTATGCCTGCATCGTACGGTATATATTTCATTCAATCCAACGAGTCGCCACTGAATGTCGTGCTTGACGGTACCTTGACTTTGCTGCAGTGTAACAATCTCGACTCACTCTCGCAGGCTATTGGCGCGTCGAGCATCGCTCTACCCGCTGGCAGCACTGCGCAGATCCAGGTGTACAAAGCCTTACGTTTCGTTTTCTGAGCCAGAGGGATAGCGCCGTCGTAGCAATATATGCCCCGTACCAACAGCCATGTGCCCAGGCCAGAATGCCGCGTACAGGATCCCTGCCCCCCCCCAACCGGGGTGCCGCGGCCCGGAAGCCGGCTCAGCTTGAACATGCGCGCATTGGGACTGAGAACCTTGATGCGACTAAGCGTTCCAGTGCTTCTACTGTCCGTCACTCAGTGTGTCCTCGGCCAGACCGCTGCGACGTTCATATATCCGGCCAATGGGCAGCAGAACGTGAACATAGCCACGCCGTTTCAATGGACGCCGGTGTCAGGGGCTTTGGGGTATTACCTTTATGTCGGGACCACTCCGGGTGGCAAGGACCTTGTCAACACGGGTGTGATTCAGACCACTTCGTATCATGTCCCAAACCTGCCATCGAGCGTTCCATTATACGGCGCTATCTGGACGGAATGGGGCGGCGGTTGGCTCCACAGCGACGTCACCTTCACCGCCGCACAGGGGGCGGCGGCCTTCATTTATCCCGTCGCCGGGCAGCAGAATGTCAGCACAGCTACGCCCTTTCAATGGACGCCCGTGTCCGGAGCCCTGGGATACTACCTGTATGTGGGGACCACTCCTGGCGCCAGGGACCTTGTCGACTCGGGAGTGATTCAGGCAACTTCATACTTCGCTCCGCCTCTGCCGGTCGGCGTTGCATTATATGCCCGGATCTACACCGAATGGAACAGCGGTTGGCTTTACAACGACATTACATTCACGGCTTCGGGCTTACCCGTGCGTTTGCTTTATCCCGCGCAGAATGCAGTCGTCGACCCGGATCACCCGTTCGTGTGGAACGAAGTGGAAAGTGTTCAGGCCTATCGGCTGACCATTGGTTTCAGCCCTGGTTCCACTGAAGTGTTCGACAGTGGCGGTAATCTCCAACAAACGTCATGCACGGTTCCGCCCCTGCCCGTGGGGGGAACTCTCTACGCGCGAATTTGGGCTGAGGTCGATGGCAGTTGGAGCTACTCGGACACGCCTTTTAACGCGGCTTTGAAGTTCGCATACCCGAAGACCGGGAGCACCGATGTCGTCTCGGGCGCCTTCTCGTGGTCTCCCGGTTCTGTTCTGAATGGCGCCGCTCCGAAGTATGCGCTTTCTGTGGGAACGAGGAGAGGCGCGGCGGATCTGTTCAGCAGCGAAACCATCGCGAATCCCAGCTACGATGTGCCGGCTTTCCTGCTCCCCGCGGGAAATGTGCTGTACGCACGCGCGCAGATGTGGCTGGGAGATGGCACATTCCGTGTTGCTGACACTGCGTTTACGATGCAGGGAACGCAGCTTGCGCCAGCCCAAATCGTCTATCCCGCAAACGATGAGACCGACGTGAACGTGCGGAATCCCTTCCGTTGGACGGCGACCGATTTGGCCCAGGCGTACCGATTGCAGGTGTTCATCAACGGAAGCCTCGCACAGGACAGCGGCGAGATCAGCGTGCCGCGATATTTCGCCGAGGGCCTGCCGCCGGGCGTGTACACGGCACAATTGGGAACTGAAGTGGCCGGGCAGTGGCACTGGCAGCAGTTCAGCTTCACAGTGGTTCAAAACGGCTATTCGATGGCGACCGAGGCAGCCACTGCGCTTTGGGCGGTAGACTACGTGAGAAGCATGGCGGACAGCGCTGGTAACGCTTATGTGTGGACCGGCCTTTGGGAAGGCACGGTCAACCTCGGACGCTATTTCCCGGTCTGTACCGACTACCGAGACGCGCTCTTGCAGGTGCTCAGTGAGATGAACGTGGCCGGGAGGCTCCCGCAAAACCTTCAGCCCCAGCCTGTAAGCATCACCTTTCTCACCAATACCTTCGACACTCACACTCTGGCTACGATGTGGAACTCGGACTCGCAGAGCTGGATGCTTTTGGATCCGACCTTCGATCTTGTACCAATACGAACCGCAGATGGCGGATACGCAACAATACAGGACATGAACACGAGCGCCCTGACGCAGAATTGGAGCGCAATTTCCTACCAATTCCTCGGATCCTATGGGGACAGCATCGCGCGCGCGTATTACCTTGACTATCCCTTGCTGTACCTGAACATTCCGCCGTTGCCGGCGCCGACAGCCGGAAACAACCCGCTGCCGTATCTGGAACTCCTGGCCGGCATGCCATTGGTGCCCGCCACATACTACATTCAATCCGACCAGAATCCACTGGCTGTGTTGCTCGACGGGAGTCTGGCGTCGCTGCAGTGCGGCGCCGTGGATTCACTCTGTCAGGGGGCGGCGGTATCGCGCATCGCTCTGCCCGCTGGCAGTACCGCACATATCCGGGTGTACCAGGCGTTGAGGTTTGTGTTTTGAGCCAGCCGGCAAGCACCCCGGAATCGAGGCCTCGTGGGATAGCGTCCGCCTCAAGGGCACGTTGAGTCTATCAGGGCATTTGTCTCTTTGCGCAAGAATCTCAACTTGAACTCTCCGCGTTGGTTCCACACCGGCAGGTACCTCCGGCCATCGCAGGTCCTGGCTTGCGTACCGAGATTCCGGTCGTGCAGATCGATGGAAGCCCTGCCTCTCCGGCCGCGCACTGGAGAGTGGATTCCGCCCATTCCGGGAAAAGAAACGTGGATGGGCGGGAACCGATTTCGCGTCCTGAACCAGGAGCGTGAGATCGCGGGGTGGGACGAGCCGATGCTGCCGCGACTTTGGATGTTTACGCTGCATTATCTTGACTCCCCCGATAAGGCCTTGATTTACCGGTGGATTGCAGGCAACCCACCGAGACGTGGCATAGGGTGGGAGCCGTATCCCACCTCGCGCCGCATCGTGAACTGGATCAAGTTCGCTCTGGCTGGCGGTGTACTGCCGGATGAAGCAATGGCCAGCCTTGCCACCCAGGCGGAGTGTCTGCTCGGCTGTCTGGAGAAGCGGGTTCTCGCCAATCATATCCTGGCGAACGCTAAGGCACTGTTCTTCGCGGGCAGTTTTTTCGAGGGCGCGGCAGCGGAGGTCTGGCGAAAGGAAGGATCGCGCATTCTTCTCGAAGAAATCCGCGAACAAATCCTCCCGGACGGGGGCCACTTCGAGCGGAGTCCGATGTATCATGCACTCGTGTTGGAGGACTTACTTGATCTCAAGAACATCTCCGACACATACGGCACTTTCATACCCGGACTTACAGAAGGGGCCACCCGGATGCTCGCATGGCTGCGAGCGATGACTCACCCCGACGGACAAATAGCGTTTTTCAACGATGCGACTTTTGGCATGGCGCCCACCCCGCACGAGATCTCCGAGTATGCGGCGCGTCTTGCAGTGGCCGCCTGCGAAACGTTGTTGAACGGCGGCGGCTACATTCGTCTTGAGGACCAGGGAGCGGTGGTGCTGTTCGACGCGGGCGCTATCGGTCCCGACTATCAGCCCGGTCATGCGCACGCCGATACCTTGTCCTTCGAAATGTCGGCGCAAGGGCGCCGAGTGATCGTGAACTCGGGCACTTCAACCTATGAATCGGGCAGCCAGCGCGATTGGGAGCGCGGTACCTCCGCGCACAACACCGTTCGCGTCGATGGTGTCGACCAGTCGGAGATGTGGCGGAGTTTCCGAGTCGGGCGCCGGGCCAGGCCGGTCGACGTGCGGACCGATCACCGTCATTTTGCCGAGGCTGCTCACGACGGCTACAAGCGGCTGCCGGGCGGAGTGATCCATCGTAGAAAACTCCGCCTGGCTGGCGGGGACCTGCAGATCGAAGATAGTCTTGAGGGCGGTGGAACGCACACCGTGGAGCTGTTCTTCCATATCCATCCGTCCGCGTCGCCAGATATTTCCCTCGATTCCAAACTTTCAGCATCCACGGCGTCGACAACGTATCATCCTGGATTCAATCTGTCTGTTCCGAAAACCACTGTCATTGGCACGTATACTGGCCGATTGCCTGCGGTTTTCACTTCTTATATCTCAGCTCGCCAGGAGGATCCCCTGACGACGCTGGGCACGCAGGGAAATGCCAGGTCCTCGATAGCACACGAAGGCGGGGTGCGCATCCGGCGGCGGAGTTCTGAAACAGAGCCATGAACGTTCTTGTTATTGCGCAGCATTATCATCCGGAAGTGACCGCCGCCGTGAACCGGCTGACTGCGCTGGCAGAAGCGCTGGGGCGGCTTGGTCACGGTGTCACGGTTATTGCACCCAAGCCGAATCACCCCGCCGGCAGGATTGCGGCGCCGTATCGCGGATCGGCTGTCAAGGTCGAGGAAGTCTCAGGCGTCGAGGTCCACTATACCTGGGTCTACACTTCTCCACGTAAGAGCGTCGTCCGCAGGGTGCTATACTACGCCAGTTTCACGCTGATGGCGATATTCGCCGCACTTCGGTTGAAGGGCCGATACGATGTGGTCTTTGCTTCGTGCCCACCACCATTGGTCGGCGTGGCGGGCTGGGTGATCGCGAGGGTGAAGAGAGCGAAGTTCATTCTTGATGTCAGGGATATGTGGCCCGGTCTCGCCATTGCTCTCGGCGAGCTGCGAAATCCAATCGCTATTGCGGCAGCAAGGGCCGTGGAGTCGCTGTGCTATCGGACGGCGGATGGCATCATTGCGGTGACTCGGCCATTTCGGGACGAGATTGAACGCCGTATCTCGAAACGTGTGCCCGTGGAGCTGGTTCCAAATGGCGCCTTACCCCTCTTTGTCGACGCAGGCCGCGGCCGCGAACGCACTCGAGACGAAAAAGGGTGGAAGACGCGCTTCGTCGTCAGCTATGTCGGCAACGTCGGCGTGTGCCAGGGCCTCATGCACGTTGTTGAAGCCGCGGAGATCCTGCAGGAGGCCGCACCCGATGTGCTCTTCTTTGTTCAGGGGCACGGCGTGGTAAAGGACCGGTTGATCGCCGAAGCCCGGCGCCGTGGACTCCGGAACATGTCCTTTGAAGATATCGTTCCAACAGAAACGGCCGCTGCCGCGATGGCCGCCTCCGATGCCCTTCTTGTTCCGTTGGCGCGGGTGCCTCTGGCAGCTCAGTTTGTACCGTCAAAACTGTTCGATTCGATGGCGGTCGGAAGGCCCGTGTTACTCTCCGTCGAAGGCGAGGCTCTTCGCATTCTGGAGGAATCGCAGGCAGGTCTGGGTTATAGAGCCGAAGACGGTAAGGCGCTCGCGGAAGCGGTGCTGGAACTTCGGGCGGAGCCAGGCCGAGCGCACGAGATGGGTGTGCGCGGACGGGAGTACATCAAGGCGGGGTATTTGCGAAACGATCTCTCCGACCGAATGGTGAGATTCATAGGCCAGATCAGTGGCGAAACCGTGGCTGAGCCTCTCTCTCCACGAACGGTACCAACCTGAGAAGGAGTTAAAGTGTCCGCGAGTGCAGTCAGACGCGTAGCAGTAGTAGAATCCGTGCAATTGGTGGGCAACGCCCGCTACCAACCGTGGTGGGCGGTTCTGGCTATCTTGTCTTCGGATATATGCGGGTTGACATTGTCGTTCGGCGTTTCTATCCTCGCGTGGAGCGCCGTCCGCAGCCAGGTCGCCAGCTCTTCCTATCCTGAGTACTTGATAGCCGTTGCTCTATTCGTCGCCATATGCAGAGGTGGGGACTTGTATAGAGCGGCGGGCCTGGCGCCGGTGGAAGAACTCAGGCGCATGGCCATAGCCATCGGCGGGACATTCCTCCTGCTGATTTTCGTGACGTTCCTGATGAAGGATAGCGCGAAGTATTCACGCGGGATGATCATCCTTGCATGGTGCTGTGCCATCATACTCATCCCGGCCAGCAGGTTGACCATCAGGCCCATCCTGGGGAGACAGGCGTGGTTCGCCAAACCCGTGGCGATTCTGGGTGCGGGCAGAACGGCCTCCATGCTCATTGAGACGCTGAAGAGCAACCCGGAACTGGCTTTGCGCCCGGTAGTGGCTTTCGATGACAACCCGTCGAAGTCCGGGACACTGGGCGGCGTGCCGGTCATTTATGGACTGGGGAGTGCTTCGTCATGTTGCCGCAGTGTCGGGATCGACTATGCCATCGTGGCCATGCCCGGATTGTCTCGCGGGCAGTTGCTTGACGTGATCCGGGGCGCCGCCGCCGGCTTTTCCCGTCTGCTCCTCGTGCCGGATCTTTTCGGGGTCTCCAGTCTATGGGTGGAAGCGCGAGATGTTGGAGGCATGCTCGGGCTCGAGATTCGCGACAACCTGTTGCATCGCAGCTCATTGGTGGCGAAGCGAGTCCTTGATCTGGCGCTGATATTCATCGCGCTCCCGCTCGTTTTGCCGCTTTGCGGCGCGATCACCCTTTTGGTGAAACTTACCTCCCGCGGTCCGGCGTTCTATTCACAAGGACGCGTCGGAAGGGGTGGGGAGATGATCCAGGTTTGGAAGTTCCGGACCATGCTCAGCAACGCTGAAGAGTTGCTCCAGCAGCTCTTGGTGCGGAATCCACAGCTTCAAACCGAGTGGTTGAAAGACCACAAACTCAAGGACGATCCCCGAATCACGGCGGTGGGGCGGTTCCTTCGTAAGACCAGCCTGGACGAACTACCGCAATTATGGAATGTTGTGAAAGGCGAAATGAGTCTTGTGGGTCCGAGGCCCATCGTCTCGGCCGAGATCGAGAAATTCGGCGAAAGCTACGACACGTACACCCGTGTCCCTCCCGGAATCACCGGGCCGTGGCAGGTCTCCGGGCGAAATAGCCTGAGTTATGAAGAAAGGGTGCGCCTGAACGAGCATTACGTCCGGAACTGGTCTGTGTGGCTGGACCTTTTCATTCTCTTCAAGACCATCCGAGTGGTTCTGACCTCCGATGGGGCCTATTAGACCGGCCTGAGAGCAGCCTGGCGCCTCTGCCACAGCACCGGAGTCCCCCAGACTAGTGATGCGATCCTTCGCATGCTTGGTGTCTTGAGATCGGTTGTCCCACCGTAGCACTTCGGCCGCACGTCGCTCGCAACATTCACCGTTGAGTACCGCATCACTCTTGCGATGCTGCACGTGCGCCTACCCAAAGACTAAAGTGGACCCCAAAGTCAAAACCATTTTCCGCCCGCAATATGCTTAGGTCCGACGAGGTCTGTTGAGTTCGTTAGCGGGCGGCGTTGCTGACGCCGCCCGCGCCATTCCGGCCCTCGACGCGGGGCATAGTCCCGCCCTCACGATCTTCGTCGCTCGCCGCCCCCAGCCGGTTTCATTTAGCTGGTTCGGTGCCCGCCCCAGCCATGTCCGACACGCGGCGCCAGTCGCCGTAAAGCAACCGCGATCCTCTCCGAACTTTGTCTGTCCGTCGGGGGTCGTACGGAAGCTGTACTCGGTCACTGAACCCACTCACCGAGCCGCGGCGGTGACGGAGCGGTCCCGCAAGCCGCCGTTCCCCGCCCCTGTGATACGCTGGCGTTTTATGCAACTTTACGAGGTTTTCCTTGGTCTCGGCCAGGACTCGTTCGTTCAGCTCGTCCGCGGCATCTCCATCGGAAGACTCAAAACCTACCAGCTCTACGACCGTCTCAAGACCCGACTGCACCTGCCCAAACTCAATGCCGAGGGCCTGCGCAAAGGCGCGCCGCGTTTCTGGGAACGCCTCGTCGAACAGGACGAAACCTTCGCCACCGAGCTCGCCCAGGGCATCCTCGTTTCGCACATGGACATGATCACCGCCGCCCTCGACGTGCTCGGCGTCCCCAACGAGGACGGCTTCTTCGCCAAGGACCTCGATGCCCCGAAGTACCTCACCGAGGGCTGGCAGCAGCGCGTGCTCGACGCCCTGAAGGATCGTTTCCCCGAGCCGCTGCTGGTCTTTTACGTCAACCACCTCGGCTGGGAGCTGCTGAAATCCGGCGAGCTGTTCCGCCCGGCGCCCGCGACTGCGGCACAATAGGAAACATGTCTGGCGCGTCACCCGTGAAGGAGTTCTTCGACGCAATCCGCTCAGGCGACGAGCAGCGGGTGCGAACGCTCGCCGAAAGCGACACATCGCTGCTGGCCGCGAAGGACGATCAGGGCCTGGGGCCATTCACCGTCGCCCGCTACTCGCGGCAGAATGGCATTGCCGAGTATCTGCTGGCGCGCGGCGTGGAGCTGGACATCTTCGCCGCCTGCCTGGCCGGCCGTAGAGAGCGCATCGCCGAGCTGTTGGCCGGGGATCGCGCGCTGCTCGGCGCCCACAGTCACGACGGCTGGACCCCGCTGCATCTGGCCGCCTTCTTCGGCTTCGCGGACGTCGCCGGGGATCTGCTCGCGGCGGGCGCCGATGTGCAGGCCCGTTCGTTGAACTCCATGCGCAATACGCCCCTGCACGCCGCCGTCGCCGGGGGCTCCACCGGCGTCGCCCGCGCACTGCTCGAACACGGCGCCGATGTCAACGCGCCGCAGGAGGGCGGATGGACCGCGCTGCACTCCGCCGCGCAGGGCGGAAATGCCGAGCTGGTGCAACTGCTCATCGACGCCGGGGCCAGTGTGCGCGCCCGCGCCAACAACGGCCAGACCCCCATCGACCTCGCGCTCACCAAGGGTCATCAGGCCGCCGTCGATATCCTGGAGAGACACGCATAGTGCAGCTCGTCGACACCGCCCTGCTGAGCATTAGCGACGCCGCCACTCTCGAGGATCTCGAGGCCATTCGCGTCGACGTCCTCGGCCGCAAGGGCAAACTGGCCCAGCTCGGCAAGCAGCTCGGAGCCTTGCCGCAGGAGGAGCGCGCCGAATTCGGCAAGGCCCTCAACGCCGCCAAACAAACCCTGGAACCGGCGTTCGAAGAGAAGAAGGCGCAGCTCGAAAAGGTCGCGCTCGATCGCCGTCTCGACGCCGAATGGGTGGACCTTACCCTGCCCGCCCCCGGCCCCCGCCGCGGCAGCCTCCATCCGGTCACGCAGATCCAGAGCGAGATCGAGGACCTGTTCGTCTCGCTCGGGTTCGCCGTGCTGGATGGCCCCGAGGTGGAGACCGAGTATCGCAACTTCGACGCGTTGAACATCCCGCGCGACCACCCCGCGCGCGACGCCCAGGACACTTTCTGGCTCACCGGCGGCAATCTTCTGCGCACCCACACCTCTCCCGTGCAGGTGCGCGGCATGGAGCGTCTGGGTGCGCCGTTGCGCGTGATTGCGCCGGGCCGCGTCTTCCGAAACGAAGAGGTGGACGCCTCGCACGAGCACACCTTCTATCAAATCGAAGGCATGATGATCGACCGCGAGGTATCCGTCGGCCATCTGGTCTACTTCATGAAGACCATGCTCGGCGGCGTGTTCCACCGCGATGTCGGCGTGCGCCTGCGCCCCGGCTTTTTCCCGTTTGTCGAGCCCGGCTTCGAGCTCGACCTGCAGTGTCTCATCTGCGGCGGCCCCGGCTGCCCGGTATGCAAGCAAAGCGGCTGGGTCGAGCTGATGGGCTGCGGACTCATCCACTCCAGCGTGCTGCGCATGAGCGGCATCGACCCGGAACAGTGGAACGGCTTCGCCTTCGGCCTCGGCCTCACCCGGCTCGCCATGATGCGCTACGGCATCGACGACATCCGCCTGCTGCAAGGCGGCGACCTCAGATTTCTGAACCAATTCTGATGCCCCGTCATGAAATTCTCCTACCAGTGGATCAGTGAACTCGTCGACGGTCTCGACGCGAACCCGCGCGAGCTGGCCCAGCTCATCACCATGAAGACGGCCGAGTGCGAGGGCCTCGAGGAAGTCGGCGCCGCGTTGCGCGACGCGTCGGCCGTGCTGATCCTGGCCGTCGAGCCCATCGAGGGCAGCCACAACCTGAAGGCTCTCATTGAGACAGCGCAGGGGGACAAGTGGGTGGTCTGCGGCGCGCCGAACTGCTGGGCCGGCATGTACACGGCCTGGCTTCCCGTCGGCCGCAAGGCGGTTGCCGGGGTGGAGAGCGACGGCATGCTCGCCAGCGGCATCGAGCTTGGAATCACCCGCGATCACTCGGGCATCGTCAAACTGGATTCCCCCGAGCTGACGCTGACACCCGACACCATCATCGAGGTGGACAACAAATCGCTCACGCACCGGCCCGACCTGTGGGGACATCACGGCATGGCGCGCGAAGTGGCCGCCATCGCGAACAAGCCGCTGCGCGATCCGGCCGACCTGAGTCTCGTGCCGCACGGCCAGCCGGCCATCGGCGTCGAGATTGCCGACCTCAGCCTTTGCCCGCGATACAGCGCGCTGGTGTTCGAGAACGTCACCGTGCAGCCCTCGCCGCTGTGGCTGCAATACCGGCTCGAATCCATCGGCCTGAACTCCATTAACAACATTGTCGACGTCACCAACTTCGTCATGGCGGCCATCGCGCAACCCATGCACGCCTTCGATGCAAAGAAGCTGCACGGCCCCACCATCTTCGTCCGGCCCGCGCGCGAAGCCGAGAGCGTCATGGCGCTCAACGACGAGCGATATGAGCTTGCGCCCTCGAATCTCGTGATCGCCGACGCCGCCGGACCGGTGGCCATCGCCGGGGTCATCGGCGGCCTGGACAGCGCGATCGGCCCCGGCACGACGAAAATCGTACTGGAAAGCGCGAATTTCCATGCGGCCAGCGTTCGCCGGACATCGGTGGCCCTGAAGCTGCGCACGGACGCGTCGGTGCGCTTCGAAAAGTCGCAGGACCCGGTCAACACACTGCGCGGCATCGCTATGGCCATCGCCCTGTTGCGCGAAGTCTCGCCGGGCATCCGCATCGTGGGTGGCGTGGCCGACGTCTTGCGTCCGCTCGCCACGCCCGCGCCCATCGCGCTCCCCATGGACTGGCTGATGCGCAAGCTGGGCCGCGCCGTGGAACAGTCCGAAGTGGAGAGCATCCTCGCCTCGCTCGGCTTCGCCGTGGCGGCCCCTGGACACGCGGCGCCAGCCGCGTGCCTTTGGGTGACCGTCCCGAGCTGGCGCGCCACCAAGGATGTCACGGTCCGCGACGACCTTGTCGAGGAAGTGGGCCGCATGCTCGGCTACGGCTCCATCACGCCCTGCCCACCCATGATCGCCTGCGCGCCGCCGCCCTCGAATCCGGCCCGCGCCTTCGAACACGGCGTGCGCCAGATCCTGGCCGACGAGGGTTTCACCGAGGTGTACAACTACTCCTTCGTCACCGAAGATGAGGTCCGGCGGTTGTCCATGAACCCCGCCGAGCACGTGCGCGTGGCCAACCCCATCGCCGCGGACCAGCAACTGTTGCGCTCCAGCCTGCTGCCCGGCATCCTGCGCAACATCGAAACCAACAATCGCAATTTCACCTCGTTCCGCTGGTTCGAGATCGGCACCGAGATTCACCAGCGCGAGGCGGGTTTGCCCGCCGGTCTGCCCGACGAAAAGCCGCACGTGGTTGCCGCCCTGTTCTCCCGCGAAGGCGACGGTGTGGCCAATCTGCTGGAGCTCAAGCGCGTGGCCGAGTGCCTGATGCGGGAGTGCGTTGTGGAGCCCGCGCCGGCGCGCCCGTTCGAGCATCCCCAACGCGCGGCCCATGTCGTGTGGCGCGGCGAAACGGTGGGCCGCCTGTTTGAGCTGCATCCCGCGCTCGTATCCACCGGCCGCGCGGCCGTTCTGGATGCCGATCTCGCGTCGATGCGCCGCCTCGCTCCGGCGACCGCAAAGTACGAGCCGCTGCGCCGCTTCCCGGTCAGCTCCTTCGACCTTTCGGTGGTGGCCGCCGCGCGCTCTCTCGCGCTGGACGTGCAGAAGCAACTGGCGGAGCTGGCCGGAGGGTGGCTGGAGGCCATCGAGTTCGTGCGCGAGTACATGCTCACGCGGGAACAACGCAGCGTCTCGTTCCGCATCACCGTCGGCGCGCCCGATAAAACGCTCTCCTCCGAGGAAGTGGGCGCCATTCGCCAGCGCATCATCGACGGCATGACCGCGCGCGGCTACGAACTGCGCCTCTGAACCTGCAGCACCTTTTTCAGCGCCTGCTCCATGCCCGCGGGCTCGAAGCCGAACGGCCCGGGCGTGGTCTTGAAGGCCACGCGGCCGCTGCGGTCCAGCACGTACATCCGATCCGGCCAGCCCGTGTATGCCGTCTCCGTGGTGTTCGCGAAGTTGTCGATCAGGGCGGGAATGCGGATGTTCAGCTTGCGCACGCAGGAATCGGCCACCGCGTTGCGTTCCTCATAGCTGCGCGGCAGGTTGTACAGCACGTTCTGGCGTATGTTCGACGGCATCTGCCAGACATCGGCGGAGTGCGCTTCGATTATATAGACGATGTAGAACTCCGCGCGGTCCTTGTATTGGTCATACAGCCTGTTTAGCTCGGGAACCTCCCGGCGAAATGGCGGTCAAGTGTAACTTCCGAAGATCAGGACCACCGGCCGGCTGCCGCGGAAGGAGGAGAGTTGGACCTCGGACGTGCCGTCGCGCGTCTTCAGGCGGAAATCCGGCGCCATGTCGCCCGGTTCGAGGACGCCCGCCCGCGCGCGGTTCCACATTGTTTCGAAAGGCGCGAGAAGCATGACAACCATGGGCAGTTTCGCCATGAAAGCGGTGAATTGCGCCGGCGGCTTGCGCATTTCGTGGTACATGAGCCCGGCGAAAGCGAGCCATGCCGCCAGAAGCACCAGAAAGACGTTGCGAGCGATCCGCAGCTTGCGCATGTTCGATCATGGTACCCGGTCCCGCGGCGGTGTGCAATAGTCGATTCCCGCTATCAGTGTGCGCACGCCATTAGGGTCGCGGCTTGGTAAGTGCATGTGAACACGAGCAATCTTCGGTGAACTGAGCCGCGACGGTCGCGGTGGCCGTCGCGGTTTCCTGCGATTCCTCGGCAGCAGCGAATCCGTACGCGGTCTCGAAAACGGTCCCTTTCGAGAGTGCTTCCAACTCTCCAATAACCCTGTTTATCGTTCCTCCGGTGTCCAGCCTGTCCTTCGGCCTGATGATCGACAAGCGGCATTCTATGCCAACGAGTGGTACGATCCACTCGTGAGACTTCTCGCGCTCCTCGCAATTGCGGTGGCTTCATGCCTTGCGCAGGACATCAACCGACGCAGACCGCTTCAACGCAGTGCTCGGACAGATTGTTGGGAAACGGCTTACTTGGAAAGAGTTGACAGGAAAGGTGGGAGAAACGGCGATCAACTAACAAAGGATCGCAACGCTGGCCGAATCCTCGCCAAAGTCATTCGGCTCCTCTCTCTGAAATCTATAGCGACACAGCAACAGCACTTCTGCCGCTAGTCGTGATTGTAAACGATTACGGCGGAAAAGGGAAGGTGTCGCCTGGCAGAAGGCTATTCCGGAGATCCCGACGTGGCAACAGCCATCACGCGAATTTATACAGCCGAAGGGTATGTGATCGCTTCTGATAGCAGAGCAACCTGGAGCAGCGTTGCCGAGCGGAAGATTTTCAGCGTCAGGATACATGGACGTGACTTTGCCTGTTCGTTTGGTGGTACTGTGCGATTTGGATTGCCGGTCTTGTTCGACTTCACGAGAGAAGCCCCGCTGCACTTGGAAGCCGTCAGCTCGGAGTACTGCCCGTGGAAAGCCTTCTTGACTCTGGCAGGGCAATCGCTTGCTCATGACTTCAATCAGATGCGGATACGTTCCCAACATCCCCCGATGAAGGATGTACGGGACACATACGTGTTTCTAGATGGCTACAACAGAGTGGGCGATGCTTGCAGTGGTTTGCTTTGTTTTGAGCACGGAGAGAACGAGACAACGCAAAGCTCAAAACATGAATGGGTTGGTCCACCGGTGTCGATCAAACGCTATGGGTCTAACGTTCTCCGCAACCTTCTCAACATCGACGATCCACAAGTTGCACCATACGCAAGTCCACAACAGAAGGACGTGCGAAGCATCCATGCTGCAACTATACGAGCCAACAATGAAATCCTCTGTCAATGCGACAAAGAGATGCTCGCACTCGATCCAGATAGAAGTTCGTTGACTATAGGGCCACCAGTTCGCATGGCCACGGTTACGCGGGAAAGAGGGTTTGAGTGGGTGAAGGGGTTTGAACCCACCTGATCTTTTGCGTCGTTTCCGCCGATAGCTCCTTTGTGGAGTTGCAGCGTCTCCTGTTCGGCACTGATGATGAGGCCCAGACAGAAGCCGTGGAGCGCCTTGCCGCTTTGGAACAGAAACGGGCATATGCAGCGGCGCGCAAGGCGGCATGGGAGGAAGGCACGCCTTTCCCAGAGGACCACATAAAATGGTGTGCCGCTCACTCCTTACTGGTGTCCGAGCGTTCGCGGGCCATCTATCACGAACGCTATCCCAAGATAGCTGAATACACCTTGCGCAGCGTGGGGCGCGCCAGAGCACAGCGCCTGGGATGCAAGGTCGGCAAGCGCGGCCCGATTCTCAAGGTCTACAGGAGAGCGGTCCATGCGCCGGTGCTCTTGTGCTACTGGTGCAAGAGGCTGACCTTTCCCGGCGAGCGGCATGTGGACCACATCGAACCGCTTGCCGCTGGAGGTGAGCATGTCTCAGGCAACCTTTGCGTCACATGCGTGGAATGCAACCTGTCCAAAGGAGACAAAGATCCGCGGAGCTTTAGGGAGATGGTTGCCGACAAGCGTGCTGCAAACAGCGTGATTGCGGCTGAGTATTTCAGGCAGCGGGCGGCGGAACGGCCTTCGGTTTCGGCCCGCGTTTTTTCGGATTCTTAGCGGCCTTTCTTTTGTAGGTATCCATGCGCCGCTTCAACTCATCGTGAGAAACCGAAAGCAGCTTATCAAGCGTGCGCGTGAAGGCTTCGTACTCGGGATTCGCCTCAGCCATCCGCCACCATCATAGCGCAGGTTTACCTGGTAAAGCCGCCCTCAATCCTTTAGCCGCTCGACAACTTCCTGAGTACCAGGTTCGTCCATGAAGCTCGCGTACACGGGGACTTTAGACACGATAGAAACTACAGACTTCCTCCGACGCAGCCTGTCTGCGATGTACTCGTTCACCCGTTTGTAGGTCTCATAGGCAAAGAAGTCAGCAGCCTGAAGGGGTGGCATCGTCTTCTTGAAATCGAAACCGATGGCACCCATTCTCCAAGCTTTGACTAGCCTGGAAGCGGACGCTTGAGCATGAGCCTGCATAACGGCCCCTTCGCCTTCGGTCCCGTGTTCAAAGACGGAAGCTATCCTCTCCTCGGTCGGATGATGTTCATCGGCCCATTGGGCAAGATGTTTCCAGCATACCTGAGCACAGGTGACATACGCGTACTCTTTGCCAAAAGCCTCTGGCTTAACGCGCCGCATCTGAGCTAGGCTATGCGCCGGGAACGACGCCGCAATTGCCGCATTGACGCGCCGTCTGATGATCCCCGTGGCTCTTCGTATACACTCAAGGTGTTTTGCGTTATCCCATTGATCGTAAGGGCGACCTTTGCGCGATTCGTAGTCGGCCATCCGGAAATAGCCGGGATACTCATCCAGTCCGAACTCTTTGAGAAACTCTGCCCATTCACGCGTGAAGTGAACCCATTGGTCTACGTCTGCAACAAACCCGCCCACTGTAACGTTGAGAGAACCGTCATGTGTTCCGCTGTCGTCAAAGTACGCCGTGAACATGAATAGACTTCTACCGAAAATGCCCGATGGGTATAGGGCGCGCGCCACCGACAGAACGCTGGAACCTAGCGCACGGTTCTCGGCTAAAGTATGAGCTATCGGACAATCCTTAGTCAAGTATATTTATACCCTTGCGAGGGGCAGATTTGACCAATGGCTGCAGGTCGAGTCGCGTCTGCGTCACTACAGCGAGGAGGAGTATATTCAGCGATTGGACGTTGCCAGAACCAGGGATGCAAAGGCTGCCAGGTTTTGTTTTGTCAAGACGACCTATGCGGCAGGTAAAGGCGAGTTGCCGCGCCCGAGTGTCAGCCATCCATGCTATCCGCGACTCACCGGCGTCAGCTCAGAACTGGATTCCCACAACAGCGAATAGGACTTGGGGACAAAAAGGTCCTATCGTCGTACGGAGGGGAATCCGCAAGCTTCGGTGGACGAAAAGTGGGGCATTATGATCTCTCCGCTACTGGATTTGGCGCAGATGAGCACTGTTCCAGACGGTCGTTTTTCAACTGCCTGAGTTTGCGCGAATCGCGGCGTTGACGCGCAGCCTCTACCGGCCCGCGCGCAGCCGCGCGATCCGCTCCCGGATTTTCGGCGCGGAGGCGAAATCCGGATGCAATTCGAGGAATTGTCCGAGGATATCGGCCGCGGCCGCCGGCTTGCGCTCGCGCACGTACACCTCGGCCAGCACAAGCTGTGGATTCGAGAAATGGCGCGGGTCCAGCCGGATCGCTTCCTTCAGTTCCGCTTCGGCGGCGTCGAGCTTGCCCAGAGCAAAGCAGGCCATGCCGAGCTGAGAGTGCGCCAGCGCGTCGTTGGGCTGTTTCGACACCGCCAGCGTATTGAAGCTCCACGCCTCCCGATACTGCCTCAGGGTGATCAGAACCCCGCCCAGATTAACCAGCGGCGCGTATTCGTCCGGGTTGGCGTCGAGGCCTTTGCGGAAATACTGCTCGGCCTGCGCGTACTGCTGCGCGTGATAGGCGATGGTGCCCAGACTGTTCCACGCGACGCTGAACTGTGGCGCGATCCTGGTGGCGCGCTGGAGGTGGACGATGGCCGCCGCGACGTCGTGTTTCGACAACCGCTGTTCGGACTTCTCGTACTCCTTCCAGGCCGACTGCGGGATGGACAGCTCACGGGCAGACACGATGTCCCGCCGGTCCGCCAGGGATTTCGTTTCGTCGATGCGCACCTGGACGTTCACCCGGCCTTTGGTGTCGGCGACGCTGGGGCCGACATCGACGGTTTGCCGCCATTCGCCATGAGCCGTGGTGACAACGGTGAGAGTGTAGGCGCCCGGCAGGATGCCGGCGAAATGGAAGCGGCCGTCCGGGTCGCTGAGCGTGGAAGAGGAGAAAGGAGAGGTGGCGCCGTACAGCCACACCACCGCCGCTCCGGCCGGCTCGACGCTGCCGTCCACCGCGAACGAGCTGCCGGACGCCGTCGCGAAGAGCAGCCACCCGCAGATGGCTAATGTACCGGTGCCCATTGCTCCGCACCCGCCCCGGCGGTTCTCGTCTCTGGCGTAACCGCGATGCCGTCCGGTATCCAGGAACAGAAGGTTTTGCGCTGGCTCCCCCAGGTTTCGGGATGGGCGCGCACCTGCGCAGTCAGCGCGTCGAGGGCATCCACCTTGCTGGCAGCGACCACGGCCATGTCGTGATCGGCCTCGCTGACCCTCACCAGATAAATCAGCCGCACGTATCGCGCTTCGCCGGGCAGCCGGAACAGAGGCACAATCGGCTGTGCCGCGGGAACTACGCCGTCCTTGTTGTGTACTTCGGCCGCCGTGAACACGATTTTTCGGGCTTCCACCGCGTACCAGGCGATCTCGTAACCCAGGAAGTCCGGCCCGGCTTTCACGGTGAGGGTGGCCGCGCTGGGGCCGCCGGCGGTCTGGTCAGCCGTTTTCAGCCGGTAGCCGCCGGATTTCAGAATCGGCGTCACCACGCGCACGCGCCAGCCAGGTTCGAGGTCAACGTAGTAGCGTGCCCCCGCCGGCGCGGGGTCCGCGGGAAGGTGCGCCCTCGGCGAGACGCAGGCATTCAACGCCAGCAGCGCGAGGGCCAGCGGGAATCGGAGGTCCGTTCGCAGCATGGACACGTGGCTTCCCTCCGCGATTCTATCTCAGGCCGCGAGGCGGTACTGGTGGTACCCATTCGGGGGACCCCTCCCCGCTGGCGCCCGAATTGTGAGGTAATAGAACACATGGGCGACGAAGTGGCTCGGCCGTTCGAATCGATCGAGAGTACTCTGGAGTTCATGGTGCTCCTCGAAGAGGAGATCGCCGGCGCGTCCGGTGAGCTTCACGTAATGCTGGACGGCGCCAGTAACCGGCGTCAGGCGGAAGCCCTCAACCTTGCTCTGTACAAGATGCACCAGCTTTCCTTCCACACGCAGAAGAGCCGGCGCATTCTGAATGACCTGCGCCTGATTCGGACGGTGCTCGTCGGCGAGGGCCTTCGGGAAGTCGCGAAGGTTGCCGGAAACGGATCGTAGGGGTGCGGAGCCGACGGGGCAAAACGGGACAGACTACCCGCGCAATTCCCGGAGCGCCGCGGCGAGCGGTCTGCTGAAATCGCCCCGGCGCCCCACCGCCACCGAATCGAGTTCGAGCCACGACGCCAGCGTGCGCAATTCCGCGGCCAGCGCCTCGGCCACCGCGGTTGCGTCCACGTTTTTCTCCTTCCAGGCAGCAAGCACTTGCAGACGGCGGCCGGGCCGGTCGGCTTTGAGGTCCACGCGCGCCACCAGGCGGTCTCCCATCAGGAACGGCAGCACGTAGCAGCCCCAACGGCGCTTTGCCTCGGGAACGAAGATCTCGAAGCGGTAGTCGAACCCGAACAGGCGGGCGAGCCGCGGACGAAACCAGATCAGCGGGTCGAAGGGCGAGAGTAACGCGGAGGCATCGGTTCGCTGGAGGGGTCGTGCCCGCGGGTCCAGCCAGGCGAGTTCGCGCCAGCCCTCCACACGCGCCGGGCGCAGCTCTCCGGCAGCAGCCAGTTCCGCCACCGGCTGGCGGGCGTCGCGGACGGGCATGCGGAAGTAGTCGGCGAGATCCGCCACGGTGGCCACGCCATGGGCGCGCGCGGCGATGCGCATCAGCTCGCGGCGGGCCTCGGCGGGCTCGACATCGCGGCTGAGGTGCTCGGCGGGCACCACGCGCTCGGCAAGCTCATAGAGCCGCGCGAAGCTTCCGCGCCGGCTGGCCACCGCCAGCAGACCGCGGCCGAAGTGCGCTTCGAGCACGGCCCGGGACACGGTGCCGAACCAGGACCCGTGGTCACGCAGCCATCGTAAAGCCTCGTCAACCGGCCGCGCGAGCTCGCCAGCCTCCAGCGGTCCGCGCGTGCGAACCTCTTCCAGCACCCAGGCGACGTATTCCGGGTGCCGCTTCATCACCTTCTCGAAACCCCAGGGCCGCACGCGGTGGGTGGCCATGCGATGCCGCAGCAGCGGCCAGGTGCCCACGGGAATGATGGAAGCCTCGTGCGCCCATTGCTCGGTGAACTCGCGGCGGCGGTAGACCAGCTCGTCGAGCAGGCGCCGGTCGTAGGGGCCCAGCCGCGAGAACAGGACCTGGTAGTGCGCGGGGACCAGTACGTTGACGCAGTCGATCTGCAGCAGGCCAAGCCGGTGGATGGTGCGGCGGACACGGCGGATGCACACGCGATCGCCTGGGCGTGGCCGGTCGAACCCCTGCGCGGCCAGGGCGATGCCGCGCGCCTCGCTCAGAGAAAGCTGCTCCGGCGGCATCAGTAGAAGCGCGTGATCCACTCGGCCACCAGCGCCGGTTTCTCGCCGCCCTCAATCTCCATGGTGACCAGCCAGACGATCTCGCTCGCGGAGACGCTCTGCGGCGCGAAGCGTGCGCGCACGCGCGACCCGGCCACCACGGGCGACGGAAAGCGCACGCGGTTGAGGCCGTAGTTGACCCGCATCGGAAGGCCGCTGCGAACGTCCACGGCCTGGCGGGAGAGATGGCTGAGCAGCGACAGGGTCAGGAACCCGTGCGCGATGGTGTTGCCGTAGCGCGATTCGCTGCGCGCGCGTTCGACGTCGACGTGGATCCACTGGTGATCGCCGCTGACGTCGGCGAAGCGGTTGATGGCGTCCTGGGTGATCTCGAACCAGGGGCTGAGGCCCACTTCCTGGCCGATCAGGGGGCGCAACTCGTCGAGGGTGTAGACGCGGGGATCGCTCATCGCTTATACCCGATGCGGCGCAGGAACTCGCGGCGGGCGCGCGCCGCGTCCTCGGATTCGACGGCCTTCGGCGGACTGCCATCCACCACGCCGAGCACGCCGCGCCCCTGTTCGGTCTCGGCCACGATCACCTCCACCGGGTTGGCGGTGGCGCAGAAGATGCTGCACACTTCGGGGACCTGCTGGATGGCGTTGGTGAGGTTGATGGGGAAGCCCTCGCGCAGCGCGATCACGAACAGGTGACCGGCGCCGACGGCCATCGCGTTTCGCGTGGCGATGGCTTGCAGATCGGCGTCGTTGCCTTCCACGCGCGTCAGGCAGGGGCCCGACGCCTCATTGAAGGCGACGCCGAACTTCATGTGCGGCACGGTGTTGACGATGGCTTCGTAGAGGTCCTCCACCGACTTGATGAAGTGGGTCTGGCCGACGATGATGTTGCCATTCTCGGGGACTTCGAGGCGGACGGCTTTCAGTTCCATGTCTCTCATCGTATAGCGGCGGGGCGGTGGCGCGGTGCGCTGTGCGATCCCGGGTGCCGGAGTGAGGAGGCCGGATGATTAGGGGTTTTCATGGAGCCTGCACTCAGTCGCTTGAGTCCAAAGCGCCGGGACATGCATCTGCCCATGATGGGAATCTTGACTGAATTCAGCCTGGCCGAGGCCCTCGCACTTCTCATTCGCACTCCCGCTACCCTAAGTGCGCTTTTGCGTGGGCTACCCGACATGTGGGTCCGCCGCAACGAAGGAAGAGATACCTGGAGTGCGTTCGACATCGTGGGCCACTTGATCGTCGGGGAGCGCACCGACTGGATACCGCGGCTGCGGATCATCCTGGAGAAAGGCGAAGCGCGGCAATTTGATCCCTTTGACCGCCTTGCGCAGTTCGAAGAGAGTCAAGGCAAGTCGCTCGACCAGCTCCTGGACGATTTCGCCCGCCTCCGAAGGGAGAATCTAGCTGCCTTGCAGACGCTGAGTTTGCAGCACGACGACTGGACGCGGCGAGGAAAGCATCCATCGCTGGGAGTGGTGACGCTGTCGGAACTCGTGGCGACATGGGCCGTTCACGACCTCACCCACATCCATCAGTTATCTCGCGTGATGGCCCACCAGTATCGCAACGCAGTCGGGCCGTGGAGCGCCTATCTGGGGGTGCTGCAGTGTGCTGGTCATAGCGCTTAGGCAACCGGGCTCACCTGCGCTGCCGCTCCGATAGGTGCGACTTTGCCCTGCACGCCCCGCCGCCGGATTGGCTACTTCCGAATGGTCGGGTACTCGAAGACTGGCCCCAAACGGCGTTGAACCGCTCCCATGCTCTGCCGGGCACGGCCTTCCTCAGCCTGCAGCCCCGATTCAGTCGTCCAGACTCGTCTCGGTCTCTCTCCATCTGTCCGCCGCAACCACGCTTCTACACCGCGTCCAGCAGCAACATCGCATTCAAAACCCATACCCCTTTCGCGCCAAACCAGTAAGGCTCCCTTCAACGCGCCGTATCGAAACCACCGCGGCCCGACCAACGTAGCCCTTCCCGGAGCTTTCATTGCCGCGGTGCCTCCGATACGGTCCTAGGCGTTCTGGGAAGGGTCCGGCTGCTCTGCCTGGATCGTGGGATGCTCGGAAGGCACCGCGCGGAAACCGGCCGGACGTCCACGTCCCGTGTTGAACGTCGACTTCCGTCCTAAACAGCCTGAGTCTGCGGTTATGGGGCGGCGCCGGGGCATACGCTACAATCTCCTGAGGCGCGCACCGATGCTCAGTCTCCGCCACATCCCGCAGCCGCCGCTCTCCGCGCTGGTGGAGTGCCTGTGGTATTGGGAGGGCGCGCCGGCCACCCACGCAAAGGAGCGCCTGCTGCCGAACGGCGAATCCGCCATCATCGTGAACCTGCGCGACGAGCCCATCCGCGTCTACGATGCGCGGGACATCACGCGCTGCCACAGCTACGGCCACGCGGTGCTCTCGGGCGCGCGTTCCAACTGCTTCGTCATCGATACCCGCCAGCAGGAGCGCGTGGTGGGCATTCAGTTCCGGCCTGGCGGAGCGTTCCCCTTTTTCCGCATGCCGGCCTCGGAGGTGGAGGGCGCCTCCATCGCTCTGGACGACGTGTGGCCCGGACGCGCGGTCAGGGACATCCGCGAGCAGCTTCTGGCCGCTCCCGGCGTGGATGCCATGTTCGCGATTCTCGAGTGCAGCCTGCTGGCGCAACTGGCGCGGCCGCCGGAGCTGCATCCGGCTGTCGCATACGCGCTGCGGAACTTCTGCCATTGCCCGTCAGGCAGCAGGGTGGCTTCCGTCACCGAGCGCGTCGGCCTCAGCCCGCGACGCTTCATCGAGCTGTTTCACCGGCAGGTGGGGCTGACCCCGAAGACATTTTCACGCGTGCGCCGCTTCCAGCAGGCGCTGCGCTCCGTTCATGGCCGGAGCCGGATCGACTGGGCGCAGGTGGCGCTGGACAACGGCTATTACGACCAGGCGCACTTCATCCACGACTTCCAGGGGTTCTCCGGCTTCACGCCGAGTGCGTATTCCTCGCTGGCCACGGCGCACCTGAACCACGTGCCGTTGCTCTGAAGCGGGCATGGTCAAATTCTTACAATCCCCCAGACGGTTGTCCGGGCGAGAATCGATGGACAGGAGGAGAGATTCATGTCTGAGGTAAAGCCCATCCCCGATGGTTACCACAGCGTTCAGGCGTACATGATTTTCAGGAATTGCGCCGAAGCGATCGCGTTTTACGTGAAAGCGTTCGGGGCACGGGAGACGATCCGGATGGCCAACAGCGACGGCCGGATCGGTCACGCGGAAATCCGGATTGGCGACTCCTGCGTCATGATGGCGGACGAGGCGCCGCAGTTGGAAACGTTCAGCGCCGAACATTACGGCGGGTCGGCCGTGGGCCTGCTTGTGTATACGGAGGATTGCGATGCCATGTACAAACAGGCGCTGGCCGCCGGGGCAACCAGCGTTCGCGAACCGGCCGATCAATTCTACGGCGATCGCACGTCCGGCGTGAAGGATCCGTTCGGGTACCGATGGTGGATAGCCACGCACATCCGCGACGTATCGAAAGAGGAGCTGGAGAAACAGGGCTGAGGCGGTGAATCGCGCCCGGTCCTCGTAATGATTGACCGCTCCCGGACGGCCGCGGCCCGGTAATTGTGCCGCGACCGTCGGAAGCCATCGTTAGAACGAGCGCGTGAAGTACAGGAACGGATAGACGAATCCGGTGGTCTTCTTCGACTGCATCAGGTAGGCGCCCGGGGTCAGCGTCCCAACGCCCGTGCCGAACGAGGTCTTGCCGTTGAGCGCGTACGCAAAAATCGCGTCCACGCCTTCTCCCACGTGGTTGCTGGTGGCTTTGGCGTTGAGCACCGTCTCGGTGCCGATGGCGTTGTACAGGCCGTCCTG
Organism: Bryobacteraceae bacterium; assembly: GCA_049520275.1. GTDB lineage: Bacteria > Acidobacteriota > Terriglobia > Bryobacterales > Bryobacteraceae > CAWACP01. The sequence continues at coordinate 51,759 of JBEKPY010000010.1, forward strand.
CACGGTGGCCAGCCAGTAGTCGCGGTAATCGATTTTCACGTTCAGCTTCCTGGTTGGGCTGAAATCCACGCCAGCGCGCCAGTTTTCGATGTTGCGCCAGGCGAACTGGCCGGTGAGACTGGTCAGCGGCTGCTGGGAGCCGTACAGATAATCGAACTGCTGGTGTACGTCGTCCTTCCTGCCGTCGCTCCCGGAGGCGAACTGGTAATCGCTGCTGACGTGCAGCTTCCACAGCGATGGCGCGATGCCCCATCCGCCGCCGCCGACGTAGCCCCATGCCTGAATCGATTCGTTGGCGTAACTGCCGGCCTCGCGCACGCCCTCGAAGTTGTAGTCGAGGCGGCCCTTCGTCGTGCCGATAATGCGGCCCCCGGCGTACAGCGTGTCCGCGCCGCCGGTAATGCCTTCCTTGCTCTTCACGCTGAATTGCGTTTTGGCCATGAGGTACGGCTCGATGCTGGCGCCCGGGATCAGCTTCTTGAAAGTCGAGTAAGCGACGTAGAAGTGCTCGCCGGGCTTGCCCCGGTCCATGCGGGTCACATCCGGCAGAATCTGCGTTCCGGCAATCAATTGGAGACTGAAGAGGCCCTCGGTGATGGCGCCGTTGGCAGCGTCATACGTTTTGGTGACGTTGCTCCAGTCGCCCGTGGTGACCAGCCGGTTCGATCCGATGAACAGGTCCTGGCGGCCCACCCGGGCTTTCACGCCGTTACCTTCCAGAACGCCCGCCTCCACGTAGCCCTGGCGCCAGTCGAACGGATCGGAAACCGCGTTGGAGGGCGTCTTCTGATAGAACATGACGCGCGAGTCCTGCGTTTCGCCGAAGAAACGCAGCCACGAAAAGGGCTTGTACGCCAGACCAACGCGAATGCGCGACGCCACCCAGGAGTCGGCCGGGGTCACCGAGAAATTGGCGCCGTAGCCGCCCTCCCAGCGCTCGCGCAACTGCCCGGTGATGGTAAACGTCCGCTCCAGGTAGTTTTTGGGCTTTTCCTTGTCGTCCGCTTTTTGTTGAGTGTTCGCCGAGCTTGTATTGCCCGGCGGGGCGGGGCTCTGCGCCCGCACTACGCCACCAGGAAAACCAACCACGCCGCCGATTAATACGGCAATAGAGACTCGAGAACGTATGCTCATGACGGGCTCTTCGGCGAGCGGTCATGAGCGATGAGCGGCGTACTTAGGGATAAATCATGCGGGTATTGACGAAAAGCGTCGTATTACCGAAACCGCGATGGGATATTATCGACCGACTGCTCCCCGGCGCGTAGCGTCTATAATGGACCGCGATGGACCGCCAACTTCTCGACTACGTTGAGCAGCTTCCGCACGGGCGCGCGACGTGGAAGCAGATTCTGCGCGAGCTGGGCGCGAAAGGACACGGCAAGGAAGAGCTGGAGCGCGCGCTCGAACGCCTCACCGAACGCGGCGAACTGGTGGAGTTGCGCTCGGGACACTTCGTCTCCACGCGGGTCAGCCGCCAGTACTCCACCGGCCGGCTCAACATGCATCGCGACGGCTACGGCTTCCTCGTCTCCGATCAGCCTATCGAAGGGATTCGCGGCGACGTTTTCCTGCCGCCGGAATCCGCGCAGAAGGCCATGCACGGCGATCGCGTGCTGGTGCGCCTCGGGCGCATCGAGCACGACGGCCGCGCCGACGGCGAGATCATCCGCGTGCTGCGCCGCGCTCACGACCAGGTGGTGGGCGAGTTCCGGGTGAAACGGAACGGCGCGTACGTCATTCCGCACGACGACCGGATTCGGCAGTGGATCGAGATCCCCGCGGGTCTGGAGATTCCCGAGGACACCGGCGCGCACGACCGCGTCGGCGCGGAGCCGGTGGAAGTCCACGGGCCCGAGGATCTGGACGGCATGATCGTGAACTGCGAGATTCTGGAGTTCCCCGAGGACGACGACAACGCCGTGGGCCGCGTCATCGAGGTGCTGGGCCATCCCGACGACTTCGGCGTGGACGTGGAGGTGATGATCCGCAAGCATCATATCCCGCACCGCTTTCCCGCGGAAGCGATCGCCCAGGCGCAGTCCATTGCACCGGCGATTCCCGAAGACGAAATCGCCCGGCGGCGCGATTTTCGCGCGTTCGACATTGTCACCATCGACGGCGAGACGGCGCGCGATTTCGACGACGCGGTGTGGGTGGACCGGCTCGACAACGGCCACTACGCGCTGCACGTCCATATCGCCGACGTGAGCCACTACGTGCGCCCGCACACGCCCATCGACGAGGAGGCGCGGCTGCGCGGCACCAGCGTGTACTTCCCGGATCGCGCCGTGCCCATGCTGCCGCTGGAGCTTTCCACCGATATCTGTTCCCTCAAGCCCGGCGTCGACCGGCTGGTGCTCTCGGTTCTGCTGGAGATCGATCACGCGGGCGAAGTGGTGGGACAGAAGTGCATGCGCGGGGTGATTCGCAGCGTGGAGCGCATGACCTATACCGACGTGCACAAGCTGCTGGAGGGGGACGCGGCGCTGCGCCAGCGCTACCAGCGGCTGACCGGGCGGTTCGAGCTGATGAGGGAGCTGGCGCTGATTCTCAATCGCCGGCGGGTGAAGCGCGGCTCCATCGATTTCGACATGCCCGAGCCGCTGATCGAGTTTGACGAATTCGGGCAGATGACCGGGGTGATCCGGGCGCCGCGCAACATCGCGCATCGGCTGATCGAGGAATTCATGCTGGCGGCGAACGAGGCCGTGGCCGCGCATCTGGAGAACCTCGGCGTGCCCATGATGTTCCGCATTCACGAGAAGCCGGACCCGAAGCGCGTGATGGAGTTCGAGCAGATCGCCGCCACGTTCGGCTACTCGCTGGGCGTGGGGCCAATTCCGGTCCGGCGGTTTGCCAACACGCAACGGCGGCGCGACGGGACGAAGGTGCGGCGCGAGATCGAGCTGCCCGAGGAGGTTGCGATTACCTCGCGGCATTACCAGAAACTGGTGGCGCGGATCGAGGGCAAGCCGGAAGAGCGCATCCTGAGCTACCTGATGCTGCGCTCGTTGAAGCAGGCGCGCTACAGCGCCGACAATCGCGGGCACTTCGCGCTGGCGGCGGCCAGCTACACGCACTTCACTTCGCCCATCCGGCGCTATCCGGATCTGATCGTGCATCGCATTCTGTCGGCGTGGCTGGACGGCGGAACGGCGCGCGAGCTGACCGCGCCCGAGGTGGCGCGCATCGCCGAGGAGTCCTCGCAAAGCGAGCGCCGGGCCGCCGACGCCGAGCGCGAGCTGGTGGAGTGGAAGAAGGCGAAGTTCATGGAGCAGCGCGTGGGCGAGGAGTTCGGCGCGCTGATCATCAGCACGGCGAAGTTCGGGTTTTTCGTGGAACTGGAGGAGCTGTTCATCGAAGGGCTGGTGCCCGTGGACACGCTGCCGGGCGACCGGTTCCTTTATAACGAGAACGTGCGCAGGATCGTGGGCGAGCGGACGCGGCGCGAGTACGCCATCGGCCAGCGGGTGCGGGTGACGCTGGACCGCGTGGACGCGCTGCAGCGGCAGTTGCAGTTCTCGGTGATCGAGCCGGTGAGGGCGGGGAAGCCGCGGTGGAAGAAGCGGCGGTGACCGCGACAAATCGCCGCCTAAACCAGCCAGGTGAGTCGTTATCAGACGCAGGCCGATTTCCGCGGGCTGGCATCACCGGGTCTGGCCCGGCGGCATGAGCCTGTTACGCTGCAATCGATGGCCAGGACTTTAACGGCCGACGATATTCTTCCGCTGGTCGCGTCCCTGACACCCGGGGAACGTGTACGCCTGCTGCGGCTGATTGCCTTGCCGCAAGGCGCGGATGCGGACATATCCCCGTCCGTCCCACCTTCACGCGACGAGTTTTCGGCAGACGAGGAGCCGCTTGCCTGGGAAGCAGAGGGCTGGGAGAATGTTGAAGCGGCGGCGGCCGGTACTGATTCTCACGCGGAACGATGTCATTGATCGGCTCAACGAGATCGTCGTCGCGCCGGCGACGCGAACAATCCGAGGATTGGCAACCGAAGTCGTCCTGACCGCTGATGACGGGATGCCCGCCGCCTGCGCGCTGAACTTCGATCATGTGTCGCTGGCGCAACGGAGCCGAATCGGGCCGGTCCTGTGCGATCTGTTGGAGACGCGATGGGCTGAAGTGCGGCAGGCGCTACTGATCGCTTGCGGTTTCGGAAGATCAGGCGATTGAGGCTGAGAGCGGGCGCGGCGCCAGTGGCAGCCGCATTTCGGCGAGATGGCGACACACCGTCAAGTGAACTGTCTCCGAGTGCCCGACCATCCGCTTAGAGCGCGGACTACACTTCCCAAGTAGCCGTTTTGGGGTCGGTTTACGGATGCCGACGGTTCGGGAGAAAGCGACATAACGCCGGATTCTCGGAGGTTGGTTGCGAAACTCGAAGGGAAGGAGGTCATGCCCATTTGCATCGCCGACCGCTAAGATTTGCCTCGAATCGCTTCAATAATAGTTTGTATAACTGCGGCCGTTGGTTTTTAATCTTGTCAATATCGATCCGACAATCGGGACGCCAGTCCCATGAAACGACGCCATGAATTCCGAGATTATCACCAATCGCGAGCTTGATTGTGCTCTCAAGAACTTCTATGTGGCACTGAAGAAAAAAATGATCTTGTTGCGCCTTACGCAACTGGCGGTATAGATCGGTCACCCCGTATCGCCCAACTGAAAACAGTACACGTCGGTCGCTTTCGCGGACTTGCGCCTCGCTTTGCTCGTATCGGTTGCCATAGATCTTTTCACTCGTTAAGACAAGACGTCGCGAATGCGCGTCGCGAGGAAGTCCAAGTCCCGAATTCGTTGACTACGCCGATCTGGATCAGCAGATCACTCCGGGTCGAGGTGCTTCTCTGCATAATAAATCTCAGCAGCATGGGAGAACTCCAGCTTGACGGATCGAACTTGATACCCCTCGCAATTCACCAGCTCGGCCGCATCCAAATCGAAGATCGCGATCGTCGTTCCGATGCCTAACTTACTCCCGTAGACGATACCATCGTAGCCCGCATTTCGGAATGCTTCGGCTAAGACTTGCGTGGGCGCGTATTCGGCGACATCATCTGATCGTGTCACGGGCTCAGAAAAGGCCCAGTTGATGTCTCTCCATATCCCTTCTTCTCCCTTTCCGGGCTCAGGTTCTTTCTTGCGAAACGATCTGGTCCGGGGTCCATCTTCCGCTGAGCAATCCACAACCTTTAGATCGCGAAGCATCATGAATTGCGCTACCGATACGTACGACCCGATCCATGGCCGGACCTCAGTCATCGCCGTGTCTCTGTCAGTGGAGAAATAGAGGCATGGAATTCCCTTTGGGTTCACCCGCCCCTCTCCCGCACGATCCCTCAATGGCACCATTCGTTTCGAGTCGAGCGGCACGGGCATCTCGACCTCGACGGTCTCTGCAACGTGGTTCGGGTTGAGAGACAGCGATGTCGGCATTAACCGAGACTCCCAGGCAACGTCGAGTTGCGCCCTCCAAAGGATCGAATCCTTTGCGATGCTTCCGATGCGCTTTCTGCTTGTTTCCACCACGCTCTTGACAAAGCGCTGAGAGCTTTCATCGAGCACGTGCCGAGCCTTGCGCATCACAGAGTGCCGGAAGTCGGAGTAATGATAATGCGATTCGAACGTTTCCATCGAAGCCGTCTTGTTTGGGAAGTGATTCTATTCTCTCAAATACTGAATAGGTGCGCCCGTGCGGCGTCCGGTCCCCAAGTCGGGTCGGGGGAAGTGTCGGACCGCGCTCTGGGCGAATCACGCCCCACTCGGAGAAACGGGCAGGCGCGTTCACCTGGCTGAGAAGCGCCCGATCCGGAGAGCTGGGCTTTCTGCTGCCAGCCCGCACGAACGCGCGGTTTATGGCACTGGGTTGCTAGGTCTCAGCGCGCGGCCGCCGGCTGTTCACCAGGAAGGCCGTGATCAACAGGGCCAGCCCGATAGTTCCTCCGACCACCCCGCACCCTGCCAATCCCCGGATCAGCCCTCAGTCGGTGACTCGCGCCACCACCAGGGTCATGTCGTCGTGCTGCGGGGCGCCGGCCGCGAAGGCGTCTGCCGCCTCCATGATCCGCGCAATCATCTCCGCGGGCGGCAGGGCGGCGCAGGCGCGGGCGGCCGCGATCAATGCGTCCTCGCCCCATTCCTCCTCGGCCGCATTTTCCGCTTCGCTCATGCCGTCGGTGTAGAGGATCAGCAAATCGCCCGCTTCCAGCACAATCGCATCCTGCTCGTAGGCGCATCGCGGGAACAGCCCTACCACCGGGCCGCCGGTCTCCAGCCGGATCACCTCGCCGCCGCGCAGCAGAAACGGCGGATTGTGACCGCCATTGGACCAGGTCAGCCGCCGCGCCGGCGGGTCGAATTGCGCATAGAAGAACGTAGCATAGCGGTTGGCCGGCGACGCCTCGTACACCAGACGGTTCACGCTGGTCATCAGCGCGGCCACATCCCCCGGACCCTGCGATTGCCCGCGCACGGAGGCCTGCAGGCTGGCCATCAGCAGCGCCGCCGGAATGCCCTTGCCGGAAATGTCGGCGATGGCCAGGCCCAGTTGTCCGCCGGGCAGCGCCAGAAAGTCGTAGTAATCGCCGCCCACGCCCAGCGCCGGACGGCAGTGCCCCGCGTAGTCCAGCGGCGGGACCTTCGGCAGGTTCTGAGGGAAAAGCCGCTGCTGCACCTCGCGCGCGATTTCGATTTCCCGGTGGAGCAGCTCGCGCTGCGAGACTTCGTGCGCGATGGCCTCCGAGAGACGGCTGTTTTCGAGCGCGAGTCCGGTTTGCGCGGCCAGGGTCAGAAGCAGGCGGGTGTCGTTGGAGGAATACGGCTCTTCCGAACGCTTCGGCCCCAGACTGATAAAACCCAGCAGATCCTTCTTCGAAGCGAGCGGCAGCAGGAGGTGCGCATCCAGGCCGGCCAGCTCCAGCTCCTCTGTCGCGTCCACGGTCACCGGCCCGCGGGCCTGGCGCAAGCGGCTGATGGTCGGCCCGCTGCCCGAAAGCCACAGATCCAGCGGCGCGGGGTACCCGGTGGCCAGGGCCGGCCGGAACATGCCACCGTGGGGAAGCAGCACCGCGATCCGCTCCACATGCAGCGATTCCACGATCTTGCGCGTCACCGTTTCGAAAAGCTCGTCGGTGTCCAGGATGGTGCGCACGTGCTCGCTCAACTCGCCCAAAATGCGCTCGGCGTCATAGGCTTCGCGGAAGAATCGGCGGTCCAGCCAGCGGCGCACGCGGTCGCCGAGATCGCGAAGCCGGGCCACCAGCAGGATTTCGACGCCGATAGCGCTGTATCGAACAACCTGCGAGACATTGTGAGCCTCGAAGAACCGCACCGACAGATAGATCGCGCCGAGGGCGAGGCAGAACTGAATTACGCGGATACCACTGCGGGCCAGCGCGTACTGCACTCCCTGGCGAACCACCACGCGCACATCGAGGGCGCGCTCCACCACGATCACGTACGCCATGGTGATGGGCAGCAGAACCATGACCATCAACGCCACCACCAGCAGCGGTCCCTTCTGAGGCACTTGCCGATAGACGATCAGGCTGTAGAAGAACACCAGTGAAAACGGGGTCAGGGCCGCCTGAGCGCCCCAATGGAGGAACTTCAACCGGCGCTGGTCGTCGGGCGCGAGCGGCGCTTTGGGGTCGTGGACCTTCGCGCCCAACGCGAAAAAGAACACACTGATGCTCAAGGCCATCAGGACAAGCTCGATCCACTCCGGCGGCGCCGTGGGAATGCGCTGCCCGGCGGGGTAGTTTACCGCGAAAACCGCGTCGCGGAGGCCGGCCCACACTCCAAACACCGCGAGCGGGGCGAGCAGCAGCCACTTGATCCACGGCACGCTCCGGTCCGCGCGCCAGCGCTGCGGAAAGTAGATGCCGAACAGCAGCATGCAGGCTGGCCATGCGCGCTCCGCGATATTCAGATAGAAAATGGAAACGACGCCCATCACCACGGGCCAGCCCCGCGGATCGAGGCCGCTGGACCGCTCGATCTGGCACAGACCCACCAGAATTCCCAGCACGGCCCAGGCGCGCACATCGCGCGGCCGCACCGCCACCACCCAGAATCCCAGCACGATGGAAAGCCATGGCATGAACAGATTCCAGACGACGTAGAACACCCACGGCCTGGTGACGCGGCGGAGAACGATGGCGCACTCCACGCGGCGCCCCGCGCGGTCCACCACAACGCGAAGCGTGTCGCCCGGCTTCTTCGCGCGAATGGCCTGGGCGAGGTCTTTCTGCCCCACCGGCGCCCGGCCGTCGATGGTGACCACTCGATCGCCCGCGCGCACCGAGCCTCCATACACGACACTGGTGACCGTGGGCCACGGATAGCCGGGATGGATCGGCGTGTCCGGGTAGTCTCCGCTCAGCTCGCGGATCACGTCGACGGTGAAGGTCGACTGACTGGTGACGACTACCAGGAACAGCAGCGCCAGCCACAGGCGCGGTCGCTTCATTCTGACAACAGTATCAGAATGTCCGACGAACGCGGCTGGCGCCGCGTGTCCCGCCGCGTGCCTCACCCTATTCGCAGCGCAGCGCGGTCACCGGGTCCACTCGCGTCGCGCGCCAGGCGGGGAGGAAACTGGCCACCGCCGCCACCGCTGCCAGCAGGGCCGTGACGCCAGCAAAGGTCAGCGGGTCGGTGGCGTTCACCCCGTACAGCAGGCTGGAGAGCAGCCGGGTCAGGGCGAAAGCGCCGGCCAGACCCACCGCGATGCCGATTCCAGCCAGCACCAGTCCCTGGCGGACCACCAGCCGCAGCACGTCCAGCCGCCGCGCGCCGAGGGACATGCGAATGCCGAACTCACGCGTGCGCTGGCCGACGCTATAGGCGATCACGCCGTAAATCCCGATGGCCGCCAGAAGCAGGGCCACCATGGCGAAGCTGCCCAGCAGCGACGTGGCCAGACGCTGAGACGCCTGGCTGGCCGCGCGGGTGGCGTCCATGGTCTGGACCTGGAAAACGGGCTGATCGATATCGACGCTGCGCACCAGACTGCGCATGGCCGGAATCAGCGCCGCCGGATCCACCTTCGTGCGCAGCACCAGGGTCATCGCCGGCATGGGCGCCTGCGGGGCCGGCAGGTAGACCTGCCCGACCTGTCCTTTGAGCAGCTTCACCAGAATGCCCTGATCCACGCTGCCCACCACGCCGACAATCTGGCGCGGCGGCTGTTTCTTGCCAAGCTTGAGGCTCTTTCCCAGCGCGTCCGCGCCGGGCCAGTTTTGCCGGGCCGTCCACTCGTCGATGACGGCCACCGGCAGCGAGCTTTTGCGATCCGTTTCGTTCAGGTAACGGCCGCGGATAAGCGGGATGCGCATGGTGGCGAAGTAGCCGCTCATCACCGAATTGCGAAGCACTACCTTGACGTCCTCCGTGCGCGGCTCCGGACGGTCCGGGAAAAAGAGCCCGGAGCCGTGCAGATTGTCGCTGGCGGGAAGATCGTCCACGGCCGCGGCGCTCATCACCCCCGGCAGGGACTGCGCCCCGCGCACCACCCGCTCGAAGAAGTCGATCTGCTTTTCCGGCGTCGCATACTGCTGGTCCGAGAGAGCCACGCGCACGGTCAGGACATTGTGCGAGTCAAACCCCGGATTAGATGAGCGCAACCGCGCGAAGCTGCGCAACATCAGGCCCGCGCCCACCAGCAGGACCAGCGTCAACGCCACTTCACTGACCACGAAAAGTCCGCGCAACCGTTGCTGTCCGCCGCCCGTGACGGACCGCGACGCTTCGCTCATGGCGCCGCTCACGTTGGTCTTCCATGCCTGCCACGCGGGGGCCAGTCCGAAGAGAATCCCCGTGGCGAACGAGAGAACCAGATTGAAGATCAGCACGCCGGGGTTCAGCGCGATGAGGTCGCCGTTGCGCAGCTCGTCCAGATGAAACGAGGTGATGAAGCGAATGGCCCCCAGCGAGGGCGCGATGGCCACCACGCCGCCCAGCAGGGCCAGCAGCACGCTTTCGGTGAGAAGCTGCCGGCAGAGCCGCCAGCGGCCCGCGCCGAGGGCCACCCGCAGAGCCATTTCCTTCTGCCGGGCGGTGCCGCGCGCCAGCAGCAGATTGGCGATGTTCGCACAGGCGATGAGCAGCACGAAACCCACCGCGCCGAACAGGACCATCAGCAGCGCTTGCGCATCCTCAATCCAGGCGTCCTCCGCGGGTTGTAGCGCAACGCTGTGGCCAGCATCGTCGGTGTATTGCAGGCTCAGCCGGTGCTCCAGCTCCGCCATGCGCTGCTGCGCGGCGGCCAGGCTGACGCCTTCCCGAAGCCGGCCCACCACCTGGAAGAAGCGGCTGCCGCGCTCGCCGGCCACGTCCGCGGCGAACACCAGCGGCGCGTAGATCTCCTCCTGTTCCATCTGCGGGAAGGTCTTCGGCAGAACCCCGACGATGGTGTGCGGAGCGCCATCGAGCACAATGCTCGAGCCGACGATGGCCGGGTTGGCGGCGAAGCGGGAGCGCCAGATGGCGTCGGTGAGAATGGCCACGCGATCGTGCCCCGGCTGCATGTCTTCGGTCCGGAATGCCCGGCCGAGGTGGGGCTGCACCGCGAGCGCCGTGAAGAACTCCGGGGTGACGTTCAGGCCGCTGATGCGGTCGGTACGGTCGGCCAGGCGCAGATTGAAGCCGCCATCGGTCAAAGCGCCCAGGCTGGAAAAAACGCCGCTCGCTTTCCAGTCCTGGTAGTCGGGCACGGAAGCGGGGAACTGGTGCCAGTTGCGTTGGGCGTTCTCGGTCCAGACCATTACTACTCGGTCTGCGTGGGGAATGGTCAGCGGAGCGAGCGCCGCCTGAATGACGCTGTAGATGGCCGTATTGGCGCCGATGCCGAGCGCCAGCGTCAGCACCACCACCGCGGTGAACCCGGGGTTCTTGCGCAGCATGCGCGCGCCGTAGCGGAAATCCTGCAGAAGACGTTCGAGCGATGCCCATCCCCACATGTCGCGTGTGACCTCTTTCACCAGAACCTTGTTTCCGAACTCCGCCAGCGCCGCGTAGCTGGCTTCCTCGCGCGATTGGCCGCGCTCCATGCGGTCGCGGATGGCCATGCGCAGGTGGGCCTCCACTTCTTCCTGCAACTCGCGGTCCCGGCGGCGGCGCGTCACGACGGCTCTCCCTCGGGGCTCATGATGCCGGCGATGGCGGCGCAGAGCTGCGTCCAGCGCTCGTGCTCGGCGGCGAGTTGTTTTTTGCCGGCGGGCGTCAGCCGGTAGTATTTGGCGCGCTGATTGCTTTCGGTCTGCTTCCATTCGGAAGAGAGCCAGCCCTGCCGTTCGAGCCGGTGCAGCGCCGGGTAGAGCGAGCCGGTTTCCACCTGCAGCACGTCGCTGGAGCTGACGCGGATGGCCTGGATGATGCCGTAGCCGTGTTGCGGGCCCCATTGCAGGGTCTTGAGGATGAGCATGTCGAGCGTGCCCTGCAGGAGCTCGATGCGATTCTGATAGGGTTCTTTTTTGGCCATGGTGAGGCTGTAGTTAGTCTACAGCAATTGATGTAGATTGTCTACTGCCGGGCGCGCGGGAGGCCGGGGTGGAGGATGGGGAATCAAGTGGTGTAATGTTGAAGAGTTCACCTGTCTGTGGGACGCGGGAAATGGCAGACACCATCAAGAAGCTGACGATTGGGGGGTTCAAGTCGATTCGCAAGCTGGAGGACTTCCCGCTCCGCGCATTGAATGTTCTGATCGGTGCGAACGGGGCGGGGAAGAGCAACTTCGTCGGCTTCTTCAGGCTACTGCGGGAGATGATCGACCAGCGTCTGCAGGTGGCGCTCGCCACTACCGAGGGTGGAGCGGACGCGTGCCTGTTCCTTGGTCCCAAAATCACGCAGGAGCTCGCCGCTAAGCTGTACTTCGGCGACAACGGTTATGAATTTGCTCTGGTTCCAACCCCTGACAATCGGCTCGTCTTTTCAGAAGAGATGATTGTCTTCTATGGTGACTTCACCACCTACAGCTCTTCATTGGGTTCAGGACACCAGGAGGCCAAACTGAAAGAGAGGAGGTACGATCCCGCAAAGCGAGGTGGTGGACTGGGTGTCCCGAGCTATGTTTTCAACTCTATTTCCAATTGGGTTGTTTATCATTTCCACGATACGAGCCTTGCTGCGTCAGTTCGACGCTCGCGCGCGATCAATGATAACGAGGCATTCCGGTCAAGCGCGGAGAATCTCGCACCATTCCTGTATCGCATTCAACAGGCCGACCCGGAATGCTATTCACGCATTCGAGACGTCGTTCGCCTTGCAGCCCCGTTCTTCGACGACTTCAACCTGCGCCCGATGCCGACATCTCCCGACGAGATCCAATTGGAATGGCGGCAAGAAGGTTCAGACTACCCGTTCCGCGCCCACCAGCTCTCCGATGGTACGCTTCGCTTCATCTGCCTCGCGACAGCGCTTCTCCAACCCAAGCCACCACCTACCGTTTTGTTCGACGAGCCTGAGCTTGGCTTGCACCCTTATGCCCTGACGCTGCTAGGGAATCTGTTCAAACAGGCCGCCGGGGGCCACGGCAAGCAGATCATCGTCTCCACACAGTCGGCCCCGCTGCTCAATGAGTTCGAGCCGAAGGACGTGATCGTTGTCGAGCGAACGAACGGGGAATCCACTTTCAGGAGGCTTGAAGAGTCTGATCTCTCAGAATGGCTTGAGGAATACAGTCTCGGTGAGCTGTGGCAGAAGAATGTCCTTGGAGGACAACCGCGGGAAGACCGCAATCATGAGCCAGTACTCGGCGGAGGCGACCGCCATTCGTGAGCCGCGTTTTCGTCATCGTTGAGGGGGCCACGGAGAGACGGTTTGTTGAAGGCCCGTTGGCCGAGGCCTTGTGGCTGCACCAGGTGCACTTGATCCCAATCATTCTGGGTGTTCCTGGTCACAAGGGCGGCAGACCGAACTATGCCCGAGTCCAGAAAGATCTGCTGAGGCAGCTCAAGCAGGATCGTACAGCTTACTGTTCGACCATGATCGACTACTGTGGCTTGGGGCAGGGCTTCCCAGGCACGCCTCTGCCCCCGAATCTCGCAAATATCCAGAAGGTCGAACATCTTGAACGCGCCATCAAGGATGATATTTGCGACCGGATTCCTGATTTCCGTCCGGACATTCGCTTGATTCCGTACCTCTCCTTGCACGAATACGAGGGGTTGTTGTTCAGCGATCCGGAAGCGTTTGCTCAAGCACTCAGACAGCCAAATCTGGCGTCTCGCTTCCGGCAGGTTCGGAATGACTTCCCTACGCCTGAAGACATCGACGACGCCCCCGCAACGGCGCCTTCCAAACGCGTGATTGCGATTTATTCCGCCTATCGAAAGGTGATCGAGGGCACACTCGCCGCGAGGGCTGTGGGCATTGAGAAAATGCGCCAGGAATGCGAGCATTTTCGGAATTGGCTCGAACAGCTTCAGGCGCTCCCGGACCTTTGAGAGCCACAGCCTCAGTCCCCCAGCACGCCTTCCAGCACCGGCCTCCCGGCCAGCGAGGTGCGAAACGCCCAGACGGCCAGGCCGATCACGCACAAACAGACCACCAGCGAGGGCGTTCCGTACCACGCGCCGAAGTTGGCCGTGAACACCCCGGTGATCATGATATCGGCGACGAAAATGCACGCCACCACCGGGACCAGCCCGAAACGCAGCAGGACAAAAACGAGCAGGCCGTAGATGATCGCGTACGTGGGGACCAGGATTGACGGGTAGCTGGTGGCGAAGCCTCGGCCGACCGCGAACGCCAGCGTGAAGACGACGGCGGTCAGCCACTCGCGGCGCAGCAACACACGCAGCAGGAAGAACAACAGGAACAATATGAGCGCGCCGGCGAGCGAGGAGGTTAAGCGGTTCAGCAGGCTGCCGCCCAGCGGCAGCAGGCCGAGCAGTTTGTCCAGCCCCGCGCTGGTTGCGGGGGGAGCGCCGCGGCGCTGCATCAACGCTATGGCCACCGCGAATATCAGATCGTAGCCGAGACCGACGAGGATGCCGATCAGCAGATCGCGTCCCAGCAGGGCGTCGCGAACGTCGCCGGCCAGCAGGCGCGCCCACGTCACCATGGTGCGAGGCCAGCGCCGCCGCACCCACGGTTCCAGCGCGAGGTAAGCCAGCCAGAGTTGCGCCCCCGCGCACAGCGCTTCGCCCAGCATTTCGAGGAACAGCGTGGACTCCCAGGGCGTGGCGGTGTGATGCGCCTGGAGAAGCAGTCTGGCCAGCGACAACGCGAACACGAACCCGCCCAGGCGGAGCGCGCCGCGGCGATCGCCCCGGCCGGTGCGGATGTTGTACCAGCCGAGCGCCGCGCCGGCAATGAGCAACACCGAGCGGACGTCCATCCAGATGCTGCTCCACAGGTCGGTGCTGTCCGGCTGGGGCATGCGGTCCGGTTTGGTCCAGGGCCCGACCAGGTCGAAGTACACGGGCCGGCCACGCCACCAGGCGGCTTCCACGCGCAAGGGCGTTTTGGGGTTGCCGGGGAACACGCCGGTCCACGCGCGGCGCTCGTCGGCGAGGGCCAGAGGGGTCCATTTCGGCGGGACGGGCGAGAAAGCGGCAAGGTCAAGTCCGGCGGCGGCGAACAGAGGGGCCGGATCGGGCGGGTTGGCGAGTGGCGCCGATTCGTCGATTTCGGGTGGAACGGCGCGGAACGCCATCAGGTGTCCGGCGACGTCGAGCATGGCCAGGGTCATTCCAGAGAGCGACATGGGCGGGTCCTCGGTGGACACCACGCCGGGGTCGGGGAAGGTGGCGCCGTTCAGCGCTTGTGGGCTCTCGCGATACCAGAACAGGATGGGCGAGGGCCGGGAAGTGGCGAAGTCGGTACGGCCGCCGGGATGGCGATAGAGGTAGGCGATATAGTCGTCGAAGTAGGTGAGGCCGCGGGCGGTGTCTTCGGGCGGCGCGGTGTAGCCGAACTGGCGGATGTAGTTGTGCGCCTGAAACGCCAGCGCGTCCGGGGGCAGATCCAGCTTTACCGCGCCGGCAAGATACTGGCGCGAGTTGAAAAAGACCAGCGCGGCCACCACGGCGACCGTTGCGGCGAGGCAGGCCACCGCGACCACCGGGCGCACGCCTTCGCCGGCATTGCCCGCAGCCACCATTTCGGGTGACGGCGTCTCGCCCGCAGCCAGCGCGGCGGCCAGCAGATCGCCGCCGGGGAGCGCCGCGGAGACGGCCAGCGCGGAGGCGGGCCGGCGGGCCGGGTCGGGTTCGAGGCAGCGCAGGATGATCCGTTCCACCGCCGGGTCGATCTCTCGCACCATGGTGGAGAGGCTGGCCGGCGCGCTCTCCTCGCGAAGGCGCAGCAGCTCGGGGAGGCTGTTGGCTTCCCAGGCGCGCTTGCCGCTGAAGACTTCATAGAGCACCAGACCGAGCGAATAGATGTCGCTGCGCGCGGAGACCTCCTTGCCGCTGAGCTGTTCCGGCGCCATGTAAGCGGGGGTGCCGTTGCGAACCTCGGCGCCGCTCACCTGGTGCTCGATGCCGGCCAGGCCGAAATCGGTGATCACCACCTGGCCGCGGCCGTCGATCATGATGTTGGCGGGCTTCAGGTCGCGATGCAGGACGCCCTGGGTGTGTGCGGCGGCCAGTCCGGCGCATAGGCGGCGCGCGATCTCGGTGGCTTTGTCCACGGGAAGACGGCCGATGCGGCGCAGCAGGGAGGCCAGATCCTCGCCGTCCACGTACTCCATGGAGATGAAGGGCTGGCCCTGGTATTCGCCAAGGTCGTAGACGCGGCAGACGTTGGGATGGGTCACCTGGCGGGCGATGCGGACCTCGTTATGGAAGCGCGCGAGCGCGGCGGGATCGCCGGCGGTGGATTCGGGGAGGAACTTGAGAGCGACGGTCTGGCCGAGGCGAATGTCGGTGGCGCGGTAGACTTCGCCCATGCCGCCTTTGCCCAGACGGCCGATGATGCGGTAGCGTTCGGCGAGCAGCGTGCCGGGGAGGAAGCGGCCCTCGTCGGCGACGGCGGAGGAGGAGGACGAAGACGGCGCCATGGCCACGGTGGGCGGTTCGACCACGGCTCCGCAGGACGGGCAGGATCTGCTATCCGCCGCGACGGCCGACGAGCACACGGGACACTGGGGCACTTTCAGCCAGTATCGCGCGTGCGGGGTGCAAATGCAGAGACACTACGGCATCGGGGATCGAATTGGTTGAAGCCGGGCGGACGAAGAGTGAACTCCGCCGCGCCCGGCCTGATGTGGACGGCGCACCCCGCAGTGCGCGATTCGTCTTTTTGTGGATACCGGCATCCTATCCGCCCCAGGAGGCGACGGAAACATCCGTTCGCGCCCGGCTATGTCAAAAACGGGCGCGTTCAACCTGAATCTGGCCAGATTCGACTTGAGTTGTAGCAGACGGGTTCGCCGGGGTTACTGGAACGTATTGAGAAGACGAGGAAAACAGGCTGTGAATGAGTGTTCCGGAGGCGGAAGCGGCCGAAAGCGGTCAGTGCCGTTCCGCGGCGTGCAGCTTGTCGCGCTCGGCCCGCCATTTGTCGTATTCCGCGCGCTGCCGGTCGTCGAGAATGGCCCGCACGCGGTCGTCATGGTCGGTGCGCAGGGCGGCGATATCCGGTTCGATTCTCTTGTGGATGTCGCGGAAGCGAACGCCTGTGGCGTCGAAAATCCCATTCAATTGCGCCACCTGCGCGGGCCGCAGATCGAGCCGCTTCTGCAGCTCCGCGACCAGCTTGTCGCGATACTGCTCCGGGGTGAGCCGGGCGTTCGCGTGGCGGGCCAGAAAGAGACGATCGCCGAATCCGCCGACAACCACGCCGGCAAGAAACACCAGCAGCAGATAGCCCACCACCACGAGATTGGACTTTTTGTTCATCGCTGGTTCGCTTCGCCGGTTTCGGCGTGCATCGCTTCCATCATGCTGTCGGAGGCGTGGGCGGAGGCGAGAGAGTCCAGGTAGCTCTCGTGCGGTTCGGGCGAGGCCCGGTTTTCCACCAGCACGAAGAATCCCGCCATCAGCGTGAACAGCACCGCCGAGGCTCCCAGAAAGGCGCGCGCGAGGTGGCTCACGCGGAAGGCGAAGCTCCGGCGCGCTTCGATTTTCTCCCAGACGCCGGGCATGAATCCACTGCTCGCGTCCACGTCAGCGAACTGCTGGCGATACGCTCGAAACAGCTCGTCCAGTTCGGGTTCCAGATCCCTCATCGCCCACCTCTTCGTTCAAACCGCGGTTGTTGCCCCCGAGTCCGGGGCCGCCTCATCCGCCTGACTGCGTCTGCTGGCCGCGAATGCCTTCAGCACCCGCTGCCGCGCCCGGAAGAGCCGCACCTTCAGGGCATTTCCATTCACGTGATACACAACCTCGAGCTCCTTCAGCGACAAGCCTTCCACCTCCTTGAGGAGCAGAAGAATCCGGTCGTCCTCGGAAACCCCCGTCAACAACTCGTCCAGCTTCTCGCGAATCCCGGTGCGACGCCGCCGCTCGACGTCCCGCACCACTCCCTCCGCCGCGTCCGCCGAGATCATCTGCTGGTCGCTCAAATCCGACATGCGCCGTTCGGCGCGGCGCTTCCGCTTGCGCAGGTAATCGTACGCGGCGTTTACGGTCATCCGGTACAGCCACGGCTCAAAAACCTCCGGCGCGCGCAGGCGGCCGAGCGAAAAGTAGACGCGGACAAACACCTCCTGTCCGACGTCCTCGACATCGTCCGGCTGACCGATCAGCCGGGCGATCGTGCCAAGCACGCGCTTCCGGTACGCGGCCACCACGCGGCCGAACGCGGCGTCGTCACCCGACCGCGCTCGCTCGATTTCTGCGAAGTCCACCAGCATGCGGTCAGGCCAGCCGGGTGGTGCGCTTCCAATATGAAAGGCGCTTCCCCAAATACTCAGGTTACAAGCAGATGGCGGCGGCGCGCAGGGTTTTTCGGGGATTGCGCCCGCGCAGCCAGCCCCCGGACGTGTGGTTCCCCGTATCCAGCAGTCGAGACTCGGCGGCGCGTCGCCGCACACCCCTGGGCGCCGGCTGGTGGCCGCCCGCAACAGACGGCCCGTCACACCCCGGGCCGGGCGACGCTCAGGTACCCGCGGAACTGCGATGACAGCATTGGCCGGGCTATTTGCCGCGCCGCGAATGCGATGCCCGGAATCGCCGCCTTCCCGGCTGTTGGTTGCGGGCCCGATGCCCAGCACGCCTCCCACCGCAAGCAGAGTCTGGAACGGGCACTGAAAGAACTTCCCGGCAGCATCGGATTGTCAACAAAACCGTCCCGGCTCACGCGCAGCCCCCCTACCACTCTCCGATGGCAGCGGAGCAGCGCCGGACACTCCTCACCTTGTCTGCCATCGCCTGCTAACGCCTGCCAGCCGAAGTCGTGAAGTCGCACATCCTGGCCTTGCTGTATCCCAATTCGATCATCTCGGCTGCCCGGTCGAACTCCAACGTCCGGCACGCGTTCCTGGGGATTTCTATGACTATGTCCGGTGGATAGGCGGCCAGCTTCTGGCGGGCTATGGTGCTCTGCATGGCTTCGACCGCCTGACTGGCGATTTCGTACGCTCCCCAATCCCGACTGCCGCCGCTTGTCGTGGATGGTTGGAGGCGGCCGATGAAGCGATTGATCTTCTCGCGGAACGGAGACGAAGGGGACTCCGGGGCGGGACTCACGTCAACCTGCTCTATCGGACTCCCGGCGGGCCCGTTCAGATTCACGGCGATGGTCATGTCGGTTTCATCGCCAGACGTCGGCGCGATGGGCACGGGATTCAGAACCCCTCCATCGACAAGATCGACCCCCTTGTATTTGAACGGAGTGAAGAAGAGAGGTATCGCGAAAGAGGCGCGCATGGCATCGAAGAGGCTGCCCGACCGGATCCAAACCTCCTTCTGGCCTCTCAGGTCAGTGGCGACTGCCGTATATGAAATCGGGAGGTCTTCGATCAATTTCTCCCCCACCAGGCCGATCAGGGTGTTGACGAGTTTCTCACCTCTCACCAGTCCCCCCTTCTCCCACGAAAGATCGAGCAGCGTGACGATGTCGACTTTCGTCAAGGAACGCACCCATTGCTCATACTCATCCAGTTTCCCGGCAGCGTATATGCCCGCGATGACTGCGCCGATCGAGCAGCCGACGATCGACTTGATCTTGAAATCGTTTTCTTCGAGCCAATGAATGACGCCAATGTGCGCCAAACCTCGAGCACCGCCGCTTCCGAGAACCAGTGATACGGTCTTCCTGTTCGCCGTCGACATCTTCCCACCGCATGCCTTTCACTGAAACGCCGGCATGTGCCTCACGGGCGACCAACAGGCCCATCCCGGCGCAGACTGTGTAAGTAATTGAGTGTAGCGAGGTTCTGCTGCTGTTTCATAAGCCGGGGAACTTTGCCAACGATGGTGCGTTCGGATTCCGGTTACTCCACCCAGATCGTCACCGCATTGCTGGCGTACCCTCCAGGTGCGACCACCACCACCGGCACCTGGCCTGTAATTGTCGCGACGTCCGGCACACGCGCATTAATCTGCCACAATCCGACGTAACCCGGGGCCAGGCCGCTGAATTCGACGGCAGCCTCTTCGTCGCCGATAAACACTCGGGGAGTGAGGACGGTCTTCGCCAGCGGTGACACCGGTGCGGGCGTGCCATCCGCCACCGTTTGCGTCAGCGGCCCGGCGCCGGTAGCGAAGATCTGGATCACGTCGTTGCGCGCTGCCCGCACCGTGGTGCTGGTCATCTGATTGCCAGAAGTCAGCACGGCGCCCGGACGATTGAGGTCGGAGAAGTCCGCCAGAAAAATGCCGGGAGCCGAGTTGACCACCGGCACCGTTCCTGTTGCAAGCTCCTGGTCCGACACGCGTATGGCGATCTGCGCCGTTCCAACAGCGGTCCCGCCAGGAACCTGCAGGTTGATTTGTCCGGGCCACACGCCCAGCAGCGGCGCGGCCACTCCGTTCACTTTCACTTGCACGCCCGCTAATTGAGTAGTCAGCGGCATGGAAGTGGCCAGCGTGGACGACACACCCGGGAAATCCCCGAAAACGACGGCCAGACCGCCCGGCGAAACCGGCGAGCCGAAGCTGGCCGCGCTGGTAATTCGGGGAGATCCACTGACCGCCTGCGGTGGTTGATACTGTTCCGGCCAGACCATGGCAGCGCGCAGGAAGGGGTCGTAGCGCGCGAAGTAGTCCGCCGAGGACATGGGCACGGACAAGTTGGGGAGGAGCGAATCCCCCGTGAAGCCGTAGTAGCCCGGGAAATACACAGTTCCGCAAGAAACGGTCAGGCCGGAGTTCGGAAGGGTGATTTCAACGACATCTCCGTAGGAAGTCACGGCGCCACCGCTGGGTCCGCCGATCAACGGAACTCCCGATTCTCCGGCCAGTCCGGCTGCGTTCATCACGCCCGAAGAGAAAGTCGCCTGTGCAATGATCGCCGTGACCATTCCGCGCGGCACCGTATTGGCGGCCAGGGCGTCGAGGAAAGGCTGAAATACCCGGCTGTCGCCACCGCTGTTGTTGCGCAGGTCCACCACGATGTGGCTGACCGGGTTCTGGGCGATGAAGGCAAGCACCTGGTTCAGAAAAACCGCGAAGCTCAGATCCGGCATTTCCTCGCATCTGTTGTAGGCGAGGTAGAGCGTCTGGGTGGTGGGCAGGTATTGATACCAGTAGTTGAGGTTGTAGTTCCATCGCCAGAGAGGAACGAAGCCGTTGGTCGAGTCGGGCGGCCAGAGGAGGTCCGCGGAGGATGGCGAGACCTGGATTTCGAACCGGGCGCCGGACAAGTCCTGAAGCGTGTACGTCACCGGGCCCGGTCCGGACGTTACGCCCAGATAGGCGAGAATCTCGGGAGTGCCGAGATAGGTTTCGGTCACCTCTCTCACCCATTGGTCGTTCTCGTGGGATATGACCGTGCTGACCGCATCGTACGCCTGGTCGACAGGCATGTTCCCGATCGCGGTAACCTTCGCGCCGAGGGCGCTGCTGTACTCGGGTACAGCGGCGTTGACATACAATCCGTCGCTGAACCACCGCACCCGGATGGGCAGAAACGCGAACGGCGAGTACAGCGCGGTGTGCGCGTCGCCGATCATGGCGACAAGCTGCATCATGGCAACGGTGATCTGGTCGTCGCTGAGCTGGGGAATCTTCTGATTGAGGTCGCTGACCGCCGCGTCGAAATCCGGTTCGCTCACGTGGAAGAACAGGTTTGGGTGGGTGTTCTCCAATTGCGTCACCAGAGACTGAAGGTCGGCCTGCCACTGCGCGGCGGTCATGGCAGACAGGCAGTTCGACGCACAAACGAGCAGTACCGCGGCGAGAATGGTCGAATGGACTTTGCGTCTGCGGATCATGAGATCTCCTCATTTCCGGCGTGATCGGCGGAATTTGCGGCAGTGCCGGCGAAAAAACCCGCAGGCGCGGATAGCTCGTGGCGCCCAGCCTCGCAATAGTTGCCGAGCCAGGGACGAAACTACATGACGTGTATCACACTACAAGCTCCGCATCAAGCCCGGAGCGGCAAGTCCGGTTTGTCGTATGCGATCCCAGAGCACCTGCTTCTAAATCATCCCGATCGTCCGCAGCCAGGTCTCCACTAACTGAGGCCATCCCGTAATCGGAAACTTCGTGGGACGCAGCCCAAAAGCATGTTTGCCTTCCGCGTATAAATGCATTTCCACTGGAACCCCGGCGTTCTTCAGCGCAATGTAGTAAACCAGCGAATTGTTGACACTATCCACGGGATCATTCTCGGCCTGCAGCAAAAAGGCAGGAGGCGTCTGGCGCGTGACGGGAACATCCGGATTCAACTCGAACTTCCCATTGGAAATCCAGAGATGCCCCGGATAAAGGGCCACCGCGAAATCCGGGCGGCAGCTTTCCTTGTCGGCCGCATCTACAGCCGGATACAGACGTTTGTCAAAGTGCGTGCTGATCGCCGCCGACAGGTGCCCGCCTGCCGAGAATCCAAGCACGCCGATCTTGTGCGGATCGATATGGTACTCCGCAGAATGAAAGCGGACCAGCCCCAGTGTCCTCTGCGCATCTTCAAGCGCCATCGGGGCCTTCGGATTCATCTGACATCTACACCGCTGATCCCAATGCGGCCCGGAGTACGGAACGCGGTATTTCAGGAGCACACACGCGATCCCCTTGGATGTCAGCCAGTCGCAGACCTCCGTGCCCTCGATATCGATGGCCAGAGTCTGATAGCCCCCGCCAGGAAACACGACGACCGCAACGCCAGTGTTCTTTCCCTTTGGCGAATAGACCGTCATCGTGGGTCGGGAGACGTTGTCGACCTCTCCCGGTTTCGTCGTTTCGGTGTTGGCCGGCGGACCAAACCGCGCGTCAGGCACGGTGCCTGGCCATATCGGCACTTGCGTGTGGCCCGGCGATGGCTGCCAGCCTGGCTTCTGGGCGAACAGACTGCTCGACGCAAACACAACAAAGAGAGCAAGGATCAAAGGCCTCATCACAATTCCCACAGTGGAAGGATACACCAGGACGAACTCTCGTCTGCGGACAGGTACCGATAGACCACGGCGTTCGCAACAACCCACACCCATCCAAACATCACAAAAGACAACCTGTTCCACACCGCGCCGCCCGGATATCCGCTCGCCGCATGCTACCGTCAGGACGTCATGTTCACGGCCACGCCACAACCGACTGAGCAATCCAGAAACCGCGAGCCCCGGCCACCAGCGCATCCCGCACGACAAAACGAACCCAATTCCGCCGCTCCCATCGGCGGCGTTCGCAACAACTCACACCCATCCAAACATCACAAAGGACAACCTCTTCCACACCACGCCGCCCGGATATCCGCGCGCCGTACGACAAAACGAAGCCAATTCCGCCTCTCCCAGCCGTTCCCCGCACTCACCAGCGGACAGCCCGTCCCAAAACCGGACACCGCGCCCACCCCCGCCCGCCCAAACGCCCCCAATCCGCCCCGTTTCGTTCGGCCCGCGTCGTGCACTACCTCCCGGCGCACTATTCTGTAAGTAAACAGACCCTATGAAACCGCTGGGTTCCGACTGTCGCGTGCTGGTGGCCGACGACCAGACCGACGTTATCGAGGCGCTTCGGCTCCTGCTCAAAGCCGAAGGCTACGGGATCGAGACCGCCACATCTCCCGCGCAGGTGGTCGCCGCCATCGAGGCCCGCGATTTCGACGCCGTCCTCATGGACCTGAACTACAGCCGCGACACCACCTCCGGCCAGGAAGGCCTCGACCTGCTGATGCGCATCCAGGGCATCGACAGCCTGCTGCCCGTGGTGGTGATGACGGCGTGGGGTACGGTGGGCGTGGCCGTGGAGGCCATGCGCCGCGGCGCCGCCGACTTCATCCAGAAGCCCTGGGAGAACGAGCGCCTGCTGAGCGTCATTCGCACCCAGATCGAACTCAGCCGCGCGCGCCGCGTGGGCCAGCGCCTGGAAGCGGAGAACCGGCTGCTGCGGGCCGAGGGCGCGCCCACCATGATCGCGCAGTCGGCGTCCATGCGCCCCGTGCTGGACATCATGTCGAGGGTGGGGCCGTCGGACGCGAACATCCTGATCACCGGCGAGCCCGGCACCGGCAAAGAGGTTGTCGCCCGCACCCTGCACGTGATGTCCAACCGCTCCAGCAAGCCCATGGTGACGGTGAACGCGGGCGGCCTCGCCGAAGGCATCTTCGAGAGCGAGCTGTTCGGGCACATCAAGGGCGCCTTCACCGACGCCAAAATGGACCGCGTGGGCCGCTTCGAGCTGGCCGACACCGGCACGCTGTTTCTGGACGAGATCGCCAACGTGCCCCTGAACCTGCAAGCCAAGATGCTGCGCGTGCTGGAGATCGGCGAGATGGAGCGGGTGGGCTCCTCCAAGACGCGCCGCGTGGATGTGCGTGTTCTCTCCGCCACCAATGCGCATCTGGACGAAGAGGTGGCCAATGGGCGCTTCCGTCAGGACCTGTTGTTCCGCCTGAACACCGTGGAGATTCACCTGCCCCCGCTGCGGGATCGCCGCGAGGACATCCCGCTGCTGGCCAACCATTTCCTGGGCATGCACGCGCAACGCTACCGCAAACGCATCATGGGCTTCGACAGTTCCGCCATGCAGGCGCTTCTGGAGAACTCCTGGCAGGGCAACGTGCGCGAGCTGGATCACGTGGTGGAGCGCGCCGTGCTGATGGCCCAGGACACGCTCATTCGCACCGCCGATCTGGCGCTGCGCAGCGGTGGCGGGGCCGCGCCGCGTCTGGAGGACATGACCATCGAAGAGGTGGAGGCCTTCCTCATCAAGAAGACCCTGGCGCGCTACAACGGCAACGTCAGCCATGCGGCCAGCGCTCTGGGGCTGAGCCGCAGCGCGCTCTACCGGCGGCTGCAGCGCTACGGATTGTAGGTGCGCGCCGTGAACAGAAACGGACACGCGGCGACAGCCGCGTTTTTGCCATATCAAGCGAGAACGCGGCTGGCGCCGCGTGTCCATGGAGCGGCACACACCCCATGAAACTCTTCCGCAAGCGGCACATCGTGCACGAGCAGCGCATGATGCTGCTGGCGCTGGCGGCCGGCCTGCCCGCGGTCGTCACCGCCATGATCTTCATCTGGGCGGTGGACTCCCACACGCCCAAGGTGGAGTGGACGCTCTCGGTGCTCATCGTCGGCTGCTGGCTGGGCTTCGCCGCGAACGTGAAGGAGAGCGTGGCCAACCCGCTGCGCACGCTCGCCAACCTGCTGGAAGCCATGCGCGAGGGCGACTATTCCATCCGCGGCCGCGAAGACCGCAACGAGGACGCCCTCCGCGAGGTTATGCAGCAGGTGAACGCCATGAGCGCCACCCTGCGCACACAGCGGCTCGGCGCGCTGGAAGCCACCATGCTGCTGCGCAAAGTGATGGAGGTGATCGAGGTCGCCATTTTCACTTTCGACGAGCACCACAACCTGCGCCTGGTGAATCCGGCCGGCGCGAAGATGCTGGAGCAGCCCATCGAGCGGCTCATCGGACTGGATGCCGAAGCCCTGGGACTCGACGTGTTTCTCAGCGGCCCGGCGCAGCAGACCGCGGCGCGCCAGTTTCCCGCGGGCATGCGGCGCTGGGGCGTCAGCCGCACCGCTTTTCGCGAGGGCGGCCTGCCCCATTCGCTGCTGGTAGTGGCCGACCTCACCCGTCCCCTGAGAGAAGAGGAGCTGACCGCGTGGCGGCGGCTGGTGCGCGTGCTCGGTCACGAATTGAACAACTCGCTGGCGCCCATCAAATCCATCGCCGGGTCGCTGGAAACGCTGCTGCGCCGCGACCCGCTGCCGGAAGACTGGCGCGACGACATGCGCAGCGGCTTGAACGTGATCGCTAGCCGCAGCGAGGCGCTCAGCCGCTTCATGAGCGCCTATGCCCGCCTCGCCAAACTGCCCCCGCCCACGCTGGTGCCCATCCGCGTGGGCGATCTTCTCCGCCGCGTCACCGGCCTCGAAATGCGTCTTCGCCCGGCGCTGCACCCCGGCCCCGATTGCACCATCATGGGCGATGGCGATCAGCTCGAACAGGCCCTGATTAATCTGGTCCGCAACGCCGTGGACGCGTCGCTCGAAACGGGCGGCGGCGTGGAAGTGGGCTGGCGCCGCGAGAACTCTCACCTCGAGGTCTGGATTCGCGACGAGGGGCCGGGCCTCGCCAACACCGGCAATCTCTTCGTGCCCTTCTTCACCACCAAGCCGGGCGGCTCCGGCATTGGCCTCGTGCTCAGCCGGCAGATCGCCGAAGCGCACGGCGGCACGCTCTCGCTGGAAAACGTCGCCACGGGCCACGGCTGCGAGGCCCGCCTCACTTTGCCGGTATGAAGTCCCCAAAACAAATCACTGGCATCATGTTTCTCAGCTTGTTGGTTGCGCAACCCGGCTTCCCCGCGGATCTCTCTCCAGCGCATTGGCCGCCGGCCGAGAAGGCGCGGGCCGAGGAAGCGCAGAAGTCGCTGTCGCCGGCGCAGGCCAGGACCGTGGAGGGGCCGTCCGGACTGGTCGCCGCAACCACCTCCCCGATCGCGGTTCAGGCCGGCATTCAGGCGCTCCGGCAGGGCGGAACGGCTGCCGATGCCGCCGCCACGGTCGCGCTCACGCAGGTGACCACCGCCCTCGGGTCCTACGTGTCGGCCGCGGGCATCCTGCAGTTGGTCTATTACGATGCCGCATCGGGCAAAGTCATTTCCATGAATGCGGGCTTCAACTCCTGGCTCGGCGAAACGGAACCGGCAACCATTCCCGGGAACGGCTCGGAAGTCTCGGACGCTTCGGGACGCAAGACCCTCGTCCCCGGCTTTATGGCGGGCATCGAGGCCATGCAGAAACGCTACGGCCGCCTCGCGTTCGCCGATGTTTTCCAGGCGGCCATCTGGTACGCCGAGAACGGAGTGGCCATCTCTCCGCTGTTAGACAGTTTCTTCGGCATGCGGGGACAGGTTCTGTCGCGCACCGCGGAAGGCCGCCAATTCCTTCATCAGGCGGGAGACCATCCGTGGATCGGAGACCGCTTCGTTCAAACCGAGTTGGCGAAAACGTTGCGAGGCGTGGCGAACGATGGCGCAGCGTATATGTACACCGGCCCGTGGGGCCAACAGTTCGTGGATGCGGTGCGCCGGGAATCGGGCAAAGCCACCATGGACGACATGAAACGCTACCAGCCCATCTGGGAGGAGCCGCTCAGCACCACGTTTCTGGGAGACGGCGTGTTTGGCCCCGGCGTGAGCAACGAAGGCGGCTATTTGGTGCTGGAGGCGTTGAACCTGGTGGAGGAGCGCAAGACGCAGGAGATGGGCCCGTACTGGAAGGATTGGAGAGCCTTCCGCGATCTGTCGGAGATTCTGCAGATCGCCGAGGCCCGGACCCGCAGACGGGCCAGCCACAGCGACGCGATCGTGGTGATCGATCGCTGGGGCAACGTCGCCGCGCTGGTGCATTCCATCAACAGCGTGGTGTGGGGCACCACCGGAATCGTTGTCGAGGGCGTGCCGATTTCCGATGCCGCGGGCATCAACCAATATCGGCTGGCGCACCTGAAGCCGGGCGACCGGGTGCCCAATGACATGGCGCCCATCATCGTAATGAGGGACGCCAAACCGGTGCTGGCCACCGCCGCCATCGGCAGTTCGCTGACGGCGGAAACGGTTCGGCTGCTGGTGGGCATTCTGGGGAATGGGCTTGACGCCGCCACCGTAATGGCCGCGCCTCCGTTGCTCTACAATTACGGTTCGCGCGTACCGATCGTTCCCGAAGGCGCGTACGATACGGACTTCCTCAAGAACCTGGAAGCGGCCGGCGTGAAGGTGCAGCAGGAATCGAAAGGGCAGGTGGCAACTTTGAAAGGAACCGTGGTTGTGGGCGCCATCGACCCCGACAGCGCGCATCGCCGGAGCGTGGAAACGCGCGGGGTCTCCGATTTCGCGGCCGCTTACTGATTACCGCTGCGAGACCAGCCGCGTCAGCAGGATCGGCTCGCTCAGCGCTTCTTCCTTCAGGCCAAACTCCTGCAGAAATGTCCGCACCTGCGCCGGTGGCGCCGTGATTATGGGGTGCCCCTCCCCGAATACCGAGTATGCCAGCGAGCTCTGTCTCACCCGCTGCTGCAGCCACTCCGAATCGAGGAAGCGGAGTTCCATCGTCCCGCCCGAGATACGCACGCGCAGGAAGACGTGCGCGGGCACGCTGAACGCCCCGGGGTCCGCGCCCCACACGTCCAGTACGCGCTGGTCCCCCATCTTCACCAGGCGGCCCTCCAGTAGTGTCTTGTCGCCGGTGTCGCCAGTGCCGATCCAGGCGATGTTATAGCCCGGATCCGCCGGCCCCACCACGCACAGCGAGTCCTTGTTGTCGGTCCATGTACCCAGCAATGCCTTATCGAAAACCGTGTTGTCTTTCGTGGCGATGGATTCCAGCGACATCAGATCGCCGCACCCGGTCAGCAAAAGCGTTCCCGCCAGAAGAAGTGTGAGCCACAGAGCTTTCATGGGAGTAAGCGTACAACTTTCCGGAACTCGCCGCCTGGCCCCGCCGTATTCCCATTCGAGACCGTAACCTTTCCGCGGGTTCCTCGTAATACCCGTAGGAACGGAAGGAGCAGACATGATCGGCAATGGAAACGGGAATGCCCTGATCAGCCTCGAAAGCGTCACCAGGGTCTTCAGCACCGACGAAATGGAGACCCACGCCCTGGCGGGCATTCACCTGGATATCGAGCGCGGCGAGTATATCGCCATCTCCGGGCCATCCGGCTGCGGGAAATCGACGCTGCTGGCGATTCTCGGCCTGCTCGATTCGCCCTCCCACGGCACCTATAAGCTGAATGGCCGGCGTGTGGACGGCATGAAAATGAGCGAACGCGCGCGCGTGCGCAACCGCGAGATCGGCTTCATTTTCCAGGCCTTCAATCTGATTGGCGATCTCAACGTCTACGAGAACGTGGAGCTGCCGCTCACTTACCGCTCCGTGCCTTCTTATGAACGCAAAAGGATGGTGCACGAAGCGCTGGAAAAAGTGGGAATGTCGCACCGCGTGCGGCACTATCCCGCGCAGCTCTCCGGCGGCCAGCAACAGCGTGTGGCGGTGGCCCGCGCGCTGGCCGGAAGCCCGTCCATCCTGCTCGCCGACGAACCCACCGGGAACCTCGACTCGGCCAATGGCGAAGCGGTGATGACGCTGCTCTCGGACCTGCACCGCGAGGGCGCCACCATCTGCATGGTGACCCACGATCCGCGCTACGCGCTGCGCGCCGACCGCACCATCACCCTGTTCGACGGCCGCGTGGTGGAGGAACAGGCCGCGCTAGCGGCAGTGGTATGAGCGGACAGCGCGTTTGCGGCGGTGATGTAGAATCTCGGAAATGCAGGATCTCCGCTGCGCGTTGCGCACGCTGCGCAAGAACATCGGTCTCACCGCCGTTATTGTGCTTTCGCTGGCCATCGGCATCGGCGCCAACAGCGCCATCTTCAGCGTCGTCAACGCTCTGCTGCTCCGCCCGTTGCCGTATCCGCAGCCCGACCGGCTGGTGAACATCTGGCTGCATTCTCCCGCGCTCGGCATATTCCGCGACTGGCCCTCTCCCGGCCAGTACATCGATATCCGGGACCAGAATCATTCCTTCGAGGAAATGGCCATCGCGCAGCTCCGCGGCATGACGCTGACCGGCCGCGATGCGCCGGCGCAACTGGATGGAATGCGTAGCTCCTCCACCATCTTTCCCATGCTCGGCGCGCGGCCGCTGCTGGGGCGCGTGTTACGGCCCGATGAAGACAAACCCGGCAAACCTCCTGTGGCGATCCTCAGTTACCGGCTCTGGAAACGGCTGTTCAGCGCCGATGCGCAAATCGTGGGCAAGAGCATCGTCCTTGACGGGAAGCAATACACGGTGGCCGGCGTGCTGCAACGCGAGTTTCGGCTCGACTCCGAAGCGATGCCCGCGGAATACCCCATGGAAAGAGTGGACGTGTTTCTGCCGCTGCCGCTGGGCGCCGATGCCGCGCAGAATCGCCGCGACGA
This sequence comes from Bryobacteraceae bacterium, assembly GCA_049520275.1. Taxonomy (GTDB): domain Bacteria; phylum Acidobacteriota; class Terriglobia; order Bryobacterales; family Bryobacteraceae; genus CAWACP01. The sequence continues at coordinate 81,256 of JBEKPY010000010.1, forward strand.
GAACTACAACCTGATGGCGCGGCTGAAGCGCGGCGTTTCCATCCAACAGGCCCAGGCGGACATCGACGTCATTGCCAGCCGCATCCGGGAGAAGGACAAACGCGACCGCACGTTCGGCATGACCGTGGTCGGCCTGCAGGATCAGGTGGTGGGCGACGTGCGCCGTGCCCTGCTGGTGCTGCTGGGGTCGGTGGCGCTGGTGCTGCTGATTGCCTGCGCCAACGTGGCCAACCTTCTGCTCACGCGCGCGTCAGGGCGGCAGAAGGAACTGGCCATTCGCACGGCTTTGGGAGCGGGCGGGCTGCAAATCGTCCGCCAGTTGCTGGCTGAGAGCGTTCTGCTGGCGGTGATGGGCGGCGCAGCGGGACTGCTGATTGCCAGGCTGAGCCTCTACGTCGTGCGGACCATGAACCCGGGGAACATTCCCAGGCTGGAGGACATCGAAATCAGCGGCGCCGTGCTGGCCTTCACGTTCGCGGTCTCGCTCGGGACCGGCGTTCTGTGCGGCATTGCGCCGGCCTGGCGCACGCTGAAGGTGGACCTGAACACGTCGCTGAGATCTGGCGGACGTAGCGGGCAGAGCGATGGCGGCCTGCGCCTCGGGCGGAACCGGCTGCGCGGTCTGCTGGTGGTTTCCGAACTGGCGCTGTCGCTAATGCTGCTCACCGGCGCCGGGCTGCTGATCCGCAGTTTCGTTCGCCTGCAGGGCGTGCCGCCGGGCTTCGCGACGGACCACATTATTTCTATGCGCGCCGTGGCCAGCGGTCCGAAGTACGAGAAGGATGCCGTAGTCGACCAGCTCTTCCAGGAGATTGGAGGGCGCGCCACCCACCTGGCCGGAGTGCGAAGCGAGGGACTGACGTCCGTGCTTCCGTTGACCGGAGAAGTGGGGTGGGGCGGAATCAACGTCGAGGGCTACACGCCGCCGCCGGGACAGGAACTCCAGGTGGATATTCGCGTGGCCAGCGCCGGCTACTTCCAGACCATGAGTATCCCGCTGCGGCAGGGCCGTTTCTTCTCCGAGCATGACACCAGCGGCGCACAGCAAGTGGCGATCGTCGACGAGAAGTTCGCCCGGCGTTTCTGGCTACACGACAATCCCATTGGGAAGCACCTCTGTTTCGATCCGAAAAAGCCAATGACGATTGCCGGAGTTGTGGGCGCGGTGAAGCAGTACGGTCTCGACAGCGACAGCAAGATTGTGGTCTACCTCCCGGGGCGGCAGTATCCGGACACCGAACCCTACCTGGTGGCGCGGACATCTTCGGACCCCGCTGGTCTGGCCGGCGCCATCACGCGTGAGATCCACGCCGTCGATCCAAACGTGGTTGTCTACGACGTGCGCACCATGCAGGACCGGCTGTACGATTCCATGGCCCGCCAGCGGTTCTCTTCCACCATGCTGGGCGCGTTCGCCGCGTTCGCGCTGCTGCTGGCGGCGGTGGGAGTGTTCGGGGTGATGTCCTGGCTGGTCTCGCAGACCACGCACGATATGGGCGTGCGGCTCGCTCTGGGCGCGCGTCCGGGCAACATAGTTGGTCTGGTGGTGCGGCAGGGAATGACTCTAGCGGCCATCGGCATCGTGGGGGGCCTGCTGGGCGCCCTGGCGCTGACCCGCGTGATGACCAGCCTGCTGTTCGGCGTCAGCGCAACCGACGCGGCTACATTCAGCGCGGTGGCGGTGATGCTGGCCGGGGTGGCGCTCGCCGCAACCGTGATTCCGGCGCTCCGCGCCGCCGGCGTGGATCCGATGGTGGCCCTGCGCGTGGATTAGCGCGGGGCGTCAGCGCGCTGCCGCTCGCGCCAGACGGTCCCCGATCGCCACCCACGCCGGGCCATCCGGGGGAAGCTCCACGGCAATCCACTCGTGCCCTTCGGCATCCAGCTCGAAGAGGGTCTGGTAGAGCGCGGCGGCGTACCTCTCCGCTTCATTCGGCATGGGCACCGCTTTGGCGGCAGGCCGCGGCGACGTAATGAACATGTAAGCCCCGCGTCCGGCGGGCAGCGGTTCTCCGGGAGCCAGCAGGACCAGGTTCGTCGCCGGGCTGTAGTGCCGGGGATGCAGGCCCGGGGATGCATGGCTTCCCTCCGCCGCACGCGCGCCAGCCACGCGCACTGGCCCGATCACCGCCTCGATCTGCTCGCGCGAAACCATTCCCGGCCGCAGCAGCAGCGGCTCCTCGACGATGGACAGCACGGTGGATTCAATGCCCACCTGGGTGGGGCCGCCGTCCAGAATCACATCCACGCGATCCCCGAGGCCGGTCCGCACGTGCTCGGCGCGCGTGGGCGACAACCCGCCAAACCGGTTGGCGCTGGGCGCCGCCACCGGTACCCCCGCGGCGCGCAACAACGCGAGCGCCATGGGATGAGCGGGAACCCGAATTCCCACCGTGTCCAGGCCCGCGGTCACGCGCGCGGAAATGTTGGCGTGCTTCCGCAAAACCAAGGTGAGCGGCCCCGGCCAGAAGCGGTGGGCTAGCAGGTCCGCCCGCACCGGCCACTCGGCCACAATCAGACGCGCCAGGTGAATGGAGCTGACGTGGACAATCAGCGGGCTGCTGGACGGCCGTCCCTTGGCTTCGAAGATGCGGTCGACGGCCGCCGGGTCCAGCGCGTTCGCGCCCAGGCCGTAGACCGTCTCGGTGGGGAAAGCGACCAGACCTCCGGAGCGCAGCAGCGCCCCCGCGCGCGCGATCTCGGCCTGCTCATTCGACGGTGTCTTCTTTTCCGTCACTGGCGGTCCTGCCGGTCTTGCGCCACACCAGATACGAATGAATGAGCGGGTCGATGTCGCCGTCCAGAACGCGGTCGACATCGCCGATGGACAGCCGCGAACGCAGGTCTTTCACCATCCGGTACGGCGCCAGCACGTAGTTGCGAATCTGGCTGCCGAAGTTGATGTCCAGCTTGGTGTCCTCGAGCTTGTCCTGTTCCACCTTCTTCTTCGCCAGTTCGTGCTCGTACAGACGCGCCTTCAACTGCTTCATGGCGCTGGCCCGGTTCTTGTGCTGCGAGCGCTCGTTCTGGCACTGCACCACGATGCCCGTGGGAATGTGCGTGAAGCGCACTGCCGATTCGGTGCGGTTTACGTGCTGCCCGCCCGCCCCACTGGCCCGGAAGACATCGATCTTCAGGTCGTCGGGCTTGATGTCGATCTTCACGTCCTCGTCCACCTGCGGATAGGCGAATACCGAAGCGAACGAAGTGTGCCGCCGCGCGTTGGCGTCGAAGGGCGAGATGCGCACCAGCCGGTGCACTCCGATTTCCGACTGCAGCAGCCCGTAGGCGTTCTCGCCGTTCACCTCCATGGTGGCCGATTTGATGCCCGCGCCCTCGCCCTCCTGGCGGTCGGTCAGTTCGCAGTTCAGGCCCTTGCGCTCGCACCAGCGCGTGTACATGCGCAGCAGCATTTCGGCCCAGTCCTGGCTCTCCGTGCCGCCCGCGCCCGGATGAATGTTGAGGATGGCGCTCTTTGCGTCGTTGGGACCGGAGAGGAGCATTTCGGTCTCCAGCTCGTCGATGCGCGCGGAGAAGGCGCGCATTTCCCGCTCGATATCGCCAAGGACGTCTTCGCCCTCGCGGGCCAGTTCGAACAGCGTGTCCAGATCGGAGGTGAGCGACGCCACCTGGGCTTCGCGAGCGAGCCCCTCTTCGAGGCGCTTGCGCTTCTGCATCACCTCCTGGCTTTTTTCGGGCTGGTTCCAGAATTCGGGGTCGGAGATCTGCTGTTCGGTCCGGGCCAGTTCCGCTCTCTTTGCAGGAGCGTCAAAGATAGCTCCGCACAGCGTCAGCCTGCTGGCGGAGCGTAACGTACTCTCTTTCGAGTTCTTCCAGAGTCATTGAGAGACCATTCTAGCAGGATGCGAAAGAAGGCCTTCCGGCCGCAGCAGTTACGGACACGCGGCGCAGCCGCGTTTTTGAGGCGCCAAAATCGATAACGCGGCTGACGCCGCGTGTCCGGCGAGCCTGAAAGCGCCGGCGGCCGCCGCATAATCCATTGACTGCGGACGAAGGCTATGTTAGTCTAGGGTTGTTTTGGCTATGCCTATGATTCCCACCCGTAAACCCCCACAACGCGACCTGTTTCGCGGAGCCCTGGAAATGATGATCCTGCAGTCGCTGTGCCGCCAGCCCATGCACGGCTACGCGCTCGTCCAGCACATCAAGCAGCGCTCCAATGACCTGTTGCAGGTGGAGGAAGGCTCTCTCTACCCGGCCCTGCAGCGCATGCTGAAGGACAAGCTGGTAAAGGCGGGATGGGAGATCTCGGCCAGCCACCGGAAAGTACGCACCTACCGGATTACTCCGGCCGGCATCAAGCACCTGGAACGGGAGGTATCCAGTTTCGAGCAAATGCTGAGGGGCATCAACCTCGTTCTCTCTCCCGCCGAGTCTTAGGAGTTCGACGATGCAATGGTTCAGACGGCTCTTCACACGACACCAGATCTATGACGACCTGTCAGCGGAGATTCAGCAGCACCTCGCGGAAAGGATCGAGGCGCTCGTGGCGGATGGCATGAGCCGCGAGGAGGCCGAGTATGCGGCAAAGCGCGAGTTTGGCAACGTAACCCGAATCGAGGAGTCCGGCCGCGAAGCCTGGATGTGGCCGCGGCTGGAGAGCGTCCTTTCGGACGTGAGATTCGCCATGCGAAAGCTCAGAAAATCGCCGGGATTCGCCATCACCGCGATTCTGACACTGGCGCTGGGAATTGGAGCGAATGTTGTGGTCTTCAGCGTGGTGAATGGCCTCATTCTCCGGCCGCTCGACGTACCCCAGCCGGCGAATCTATTCCAGGTGGTGCACGGCAGGAATTGGAGCTCGCAGTCGTACCGGGACTATCTCGACTATCGCCACCGCGATCCATCGTTCAGCGGAATGATGGCCTACGAATATCTGCGCGTCGGACTCACTGTTCGCAAAACGGCGATGCGAAGCTGGGGTTATGCCGCGACGGGTAATTATTTCGATGTCCTCGGCGTCGAGCCCGCCCTCGGCCGTTTCTTTCACGCGACCGATGAACATGGACCGGCTTCCGCGCCGTACATCGTACTCACCTATGACTTCTGGCGCCGGCAGTTCAATTCCAGCCCCGGCGTACTGGGTGAGACGGTTGAACTCAACCGGCATCCCTTCACGGTGATCGGCGTTGCCCGGCAGGATTTTCATGGAACGGAAGCCTTTTTCGTGGCCGACTACTGGATTCCCCTGGTAAACGCGGCGCAGGTCACCGGATTCGACGACTTGCCCTTCCGCGATCATTATCCGTTCACGGTTCTCGGCAGGCTGAGGCCCGGAGTGACACCGCAACGGGCTACACACAGCTTGAACCTGTTATGCGTTCAGATGGCCAGAGAGGACCCGAAGGACGAGGGACTGACGGCCCTGGTGAGACCGCCCGGACCGGCCGGGGACGATCAGGACCCCGCCAAACCGGCACTGCTGGGCATCACCCTGCTGGCGTTTCTCGTGTTGCTGGCGGCGTGCGCCAATCTGGCCAGCATCTTCGCCGCTCGCGCCGCCGATCGCAGCGGCGAGCTGGCCATTCGCCTGGCCATCGGCTGCAGCCGCTGGATGGTCCTGCGCCAACTGCTGACGGAAGCCATCGTCGCGTCCATCGTGGGCGGTTTGGTGGGTTCCTTCTTTGCACGGCTGTTGCTGGAAGAGATCGGCCAATGGCAGCCGTTCGGCGACTTTCCCACCCACTTTCTCATCGCGCCCGATGCCCGCGTCTATCTGGTAGCGCTGGCCCTGTCCATCGCCAGCGGCATGTTGTTTGGTTTGCTTCCGGCCCGCCAGGTATGGGGGACCGATGTTGTGCAGGCCATCAAGGGCGGTTACCTGCAAACCGAATCCTTCCGCCGCTTCGCGGTCCGGGATGTGTTGCTGATGGTGCAGATTGTGATCTGTACGCTGCTGCTGACCGCCTCGCTGGTTGCCGTGCGCGGAATGGTACGCGCTCTACACGTGCCGCTGGCGTTTCAACCGGAGGGGATCACCCTGGCGCAGGCCGATCTGAGCATGGCCGGTTATTCGGGCGAGCGGGCTTTCCCGGTGCAGAAGCGAATGCTGGAGGCTGCGGCAGCCATTCCCGGCGTCACCGCCGCTGCCATCTCGGATAGCGTGCCGTTTCTTGGCGGAGGGGATTGGTTTGTCTATCGGTGGGGAACCACCGAGTTTTTTCCCGCGCGCAGGGTCCTGGACGCCGTGTCGTACTTAATCTCGCCCGGTTATTTTCATGCCGCCGAAACACGGTTGCTGGCCGGCCGCGATTTCACCTGGCATGACGATGGCAGGTCACCCCGGGTCGCCATCGTCAATCAGACCTTTGCCCGCAGTTTATATGGCAACAACTCCGCCGTCGGACAACGTTTCGCGCTGTGGGCCACCGCGAAGTATGAGGTTGTGGGAGTGGTGGAGGACGGCAAGTACGGGTCCGTCGGCGAAGATCCTCAACCGGTGATGTTCATCCCTATGGCGCAGGGCGTCGGCGAAGTGATGTCCACCAGCGCGACGGTCCTGGTGCGCTCCAGGTTGCCGCAAAACCAGATCGCCGCCGCGCTGCGTCAGAAGCTGACCGGCATTGAACCCGGCGTTCCGTTTACCGTGCAGCCATGGGCCGATGCTATCGATCTCTCGATGATGCCCGCCCGCGCCGCGACGGTCGTCCTGGGCGTGATGGGCCTGCTGGCGGCGATGCTGGCCGTCACCGGCGTGTTTGGAATGGCTTCGTACTCCGTCTCCAGGCGCATGAAGGAGCAGGGCATCCGCATGGCTCTGGGCGCGCAACGGATTCAGGTAATGCGCTCGGTACTGCGAAGACCGCTCCTTCTGTTAGTCGGCGGATCGGGCATCGGGTTAGTAGCCGGCGTGTTGACCAGCCGTGTGCTGGCGCACCTTGTCTCTTTCGCCACGCCTCGCGATCCGCTGGTTCTGGCTGGGGTGCTTTCCGCCATGACGCTGCTGGGCCTGCTGGCCACCTGGGGTCCTGCGCGGCGCGCCCTCGCGATTGATCCGGCGCGCCTTTTGCGGGAGTAATTCGCTATTGCTTCAACCGCCCGCGAATTCGCCTGGCCAGCTTCTCGATTTCCTCGGTTTTTCGAATGGCCGCCAGCGAAACGACGTAGCGGCTGTTCTTTTCCAGTTCGGCTTTCAGCTCCTCGGCGGCGGCGATCAGCTTCTTCGTGTCCTCCAGAGAGCCCGTGTAGGCGGCCTTCGCCTGCGCGTCCTTCTGCGACCGGCCATCCGGGAGTTTGGCATCCTCATCCTCGCCGGGCGTTGGACCCTGATGGAGCGGACGGGGAATCTGAGCCGTCAGCCGCCACAGCAACAGAGCCGGCAGCAGCAGGAACCGGGTGCGCGACATTGCTCCATGATAGCCAGGGCGCCAGGCGAGAACGCGGCTGCCATGTCCCCACTCCCTGGACCGCCGCGCTCCATTCCCGCATAATGAGTTTAAATGCAACAGGTCAACGTAGGCATCGTGGGGCTGGGCACCATCGGCATGGGCACGCTCACCATCCTGTTCGAAAACGCGGAGCAGATTGCCACCAAGCTCGGTTTCTCGCTCGGCGTGAAAGCGCTCTGCGACCTTGCCCTGGAGACGAAGCCGATCCCAGCCGCGCTGGGGCCGGTGCAGAAGACCAACGACTGGCGGGAGGTGGTGACCAACCCCGAGGTGGACATTGTCGTCGAGCTCATTGGCGGCACGCATGTCGCGCGCGAGGTGGTGGACGCGGCCATCCGCAATGGCAAGTCCGTGGTGACCGCGAACAAGGAGCTGATGGCCCTGCACGGCTCCGGCATCTGGGACCGCGCCATCGGCCAGGGCGTCAATCTGGGGATCGAAGCCAGCGTGGCCGGGGGCATTCCCATTCTCGCCGTGCTGCGCGAGGGGATCGCAGGGGACCGCGTCACCGCTCTGTTCGGGATTCTGAACGGCACCTGCAACTACATTCTCACCGAGATCGAGAAGCACAACACGCCGTTCGACATCGTGCTGATGGAGGCGCAGCGGCTCGGTTACGCCGAAGCGGACCCGACCCTGGACGTGGACGGCTTCGACGCGCGCTCCAAGCTGGCCATCCTGGCGGCGCTGGCGTTCGGCGAGCGCATCACCCCCTCGGACATCTACACCGAAGGCATCCGGCGCGTGCTGCCGGTGGACTTCCAGTACGCGCACCAGATGGATTACACCGTCCGCCTGATCGCGGCGGCGCGGCAGACTCCCTCCGGGCTGATCCTGTCGGTGCGGCCGTCGCTGATTTCCAACCGCACCATTCTCGCCGGCGTGCGCGGCGCTTACAACGCCATCTGGGTGCGCGGGTTATACGGCGAGGACACTTTCTACTACGGGCGCGGCGCGGGCGCGCGGCCCACCGGCGTGGCCGTGGTGTCGGACCTGATGAGGGTGGCGCGGGAGATTCGTTCGGGCAGTCCGGCGCGTGTGTCGCCCTTCGCGCACGAGCGTCTGGGCGAGTATGAGCCGATCCCCATCACCCGGCTGAAATCCGCCTATTATCTGCGCTTCCGCGTGGAGGACCGGCCGGGGATCATCGCGCGGCTGGCGGCGGTTCTGGCCGGCAAGGGCATCAGCCTCGACGCCGTGCTGCAGCTTCCCGAGGAGAACTGGCGCGATCTGCCGTTCGTCATCACCACCCAGCCCACCACCGAAGAGTCTCTGCGCGCGGCGCTGGCGGAGATGGCCACGCACGACTACCTGATTGAAGCCCCGTACGCCATGCCCATGGAGGCAAAGCTGTGATTCGAAGTGGACACGAGGCGACAGCCTCGTTTTGGCGGTATCAGGAGAGTACGCGGCTCGTCGCCGCGTCCATGTCCTCACATCTCCTGAAAGGAGGCACTTTTATGAAACTCGCGTGGGTGGTTCTCGCCGCCGTGGCCACGCTGGCGGCCTTCGGGCAGGTGGCCACCGAGGTCAACCGCCGCTACCAGGACCCTGAACAACGCGCGTCCATCGGCGCCGGCCTCGGCAATCCAGCGCGCGACGCGCTGCAGAAGCCCCGCGAACTGGTGGCCTCCATGCAACTCCGCGCCGGGATGACTGTGGCCGACGTCGGCACGGGGGTGGGCTACATGCTGCCGTTTCTGGACGCCGCCGTCGGGCCCGGCGGCCGCCTCATCGCCGAGGACATCTTTCCCGACTTCCTCGACCAGGCGCGCGCGCGAGCCGCGAAGAACAGCCTGAATAATGTCGACTTCGTGCTGGGCGGCGAAACCGATCCGAAGCTGCCCGCCGGGAAAGTGGATGCGGTGCTGGTGCTGGAAACGTACCATCACTTCGACTACCCCGAAAAAATGCTGGCGGGAATCGCGCGGGGGCTGGCGCCCGGCGGACGGCTGTTCATCGTGGATTATTACCGGCGCCCCAACGCCATGCCCGGACAGGACGCCATGCACCACATCCGCCTGGATGTGGATGGCGTGGTGAAGGAAGTGGAAGCCAACGGGTTCAAGCTGGCGTGGCAGAAGGAACACATCCCCGGCAGCCAGTACGTGGCGTGTTTTACGAAGACCAGGTGACAAACTCACCGCGTCCGAAAAGGCCGTGGCTGGCTACCGCCGCCGTCTTTCTGGCCGCTTTTCTCGCACTTTCGTTCAACCTGTGGCGGACCGGCATCGCCAGCGGATGGATTGACCCGATCCTGCATTACGGCGCGATGGACGAAGCCTTGTATACGAGCGAGGCGATCTACATGGCCAGCCACGGCGCCTGGATGACTCCGACGCTGCTGGGCCGCTGGGTCTTCGAGAAGCCGCCCCTGCTGATGTGGCTCTCGGCTGTGTCCATGAAGCTGCTGGGCATTGGTCCGTTCGCCGCGCGTCTTCCCGCCGTGCTGGCGGGCGCGCTGCTGGTGGCGCTGTGTTTTGCCATCGCCCGAGCCGTGCGTTCAACGGCCGCGGGCATCGCCGCCGCCCTGCTCTGCCTTTGCAGTCCGCTCCTGTTCGCCATGTCTCGCCGCAACATGACCGACGTCCTGCTCGCCGCGGTCATGGTGACCGTGGTGGCCGTGCTGATCCGCGATCCTGCGCTGGCGCGGGCGGGCTCGCGCGTCGTGTTTGTGGTTGCCATAGCCGCCGGCGTTCTCGACAAGAGCGTGGCCGGCCTGTTGCCGGCGCTCGTCGCGCTGCCGTTTGCTGTTGTGATGAGGCGAAGCCCGTGGCGGATCATCCTGCTCAGCGCGTGCGCCATCGCTCTGGCCTCACCGTGGTTTCTGTACAACCTCGCGGTCCACCGCGAATGGTTCCTGGCCGACCTGGGGTTCCAGATCGTCACCACCGGAGTACGCGCCGGCCATCAGACTTCGTCCGAGAATCAGGTCCTCTTCTATCTGCTTCGGCTCGCCTATGGGGCGCCGGCGGCGCTGCTGCTTCTCGTCACCGGCGTGCCCGCCCTCCTGCGGTCGCTGCGCCGTCTCCATGCGGGGCCGTTGCTGCTGGTCTGCTACCTCGCCGTCGTTTTCGCCGCCCTGATGGCGTTCCGGTTCCGCTCGGAGCAATACCTGACCTGGCTGATTCCCGCGGTGATTCTGGCCGCCGTCGTCAGCACGCCGTTGCTGGCCGGGCGTCGCGCGACCTGGCTGACGCTCGCGCTGGGGGCCATCCTTGTCGTCGAGGCGGCTGTGCCCGGCCGGCCGTGGAGCCTCTCGTGGCGGCCCGGTTCCACCATCCCCGCCGCTCCCGCGCTGTCCCGCTATTGCGAGGAACGCCGCGGCAACGAACTCTACATCCTCGGCGTTGTGGACCAGTTCTACGCCGCCACGCTGCCGCTCGGCACGGTCCGCTACGGCTGGGTGGATCCCGCGGACTCCGTTGCGGACACGCACCCGCATCTGGAGTACCTCGGCATCTCGCAATCCGCCACCGCACCGCCCGATGTGCCCCGCTACGCAGAGCGACTGCGGGCGTGGGGAATGAACTCCACCGCGCCCATCCGGACCGGCATCCTCGCGCGCAACGCGGACGAGCTGGCCGCCCTGGTCCGCGCCCATCCCGAGGCCGACTTTCTGGTATCGCCGGAGATCGCCCGGCGTCTGGGAGAGGACCGCCACATTGTGCGCGCCGCCACTCCCACCTTCGTGCTGCTCGAATCGGCGGAGGGGCGTCCGGCCGGGCCTGCGCCACGGACTTGTCGGATGTAGCCGTCCGCAGGGCCACCCGCAACGCTCCGCTACAATAGTCGCGAGAAACTCAGCCATGCCTTTCTGCGGAAACTGCGGTTCCCAACTCGCTGACGACGCGCGATTCTGCACCGGCTGCGGACAGCCTCAGGTGGCCGGGGTGTCCGCCGCCGCCGCCGCGCCCATGCCGGTGGTCCCGAAGCTGGACTATACCATCCAGGGCGAAAACCTCCAGATGGCCCGCGTAAAACTCAAGCCCGGCCAGGAACTTTACGCCGAAGCGGGGCGCATGATCTACAAAACCCCCGCCGTGGAATGGGGAACGCAGATGAGCGGCGACAGCCTGGGCGACAAGCTCTGGGGCGCGCTGAAGCGCAAGCTGATGGGCCAGTCGCTATTCCTCACTTACTTCCGGGCGCACACCGAAGGCGAGGTGGGCTTCGCGGGCAGCTACCCGGGGCGCATTCAGGTGTTCGATCTCGCCGCCGGCCAGAGCGTCATGGTGGAGCGCGACAGCTTCCTGTTCGCGCAGAGCAGCGTGCAACTGGACATCGCCATGGTCAAGCGGCTGGGTGCGGGGTTTTTCGGCGGCGAGGGCTTCATTCTCGAAAAGCTCACCGGGCCGGGGTCGGTTTTCATCCACGGCGGCGGAGATTTCGTGGAGTTCCGGCTCGCGCCGGGCGAGGGGCTGCAGGTGGACACCGGCTGCATCGTCGCTTTCGACGAAAGCGTGGACTACGACATTCAGATGGTGGGCAGCATCAAGACGGCCATGTTCGGCGGCGAGGGGCTTTTTCTGGCGACGCTGCGCGGGCCGGGGCGCGTGATCATTCAGAGCATGACCCTGGAGAAGATGCGCCGCGAGCTGTCCCCGGCGCACACCGGTGGCGACGAGCATCGCGGCCTCGACGCCCTAAGCGGCCTTTTCGACAGCAATTGAGAGCCACGCCATGGGCCTCTGGCGCTGCGCCGGATCGACCCATCTGGTCCGCGGCTCACTTTAGCGCGGCCTTCGCCGCACCAGCACCACCACGGAGCGCGGCTCCACGACGTACTCGGGCGAGGCCAGCGGAACACCGGTCTCCACAAAACCATCGGGGTCGGCGAGATTCGTGTCCACCACTCTCAACCACTCGCCTTCGGCCCCTTCCTGGATGGCGAACGCCAGCTCCTGCCACCAGGCGTTGATCATCACGTAGAGGTCGTCGTCGTTCTGCGAGGTTCCGCTCAGGAAGAAGGCCAGACTGCGGGAGTCCTCTGAGGCGTCCACGGGCCCGGTGGCGCCGTACCAGCGCACGTCATCGCGCCAGTAGCGGCTGCGGCACAGGGACGGGTGCGATTTGCGGAAAGCGATCATCCGCTGGAAGAACTGGAAAATGTCCTGGTTCTGCCGCAGGCGGTCCCAATTCAGCCAGCTCGTTTCGTTGTCCTGGTTGTAGGGGTTGTTGTTGCCGCGCTGCGTCTGCATGAACTCGTCGCCGGCGCGGAACATGGGCGTGCCGTTGGCCAGCATGAGCAGGCAGCAGAAATTCCGGATCTGCCTGCGCCGCAGGGCCATTACTTCGGGGGGAACGTTGTCGTCGCCCTCGACGCCACAGTTCCAACTGTAGTTCTGGTCCATGCCGTCGCGATTGTTCTCGCCGTTGGCCAGGTTGCGCTTCTCGTTGTAGGCGACCAGATCGTAAAGGGTGAAGCCGTCGTGGCTGGTTACGTAGTTGACGCTCTGGAAGGCGTGGTACGCGTTGGCGCGGTCGTCGGGGAAAAAATCGTTGCTGCCGTACAGGCGTTGCGCCAGATCGGGCACCATGCCCGCGTCGCTCTTCACGAAGCGGCGAACGTCGTCGCGGAAGCGGCCGTTCCACTGCAGCCAGGTGATGCCCGGGAAACCGCGGCCCAGTTGATAGGCGCCGCCGGCGTCCCACGGCTCCGCGATCAGGCGGATGTTGCGGAGGTCCGGATCGGCCGCGATCTCGCCGATGATGGGCGGATTTCCCCAGTTGAGAGATCCGTCGGGATTGCGGCTGAAGACGGAAGCCAGGTCGAAGCGAAACCCGTCGACGCCCATTTCGAGGCGCCAGTAGCGCAGGCTGTCCAGAATCATCTGGCGGACGTACGGGCTGGAGACGTTCAGCGTGTTGCCGGTTCCCGAATAGTTGGCGTAGGGACTCGCCGGGTCGCCGGACATCATGTAATATTCGCTGTTGTCGAGCCCTTTGTAGCTGTAAAGCGGTCCCCGATGATCCTGTTCGGAGGTGTGGTTGTAGACGACGTCGAGGACCACCTCGATGCCCGCCTCGTGCAGGGCGTCCACCATGTCGCGAAACTCCTCGTGCTCCTGACAAGGCTGGCGCCGGCTGGCATAGGCGTCATGCGCGGAGAAGAAGTTCAGGGGCATGTAGCCCCAATAATCGTCATCCTGCAGGTCGCGCTGGAAAATAGGCATCAGCTCGACGATGGTGACTCCGAGGTCCTTCAGGTAGGGGATCTTCTCCGCCAGGCCGTCGAAGGTTCCGGCACGCGCGGGGTGGACGCCGGAACTGGGGTGCTTCGTGAAGCCGCGGACGTGCAGCTCGTAGACGATGGCATCGGCCTCGTGGTGAGCCACCCCGTGCAAAGGCGGCCGCCCGCCGTTGTCGGCCTGAGGCGGCGGGATTACGCCCAGCGGCGCGCGGCCCCGGTTCGTGCCCGGCCGCATGGCCAGCTTCCGGTCGAACGCGTTCGGGAAGAATATGCAGCGGGCGTAGGGATCGAGTAACTGCTTTTGCGGATCGAAGCCCAGGCCTGCGCCGTTGGCGGAATACGCGTAGTAGCGGGCGACGCCGATGGCCGCGGCGGGGATGCGGCAATGCCAGATCCGTCCCGATTTGTTCCGCAGGAAATCGAACGGGAAGGTGAACGCGGGGTTGACCAGGTCCGCCGCAGCGAACAACTGTAACGTCATGCTTTCGGCGTGTTCGGAGAAAACGGCAAAGTTGAACGCTTGCTCGCTCTCGATCCAGGTGACGCCCAGCGGCGCGGGCGTCCCTTCCGTGCGAGTCCAGGTCAGGCTTCGCTCCCTGATGCGCGATCGGCGTCCTCAATCCTGCCCAGCACACGCAGGGCGGCGGCGGTGACGTGCTCCGGGGTGAAGCCGAGGTGCCGGAAGATATCCTCACCCGGCGCCGACGCTCCGAAGCGGTTGATGGCGATGATCGTTCCTTCGTCCCCGGCAAAGCGACGCCAGCCGAGCGGTGACGCGGCCTCCACGGTGACACGCTTACGGATGGCCTTCGGCAGCACGCTCTCCCGGTACGCGTCGTCCTGGGCTTCGAACAGCTCGCAGCACGGCATGCTGACCACGCGGGCCTTGACGCCGTAGCCCTTGAGGTTCGTCTGGGCTTTCACGCAGAGGCCGACTTCGGAACCGGTTCCGATCAGGATCACATCGGGCGGTCCGTCGGAGTCCGACAGAATATAAGCGCCGCGGGCGACGCCGGGCTCTTTCGCGCCGCTGCGATCGAGATGGGCGACGTTCTGGCGGGTGAGCGCCAGCAGCGTGGGGCCGTCGTGCTGGACCGCAAACGCCCAGGCCTCCGCGGTCTCGTTGGGGTCGGCCGGACGAATCACGGTCAATCCGGGGATGGCGCGCACTCCGGCCAGTTGCTCCACCGGCTCGTGCGTGGGGCCGTCCTCCCCCACTCCGACGCTGTCGTGCGTGAACACATAGACCGCCTTCAGGCGGCTCAGCGCGCCCAGGCGGATGGCCGGTTTCATATAGTCCGAGAAAACGAAGAACGTGGCGCTGAACGGCAGCACGCCTCCGTGCGCGGCCATGCCATTTACGGCGGCGCCCATGGCGTGCTCGCGCACACCGAAGGCGACGTTGTGGCCCGCGTAGCTCCACTCGCCGCCGACGGCTCCCAGCGTTCCCGGCCCGCCGGATTCGGAGGGCTGAAAATCTCCCAACCCTTTCAGTGCGGTGTTGGTGGACGGGTTCAGGTCCGCCGACCCTCCCATAATATTCGGGATGCGCTTGGCCAGCGCGTTGAGAACCTCGCCCCCGGCCACGCGCGTGGCCATGGGCTTGTCCGACGGTTTCCATTTGGGCAGGTCCGCCGACCAGTCCGCGGGGAGCTGGCCACGCATGACCATGTCGAACTCGGCGGCCTCTTTCGGGAACGCGTTCCGATAGGCTTCGAACCTCTTCTCCCACTCCGCTTCCGCCTGGGCGCCCTGCGGGATGGCCTGACGAAACACGTTCACGGCTTCCTCGGGCAGAAAGAACTTGTCCATGGTGGGCCAGCCGAGGGCCTTCTTCGCCGCCTGCAGCTCGTCTTCTCCGAGCGGGCTGCCATGCGCCGAGAAGTTGTCCTGCTTCTTCGGACTGCCGTAGCCGATGTGCGTGCGCACCAGCAGCAGCGACGGCCTGCGCTCTTCCGCCTGCGCCTCGCGGATAGCCGCGGAGACGTCGTCGGTGTTGTTTCCATCGGGGACGGAGCGCGTGTGCCAGCCCTGGGCATCGAAACGCCGGGCCACGTCTTCGGTGAAGATGAGGCCGGTGCCGCCGGCGAGCGAAATATGATTCTGATCGTAGAGGCAAATCAGCTTGCCCAGGCGCAGATGGCCGGCGAGCGAGGCGGCTTCGAGGCTGACCCCTTCCATGAGATCCCCGTCGCCGGCGATGACGTACGTATAGTGATCGACGACGTTGTGCCCCGGCCGGTTGTAACGCGCCGCCAGCCACGCTTCCGCGATGGCCATGCCCACGGCATTGCCGAAGCCCTGTCCGAGAGGTCCGGTGGTTAGCTCCACGCCCGCGGTGTGTCCGCGTTCGGGGTGGCCCGGCGTTTTGCTGCCCCACTTGCGAAAGTGCTTGATGTCCTCCAGCGAAAGATCGTAACCGGTGAGGTGCAGCAGGCTGTACAGCAGCATCGACCCGTGGCCGGCGGAGAGCACGAAGCGATCGCGGTCGAACCACTGCGGGTTTTTCGGATTGTGTTTCAGGAAGCGGGTCCACAGGGTGAAAGCCATGGCGGCGGCGCCCATGGGCATGCCGGGATGCCCGGAGTTGGCGTTTTGCACGGCGTCCGCCGAGAGGATGCGGATGGTATTAATGCACAGGTTCTCGAGAACGCTGTCCGACGTAGGATTCATTCAGGCCTCAACTGGTATTCCGAACACGACTGTATCACTTCGCCGCCGTGTGGTCACAAGGTTCAGGGTAGCAGGGAGACGGTGGCCCGGCTGACACGAACCATGTGTGTGTGATCCGCGGAGCCACACGCCGCGCCCCGGCAGCTCACAGGGCAGATCGCCGCCAGTTTGCCCCCATACAACAGCGTATATCCCGCGTCACAATTGCCGTGTGTTTTGTTGTTTTTTCCGAAACCCGCAGAGTCTGGCGAAAAACATAACGGGTGGAGCGTCGCGATAGAAGCTGCCTACTTCGCCGGTGGCGCCAGCGTCTTGTCCCTCAGAAACGCCCACGCCTCGCGGTTCACCTCGGCGGAAATCGCGTAGTAGTTGTGATCGTGGCGTGGGATCACCTTTACCTCGAATGGGACGCCGGCCTCCACGAAGAGAGCCTGCGTCCTGCGGACGGCCGCAACCGGGAAGAAGGGGTCGTCGGCGCCCACCTGCACCTGGATGGGCGTCTTTCGTTCGATCCCGCTTAGCACGCCGGCCACCTCGTCGCGGGCATCGTCCGGCACCGCGCCCGCATGCACGGAAATGGCCGCGAAATAGTTGGGCTTCTCGCAGGCCATGTACAGCGAAAACACCGCGCCCGCGGAATGCCCGAACAGGTAGATCCGATTTGCGTCTGCCTGGTACTTGTTGCGCACCGCTTCGGCGATGGCGATCAGCGGCTCCGGGCCATCCAACGGAAGTTGCCACATCCTCGGATTGATCGCGCTGGGCGCAACCAGGATGATGCCCTCGCGAGACGCCACGTCCTTCCACGGATCGATCTGCGAGAGTCCGTCGTGCCCGGAGCCGTGCAGCAACACGAGCAGGGGAGCGCCAGGCCGGCCTTCGACCGTCTTCGGGACGAAAACGAAATACTCATGCCTCTGCCCGCCGGCGTCGAGACTCTCCCTGCCGACCTTTGACGCGGCGACAAGCGACAGCGGCAGCAGAAACGCGATCG
Organism: Bryobacteraceae bacterium; assembly: GCA_049520275.1. Classification (GTDB taxonomy): domain Bacteria; phylum Acidobacteriota; class Terriglobia; order Bryobacterales; family Bryobacteraceae; genus CAWACP01. The sequence continues at coordinate 98,525 of JBEKPY010000010.1, forward strand.
TCGGCGCCAGGCGCATCTACTTCACCCCGTATTTGCGGAACCACGCCAGCATGTGCTCCCAGGCGTCCCTGGCGGCGGCCTCGTTGTAGCTGGGCCGGTAGTCGGCGTTGAAGCCGTGGCCGGCGTCCGGGTATACGATGATCTCCGCGGGCTTGCCCGCCCCCTTCAGGGCCGCGCGCATTTGCTCCACCTGCTCCACGGGGATGCCCTGGTCCTTGCCGCCGTACAGCCCCAGCACCGGCGCCTTCAGCTCGGGCGCGAGTTCCAGCACCGTCTTCGTGCGCAGCGCGTTCACGTCGCCCTTGATCTGTCCGTACCACGCGGCGCCGGCCTTCAGCCTCGCGCTGTGCGCGGCGTACAACCACACCACGCGCCCGCCCCAGCAGAAGCCGGTGATGCCGAGGCGCGACGCGTCGCCATGGCCGCTCTTCTCCGCCCAAGCGACGGTATCGTCCAGATCGCTCATCACCTGGGCGTCGGGCACCTTCGAGACCACCTTCGCGATGATGTCCTGTATGTTGCCGAGCGCCGATACGTCGCCCTGCCGCGCGTACAGCTCGGGCGCCGCGGCGAAGTAGCCGAGTTTGGCCAGGCGGCGGCAGAGGTCGCGGATGTGTTCGTGGACGCCGAAGATCTCCTGCACCACGAGAACGACGGGGAACGGACCGCCGGCGGCGGGCATGGCCCGGTAACCGGGCATCTCGCCATCGCGAACGGCGATCTTCACCTCGCTCGCGGTGAGGCCTTCCGAATCGGTGTGGATGGCGTCCGCCATCACCGGGCAAACGGCGGCGGCGAAACCCACGGCGAGTTTGGTCACGATGAACTGCCGCCTGTTCTCCTCAATCGGCGGCGTGAAGCTGAGAGCATGTTCCTGCATGACCGGTTATTGTAGCGCCATCCCTATGACTTCGTACGGCAACTGCAGGCGGACAGGATCATCGCGGCGAAGGCGGCGCGGACGCCGGTTGAGCGTTGCGGACCTCGCTGCCCTGCGGTTCGGCGAGGCTGGCGCCGAGGTCCAGCAATTCCTGCGTGAACGTCCGGCGAGCCGGCGCGCCGCACTCCCGATAATCGTCGATCCACGCATTCAGCAAGGTCAATTCGTCCTCGCCGACTACCCCCAGCCGGACCATTTGCTCGTAGCACACCAGCAGGTTATCGGTGATGTGTTGCGCGCCATCGCGCAGCGGCGCCGCTTCCAGACATTCGCGAATCCGGGCGACATTGAGATATCCCGGAATCTCATCGCGGAAATCGGCGAGCAGGCGGTGCTCGTTCCGCTCCTGCTCCACCGTCGTGCCATGAAACAGCACCGACCATCCGTTGGTCCAGGCAATTCGCTGCGCGACGAAGCTTCTCCAGATATCGGTCATCCGGAACGAGCAGCACGCGGGTAAATAGAGCAGGGGGAACGCCTCGGCGAACCACGTGGTGTTCTGACTGTTCAGGGGACACCACGATCCTTCTCCGAGAGCGACCGTGACGTCGCGCGTGAACCTAAGCGGAAGCTTGCCGGTAAGACGGTAGATGGCATCGACGTCGGGATTGCCGTCCGCCAGGCCCTGCTGGATGGGCGTTGCGGTCTCGCTGGGAACGATGCCCGCGAGCGCCGTTTCGGTCCGCTGAATGTGCTCGAGCGGAAAACCGCGCGGCCACACCAGCTCCGGCGTGTACCAGCGGTAGACATTCACCCAACCGCCGCCCTTGACGAGCGGGACCACATGGGTGCGCTCTCTCTGTTTCCAGAATCCGGGACGAGGGGCGTTATCGTCATCGGTCTCGACAATCACATCGGCCCCGCCGAGCATGGCCAGGAGATAGCCGACGTTCTTTCGCGAGTAATGGCGCTCCGGGCACGCCGCCGCGATTCGCAACCCCGTCCGCCGCTGGGCCGCGAGGTCGTAGAAGGAACAGCCGTCCAGGCGGAAATCGGCGGGTCCCGGCGCATCGCCGATCAGGTAAAAGGGCATGCGCCGGGCCCGCGCACCCTCGGCGAGGCTTTTCAGCACGGCGTTCGGGGACGAGATCGATGTCACAACCAGGGCAGACTGTTGCAGACGACACGCTCCGCTTTGGATTCCCGGTAGAGTTCCCACAGGATTCGCAACGATTCGCCGAGTTCGCGCTGGCCAACGCTGGCGCTGGCGCTGCGATACGTGATGGGCACCTCCGCGACGTTCATCCTGCTGCAATGGAACTTGATCTCCGTTTGAAAGAAAGGGCCGCGGGAGCGGATTCCCCGGTTCAGCGCCTCAACCAGCGCATCGCGGCGGAACAATTCGAACCCGCTGGTCATGTCGGTCAGAGTGGTGCCGAGAAGGAAGTTGGTCAGAACGGTGCCGCCCCAACTGATCAGCTTCCTGCGCAGGGCGCTGTCGCGAATGGAGCCGCCACGAATAAAGCGGCTTCCGAACACACAGTCAAATCCCTGCTCCATACGGTTGAAATACTGGGGAATCTCCTCGGGTTGATGGCTGAAGCCGGCGTCGATTTCGAGGATCCAGTCACATCCGCACGCCAGCGCCTCGCGATAGCCGCGGACATAGGCGTCGACGACACAGCGATTCTCCGGCGCCCACACCACTCGCAGCCGCGGCTCCTCCGCGCCCAGCGCTTTCAGGCGGGCGAGCGTGTCGTCGGCGCTCACGGTGTCCACCACCGCAAAGAAATCCACCGAGCGAAAGCCCCGGCACTGGTCCAACACGGCTGTCACAAAGCGCACCGCGGCGGCGCTCTCGTTGGCCATGGGACAGGCAATGCCAAGGTGAATGTCGCTTCGGATCATGGGTATTCCCGGCGCGCGAACAACTCCGCCTGCGGCGTCCGCTCGACGGGCCGCCAGGCAGCGGAATTCTCGAGGGCCGCTCGAAGCGGTGCCTCCGGAGGAATCAGTACCGCATTCACGCGCGCGCCATCCAGGACCGCTTGCCACCCGGGCTGCGCGGAAAGAGCGCGGATGTAGTCGGCGATCACCCGCTCTCCGTAAAAATCGCAACGGCCATCCACGAATGCACGTTGTCGCGGATAGTTTCGGAATATCAGATAGTCGGCCCAATAGTCGGTGGTGAACAGACGCGCGCCGGCGAGCATTTCCGCGCGGCGATTCTCGACATCCACGGGGAAGCGGGAAGCGGGGAAGTCGGCCGGCCACGGCAGCGGCGCGAACCACAGCGCGCAAATCAACGCGGGGAATGCCAGACCCATCCGCAGGAATCCCGGCGAGTGATCGCGCGCGATGCCGTCGAGCTGCGCCCACCAAGACCCGCGCCGCACCGGAATTGACGACCACAGATCCCCGAGAAGCTCCGCGACGGCCGGAGCCGCGCAGATCGCCAGGATCGGGATGTGCCGGACGGAACTCAGGCCCGCGGCCACCCACGCCGCAATCAGCATGGCCTCGGCGTATCGGCGGCGCCGGACCAGCCGTGCGGCAGCCGCCAGACTCAAAACCATGAGCACCGCGAAATACCAGCCCGCCGTGGTTCCGAACCGCGGAGGTTGAAACTCTTCGACCAGTTGAGCCACCCACCCGGCGCGCATGTATTCGACGATGTGTGCGTGTTCGCGCCAACCGTACGGATTCAGAAGAGAGGCCAGACCGCAGCCGGCCGCGATCAACGCGGTGCGGCGCGCCTGGGTGAAATTGCGTTCCAGAAGCCGTCCCACCGCCAGTATGAACAGCGAGGCCACAAAGGCGGCGAAGCCTCCGTGGAGGTTCGCCCAAAGAGCGGTTGCCGGCACCATCCACCATGCCGCGGGCCGGTGTATGGCCAGAGCGAAGAGGAACAGCGTAATCACATGCGGCCGGGCGAGATAGTGGAGCGACGAAGCGCCAACAACCAGGTGCAGAAGCGCGACGATTACCAGCGCGTTCGCCGCTCGCGCGGCCATGCTCCGCAGCAGGAGCCCGCACCCCAGCGCGATGGTGCCGCAAGCCAGCAGCAGAACACCCTTGAAGCCGGCGATCACGTACGCGAAATACAGCCCCAGATCGGCGAGCCACTCCCAGGCAAACCAAGGCTCGCCTGGACGCGTGAACGAGAACGTATCGAACCGGGGGATCGTGCCATGGCCGACAATCCACTGGCCCACGCGAATCTGAAACCCGGTAGTAGCGTCGTGCAGCGGACCCGTCGGCCCTCCCGTGAATGCACACGCCAGCAACCACAGCAGCAAAGCCCCCGCGCAGACGTCGGTCAGCGACGGCGTAATCCAGGTGCGCGCGCCCGAGGCGCAAATCGGCAACGACGCGGATTGTGTTGACGCCGCCAAAGAGAATCCTGCTCTGTGTATCGGAAGAACGGAGCGTAAACTTAACACCCCGCTGCGGCGCCGGCCGGCCATCCCCAGCCGCGCGGCACCCCCGACAGCACCCCCGGCTGTGCGGGATCGCCTGCAGCATCTGTGATACATTACCTGGCGGAAAGGAGGGCGTGGCTCTGCATCCGGATAACCAGGACAGGTTGAGAAAGCGCGTCGTCGGTGCGGCGGAGGCGGCTCTGGCTTACCACCAATACGTCAGCGCGATCGATGTCCTCACTGGGGCCGGCCTCCTGGCGCCCACGCATGTCGAAGCCTGGAGGAAAGGGCGCATCGACTTTCTGGAACGCGTGATCCAGGGCAATCTCAGGAAGATCTCGCTGTCGATGTCCATGTTCCGCGAGTGGGCGCTGGCTCAGGGTCTCAAGCCCAGCGAAACCGGCTACGTGCGCAGGACGCGCGCGGGGACCGTGGACCTCCAGTTCAGCAGGAGCGGGGACCCCGGCATCGAGAAGAGCTATCGCACTCACTTTGTTTCACCCGCTCTGTCCGAGCGCAAACAGCAGCAGATCGCGGAGAAGCTGAGCCGCCCCGCCCAGCCCGTGGTATTCGAAATCCTGCGCGACTCGGCGTGCTCGGAATGCGGCGCCGAGCTTGCGCGCAGTTCCTTCCTTTTCATGGAGGCGGGGCAACCCCTGTGCCTGCCCTGCGCGCGCCTGGACCACCTCGAGTACCTGCCGGCCGGCGACGCCGCCCTCACCCGGCGCGCCGCAAAGTACGGCGAGCGCACTGCCGTGGTGGTGCGTTTCAGCCGGTCGCGCGGGCGTTACGAGCGGCAGGGCATCCTGGTGGAGAACTCCGCATTGGAAAGAGCCGAACAAGAGTGCTCGGTTGACGCCGATGAGCGGGCGAAAGCCAGGGCGGTGGGGGCGGCGCGGCGGAAACAGGAAGACCGCGCTCTGATCGCCCGGATGACCGTGCAGATAGGAAGCCTGTTTCCCCGTTGTCCGCCCACTGAGGCGGCGGCCATCGCCGCGCACACTGCCGCGCGGGGCAGCGGCCGGGTGGGCCGGACCGCGGCGGGCCAAAACCTCGAAGAGCAGGCTCTCATGTCTGCCGTAACGGCCGCGGTCCGCCACAAACATACCGATTATGATGCGCTACTGATGGCTGGCGTGGAGCGCGCTCTCGCCCGCGAGCGAGTGGCCGATCGGGTACACGAGATTCTGGACGCCTGGAGCGAATAAGGCGCCCGCAGGGCGTGTCACTCTCTTGCCCGGCTCGCCCAGCGCCCGCGAGCCCGATCGAGAAAGGACGGCTCCACGCTCGGTCCCGCGCCTCGAACGATCCTCTCAAAGCCCGGCATGAAGCCCGACTTGCGATAATGCTCTTTGCGGATTTCAGCCACCAGCGCCTGCCATTGCGCATCCAGCCCCGCGCTCAGGTAACACTTCTGCGCTTTCTCCAAATTCGACAGGGCGGCATCGTAGTACTTGCTCTTACCCGCATCAATGATGCGCACGCACAGAGCGCGGAAGACTTTCGCGGCGACTCCAGGATGGGTGTTGGCGAGGCGCTCGGCCGCGGGCTCGGTAACGTAATGGCTCAACTTCACGAGTTCCCTGTCGCTGGCGCGGTCCAGCCGTTCTGCGAGACGCCCGATCTCCTTCGCGCTCAGCCATAACTCGATGAGCGAATCCAGGTCGCCGTGCTCGGCGGCCTCCATTGCTTTTTCATGCCACGCGGCGCGCTCCGCCTTTGGAACATAGCGCAGCAGCTCCTGGTAGGTGAACTGGCTGGGGTCCTCCTTGAACTCGGCCCAGGCCGAGTCGAGCGCATCGCCGCCGCGTCCGAGCTTCACCAGCAGGGCGCGCCGCATCTCACCCAGTTTGTCGCTGGCGCTGCCACGAAAGGCGTCCCGCTTCTCCATTCCCAGCCCGCGTTCCACCCAGGCAAGGGCGTCGGCCGGTTTGCGCCTCGCCTGGAACATAGCGGCGATGGCCACGCAATCGGCCTGTGTGAGCTCGGTACGCGCGGTCAGATCGACATACTTCTGAATGTTTCGTTGCTGCGAATAGGCCGCCCTCAGCATCCCGGCCCAGTGGTCGCGGACGTAGTTGGGATTGGGTTCCGCCGGGCGTTTCCGTTTGCTGAGCGCGGCGCACTCCTTGTCGAAGCGCGTGCGCACCTCCCGCTCGAAGGCCTCCAGACCCGCCCGGTCCAGGACTTTCACCGCCGCAAGCGCAAGATCGTTGCAGAAACCCCAGGAATCGTCGTCCATCCATCGCAGCGTTAGCCTGGCTGTCTCGTCGCGATCCGCGTCGGCAGCTTGCCGCGCCTTGATCCAGCCGCAGTAAAGGCCGCCTGCGAACGTCCCGAACTCGCCATCCGAGTCGTCCACCTCCTCTGCCTTCTCGTTACATCCGGCCAGGAAGGTCTCATACAGCTTGACAGCCCGCGCGGGGTCCGTGGCCACCACCTTTGCAATGTCGCCCTCGACATGACCCAGGTACGAAACGAAAGAGAAACCTTCGTTCCAGCCAATGTAGCGGCCCGGCTGGAGGGCGGATTCGATCATGCTGTCCATCGGGTCCCGCCGCACTGCTCGCCGCCTGGGCATGGTGTACGCTCCATTAGAGGGATGACTCATCCATGTTAATCGAACAGCAAATCGCCGAGCGGCAGGCAAGGGCCGGCAGCGCCGTGGTGCGAGTCCTGGAGCGGCCAGCGGGCAGCGCTCTGGGCGACTACAAGATCGAGTCCGGCAGTGGACGGACCTACCGCGTCGCGGTCCGCGGGCCGGGGCTGTTTGAGAACTATTGCTCCTGTCCGGACTTCGCCGTCAACACGCTGGGAACCTGCAAGCACATCGAAGCGATGCTGTTGCAGTTGCGGCAGCGCCACCAGAGGGCGTTGGAAACGGCGGCGTATAAGCGCACGCGCGCTTCCATCTCGCTGCAATATGGAGACACCATCCAGGTGCGGCTCCGTATGCCGGCTTCACCCTCGCCGGCGTTGCGATCGCTCGCCGCGGAGTACTTCGATCCGGCGGGACTCCTGCGGCACGAGCATTACCGCCAATTCGCTCGCGTGCTGGAAGCGTTCCGGAACGCGGACGACCAGGCGGTGGTCTATAGCGACGTTCTGGATTACGTAGATCGGGAAAACGAGCTGGCCGAAGGCCTGGAGCTGGAACGTGCGCTGCTGGCGAAGCTCAAGCGCGGTCACGACCCGGTGGCCGGGGTTCTGAAGACCAGGCTTCTGCCATACCAGACGCAGGGGGCCCTGTTCGCCGCCTGCCGGGGCCGGGTGGTGCTCGCCGACGACATGGGTCTGGGGAAAACAGTGCAGGCGCTGGCCGCGGCCGAGCTGCTGCGCCGCCGCAAGGGAATCGAGAGGGTGCTGGTGATTGCGCCCGCCTCCGTCAAATACCAGTGGAAAACGGAAATCGAGAAGTTCACGGACCTCCCGGCCCAGGTGATCGACGGCTCGTTGCACCGGCGGCGGACGCTGTACGCTTCCCCTGCGTTCTTCACCCTCACCAGCTATGAACTGGTCCTCAAAGACGTGCGATATATGCACGAATTGAGGCCGGACCTGATTATCCTCGACGAAGCGCAGCGCATCCGCAATTGGGCCACCGCCACCGCCCGCACCATCAAACAGCTCAAGAGCCGCTACGCCTTCGTCCTCACCGGCACGCCGCTGGAAAACAAACTGGAGGAACTCTTTTCCGTGGTCGAGTTCGTCGACGGACGCAGACTGGGGCCTGCCTTCCGCTTCCTGCACGAACACCGCATGGAGGACGAGAAGGGCCACTTGCTGGGTTATCGCGGTTTGGACCGCATTCACACGCAGTTGGCGCCGATCCTGCTGCGGCGCACGCGCGCGGAGGTTCTCAAGGAACTCCCGGAGCGGACCGATCAGATCTTCCGCGTGCCCCTGACCCCCCAGCAGGCCGAGCCGTATTACGAACAAAGCGACATCCTGGCCGCGCTCATGCGCAAGTGGGAAAGGCAGGGCTGGCTGTCCGAGATCGATCAGAAGCGCATCCTGTGCTGCATTCAAAACATGCGCATGCTGTGCAATTCGACGTTTCTTTTCGACAAGCAAACGCACCATTCGCCAAAGCTGGAAGAGTTTCGCGAGATCCTCAGGGAACTCGCTATCGAAGAAGACCGCAAGGTGGTGGTGTTCAGCGAGTACGAGCGCATGACCTGGCTGGCCGGGGAGGAGCTTCAAAAGCTGGGAATCGGCTTCGTCTCGCTACACGGCGGTGTGCCTTCCCCCAAACGCGGGGCACTGATCGAGAAGTTCCGGAACGATCCGGCATGCAAGGTCTTCTTGTCCACGGACGCGGGAGGCGTCGGGCTGAACCTGCAAGCCGCTTCGGCGGTGGTGAACTTCGAGCCGCCCTGGAACCCGGCGCGGCTGGAGCAGCGGATTGGCCGCGTACACCGGCTGGGGCAGTCGCGGCCCGTTCACGTGATCCACATGCTGACGTCAGATAGCATCGAGGAGCGCGTCTGGGAAACGGTGCGTCTGAAGAAGTCGCTGTTTGCGGGCGTGTTCGACTCGCCCACCGGCGAGGTCAGCTTTGCGAAGCTGGGCCGGAAAACGGTTCTTCAGGCGGTGAAGGAAATTTTCGCCGAGCAACCCGGCAGGCCCAAACCCACACTCGACGTGGCCGCGCCCGTTCCTTTGAAGCCGGTGGCCGCCCCTGCGCCCCAACCGGCCCCACACGTCGCGCAGGCAACGGCTGGCCCCGGCGGCATCGAGACGGCCGCGGCTGGCCTGATGGAAGCCGGCGTGAGGTTCATCGAGTCGATCGCGCGCGATGACGGCGCTGGCTCCAGTCGGTTGGAACAGATGCTGTCCGGCCTGTTCACGCGCGATACGAGGACGAACCGGCCGGTCTTGTCCATCCCTCTGCCGGAGTCCCTGAGCCAGGAGCGCTTCAACGCGGCGATCTCGGGCCTGGTGAATACGCTCGGGCGGGCGCTGTCGGCGGCGAACCGGTAGCTACTCGTCGCGGGGTCGCCGTCGGATTCGCCGCCTGTCCGGTTCCGAGCCGACTCACGGAACGCGCTGACCTTTCGGCGCCTGAGCAGGCAGCAGGAGAGTCTTGATCAGCTCGCCCTCGCCGCAAACGGTCATGCCGGAGAATCGCTTGTACCACTGGCCCGCGGGCACCTCGGGCTCGCTGTCGAGCCATTTCGCCAGCAGTTCTAATTGAGATGCGGGAATCTTCCGGCTCTGGACGCGGTCCAGCAGATGCTGAAACAGAGCGGGTGGAACGTTTTGGCGGCGGACTCTCGGCACCTTATCCCTGAATTCCCGTCCTAGATCCCGTAGAAGCCGCGCGTGAGACGCTCTTTGATCCGTGCCGCCTCCACCGGATTCGAAGCTGCCGCGAGTCGCCTGGCCAGCAAGCCCAATTCCTCGGGGCCAAGGCGGTTGCCCTTGCCTTCCAGGGCTGCGAGTTCCGCGGTCTCGAGGGCAACCTCCTCCCCGGTTGGCTTGCGCGCCACCACCTGGCTTCCAGTGAGCGCCTGCCGCACGAACCAGTGATAGACGGCCAGTGCGCTCTTGATCACCTCAGTTCGCTTGGAACCGGTTAACGCGGCCATCTGGTCAACCAGCGCTATTTCGGTCGGTGTCAGGACGGGCTGAATCCTCGCCATACTCGTATATCCTCAATTTCTGCTCCTATATTACTCCCATCTGCTCAGCCCGTCGAGCACAGCCCGGAGCGGGTTTCCTTTGTGTAGCGCCTGAGGCGCGCAATCGCCCTTCAGATCAGTCAGAGTTCCCTCGCTTTGGCTGTTAACCGAAGGGATGCAGGTTCGGGTCCCGCTGGGGGAGGCAGGTTTTTGCCTGGGCCCGCAAGTCGAACAGATCTGTTAACCTTCTTCCTCTGTCGGTGAGACGCGCGCCCGCGCGATCAACCCCAATTGCTGAGGAACTCGATCTGGTTCCGCATGCTGGACACGGTCGCGCTGGCGCGAAGACGCAAGATCCGGCGCAACTGCTCGCCCACCGAGAACCGCTGTTGCGGCGCCAGAATCATGCCGGCATGCTCGCGTCCGGCACTGATCCATTGCGTGTGCAGTCGAAAGAAATCGGAGACGTTGAACGTGTAGAGGACACACTCGCGTGCGGTAGCGAACACCAACTGTTCCTCGTCGGTCTTCTCGGTCAGACCGGCGTCCATAACCGTGATCACCATGACGCCACGAGAGCGAAGAGCCGTGACCAAACGACTATGCATCGCATCTTCGTCGAAGTAGAGCTTAACCTGACTCACGGATGCGTATCAGCGCCGGTGTTGTCGTTCCAGGGCCTCGGTTTCGCGGTCCTCGGCTGCCAGGTCTGCGTCGATTCCCTCCTGGTTGGCGTAGTAGTAGGCAAGCGCCGCATGGACCTGCGCCAGCGACAAGTGACCTCCGAACGTTTGTACGATCTCTTCCGGAATCTGGCCCATGTTGTGCCACTGAGCGATCCGCCGAACCGAAACACCCGTCCCGGCAACGCACGGCCGGCCGCCACGAATCCCGGAGCGTCGAGAGATCAGGCTGCCTATCTCGGTGACCGTTGCCATCGGCTTCGAGTATAACGCACCGTTGAAGCTCGGCTACGGCCCAGACGGACTCTTACCGGAAGTCATTGACAACGAAAGGTCTTACGAGTCTCTCTAACCTCCTCGAATGGCGCGAGTTTCCTTCGTGTAGCGCTCGAGAGCCAAACTGCGGCCAGGTCGAACCCGTGAACTGCTAAACTGGTTCGTTCACGCAGCTTTCACCCGGGAGGACGAGTGTGGGCACTACCGTTCCGCCAGTGCAAGACCTGAAGGCGCTCATTCGCGAGGTGCCGGATTTCCCCAAGCCCGGGATCCTGTTCTATGACATCACCACCCTGCTGAAAAACCCCGCCGGGCTGAAGGCCGTCATCGACCGGCTGACGGATCGCTACGCGGGCGCGGGCGTCGACGTGGTGCTCGGCATCGAGGCCCGCGGGTTCATCTTCGCGCCGGCCCTGGCCTACGCTCTGGGCGTCGGCTTCGTCCCCGTCCGCAAGCCGAAGAAGCTGCCCGCCGCCACCCAGCGCGTGGAGTACGCTCTCGAGTACGGCACCGACGCGCTGGAGATCCACGCCGACGCCATCCAGCCCGGACAGAACGTGCTGGTGGTGGACGACGTGCTAGCCACCGGGGGCACCGCAGCCGCCGTAGCCCGGCTGGTGGAAACCGTAGGGGGCAAAGTGGCCGGGCTGGGCTTCGTCATCGAGCTCGACTTCCTGCACGGCCGCGCGAAGCTGGACGGCTTCGACGTGTACTCAATGCTGCACTACTGATGTCCGCCCAATCACGACACGCTCGCCTGCGCTCTCTCGCGAAAGTCAACCTCAGCCTGCTGGTGCTGAACAAACGGCCGGACGGCTTTCACGACCTCCGCACCGTCTTCCAGACCATCTCCCTGGCCGACGCCATCGACATCGAGTTCACGCCGGGCCGCGGCCGTGAGGTTGAGCTCGAATCCACCGTGGATATCCCGGACAACCTGATTGTCCGCGCGGCGAATCTGCTCATCGACGAGTGCGGGATCCGCGGCCGGGTCCGCTTCCGCCTGCGGAAGAGCATCCCCATGGGCGCCGGTCTCGGGGGCGGCTCGAGCAATGCCGCCGCCGTTCTGCTGGCCCTGCCCGTTCTGGCCGGGGTTCGGTCGGATCCGGCAAGGCTGGCCGAGTTTGGCGCGCAGCTTGGCAGCGACGTGCCGTTTTTCCTCTTTGGAGGAACGGCGCTGGGGGTGGGACGCGGAACCGAACTGTATCCGCTGCCGGAACTTCCAGAGCGCCCGGCGCTGGTGATTGCGCCTGGCATTCACGTATCCACGGCGGAAGCCTATGGGGCGCTGGGCCGCAGTTTGACAGACGACTCAAGGCCCGGTATTCTTAATAGTTTACAGGCGTTTGTCTGGCGTAGCGGGGGTTCTGCGCCGGCCGAAACAGGGAAGTCCGATAACGATTTTGAAACGGTGGTTTTCCGGCAGTTCCCCCTGCTGAGTGCAATCAAACGAAAACTCCTGAGGTCTGGCGCCAGTCCCGCGTCGATGACCGGCAGCGGGTCGGCGCTGTTTGGGCTCTTCGATTCGCCCGGCGGCCGCGACCGAGCCGCGGCCTCGTTCCGCCGGGAGCGCGCGTTTTCGGTGAAGCTGGTCAGCCGCCGCAGCTATCGCGCGCTGTGGTGGCGGCAGTTGGGTGATCATATCGCGGAGAAGAGATGGCCGCCGCAAAGCCGGTACTGGAAGAAATGAGATTCACGCAACTCAAGGTATTCTCCGGCAACGCCAACCCGGTACTCGCCGGCAAGATCTGCGGCGCGCTGGGCAGCACGCCGGGAAGCGTGTCGGTGAAGACCTTCTCCGACGGGGAGATCCACCTGCAGGTGCAGGAAAACGTGCGTGGAGCGGATTGTTTCGTGGTCCAGCCCACCTGCACGCCGGTGGATCACAACCTGATGGAGCTGCTGCTCATGATGGACGCGCTGAAACGGGCATCGGCGGCGCGGATCACGGCAGTGTTACCCTATTATGGGTACGCCAGACAGGATCGGAAAGACCGGCCGCGCATGCCCATTTCGGCCCGGCTGGTGGCTAACCTGATTCAGACGTCCGGCGCGGACCGGGTGCTCTCGCTGGATTTGCATGCCGCTCAGATCCAGGGTTTTTTCGATGTTCCCGTCGATCATCTGTTCGCCGCTCCGGTGATGATCGAGTATTTCGACTCAATCGGGCGCCGCGATCTGACCGTGGTTTCCCCCGACGCGGGGGGAGTGGAGCGGGCCCGCGCCTTCGCCAAGCGGCTGAACGCGCCGCTGGCGATTATTGACAAGCGCCGCACCGACGCCAACGTGGCCGAGGTGATGCACATCATCGGCGACGTCGAGGGCCGGCATTGTTTGGTTGTGGACGACCTGATCGATACGGCGGGCACGCTGGTGAAGGCCGCCGAGGCATTATTGGAGAAGGGAGCCGAAAGCGTCATGGCGTGCGCCACGCATCCGGTGTTGTCGGGCGAGGCCGTGGAACGGATCGAGGCTTCGAAGATTCTGGAAGTGGTGGTTACCAATTCCATTCCGCTCAGCGAAGCGGCCAGCCGCTGCTCGCGGATCAAAACGCTGTCGGTGGCGCCGCTGCTGGCCCGGGCCATTCAGTCCATTCACGAGGACGGCTCCGTCAGTACGCTGTTTATATGAATGAGCATGCGGCGCGCGACGATTCGAAGTGGGGCAGGCTCTCAGCCTGCGGCGGCCTCTCAGGCCGCCCTGCCCCTTGGTTGCGGCTCTGCTGCTCTGCGGAGCAGGCCCGTGGCCCAATGGCACTTAACTTTTGGAACGGGCCTGCAAATCTAAGAACAGAATGTGCGTATGATGGAGGATTCCTTTGTGGGGCGGCCAATCCTGGCCGCCGCCGCGTTTCCACGCGGCGCCAGCCAGGCCGGCTTGAAAGCCGGCTGCGGGCAGGATTGCCCGCCCCACAAACTCAGAGAATCAACCACTTGCCAGACAGGCTCAAAAGTTAAGTGCCATTGGGCCCGTGGCCTGCCCCACGGGACATGGCCCGCATCCTGTTTGGGATAATTGAAGGAGCCGGCGCGAGAGAGAGAAGAGACCCATGAAGAACGACATCACAGTAGCGGCCGAGCCGCGTTCCCAGCGCGGGAAGAACGAGGCGCGACGCCTGAGGGTGCGCGGCCTGGCGCCCGCCGTCGTGTACGGCGCGGGCCAGGAGGCGGTGCCGGTTTCCGTCAGCCCTAAGGAGATCAACCGGATTCTGCACAGCAAGAGCGGGCATAACACGATTTTCAACGTCCATATCGGGGACGGCGAGACCACGCCGGTCATGATCGTCGACTGGCAGAACGACCCGGTCCGCGAGAACCTGCTCCACGTCGACCTGAAGCGCGTGGACATGACGAAGACGTTGCGCGTGAAAGTGCCGGTGACCACCTCCGGCGAGGCGCGCGGCGTCAAGGAACAGGGCGGCCTGCTGGAAGTGATCACGCGCGAAGTGGAGATCGAGTGCCTGCCCATCGACATCCCCGAGCAGTTCGCCGTGGATGTCGCCGGGCTGATGTTGCATCAGTCGGTGCGCGCCAGCGAACTGGCGTTGAGCGGTTCGGTGAAGCTGGTGAGTCCAGCCGACCAGGTGCTGGCGCACGTCATCGCCCTCAAGGCGGAAGTGGTCGCCGAGCCTGTCGCCGCCGTCGCCGAGCCCGCCGCGGCCGCCGAGCCCGAGGTGATCAAGCGGGGCAAGAAGGAAGAAGAAGCCGCCCCCGACGAGAAGGAAAAGAAGAAGAAGTAAGCCTGCCCCACTATGGGCGAGTTCGAGCGGCTTATTGTCGGGCTGGGCAATCCGGGGCCGGAGTACGAGTTCACCGCGCACAACCTCGGTTTCCTGGTGGTGGACCGGCTGGCCGCGCGCAACGGCATCCGGGTGGGCCGAAAAGATTGCATGGCGCTGGCCGGCCAGGGCAGCATCGGCGGCCACCGGGTGATGCTGGCCAAACCGCAGACGTTCATGAACGTGAGCGGACCTTCGGTTGGGGGCCTGCTCGCGAAGTACGGGTTTGAGGCGAAGGATTTGCTGGTCGTTTACGACGATCTGGATCTGCCCTGGCAGGCCGTGCGCATCCGCCCGAGCGGTTCGCATGGCGGACACCACGGCGTCGAGAGCGTGATCGGGACGATTGGCACGAAGGAATTTCCCCGGGTCCGGCTGGGTATTCACGGCGAAGCGGGAGACCGCGACGGGGCCCGGATCGTGCTCGCGAAGTTGAAGCGGGCGCAGAAAGAAGAATTGGACGAGCTGCTCGACTATGCCAGTCAGGCGGTGGAATCCATAATTGCTGAAGGCGTCGAAAAGTCCATGACGAAATTCAATCGTCGCGCCCGAGGCTTAAACGAAGAGGCAGAATGAGGATTTACGAAGAGCTGTTCATTGTCCGGCCCAACGCCACCGACGAGGAGATCGATCCGCTGGTCGAGCAGTTGCGCCAGGTCATCACCACCCGCGGCGGCTCCGTCGACAAGAGCGACAAATGGGGCGTCCGCAAGCTGGCTTACCGTCTGCAGAAGAACACGGAAGGCTACTACATCCTGTTGCAGTTTTCGGCGACGCCCGAGACCGTGAAGGAAGTCGAGCGGCGCCTGCGGGTGTCCGACCTCGTGCTGAAATTCATCACGGTGCGCATCGACGAGAAGCTGAAGAAGATCGAGAAACGGAAAAAGAGCCGGGATAAGCGTGCTGCGCGCAAGCCGGCGCCGGCCGCCGCCCCCGCTCCGGCCATGCCGTCGTTCCCGGCCGAACCCGCCGCGGTTCCCGGTTCTCCGTCGCCGGGGCTTCCCGCGGCTGCGGCGCCCGCGGTTCCCAATCAGGGCGCGCCTGGGGCAGAAAGGTAACAGGAGGTATTGGCAATGCCAGAACAAAAAGGTGGACGTCCCATCAGCGCATCGCAGCGGCCGACCGGCGGCGACAAAGCCATCGCCACCCGCAAGCAGTATTTCCGCCGCAAGAAAGTGTGCCGCTTCTGCGTGGAAAAGATCGACGACATCAATTACAAGGACGTGCGCATGCTGCAGTCCTTCATCTCCGAGCGCGGCAAAATCACGCCACGGCGCATTTCCGGCGTTTGCGCGCCGCACCAGCGGCGGCTGAGCGAAGCCATCAAACAGGCGCGCAACATCGCCCTGGTGCCGTTCGCGTCGGCGCTCTGAGGGAGATTGGAACCATGGAAATCATTCTGAGAGAAGATATCGACAAACTCGGCGTGCGCGGCCAGGTGGTGAAGGTGGCCGCCGGCTACGCGCGCAATTTCCTGCTGCCGAAGCGGCTGGCGGTGGCGGCCACCGATGCGAATCGCAAGATCGTGGAGCAGGAACGCCACGCGCACCTGCGCCGCGAAGCGAAGGAGACGGCGGACGCGGGCGATCTGGCGAAGCTGATGGCCTCCGTCACCGTGACCATCGCGCAGAAGGCCGGCGAAAACGATCAGCTCTTTGGGTCGGTGACCTCGCGCGACATTGGCGACGCGCTGGAAAAACAGGGCTACACCATCGACCGCCGCAAGATCCTGCTCAGCGATCCCCTCCGCCAGCTCGGCGAACACAAAGTGACCATTCGCCTGCACCGGGAAGTGACCATCGAGATCCCGGTCAACATTGTCCGGGAAACCGAGTGAGTCTGCCTACCGACTACAGCCCCTCGTCGGCATACGATCTCCTGAAGGCCGCCTCGCGCGGCCTTCTCGGTCTGGACCGGCGCCTTCTGCACGCGCTGGTGGACGAACCGTCGCGGTCTCTGCCGGGTCTGATTCGTTTTGCCGCGGAGGATCACGAAGACGATCCGCTCGATCTCGAGCCGGATTTACTCGCGGTTTTTCGGCGCCTGAAAACGCCCGAGGCGCTGCCCTTTTACCTGAAGTGCCTGCGCACCCAGGTGGAGGATGCCGACGACGACCTTATCGAAGGCGCGATCGCGCTGGGCCAGCCGGCGCTCGAGCCGTTGCTGAAGCTGTACGAGGAGCTCGGCGAAGAGCAGGGCGGGGAAGTGGCCTTCATTCTGGCCGGTCTTGGCGTGCGCGACGATCGCGTTCTGACCCTTCTTCTCGACCGCCTCGAATACGACGTCACCGACGGCGGCATGTGCCTGGGGCTTTATGGCGATCCCGCGGCCATTGCGTCCATCGAGAAGATGAAGGCGGAGGCGCCCGCCGGCGACATCGAGCTGCGGCGCGAGTTGCAGTGCGCCATCGACGAGATCGGCAGCCACGGAGCCGACACCGCCGAGGCGACTGCGGATTTCGACCTGTTTGACGGCTATCCGGAAACGGCCGGCCCCGATTTTGACGTGCTGAGCGCCGAGGACCGGCTCAGCCTGCTCGCGCACGAATCGGCGGAGTTTCGCGCCGCCGCGGCCCGCAGCTTCTTCGAGCAGGAGTATGGGGTGGACGTCCGCGCGCGGCTGCTGGACCTGGCTCGCGGCGACGCGGACGCCCAGGTGCGCGGGCGTGCCTGGGAGGCCTTGTCCGGGATCGAGGACAAAGACGTCCGGGCGGAGATGATGGCGGTGGTGACGAATCCCCGGGCGGACGTTGCCGAACGCGCCGGCGCCGCGGTGGCGCTGGCCGACGATGCCGATAAACCCGAGGTGCGCACCGCCATGATGCGGTTGTACGAGCTGCCGGAGGCGCGGGCGAAAGCGCTGGAGGCGATGTGGCGCTCGTTTGACCGCGGGTTCTCGTCGTATTTCCCGGCCCATGTGGACGACCCGGATGAAGCCATCCGCCGCCAGGCGATCCTCGGCGTGGGCTATCTGGGGATCGGGTCCGCGGCGGAACGGCTGCGTCAGTACTTCGACGACGAGCACTGGCGCCCGGACGCGCTGTACGCCTGGGCGTTGTCGACCCCCGCCGAGATCACGCGTGGACGGATTCGCGGCTTGTTCCGCAAAATCGACCGCACTGCTGGCGGTTTATCCGCGGGCGAAGCGGAGCTGGTGCAGCTTGCCCTCGATCAGCGGTTGCTGCTGCACGGCCTCGAGCCGGTGTTTTTCCCTGGCGGCGAGGACGAGCACGTGCATGACGAGCACTGCGGTCACGATCACGCGCCCGCCGCGGCCCCGGCGAAAGAAGTGGGCCGCAACGATCCCTGTCCCTGCGGCAGCGGAAAAAAATACAAGAAGTGTTGCGGCGCGGCGTAGCGAATACCAGCCACCGATAAACATCTGCCGAACGCAGGCGAAGACACATACTCCGCAACGGCAGATGAGTGGTTTGCAGTCCTTGTGGAGCAGGCCTTTGGCCTGTGACGATTTTTGCCGCGGGCTGACAAGGCACTTCTGCCCCCATCGTGTTAATTACTGTAGTTCGTCGCCCGCCTGAGCAGCGCCGGCGCGATCCGCTCGATGGGCAGCACCTCGTCGGCGCCGCCCAGCGCGATCGCTTCCTTCGGCATGCCGAACACCACGCAGGTGGCTTCGTCCTGGGCCATGGTGTGCGCTCCGGCCTGCTTCATGGCCAGCATCCCCGCGGCGCCGTCGCTGCCCATGCCGGTCATGATGGCGCCCACTGAGTTTGGTCCCAGGTGTTTCGCACAGGAGTGAAAAAGCACGTCCACGGAAGGCCGGTGCAGGTTGACGCGATCCCCGCTGAACACGCGGACGGCGTATTCGGCCCCGCTGCGCACCACCTCCATCTGGTAGTTCCCGGGCGCCAGCAGCGCGTGCCCGGCCAGGATGCGGTCCCCGTCGCGCGCCTCGCTGACCCGAATCTGCGACAGCAAATCGAGCCGCTGCGCGAAGGAGGTGGTGAACTTCTCCGGCATATGCTGGACCATGACGATGCCCGGCGCATCGGGCGGCATGGCGGTCAGGATCTCGCGCAAGGCTTCGGTGCCGCCGGTGGATGCGCCCAGCGCGATCACCTTCCGGGTGGTCCGCAGGGGCATGGGAAACGCCGCGGGCACGGACATAGCCGCGCGCGCAGGCGCCGGGGTCGTGTTTCGCGGATGCCGCACCCTGGCCCGCGCCGCCATCTTCACCTTGGCGACATTCTGGTGTAGAATTGTTTTGTGGGTACACAACCGACGCCAGGCCCACAGGAGAAGCGCTTTGCGGCATATATGGACCGCCTGGCGAAAGCCGCAGGGCACGCGGATCGCAAGGCGCCG
>JBEKPY010000011.1:0-108815 GCA_049520275.1 Bryobacteraceae bacterium
CCGCGTTTCCACGCGGCGCCAAGCCGGCTTGAAAGCCGGCTGCGGGCAGGATTGCCCGCCCCACAAACTCAGAGAATCAACCACTTGCCAGACAGGCTCAAAAGTTAAGTGCCATTGAGGCTACGAGCCTGCCCCACAACTCTCACTCGCAGCGCAACGCGTCGGCGGGTTCAATGCGCGCAGCGCGTCGGGCGGGCAGCAGAGAGGCGAGCGCGGCCACTGCCAGCAGCACCAGCGCGGCCGAGCCAAACACAAACGGATCGTGAGCCGATACGCCGAATAACTGCGATCCGATCAGGGCGCCGGCGGCCAGGGCCACCACGATGCCCGGCACGACGCCGAACAGCGTCAGCGTTGCGACTTCGCGCGCGATCGAGGCCGTGATCCTTCCGGGCGTCGCCCCCAGGGCCATGCGGATGCCGATCTCGGCCGTGCGTTGCGCGAGTGTCCAGGCGATCAGCCCGTAGAGGCCGAGGGCCGCCAGCAATGTCGCCAGCCCGCCGAGAACGCCCGCCAGGATGGCAAGAAGCCTCTGTACATAGGTTGCCTCGGCGACTTTGGCCGTGTACTGCTTGAGTTCGTTGACGGGGACATTCGGATCGAGGCCGTGAATGACGCGGCGGATATCGGCGGCGGGTTGATATCCAGGGCGGCTGCGCACATACCATTCCAGACTGCCGAGCTCCTGAGTCACCTGGGAGATTGGAACGTAGGCGAAAGGCCCCGGCTTCTCGCGAGCGTCGTCCCACGCCGTGTTGCGCACGACGCCCACAATCTCTTTCCACGGTCTGCTGGGCGAGAAGCGGATGCGGCGGCCGACCGCGTTGGCGCCGAGGTACTTTCTGGCGAAGGCTTCGTTCACCATCGCAACCGGCGGCGAACCGTCCCGGTCGGCGTCGGTGAATTCGCGTCCGGTCACCAGCGGAGTGCCCAGCGTGCTGAAATAGCCGGCGCTCAGGCAATCCGTCAGGGTGTCCACGTCTTCGCCGGGCCGCTGGGTGAAGCCATCGATGAAGACGTTCGTTCCGGCGCTGCCGTTCATGTACGGTCCCAGCAGAGAGGACGCGACGGACTGAACGCCCGGGAAGGCCGCCAGACGGTCGTGCACCTGGCGATAGAATTCACGGCTGCGCGCCTGATGGTAACCGCTGTCGGCTGCCGAGATCCGGAATACGGTGACGCCGGCGGGTTGAAACCCGATATCCACGCGAGCGATGTTGTACAGCGTTCGGGTGAGCAGTCCGGCGGCGACCAGCAGAACCAGACAAAGTGCGATCTGGCCGGCGACCAAAGCGCGGCGCAGGAAAGTACGGTGCGAGGTGGCGCTGCGGGTCTGGGAACTCAGCGAGACGCCGATGCTCTGGCGCGAGGCCTGGAGCACGGGCGCGAGGCCGCACAGAATTCCGGCGAGCACGGCGACGGTCAGGGAGAACAGCAGCATCGGCGAGTCTACGGCCGCGGAGAGAAAGCTGTCGCCCTGGCCGGCGCCGGGCATGAGCCGGAGCAGGCCGGCAATACTCCAGTGAGACACGGCCAGCCCGAGGCATGCCCCGGCAATGGATACAGTCAGGCTCTCAAACAGAAACGGCCTCCCCACGGCAAAGCGCCCGGCTCCCAGCGCCAGCCGAACGGCGATATCCTTTTCGCGGCTGGCCGCGCGCGCAAGGATCAGCCCGGAGATGTTGGCGCAGGCGATGAGCAACACCAGACCGGCAATCGCAGCGAGCGCGAGGATGGGGCGTTCCCACTCCTGGCGCAGCATGTTGATGCCTTCGGCGGCCGGTATCAGGACAATCTGATCGCGCAGCAGATCCTCGCGCTCTTGGGAAGTCAGGCGCTGAAAGTGGGACAGCTCGTCGGCCACAATGGGCTGGTAAACCGCGCGCAACCCGGCCACGGCATGCTCGCGGCTCTCGTCCGGCTGGAGACGCGCGAAGACGTTCACGAAGCGCGTGCTTCGGTCGTCGGCCCAGCCTGCTTCCGCGGGGGCGAGCTGGCCATGCATGCCAAGGGGCAGAAACATCTCCGGCGGGTCGTTGCCGCGCAGGACGCCGAGGAACCCGCGCGCGGCCACGCCGACCACCGTAACCGGGATTCCGTTCACGCGGAGCGTGGAGTTCAACGCCGACGCGCTACCCCCATAACGCCGCATCCAGAAGGCATAGCCGAGAACGGCCACGGCGTGCGGCGAGTGATTCTGGTCGTCGCCGGGTTCGATTACCCGTCCGAGATGCGGACGCACTCCCAGAACCTGGAAAAAACTACCGGATACCAGTTCCGCGGAAGCGCGCTCGGCCTCGCCGCCGGTGAGCGTCACCCCCATTCCCCGGCGCGCGATCAAACCGTCGAACACGCGCGTGCGATCGCGGATGTCGTGGAACATGGGCACGGAGAAAACGGTTTCCATGTTGTCGGCGCTGGCGCTGCCGGGAGGCTGCGTGGCGCGGTGCAGGACGACCAGGCGCTCCGGATCGCGCACGGGCAGACTTCGCAACAGGACCTGATCCAGCAGCGAGAAGATGGCCGTGTTCGCCCCGGTTCCCAGAGCGAGGCACAGAATCACGACTGCCGTAAACCCGGGTGTGCGCCAAAGCGCTCGTAGTGCGCATACCAAATCGTGCCGGACGGCGCCGGTGTAGCGCGTTTTCATGTGCACAGTATACAGAGGACGGCGCGGGGCCTAAAAGGTTTGCTTCACGGACGGGAGACGGAGCAGCAACGGGCGCCGTTCGTTTACCAGGGTCCGGCAACTCAAGCAGTCAGCACAGGCAGCCTGCGAATCGTCGTGGCGCCCAAACGAACCAGGATTCTGAAGCACGCCTGTCAGCCGCGTATCCCACCCGGGAACTCTTCCCGAAGCGCGTGCGTTTAATATATGCTGGCAACAGCACAGACCTTCGACTCAGGGATTTTGCCCAGACAGAGGCCGGCCAGCCTCTGAACCAGGCGATTAGCCGGACTTGTTCGAAAGCGTTTCATCCGGGAGAACAGTATGGGTTATCGATGGTTGCTCGCTCTTTTCGCAGTTAGCTTTCTTGACGTTTCACTCTTCGCCACCGGTCCGACCGGGGCCATTACCGGTACAATCACCGATCCCAGCGGGGCCGTCGTGCCTGGGGCCCGGATTACCGTCCGCGATGAGGGAACGAATGCCACCCGCGAGGTGGTAACCAACGAAGACGGCGACTACACCATGGCGCTGCTGCCACCCGCCCACTATCGCGTGTCAGTGGAGAAGGCCGGATTCCGCCGCAGCATTATCAGCGGCGTCATCCTGGATGTGGAGCAGACGGCGCGCGTCGATTTCACGTTGCAGGTGGGCGATCTCAACCAGGAATTGACGGTCACCGATACTCCCCCTCTGGTCCAGACCGATACGTCGACGCTGGGCCAGGTGGTCAACGGACGCATGGTGCGCGAGCTGCCTCTGAACGAGCGTAACTTCCTCTCGTTCGCCCTGCTGGTGCCGGGCGCCCAGTTGGCCACCGAGGGTTCGGAGAGTTCGACACAGGGAGGCGCGTTCAGCGTCAATGGCGCGCGCGAGCAGTCCAACAATTTTCTCCTCGAAGGCGTGGACAACAACGACCCGTACATCAACCAGTACGTCGCCCTGCCCTCCATCGACGCTATTCAGGAGTTCAAGGTGCAATCCAGCGACTACTCCGCCGAATTCGGCCGCAGCGGCGGCGCCCAGGTCAACGTCATCCTGAGAAGCGGCACGAACCAGTTTCACGGCGGAGCCTTTGAGTTCTTTCGCAACCGGCATATGGACGCGAAGAACTTCTTCGATTTTCCGGCGTGCTCCGCCACCTCCGTGCCCGGCGCATGCGGCGACATCCCGCGCTTCGATCGCAACCAGTTCGGGGGAACCATCGGAGGACCCATCCGCCGCGACAAGACCTTCTTCTTCGGTTCGTACGAAGGATTGCGGCTAAGACAGGCAACCACGCGCGAGGCTACCGTGCCGTCCCAGGCGCAGCTCCAGGGAGTGCTCGCTTCCGTGCCCGCCGCATACGTGAACCCGGCGGGTCAGGCGGTGCTCAATCTGCTGCCGGCGGCCAACGTCGGAACGGACCTGGCCAACTCCAACACCTTCGTCTCCGCCCCCACGATTCGGAACACGGAAAACCTGGGCATGGTCAAGGTAGACAACTACTTCAGTTCCGCGAACACGTTATCGGCCCACTACGCCGTGTTCGACGAGAACCGGTTTAACCCCTTCGATCCCGTCAATTCGTTCACCAACCTGCCCGGCTACGGTAGTTACACGCTGAACAACGGTCAGAACGCGGGCCTCTCATGGACCCACATCTTCTCGCCGTCCACGGTCAACGAATTTCGTCTGGGTTTTAACCGCATGAGGGCGGGCGCGCTACAGCAGAACTATGGCACCGACGTGAGTTCTCAACTCGGCTTCCCCGACGTGCTGACCAATTCGGTGGACCTGGGAACGCCCAACGTCAGTATCCTCGGCTTCGACGGGATTGGCGAACCGGTCAACTATCCGCAGGACCGGCACGACACCACCGTGCATCTTTCCGACAATCTGTCCTGGATTTCCGGCCGGAACCAGTTCAAGTTCGGCGCGGACATTCGCGACATTCAGGTGGACAACTACCTCGACTTCGTGGCGCGCGGCGAATGGTTCTTCGAAGGCGGTCTGAGTGGAGATCCCATGGTGGCCCTGTCGCAGGTGCTTACGGGCATGCCCGACTACGCCATCGCGGCCAGCGGCAACACCGCGAACACCCTTCGCAGCGTTGGTATGAACTACTACGCGCAGGACGACATACACGTGGTGCCGCGCCTGTTGCTCAATGTGGGTGTGCGGTGGGAGTACAACGGCCCGCCGGTGGAGGATCACAATCGCTTCAGCGTGCCCGACCTCAGCGCAAACGCGGGCGCGAACGCGGCCACCTGCTCGCCGGCTCCCGATTGCTGGTTCATGCAGGCCGGAACAAACGGGATTCCCCGGGCCACCTACAATTCCACCCTGACCGACTTCGCTCCGCGCATCGGCGTGGCCTGGCGGCCGATGAAGACCGAACGATTCGTGGTCCGGTCCGCCTACGGCATCTTCTACGACGCCGGCATCTTCAACATGAACGTCCTCCCCCGCTTCAACCCGCCGTTCTACGACCTGTCGTTGAATATCAACAGCGGCACGAACGTGATTCAGGACATTCTCAGCCAGCCCGGCCAGGCGATTGCCGAGCCTGAGGTGAGCATGATCTCGCGCAACTTCCGCGACGGCTATATGCAGCAGTGGAACGTCGACCTGCAGTACGAGCTGCAAGCGAACTGGATGGTCGACCTGGCTTATGTCGGCTCGAAGGGTACGCATCTGCCGGACGCGATCAACCTGGACCAGCCAAACCCCGTCACCGGCGTCGCGCCTTACCCCTGGTTTGCCTCCTCCACCATTCTGGACATCGAATCGGCGGCCAACAGCTCGTACAACTCCCTGCAATTCCGCTCGGAGAAACGCGTGGGCCACGACCTCGGCTTCCTCGCGGCGTACACGTTCTCCAAGTCCATCGACGATGTTTCCTCGGTGTTCGGCGGCAGTGTCGGTGGTGGTCTGCCGCAGAACTCGCAGGACCTGAGCGCCGATCGTGCGCTCTCCGATTTCGACGCCCGCCACCGCTTCGTGCTCAGCTCCGTGTACGACCTGCCTTTCGCGCGCATGTGGGCCAAACAGCCAGGATTGCGCAAAGCCCTGCTGAGCGACTGGCAAATGTCCGGGATTATGACGGCCCAGACGGGCTCTCCATTTACGGTCAATCTCTCCGCCCCCTCGGCAGCCTGCTTCACAAGCTCCGCTTTTAGCAACCCGTGCCGGCCCGACCTCATCTCCAATCCCATGGTCGCGGGCCCGGTCGCTGCCAATCCCAACCCCGCCTGCCAGAGCACCATCTCCGAGGGAGGACTCGCCGCGGACGTTGTGCGCCAGCCGGGAAGCTGGTTCAACACCTGCGCTTTCGCTGTCCCGGCGAGCGGCGGGTTCGGAACCGCCGGGCGGAATATCCTGACCGGACCGGGATTCACCAATCTCGATTTCGCGCTCTCCAGGACCATTACCTTCCGGACCGAAAGCCATCGTCTGCAGATTCGAGGCGAGTTCTTTAATCTGCTGAATCACCCGAACTTCGACATTCCGAATCACGGCTTCGGGGCGCCGACCTTTGGTGAGATACTCTCGGCGAACGCCTACGGCGACAAGCCGCCGCGCCAGATTCAGTTGGGGCTGAAGTATATCTTTTGACGGGGCCACACGGCCAGATTCGCGGCTACGGCGCTTCCCACTCCAGCGCGTAGATCTCGCGAGTTCCGGCGTCGCGCAGGGTCAGGATGCAATCGTCC
Source organism: Bryobacteraceae bacterium (assembly GCA_049520275.1). GTDB lineage: Bacteria > Acidobacteriota > Terriglobia > Bryobacterales > Bryobacteraceae > CAWACP01. The sequence goes on from JBEKPY010000011.1 coordinate 6,364, forward strand.
GGGGCGAGCCCCGTCCATGTGTCCCTGGTCTGAATCAGACGCTGCGCCTGCTGGTTGCTGAAGAGTGGCTCGAGTTTCCGATCGCGCACACGCACGCGATACCACGTCCGCGCGCCGGCGGCGGTCACGAAATGAACCCATTCTCCGTCATGCGACCACGCCGGGTACCCGGCCCTCATCGGGCTCAGCTCGGTCTGCTTGTGCGTGGCCAGGTCATAGAGCTCAAGTTTCCATTCCACGGCCGACAAACCCACAATCGACCGCCCGTCGGGAGACCAGCGGGGCGACCACATTCCCTCGGAACCGGGTAACACGGAGATCTGGTGCGTCTTCAGATCGATGACGCGGATGGCCATCCGGCCGGGGTCCGGCGCGGCCATGCCGCCCGGGTTGGTGCCGAAGGCGAGCGAGTTTCCATCGGGCGACCAGGTTGGATCCCAATCGCCTCCCCCGCCCGCTTCGCCGTTGGTGACCTTCTGTGGTTCGCCGCCATCTGCCGGCAGGATGTAGACCCGCTGCGGCTGCCCCGGCAGTGCTCCGAAGAAGGCGATCCGCTTCCCGTCGGGAGACCAGCGCGGCAATCTCACCTCGAGCGGCGGGAAGGTCAGTTGCACGCGATCGCCGCCATCCACCGAACTCGACCACAAGGTTCCCTCGGGATACGCCACATACGCCGCGTGGTTTCCATCGCGCGAGAAAGCGACATCCTGAGCCGAAACCCCGTCGAGATATGGCTGGAACTGGCCCGAAACCTTGTTGAGAATGACCAGTTCGCTGCGCGTTTGCACGCCCGTCACATACAGTCGCTTACCATCGGGACTGACCGTTGGGTAAACCAGATTGACGGGTCCGGTGGTCAACTGCACCGGCTCCTGGCTGGTGCGCCGGAGGAACCCGGTTTTCTCGCGCATCGCCCAGATGGTCGCGGTGCCGCCGCTCGATACCTGAAAGACGAAGTACTTCCCGTCCGGCGTCCAGACACCGCAGCAGTGCGGGTCGTGGATGGCCGGAAAAAGACGATGCAGATGGGCCCCGTCCGCGCCTACCTCCCAGATGGAATCGGGCGCCGCCCCTCCGCTATCGGTAAAACGCACCGTGGCGCCATCGGTTGACCAGCGTGGAAGGTAGACGTTGTTGGGCATGGTGGCGAGTGGCCGGACTCCGGTTCCGTCGCTCTTCGCAATGCTCACCTGTTTGCCGTTCGCGTAGACTAATTCCTGCCCGTCCGGAGACCAGGCTGCTCCGCCAGACGTTACGATGCTGCCAACGCGGCGTGGCGAGCCACCCAGAAGCGGCTCTGCCCATAGCTCCGTCTGCGTATACGGCCCGGTGCCTCGAAGAATCAATAGCTCGGAGCGATCCGGCGAAAGGTCGGTGACGAAGGCATCCTTCAGAGACGCCGGAAGGGGAATCGACTGCCCGCCGTGGGACGAAACCTGCCACAGCGCCTCGTTGCCGTCGGCCGACCTGGAAGCAAAGTACACGCGCGCGCCATCGGTCACCACCGGCATACTGGCGGCGCGGCGATCATCGGTGATCTGCACCGTGCGCAGGACTCTGGGCGGGGGCACCGGGCGAGTCAGCAGGAAGGCTCCCGCGGTTACGGCCAGGGCCGCCGCGACCCCGGCGATAATCGGCCAGCGAGACCTGCGGCGAGCGGCCGGGACAGCCACGGCGGATTGCACACCGGTGACCACCGCGGACCGGCCGGAATCCGTGTCGCGCTTCAGCCGCTTCAGGTCCGCGCGCATGTCGGCGGCGCTCTGGTAGCGGATGTCGGGGTCCTTCTCCAGCGCCTTCAGAATGATCTGTTCAAGGCCCGCTGGCAGGGCCGGGTTCACGTGGGAGGGCGGATCGGGCGCCTGGTGCAGAATGGCGGCCATCACCACGGCGGAGGTCTTCCCTTCGAAGGGCATTCGCCCCGTGGCCATCTCGTACAGCACGACGCCCAGGCTGAACAGATCGGTCCGCGAGTCCAGATCGTCGCCCTTCGCCTGTTCCGGAGACATGTATCCGGGCGTGCCCGCGGTCGAGCCGGGCGTGGTGAGAAGGTCCACCGCGATGGTCGCCGTGCGGTCGGTGGGCAGAGTTGCGGCCGGCTTCCCCGCGTGCGTCGGCTTGGCCAGGCCGAAGTCCAGGATCTTCACCTGGCCGTGGCTGACCAGAAAAAGATTGGCCGGTTTGATGTCGCGATGCACGATGCCCCGCGCATGGGCCGCGTCGAGACCGTCGGCAATCTGAATGGCCCAGGCGAGCAGCGAATCGAGGGGGATCGGCCGGCCGCCGATGCGCTCCTTCAGCGTGGCGCCTTCCAGCAGCTCCATCACGAGGAACGGATGTCCGTTGTGCTCGCCCACTTCATACAGCGTGCAGATGTTGGGATGATTGATGGCCGCCGCTGCGCGCGCCTCCCGTTCGAAACGCTCCAGCGACGTGCTGTCCCGGGCCATCTCGTCGGGCAGGAACTTCAGCGCCACCTGCCGTCCCAGCTTCAGGTCTTCGGCGCGATATACCACGCCCATGCCACCGCCGCCCAACTTTTCGATGATGCGGTAGTGCGAAACGGTTTCGTTTACCATATCGGCGACTACAACTTTAACAGCGCCCGCAGCCGCTTCGTCTGCACGCGGCTGACCGGGATCTCAGTGTGCTTGCGATCGTCCATACGAAGTTGAAAGCTCGACTTGAACCAGGGAATCACCTCGCGGATCCGGTTGATGTTCACCAGGAACGACCGGTGCACCCGCCAGAAGATCTCCGGATCGAGGTTCGATTGCAGCTCCTCGATGGTGCGGTAGTTCGATTCGCCTTCGACGTTGGAGGCCACCAGCGTGATCACGCCGTCGTCGATGGTCGCGTAGACCACATCCTGTGCGTCCACAATCAGGTTGCGGCCGCCGCTCTTCACCAGCAGCTTGGTGCGCTGCGGCGTGCGAGCCGCGCCGTCGGGAGGTTGCAGCGGCGTCACGGGCGCGGACGCGGCCATTTTCTCCACGATGGCCTTGCGCGCGCGCTCCACGGTGAGTTCCAGCCGCTCCTGTTCCACCGGCTTGAGCAGGTAATCCATGGCGCCCCACTTGAAGGCCTCCACCGCGTACTGGTCGTAGGCCGTGGCCAGGATGAAATGCGGCAGGGGGATTTGCTTCTCGGTGAGCTTCTGAATCACGCCCAGCCCGTCGAGGCCGGGCATCTGCACGTCAAGGAAGACCAGGTCCGGATCGAGGTCTTCGATCAGCTTCACCGCCTCCAGGCCGTTGTGCGCCGTGGCCAGAACTTCGATATCCTCAAATTGCTTCAGCAAATACACCAGTTCGTCGCAGGCCAGCCGCTCGTCGTCCACGACGATGGTCGAGATGGTGCTGGCGGCGCGAGTCTGCATGAAGTGTTAGTATAACTTGGGACAATCAGTAAAGGAGATCGTTTTGCCCACGAACGAAAACGTCCGCATTGCGCCTGCGGACGGCAAGCTTGGAATTCTCATACCCGGGATTGGCGCAGTCAGCACCACCTTCATGGCCGGCGTCGAGGCCGTGAAGCGGGGACTCGGGATCCCCGTCGGCTCCCTCACGCAGCTCGCCACGGTGCGGCTTGGAAAGCGCACCGAGGCCCGCACACCCATGATCAAGGACTTCGTGCCGCTGGCCGGTCTCGACGACCTGGTCTTCGGGGGCTGGGACATCTACGAAGACACCGCGTATCAGGCGGCCGTCAAAGCGCAGGTGCTCGAGCCCTCGCTGCTGGAGAAGGTCCGCGAGCCGCTGGAGAAGATCGCGCCCATGAAGGCCGTCTTCGACCACGAGTACGTCCGCCGCATCAACGGCCCCAACGTCAAGCAGGGCGGCACGAAGATGGACAAAGCGCACATGCTCATGGACGACATCCGCAAGTTCCAGGAGTCGTCCGGAGTGGCCCGGACCATCATGATCTGGTGCGCTTCCACCGAGGTTTTCCATCGGCCCTCCGAGGTTCACCAGACCCTGAAGAACTTCGAGGCCGGCCTGATGAAGGACGATCCGGAGATCGCCCCCAGCCAGGTCTACGCGTACGCGGCGCTGAAGCTGGGCATCCCCTATGCCAACGGAGCGCCCAACCTCACCACCGATACGCCCGCGCTGCTGGAGCTGGCGCGCGAGAACAACATTCCGGTCTGCGGAAAAGACTTCAAAACCGGCCAGACGTTCATGAAGACGCTGCTGGCGCCCGGCTTCAAGGCGCGCATGCTGGGCATGCACGGCTGGTTCTCCACCAACATCCTGGGGAACCGCGACGGCGAGGTGCTGGAAGACCCCGGCTCGTTCAAGAGCAAGGAAGAAACCAAACTGTCGGTGCTGGATCAGATCCTGCAGCCGAAGCTCTACCCGCAGCTCTACGGCGACCTGTATCACGCCGTGCGCATCAACTACTATCCGCCGCGCGGGGACCAGAAGGAAGGCTGGGACAACATCGACATTTTCGGATGGCTCGGCTATCCGATGCAGATCAAGGTCGATTTCCTGTGCCGCGATTCCATTCTGGCGGCGCCGCTGGTGCTGGATCTGGTGCTGTTCCTGGACCTGGCGCAGCGGAGCGGAATGCGCGGGATTCAGGAGTGGCTCTCGTTCTACTTCAAGGCGCCGATGCACGCACCGGGGCTGTATCCCGAGCACGACATTTTCATCCAGCTCATGAAGCTGAAGAATACGCTGAGGTGGATGAGGGGCGAGGATTTGATCACGCACCTGGGGCTGGAATACTACGACTGAGCGGGGGGGGGCCTCGTTGACTCGGGGCCCCTCGGCCCAGCGGGCGGGTGCTACGGACCGTTCCACCGTTCCGTGAGCCGGAGCGTTTCTTGCCGGCTAGGCGTCGTACTCCCGGCGGTCACAGAGGAAGCCGGTGCGATAGAATTGGTTTGGGATGGCAGACGGATGGAGAACGTGGAGAGCGCCGTCTCCTTGAAGCCGGGACTTGGAAGCGGTATAATTTCCGCCGAGAGCAATGCCACAGCTAACAATACCGGAAGAATACGCCACCGGGCTGGCACACCTTGTGGCGCTTCCAGAAGAGGCGATCCGTGAGCTGACATTAGCTCTAGCTGAAAGCCCGGCATCTTTAAACGTCAGAGACACCAACGCGGTCACGTCCCTGGTTTCGGCAAGAGTCCCCTCTATACCCACCAAGGATCTCCGGCGCGTCATGGCGACGCTCCTGTCATTGTCTTCTGTTCATGTTAGCACTGAGATATCCATCGACGAATTCCTGGACGACATCGTTCAGGCTATGAAGCGCAGTAAACGTCCCGATCTGTCTCTTGACGATCCTGCCATTGACCGCCGCTTTCGGAACCGGCTTAAGCCCTTACTTAAGCTGAGTACCCTGACAACGGCATCGAAGGCGATCGCGATACAGCATGAGCATGAGCACACCCTTTGCACTTTGCGTATTTTCACCGACGCACGCCCTGTGTATGGAGAGGATGTGACGGCACCACCGTCCGCAGTGGCCCTTACGCATATGCTTAAACTTACTTACCATGAAGGGAATGTAGGGAACAGGACTGAAGAGATCCACATAGCGCTCGACAAGCAAGATTTGATGAATCTGAAGTCTCAGATCGCACGAGCCGAGTCTAAAGCCGTGAGCCTTCAGAAGCTTTTTGAATCAGCCCAGGTCCCAGTGATCGAGTGACACGACCATGGAATCACCTATACACGATATGCTGTCATTGGAATGCAGTAGGCCACGCTATTTTAGGCTGGATCAGTGGTACGACCGCTCGGACTTAGTCGCCGCAGAATCGCAGATATCCTATAGGCCGAACAAACATGATAATGAGTTGTTGAGGACCCAGAAGGGCAATCGACGATTACGTCAGTGGTGGCACAAGCCGACCGAGAGTAGTTGTTTCGCCGCTCCCTCCGGTCATAAGTTGGCGGAAGCGAAAACGCAACGGTTCACGACGGAAGGGAAGGGCGAGAGAATCTCCAAGTCGCTCGCTGCGCTGCACGAGCCATCGCACATCCGATTGACGCCTGATGAATGGCGGAGAATCGTTGAAGATCCGGATCTTGAAGACCAGTCGTGATAAGGACTTTGTGCAACCCCTGCTGAGTGTCCCTGATGGAAGTGACGTATTCATTGATGCAAACATCTTCATCTATGGATTGACTCATCAATCTCCTCAATGCTTGCACCTACTCGAAAGATGCTCGCGTGAAGAAGTGACGGGCATCAGCTTATTCGAGATCGTGAATGAGGCAACGCACAGATTCATGCTTGCCGAAGCCACCTCGAAAGGCGTCATTACGAAGGGCGGTGCTGCGGCGTTGCGTCAACAGTTTTCGGAGATTTCGCATCTGATCGACTACTGGCACAACACAGAAAGGCTGTTGGCCCTGAATTTATTGTTTTTCTCAACGGACGAGCGAATCGTCAGAAATGCCCAGCCTGAAAGACAGAGCGCCAGCGTGTTAACGAACGATTCCATGATCCTGTCCTGGATGCGTGAATACGGGCTCCAGCGCATTGCTACCGGCGACCACGATTTCGAACGCGCCAGCGGAATCACTGTTTTTGGGCCGGATGATATTTGATGGCTACCCACTTGGTCGGCCATGAGGTATCTCATGCTGGCATAGGACGGCGATCTGATCGGATGACGGGGAGTTCTCATGCGAGGGTGGGCATTTCACTGCGGACAAAAGGGCAGGCGGATGCCTGCGGGCCTGGGCAGGTCGAAATAATTTAGAACGGCTCAACAGCTCCGTTTACGTTGGCCTCAGTCGGGCCCGCGTCTGCTCGGCCGGCGCCTCTCCTCGTAGGCGATGGAGACCACTTCGTCCAGCAGAGCGGCGTCCTCCGGACTGCCGAACAAGCCCAGGCCCTGCTCAAAGACACTGGGCCGAGGCTTCATCCTCCCTGGGCAAGTAAGCAAGGGCTCGATCATTAAGGCCGGGCATCAGGGTGACCGATCCTTCGGGTTCCGGCTGGTTTGATGCAGGCAAATCTGGCAACGCGTATCCGATGCTCCGCGGCGCGTCCTGCAGAGCAGGTCGTGAAGTTGATTCGGGCCTTCCCTTTGCTCTGTACTTAACCGAACCGCACTACATCAGCGGATCAAGGAAGCAGCGCACCGCCGCCGCGAATTCTCCCGGGCGATCGTTGAACGCGAAGTGGCCGGCCCCCGCCACCGCAACAAACCGGCTGTTCGGAAAGAGCTGCCCGAACGCCCGGCTGTCCGCCTCCGGCTGAAGATCGTCGCCGCCGTGGATCACCAGTACCGGCGCGGTCACGCCGTGAAGCGCCGCCGAGTAGTCGTGGTGCTTGCCCAGACCGAGGTACGCGGCCAGCGGCACGTAGCCGGCGCCGGAGCTGTCGCTTCCCGCCGGAATGGGGCCGCCCGCGGCGAAGTAGTATTTGCCGAAGCGGCCGTAGAACTCGGAAGATTGCTGCTCGGTCCTCTGGAAAGCAGCGCGGAAATCGAAGTACTCACTCAGGTAGCGCTCGTACTCGTCCTTCATCGACGCGGGCAGCCGCCGCCGCACCAGGGCGAACAGATCTTCGCCCCGCACCGGCATCACCGCCAGATTCGCGGGTGCGACGAACACCAGCGCCTTCACATGCTCGGGGAACTCGGCGGCATAGAGCGCGGCGGTGATCGCGCCGAAGGAATGTCCCATCAGCACCAGCTTGTCCTGCCCGAGGATCCGGCGAATCCGCTCGATGTCGGCAATCTGCGCGGGAAGGCCGAGCGTCCGGTTGAGGAGCTGCATGTTCGCGTACTGGTTCGGATTAGTGAACGACGCGATGGGCCTGGTGGAAAGCCCGCAGCCCCGCTGATGGTAGTAGATCAGCTTGTAGCGTTCCCCCAGAATGCGGCCCGCGGCCCAGGGCTCGGTGGGAGGGAATCCCGGACCGCCGTGCACGGTGAGGATCTCCGGCCCGCTGCCCTGTTCGAAGTGATGCAGTTCGATGCACGGCGCGACGAGCCAGCGATCGGCTGTCTGCGCGGGTGGCGTCAGCGGTTCCGCCACGTTGCGGCCGGCCCGGACGTCGCCGGGCCGATACATGGGCCCGGTCATCCAGTACCAGGCGACGCCCGCAACGGCGGCGAGCAAGAGCACCAAAACACCCGCACCGATCCATACCATTTTTCTCATCACTCTCCTTTCCGCTCCATCACTGTCGCGACTCAGTTACGGCGCCAGAGGCAGGCAGATCTCGGTGCGCAACTGGTCCGGAGGCGTCATCGTCGGCGAGTTCAGGTAGAACTCGATGGCCGGAGCGCTCTCCAGCTCCCGCCCGCTCTCGGGCAACCACTCACCGCACATCCGGGCATAGGTCCGCCCCAGCGTGTTGTACTGCCCGGCGTGCAGCGCAACCGCGTACTCGCCCGGCCCAACGTCCTGAATCCCGATTTCGCCCGTCGCGGAGACGCTACCTCCCACCACCAGCGCGGCATCGTACCGCAGCTTCTCCGGCGGCGTGATCTCCGGGTCGTCCTGCACGACGCCGAGCACGCGCACGCCAGGGCCGAGCAGCCCCTGGCGGCCCGCCCACATCATTAGTTTCTGCCACGCACCGCCCACCTCGTCGAACGGACCCACATGCCGCACGAAGGCAACCCGGGTCGGGCCGATTCGCCGAACCAGGACCTCGAGCGGACTCCCGGGTACGGTAGGAGCCGGCCGCTGCGCCTGGGCTCCAGAACGAAACGCCGAGGGTGACGGCCCGAACATCGCCTCGAAGGCGCGCGTGAACGACTCGTGCGTTTCGTAGCCGGCTTCCAGCGCGATGTCCAGCACCGGCCGCTCGGTGGCTTTCAAGCGCTGGGCGGCGCGCTCCAGCCGCAGCCGGCGGACATGCTCCTTGACGGACTCCCCCACCATGCCGTGGAAGATTCGATGAAAGTGCCAGGGAGAGAAGCTGGCCACGCCGGCCAGTTGATCGAGCGGCATCGGCTCGTCCAGATGGCTTTGGATATGGACCAGCACCCGCCCCATCCGCTCCCGATACGAATTCAGCGTTTCCATCCGCACGGCACGATTATGTCGCAAAACGGCCGCGGCGGCTTGATATTCTTTGCGGAAACGGGTGCGGTTCTGCGGTAAGCTGTGACTGTAGAAGCGCAAAGGCCGCGGGCCCGCGGCGCCGTACAGGTTGTGAACTCGCGTTGAGGCAAAGCGGGGCGCGGTCCGTTTTGCGCGGATTCCCTGGAACGAGGCGGGCCGCGGCGCCCGCCTTTTGAGTGTATGAGCTTTCTCGAGGTCCTCGCCAACGTCCCCGGCTTTCGCCAGCCCGGCCGCGCCCGTCACGATCTTGAGGTCATCGCCGCGGGGCTTCAACCGGAGACGCTGCGCCAGATCGAGTCGCTGCTGACGGTGTCGCCAGACCCGGACCGCGTGGTGCACGGCATGGCCACGCTGAAGCGAGAGAAGCCGGCCGCGTTTGCGGCCATCGCCACGTCCCCGTCCGGCCTGCAACGCATGATGGCGGTGTTCGCATGGAGCCGCTTCCTCACCGAAGAGGTGATCCAGCACCCGGAGTGGCTGCAGACCCTTCCCGGTCTCCAGCGGGTCCGTTCCACCGAGGAATACATCGCGGACCTGGACAAGGCGCTGGCGGGCGCCGAGAGCGGCCCTCCGGACATGCTGGTGTTCGCACAGTTCCGCCGGCGGGCCATCCTGCGCATCCTGATTTGCGACGTGCTGGGACTGGCTACCCTGTCGGAAACCACCGAACAGCTCTCCAACCTCGCCGGCGCCATTCTGGAGGTGAGCTTCCGGCGCATCCGCGATGCCCTGATCCGCCGCCATGGCACGCCCCGCTGCCACGACCGGCATGGCGTGCTGTGCGAGTGCGGTTTCGCGGTAGTCGCGCTGGGCAAGCTGGGCGGCCGCGAGCTGAACTACAGCTCCGATATCGACCTCATGTTCGTCTACGCGGCCAACGGCGAAACCGATGGGAAACACCCCATCTCCAACAAGGAGTTCTTCAAGAAGGTCGCCAACCAGTACACCGAAATGCTCTCCACCTACACGGCGGAGGGCATGTGTTATCGCGTGGACCTGCGCCTGCGCCCCGACGGGAGCCTGGGCGAAATCTGCATTTCGCTTGACGGCGCGAAATCGTACTACCAGCAGCGCGCGCGCGACTGGGAGCTGCAGATGCTCATCAAGGCGCGGGTAGCGGCGGGCGATCGGGCCACCGGAGAGGCGCTTCTGGATCACACCGCTCCGCTCACCTATGCATCCAGTCTCGACTTTTCGGCGGTGGAAGCGGTCTCCGCCACGCGCCTGCGCATCGGCGAGAAGCTTTCCGCGCGGCGTCCCGGCAAGGCCGGCTTCGACATCAAGCTGGCGCCCGGCGGCATTCGCGACATCGAGTTCCTGGTGCAATGTCTGCAGCGCCTTCACGGCGGACGCGAACCCTGGGTGCAACAGGGCGGCACGCTGCTGGCGCTTTCGCGTCTCAACGACAAGGGCCTGCTGTCGGCCGCCGAATACGGTCGCCTTGCCGCCGCGTATTCCTTCCTTCGCCACCTTGAGCACCGCCTGCAGTTCGAAGACGACCGCCGGACGCACACGCTCCCCAGCGACGGCGAAGAGCTGGAGTCGCTGGCCCTCCGCATGCCCCACGAGCCCGGCGTGGACCCCTCCGCCGACAGCCTCACCAGCACGCTCAACGGCCATCTGCAGGCAGTCGGGGAGATCTACGACCGCGTCATTCACGCCCAGCAGCCGATATACTATGGCGCCGCTGCGGAGCCCGCCGAGCCGGAGTTCCCGTCGGAGGCCGCCCTGGTGGAGCCGGTGGCCAGCAACGTGGTCCGTTTTTTGGATCAGCGTGCGCCCGCGCTGGCGCGCTTGCTCTCGCGCTACCCCATGAAGCGCGGCGCCCGCATGTTCGAGCATTTCCTGGAGCGAGTGATCGCCAATTCGGAATGGCTGCCCGAGCTGGATCGCGAACCCGCGCTCGCCCGCGACGTCCTGGACATTTTCGAGAACAGCCCCTACTTCGCCGACGAGCTGATTCGCTCGCCCGACCTGTTGCACGCGCTGGCCAACCTCGAAGAGCGGCCCTCCGACGACCTGGACGACCTCGCCGACACGGTGAGCCTGCGCCGGTTCTTCCGGCGCGAGATGTTCCGCATCGAGGCCGAAAGCATCTGCCGGCGCGCCTGGGTGTTCTCCACGCTGGAGCGGACCTCGGCCCTGGCCGACGCCATCCTCGGCGCAGCCTACCGTCTGGCCGTCCGGCAGACGCTCGACGTGCACCCGCCCGTCCAGGCCGGCTATCAACCCACGGACCAGATGACGCTCATCGCCCTCGGCCGCCTGGGCATGTACGAGTTCGACGTGTCGTCCGACGCCGACCTACTGTTCGTGATCCCCGACCAGGATAGCGCCGAGCAGGTCTTCTGGACGAGGGTGGCCGAGCGCATCATCGATATTCTGACCGCCTACACGGGCGAGGGAACGCTGCTGGCCGTGGACACGCGGCTGCGTCCCAATGGCAGCTCGGGCGCGCTGGTGCAGACGGACCGCTCCTGCCTCGACTATTTCGCGCGCGGCGCGGAGGCGTGGGAGGGCATCGCCTACATGAAATCGCGCACGGTGGCCGGCAACCTGGATGCGGGCACCGCTTTCCTGCACCGGCTGCAGGACGTGGATTGGCGCCGCTACGGCCAGAGCGGGCGCTCGCGGCAATCGCTGCGCCACATGCGCGCGCGCGTGGAGAAGGAACAGGGCTCCGTCAATCCGCTGAAGGCCGGCCTGGGCGGCTATTACGACATCGACTTCATTCTGATGTACCTTCGCCTCAAGGCCGCCGGCTTGTTCTTCAAGGTGCTGAACACGCCCGAGCGCATCGACGTGATCGAGAAGACCGGCCATCTGGACCGCGCCGACGCCGAATTCCTGCGCGACGCGGCCACGTTTTACCGCGCCGTGGACCACGGCCTGCGCGTCTACACCGGCCATGCCGAGGGCAACCTGCCGGGCTCCACCACGCAGATGGAATGCCTCACCGAGCTGGTGCACCGCTGGGCGCCGGAGCACATGTGCCATCAGCCCATCACCGCGCAACTGACGCAGATCAAGGCGCGCACGCGGGAGGCGTTCGACCGGCTGTTTGTGTAGGGTTCGCGCGGGACACGCGGCGCCAGCCGCGTTTTGGCGGTACCAAGCGAGTACGCGGCCGCCTCCGCCACAGGTAGCAAGAGCGCGCTATCACCGAGGAGGAGTTCCGGGTGTTGGAACTCATCGACGCTGAGCGGTCTCAGCCGCAGCAGCAACACTGAGACTCCAGGTTAGCGGGCCGGGCTGGATCAAACAGATAGACGACCTTGACGATCTTGGAACGGTGAATAGCCTTGGGCGGCTTGTCGGTCGTGATGAATTCCGAATCACCCTTCAGCCCTCCGAGCCGGTCATGCGCGCCTGCATCGGGTGTGCGTGACGGGGCTGGCCGTGACGGGAGCTTTGCCGCGGGACGCGGCATGGCCGGAAAACAGCGTGGCCCAGTTTTGATGACTGCCTATCGGTTGTAGTTTCGTTGCTTAAAAAATCCGTATAAGTACCCGGCTCCGAAGCCGCCAAGCGTGAGGAAAAACCACGCCGCCGCCAACCCAGCGAACATTTCACCGGGCCGATTTGCGTACGATTCTCCGAGGAACACGCCGACGGCCGCCCGAAGCGCAAAGAGTCCAAATATCGACGTCCCGAACAAGGCTCCGCGCCGGGCACAATGCCACTTCAAAGCGGTCGAAGCCAGCTTGGGATCGTAATCAGCTGTCTGCAGCGCGGGGTCTTTCGCGTGGCCGCTGGCCCACCTACACGTGCAATCGATGCTGTCGAGGATGTCCTTGTCGGGCTGGAATGAAAGGGTGATTTCAGTCTGGGAGCCGTCGGCACGGAAGGCGGTGAACTCTCGACCTCCCGACTGCTTCACGCCGACGTAATCTCGCAGATTCAGGATGTGATAGGGCCAAAGCGCCTGATCGAGGAGCACCAGCGTGTGGCTTGTCAAGAGATACCTCAACAGCCCCTCCGAGTAATATAAAGCAATTAGAAATTCCTTTTCGGAAATACGCGGCGACAGATCGCAGAAGATCCTCAATGCCGCACGGACAGCCCCGGTGCGGTACTCGGCCATGAAGGCTTCAAGCGGTAAAGACGCCCCTTCCTGGAAAATGTTCGCGACGCCAGGAAGTCTTAGCGTCCGACAAGCATGATGAGTGTTGCGGAACAACTGATCGATGATCTCGTCGTGACCATCGGCACGTCTTGAGTCGTCGCAGTAAGCACAAGAGAGATCGCCCTTCGGGATCTCTTTTCCGCACTTCGTACACATCATCAGACGCACCTCCTTTCAGGCACGCTCATCCAGTTTACACCGGCATCACTTGCCGCGCAGAGGGTATCCTGCAGCATTCCCGGCAACCATCGGTCCGTTTTCGGAAGCCGAGTATCTCCGCTGGAGCCAGCCACAGGTGTGACCTTTCGTCCCGTCCCCGCAGACGCCCTCCCGGGCATCACTGAAATCCGGCCGGAGCGCAGGTCGTCGCCAGCCGTTCGCCCTGATAACGAAAGAGAAATGGCACATCCTTTCGTTAAGAGACAACTAACGAAAGGATTTTGTCTCCGAAGCAGCAGAGGAGCAGAGCCCACCGCGCCGTCCAGCACCCGCAGGCTGCGCTCCACCTCGGCGGTGAAATCCACGTGCCCGGGCGTTCTGTTCCATAAACCTTTCTGGAGGCGAGTTAAAGCTCAGGCGAGAGAAATAGAAAGGCCATTCCCCCCGGAGTAGAGAAATGGCGACTATCGCGAGCGATTGCGGCCGGATTCCCCCACTGGTCTAAGCTTCAGCACCGCGCGCCGTGAGAGATCGCAACGAAGCATTATCACGCCACCACGCACCCCATCATGCGCAACGTAGCGAGCCTCAAGCGGGCGCCGGATGAATGAGAACCGCTGATACTGAGACGCGATCCCCCTTCGCTTGCCCCGAGCGACCCGTGGTTTGGGTGGGTGGGTAGTCATCGTTATCTTTCTGCAGCTACCTGAAGTGCCGTGGAGTTGGCCGAGCTGAAGCCCACGCGAAGGTAGCAAGACAACTGGCCCTGAGAGGCTCTATGCGACGGAGAGCTTCAATAGCCCATTCCTTCGGCGCCCCGGCGCGGGTTTGACCACGATGTGAACATCCCGTCCCAGGCGGGTGAGGCACTCCAGCAAACGATGCTCGGAAATCCCGCGAAATCGTCCTTTCAGGAGCGCCGAGATCCTGGGTTGTGTCAACCCCAGAATCCTTGCCGCATCCGACTGCGTCAGCGCCCTCCGCTCGATGATCTCCGCGATCTTGGCGACCAATTGGGCCTTCACAAGCATCCCATCGCTGTCTCGATAGCCGAGGTCGGCATACACATTGCCCGATCCCTCCTCGATGGAAACGCCCCGCACAACTCGCTTCTTGTTCATGGTAATGACTCCCTCGCAAACTGCTCCGCGATCCGCAGGCGCTCGCGGATCAAATCAAGGTCGGTCTTTGGCGTTGCTGCCCCACGCTTCGATTTTTTCTGGAACACATGCAGCACGAACACCGCGGTCTTGAATCGTATTGTGTAGACCGCTCGGTACGTATTCCGATCCCAATCCTCGGTGATTTCCAACACGCCAGCGGAACCAAATCCCCTCATGGGTTTCGATTGCTGGTGCTTCTTGCCCGTCTGCGCCAAATAAAGAGCATGTCCAAACAGGTCGACCACCGGTCCAGGCAAAGTGAGCAGATCGCGTTTCGAGCTCCCCATCCAGTAGAGCGGCCTTAACCCCCGGAGGCTCGTTCATCGGCATCGCTAAGATTATATCCAAATGGGTATAGACAGTCGCGGACCCGGACATGCGGCGACAGCCGCGTTTCTTTCTTCGGCCGCCCAGCTACAATGACATCGAGTGCTGCTTGAGCTTGTTGTCGAGAACTACGCCGTAGTGGAGCGGGCGCACGTCCGCTTTCATGGCGGCCTCAACCTGCTCACCGGCGAAACCGGAAGCGGCAAGTCCATTGTGGTGGACGCCGTCGGACTTCTCTTCGGCGGGCGCGCTTCGGCCGACATGGTGCGCACCGCCGCCGCCCGCGCGCGCATCTCCGGCATCTTCGAGTTGCCCGCGGACCCCGCCTTCCGCGCCCTGCTCGGCGAGGCCGGCATCGAACCCGATGAGGACGAGCTGCTGCTGGAGCGCGAAGTCCTGGCCAACGGCAAATCGCGCGCGTTTCTGAGCAGCCGTCCGGTCACCGTCACGCTGCTCCGCGAAATGGCGCCCTGGCTGGGCGACATCCACGGCCAGTACGACCAGCAACAACTGTTCCAGCCGGCCGTCCAGCTTGCCATGCTGGACGAGTTCGCGGGCGCGGCGGAGTTGCTGACGCGGGTGGCCGAAGCGCACCGCGAGTGGCGGCGCTGCACGGCGGAACTGGAGGAACTGGACAAGTCCGAGCAGGAGAAGCTGCGCCTGGCGGACCTGTGGAGCTTCCAGCGCCGCGAGATCGAGGCTGCTTCGCCCAAGCCCGGCGAGGACGCCGAGCTCGAAAACGAGAAGCGCGTGCTCCGCAACATCACCAAGCTGCAGGAGAGCGCCAACGCCGCATGGGCGGCCCTCTACGATGCGCCGGAAAGCGCGGCCACGCAACTTCGCCTGGCCCTGCGCCGCCTCGAAGAGCTTTGCCCCATCGACGCCACCCTGGTTCCCGTGCTGGAGGCGTTGCAGCCCGCCGGGATCGCCATCGCGGAGGCCTCCAACGCGCTGCGCGATTATCTGGATCGCCTCGACGTCGACCCCGGCCGCATCGAGGAAGTGGAAACGCGGCTGGCCACGCTGGACCGGCTGCGCCGCAAGTACGGCCAGAGCATCGAAGCCGTGCTGGCGTTTCTCGATGACGTGCGCGCGCGGCTGAACGCGCTCGAGCACGCGTCCGAACGCCGCGCGGAGCTCGAGAAGGAGCGGGCCGCGCTGGAGAAGCGCTATCGCGAGGCGGCGGGCGAGCTGACGCGCCGTCGGAAGGATGCGGCGAAACGCCTGCGCGCCGTGGTGGAACAGGAACTCGGGTCGCTTGCGCTGGGCGGTTCGAAGTTCGTCGTGGAGATCCGGGAAGCCGAGTGGAGCGAGCGCGGCGCGGATCATGTGTCGTTCCTGATTGCGGCCAACACCGGCGAGGAGCCCCGCCCGCTGGACCGCGTCGCTTCCGGCGGCGAGCTTTCGCGCATCGCCCTGGCGTTAAAGACCGCCAGCGGAGCCAGCGCCGCACCCGTGGGCGTCACCCGCACACTCATCTTCGACGAAGTGGACGCGGGCATCGGCGGCAGCGTGGCCGAGGCGGTGGGCCGCCGCCTGAAGCGGCTCTCCGCGGCGAATCAGGTGCTGTGCGTGACGCACCTCGCCCAGGTGGCCAGCTTCGCCGACCATCACTACTTCGTGGAGAAGCGCGAGCGGACGGGCCGCACCGTGGCTGAAGTGGAAGAGCTGGACCCTGCCGCGCGCACGCACGAAATCGGCCGCATGCTGTCCGGCCAGCACATCACCCCGGAGGCGCTCAGGCACGCCGAACAGCTCATTCGCCAGGGCAGCGCCGCGGGTCAGTGACTCCGCCCGCTTGCGGCCTTACCGCCGGCCGCCGCCGCCACCCATGTGCATTCCACCACCGAACCCGCCACCCATGTGCATTCCGCCGCCCATCCGCGACATCGCAGGCCCGGGCCGTCCATGCCACCCGCCGCGCCCACCATACCACCCGTGACCGTAACCGTACCCATATCCGAAGTATCCGGCGTAGTACGGCGAAAAGAACGGGAAGCCAAACGGCCCCCAGAAGAACCCGTCGCCGGGGATGAACGCGTACATGCCGAACCAGGGATCCCAATACCAGTCCGCGCCATACCACCCTGGCCCGCCGGGCGCCAGCATGCTCGCCTCCTGTGCGCTGGCCTCAGCCTGATACTGCGACCGCAGCCGGCTCCATGCGTAGAGGTCATCCTCGGCCGCGGTGTCGAACTTCCGGGCCTTCATGCGCGCGTCGGTCAGGATCAATTGATGGCCGTCCTTCAACCTGACGCTGCGCCCGCCCTCATCCACCGCCGCCTCGCCCTTGATGACACGTGCCGAAGGTCCCACTGCGGTGAACTCGTAGAGTCCCTTCTTCAACACAGCCGTCCTGGCATTCCCCTGAACAATGACAATGTGATTCTCCGGGTAAACCTGGTCGGCTTCCACCATCGCTTCGCCCGTCAGCAGGCTCACTCGCGTGTTGCTCAGAGACTCCGCATCCATGCGTACCTGGCTGTTATCGCCAAGACGCAGGAGCACGCCCGGAGTCAGCAGGATCTCCGCCTTTCCCTGGCGCGTTGCCACCACATTGCCCTCAATCGCCGTGACGTTGCCCAGGTCCCGCGAAGTCACCGGCCTCCCGTCCACCAGCACCCGCCCTTCCACATAGTTGACTGTTCCGATCTGTGCCGGAGCCGCCGCTCTGGCCGGGATCGACCACAAGGCCGCGCCCAGCAGGGCCAGCGGCAGCATGTTTTGTAGTTGCTGTCGTCCCATGTCCTTTTCCATCCCTTCTGTATGTTGGATGAGTCACACGGGATACAGGTTCCCCACCGGCTTGAGGTGCTGCCTCAACCGCATGAAAAACAAGGTATTGACCTGCCGGTCGGCGTTACCAGCTACGCGTGTATCCGATGCTCGCGGTGGTGTACCAGGGCACGGTCACAATCTTGTTGTACATTTCCTGAATCCAGATGGAATCGTGGTCGTTGAAGTGAACGATCAGGCCGAGCGACTCGCCGTCGTAGAAGCGATTGAGAACCGCTGGGTAGCCGGTCAGGGTCGTGATGCCGCCCGTGATCCATGTGTATCCGGTAAGGCGTTTGGTTTTCGGCAGGCCGAAATTCTTCATGATCCCCAGGGTCTCCGTGTGCGAGCCGTACGGAGTGTGCAGGAATCCGTAGCTCCCCGCGTTTTCGTAAGTGTAAGAAAACGTGACCTCGTCGCCGATTGGGTCCCTCTTCAGGAAGGCGAAGGTGTGGCCCAGCCCGATATTGTAGTTCGCTTTGGGTTCAAGACCCGGGCGGACAAAGTCCGAGCCGAACATGATGAAGAGGTCCGTTGAGGTCCCCGCTTCGGGCTCCGGCGTTTCCTGGGCGGACGCCATGCCGCGTATGAAGAACAGAAAGACAACCGCCGCTGCCGTGCGCAGAATCGCAGGCTTCATGCCCGGCTCCTTTTGTATTTGTGATCGACTCGGTTCGGTCGCGGAGACGCTACGCGGCGGATCTCGCTGTGGATGTGGCTCTCCAGAGAGCCCTGGCGACTTCCCTTATCGTGGAGCGTCCCTCATGAGGAAGGCATAAAGGGGCGAGCGACATCGAGGACACGCCGCGCCAGACCGCATTACGCGGCCACGGCCGCATTGGCCGCCGGGCGCGCCATCAGAACCGGCTTGCGGAGGGGAGTCGCGGCGCACAGATAGGCTGCCTCAAAGACACCGGCCATGGGTGCGCACCCCTGGGAAGCATAGAGTTGCGCGAAGATCCTCCGAATGCCGGCGGATTCCAGGCCCTGGCAGACATTGGCCACGCTTGTCGCGGACTTCTGTATGCAGTTGCGGCAGTCGAGGCCGAGAGCCAGACACGTCTCCGGCCGGTTTTCGTCGAGTAAGTAGTCCATCTCACCCTTTAGCTTGTATGTCGCGTATGTTCTGATTATTAGGATTCCCACGGTGCTTTACCACGGTGCATAGGGGTGCCCGGTCCGACTCTTTTGCGGGTATTGAATTATCTGCGAAGTCCCAGTGAAAAAGAGGAGTCACCTTAGGGTGATTCGCGGACGCGTGGAACGCCAGTGCGCACGCACCATGGAGGGAGGAGGTTCGTATGACCGCTCGTCGATTGCCTTTCGCCCTTGTTTCACTGCTCTGCGGAGCTGCGCTGTCGGGACAAGCGCTTACCGATCATGCAGCGGCCATTGCGGGCGCCAGCGCCGGGGTGGCCGGGGGCAAGGTGGTCAGTGACGCCCTCACCAAAATCCTGCAGAGCGCCAGCGACACCACCGGCACGGCCGCCACTCAGCCCCCCAAACCCGATACGAAACCGGCCAAGAAAGCGCAGACGAATCCGGCGGGCGTTCCGGCCATGGCTGCCGCACCGTTTTCGCCCGCCCCCTCCGCTCCCACACCGCCTGCCTGGCGGCGCCCTGGCGAGCCGCGGCCGGTTCTTCCGGTGGTGCAACCGTCCTTCAGCCGCTATGAGAGCCGCGAGCCCGCACGCCAGGTGACCTCAGCGCAACTACGGTCCGTGGCCTCCGGCGCCAGCCGGGCCGAGGTCATCGCAAGCCTGGGGATTCCGGCCGCGCGCATCACCATGGACGACAACGGCCATCTGGTGGAAATTCTCGAGTACACGGCGAACGGCAGCCGCGTGGGCAGCGTGCGTTGCAGCGACGGGCGCGTGGAATCGGTCAACACCGCGGAGCGGTAGCCGCACGGGGGCTGAACTACGGCTGCATCCGGCCGGCCCAGTGCAGGAAGCGCCACAGGTGGCGGCGCAGGCCCCACGAAAGCGACCAGAACTCCCGAAACGTAATCTCTTCGGCGGGACGGCCCCAATACGTCTCCATGCGCCAGCGCAGGTACGGGCTTCGCCACGGCCGCAGCCGGTATCCCTTCGTGGCCTGCCAGATGGTCCCCAGCATCAGGGCATCCGCGCGCTGGCCGCCTTGGTTTCCCTGGCGCCCGCCGCGGTCGCATAGTAGCCGGTGCGCGTCCGCACCACCGGCGAGCCCGGCCCCTTCACGGTGACGTGGATCTGCCGGAAGGTGCCGTCGAGCGCCGGGTTCGTGGGCGTATAAGCGATGATGTACTGGTTGCGAATCTCGTGCGCCACGCGCAAGGCGATCTCGTCCACCTCGGCGAGCTCCTTCGGATAATAAGCGAGACCGCCGCTGGCGGTGGCGAGCGAGTTGAGCACCCGCTTGGCCTTCTTCGCTTCGTGCGGCTCCTCTTCGCTGAGCAGCCCCACGGCGAAAATGAGAACTTCGCTCTTCTGCGCCTTGTCCACCAGTTTTTCCAGGGTGTCGCGATCGTTGCTGGCGGTGTCGTTGCCGTCGGTGATCACCAGCAGCACTTTCTTATCCTTCTTGCCCTTCTCCTTGAGATAGTCGATGGACATGCTGATGGAATCGCGCAGAGCGGTCCCGCCCCGCGAGTCGATGCGCGCGATCCCCTGTTCCAGCAGGCGCATGTCGTTGGTGAACTCCACGTCCAGATAAGCCTCGTCGTTGAAGTTGACGATGAACACTTCGTCCTGCGGGTTGGAAGCCTTCACCAGGTCCAGCGACGCGCGTTCCACTTTCGCCCGCTTGTCGCGCATGCTGCCGCTGTTGTCGATCACCATGCCGATGGAAACGGGCACGTCCTCGCGCCGGAAGACCTTGATGTTCTGCTCGGCTCCGTTCTCGTAGACCTTGAACGCATTCTCCGGCAGATCGGTGAGGAGCTTGCCCTTGCGGTCCACCACGCTGGCGTGCAGCACCACCAGCCGCGAATCGGCCTTGAACAGCGGAACTTCGTCGCTCTGCGCCAGCAGCGTGGCGGCGGCGAGCGGAATAAGAAGACCTTTGAAGAACCCGCGCAAAACGGACCGCGGCCGCGCCGCCGGAACGTGCGAGTCCCTCATCTGTGTGGCGCCGCGGCTCGCGGCCTTTGCGCTACTGAGTCGGAGCATAATAGCCGAGGCGATAGAACGCCTTGAGCGGAGGCAGGCCGGCCGGCTGCACCAGCTTCACTTGCACGTGCCTGTACTTTCCGTTGCGATCCTGGTTCTTTGGAGTATATCCCAGCACGTACTGATTCCGAAGCTCCACGCCAATCTTGGCCGCCACGTCGGGCAGCTCGGCGAGGTTGTCGACTTCGTAGGCTCGCCCGCCGGTCTGTTCGCTGACCTGCTGCAGGAGTCCGGGGCCGGACATCTCCTCCGGCGTGCGCGACCGGCTGGAGATCGGCTCGTAAATGCCGATGGCGTAAATCTGCACGTCGGCTTCCCGCACCGCGTTGCGGATCTCGGTTTCGGTGTAACGGCTGCTGTTGTCGCCGCCGTCGGAGACGATCAGAACGGCCTTGCGCGGATTCTTCGCCTTCTTCATTTCGTGCATGGCGAGGTAGATGGCATCCAGCAACGCGGTGCGCCCCTTCGATTGCGTGAAGGTCAGGCTGTTCTGGATCTCCTCCGAGCTGGGAGTGAATGGCACCACAAGCTGCGGGCTGTCGTTGAACTCCACCAGGAAGAACTCATCCTGCGGGTTGGCGGTCTTGAAGAACTCGGCGGCGGCCTGGCGGGACTTCTGCAGCTTGGGGCCCATACTGCCGCTGGTGTCGAAAACAAGCCCCACCGAGAGCGGCGCGTCCTCGCTGGAAAACTGCGTCACCGTCTGCTCCACCTTGTCTTCAAAGAGCTTGAAGTGCTGCTTTTCGAGCCCGGTCACGAAGCGGTTCAACGGGTCCGTGACGGTGACCGGGATGAGCACCAACTGCGTCTCCACGCGAATATTGGAGTGCGGCACCAACTGCTTCGGCTCGGGTACCGTGCTCACCCGCGGAGTAATGGTGACGCGCGCGTCGGGAACGGGCGGCGGGGTTATGGGCTGGTCGCCGCCGGCGGGAAATCCGTACGCCAGGCACCCAAGCCCAAGGAAAACCGGGATCAGACGGGATTGCGCGAGGACTCTGGTCAGCACGGCGTGCGCCCTCAGTTGCGACCGGTATTCAGTATATCACCGGCCGGTAGCATCGCCACCCCGCGTTCAGCCGGCATGGCGGGGCAAGCTCTTTGTTTCCAATTCATTGGAATTTGTTGCCCATGGACGTGCGCGGAGCCAGCGCGGTTTCACCGGCGCTTCAAATCTGCCGCAGAACCTCTTCCAGCGCTTCCACGAAAAAGTACTCCCCCCACATGACCGACTCGTCCACGCCAAGCTCCTTGTGGATGTGGTACACCCCGCCCCTGAGAATGCCCTCCCACTTCTTGTCCTTGCGTGCGAGGTACTTCTGGCACAGCGTCCGCACGATGAGCGCCGCGCTCGACCAGTAGAAGTGCGACCGCACGCGGTCGGAGGTGGCGGATCGCAGACGCAACAGCGCCGCCGCGGCAATGGCCGACGCCGAGGTGTCCAGAAGCTGCCGGTTGTTCGCGGGAGCGTTGAAATCCCAGGGCGGAACGCCATCGGCGTGCGTATGAACGTTATAGTAGCCGGCGCAGGCCTCGGCGGTCTGCAGGAAGCGCGGATCGCGGGTGTATTCGTAGGCCACGGTGAACCCGTACATGGCCCACGCCAGACCTCGCGACCAGCAGGAATCGCTGCGATAGCCCTGTTGCGTGCTTTGCCGGAGGAACTCGCCGCTGGCCACGTCGAAGATGCCCTCGTGCGCGGTGGACCCGTCGCCCCGCACCAGGTAGCGCCGCGTGGTCAGGCAGTGCCGGATGGCCATGTCGCGCAGTTTGCGGTCGCCGGTCTCGCGCGCGGCGTAGAAAACAATGCCGACGTTCATCATGATGTCGATGAACAGCGAATCGGGGGAAATGAACGACCGCAGGTACTGGCCCTTCTCCTGGAAGCGTTGCGCCATGGTGCGCCCGGCCTCGATCAGCACCTCGTTGAGCGCGGCCTCTTTGGTGAGCTTGAACCAGCGGTGATAAGTGGACAGGAACAGAAAGCCCAGATCCTGGCAGTCCTTATCGAGTTTGCGCGCCTCCAGCGGCTTCGAGTAGCGGATGGCCTGCTCGCGCCAGAAGGATGGACCGCCGTTCTCCTGCTGCGCCCGCCTCTCGAAGATCCACATCATGCCGGGCAGAAACCCGTCGCACCAGTTCGTCCACGCGGGCCCGTCGTGTTTCCACCGCCCGTTCTTCGTGTACATGGGATAGTAGTCCGGATACTTGCGAATCAGCTCCCGCACCTGGTGTTGGGCGAACCGGAACGAATCCTCGAACAAAGTCCGGTCGTCGTCGAGAAAGAACTGTAGCACTTGCCACTCCTTGGCTTCTACCTCAGTGTACGTGACCCGGAGCCAACCCTGGGGTGGGGGAGACTTCCAGGGACCTTCATGTCGCGAACCGCGCGGTTGTTGCGCACGCCCCGGCAATCTGCCAGGATCGATTTCATGGCCGCGACCAAAGTTACCGTGCGCAATAACGGACCCATCCTGATTGAGGGCGACTTCGAGATCTGCGACGCCGAAGGCGGGCAGTATGGCCTGGCGGGCCGCCGCGTAATCGGTTTGTGCCGGTGCGGTTTTTCCGACAACAAGCCGTTTTGCGACGGCCATCACGGCGTGCAGGGTTTCGAGTCGCTTTGCCGCGCGTTCGATCTGCCGGAGCCAAAGCCGAAAGTCTGAGCCGAAAAGCCGAAGCCCGCGCTTTGTGCGGAAGCACCGGGTTTTCACACCGCGCTGCAAACGCTGGCGCTGGGCACCCACCCGGCTGCGGCGCTGCACTACCGGCAGACGCTCCTTTACTGTTGGCGGTTCAGGTAATAGCGCACGCCCGCATACGGTCCCGAGAGCGTCTCGGCGAAGTATTCGTCCGACTGTGCGGAGGTCTTGAAATGTACGGCCTTCGCGCCAGCCAGGAGCTCCAGCTTGCCGAAGCGAAGCGCCACGGAGCCCTCCGCCTCCCAGATGTCGCTGTGATGCGGTATGGTGAATCCCGAGGCCTTCAATTCATAGCGGAAATGCCGGAAGGGGGCCTGCTCCACCTCCCCGCCCAGCGTGGGGAGAATAATGTTCTTCGTCTCGTAGGCGTAGTTTGAAATCGTGTTGCCGGAGGAATCCGTGACCACCGGCGCGTACGGTGCGTTGATGTGGGTGCTGAACCACAACCACTGCACTTCCCACAGTGTCTTGAAGCGGATCTTCCGCGGCCCGGCAGGGAGCGGGTAGGTAAGGAAATCCCAGGACGCCTTTACTTGCTGGACCCGGTAAGTGGTTGCCAGCCAGTCTCCCTGGTTGAACGGCGTGCCCAGCAGGTTCAGGTTGGTGGCCGCGGCTTCGTCTCCCCGGCCCTCTCCCCGAAAATAGGAAAGACGGATGGTACTCTGCCGGCCGGCAGGGATGCTCAGAACTACGCCCGGAGTGTTTTTGATGATGCCCGGATAAATGAGATCGGCGTTCGACGCGGCGGCAGACGCGCCTCCCTTCATCACGGGCGTGGTCGGCAGGAACGTGGTGAACCAGTAAAGCGGTTCCAGCGAGAACCCGCCATCCTCGATGGTGAGCGGCACCTTCGCCTGAACGGGCTGGGCCTGCGGGGCTGGCGGTGTAACTCCTTCCTGCTGTTGCGCATAAGCGGAAGCCATCGCTGCAGCCAGCAGCGACACACAAAGAACGCCGGAACGAGACATTACTGTCATGATGACACGCAGACGTGCCGGCCCGCCACCACGTTTGTCAAGATTTGTGAGCAGGCAGAAGTACTTTCCGTAATATCGCTTCGTGCTTCCCAATGTGCCCCGCGGCCACGCGGAGGAGATCGGCCAGCGGCCATTGCTTCGATTTCTCACGAAGCGGGATGCGCAGGCGAACCGCATCGCGCCTGCTCGCCACGCCTGCCAATCGCCGGTTTGCCTTCGTCCAGCGGGCAATCAGCGTTTCCACGGACGTCTCCGCGTCCTCGGCGACGGCGAAGCGATTCACGTCCCCAATAGTGCCTGCGTGCAGTTTCGGCGGCCTCTTCGCCGCCACCGCGCTGGCGATACTGGCGTATTGCTCATGCCAGAAGACTAGATGTATGAGCACCTCGCGCGGTCCCCACCGATCGGTCCCGCTCGCCTTCAGCGTTTCCGCGGGGAGAGAGCGTGTGAAGGCGATGAAGGAGTCGACGGCTTCGTCCAGCCTGACAGTGTCCATGGAATGGGCCTCTCGCGGCCCCGTTTCAGCGTAAACTAAGACCCATATGGCCGGGAGATTGAGAGTCTATGGCGCCCATGAAACCGACCGCATGCAAGAGCTCGACGGCATGGAACTGGCCTCGTTCGCGTCGCGGGCCATCGCCCTGCTCATCGACTTTCTGCTCGCCGGGGCGCTGTTCCTGGGCGCTGCCATCCCAATTGTAAAGCTCGTGAATCGTTACACCAGTCTCGGCCAGAGCGACCGGCACATCCAAGTTGAGCTGAACTTCTTCCACAACTGGTACAGCGTCGTCTACCTTGTGATCTTCTTTGGCCTTTCCCTCTATCTGGGCAACGGACGCACCCTGGGCAAACGTCTGATGGGTATCCGCGTCGTCTCGCTGGTCCATCGCCGGATGTCCCTGTGGCATTCGCTGGAGCGGGCGCTTGGCTACGGCGCGTCCACTCTCGAATTCGGATTCGGGTTCGTGCAGTACTTCATTCATCCGAACCGCCGCACGGTTCACGACCGCATTGCCGAAACCATCGTCGTCCGCGACAAGCGCGGTTAAGGGCCAGCCCCGCTATATCGAGTAGTCCTCAACGAACACGCGGGCATCGCGGAGGCGCACGAAGACCGTGTCGCCGGTCCGGATGGTCAGCTCGCGGTAGCGCTCGTGGGTCAGCTCGACGTTGATGGGGTCCTCGCTGCGGACCGTATCGTCGTCCTCGGAGGCCAGTTCCACCCGCACCAGCGGCCCCGCGGACTGAATCCGCAGTACCCGCGCGCGCACGGAAGCGCCGTTGGTCCGATGCAGGTCGATATCGAGTTCATGCGGCCGCACGAAAACCCGGGCCGTGGCGCCATCCACCGGCAGCGCCCGGCTCACATCCACGGCCAGCCGGCCGATGATCGCCTTGCCCGATTCCACGCGCCCGTGAAACAGATTCACGTTGCCCAGGAAGGTGACCACAAACTCGGATGCGGGATGATGAAATACCTCGTCGGGAGTGCCGAACTGTTCAATGCGGCCCTGGTTCATGATGGCGATATGATCGGCCACCTCCAGCGCTTCTTCCTGGTCGTGGGTCACCAGCACGCTGGTCACGGGGATTCTGGCGTGCAGGGTTCGCAGCCAGCGGCGCAGCTCCTGGCGCACCCGCGCATCGAGGGCCCCGAAAGGCTCGTCCAGCAGCAGAACGCTCGGCTCGATGGCCAGCGCCCGCGCCAGCGCCACCCGCTGCCGCTGTCCGCCGGATAACTGCGACGGGTACTGATTCGCCCATCTCCCCAACTGGATCAGTTCCAGCAACTCCCCGACGCGGCGGCGGATCTCCCGCTCGGGCGGGCGCGCGTTGCGCGGACGCACGCGCAAT
This sequence comes from Bryobacteraceae bacterium, assembly GCA_049520275.1. Taxonomy (GTDB): domain Bacteria; phylum Acidobacteriota; class Terriglobia; order Bryobacterales; family Bryobacteraceae; genus CAWACP01. Next base: position 32,646 of record JBEKPY010000011.1, read on the forward strand.
CCGAAAGCGATGTTCTCGAACACGCTCATGTGGCGGAACAGAGCGTAGTGCTGAAAGACGAAGCCTACCTTCCGCTCGTCCGGCCGCTGGCGGGAGATGTCCACCCCACCGATCAGCACCGCGGTTTCCGGTCCGGCATCGGGTTCTTCGAGACCGGCGATGATCCGTAGCAGCGTGGTTTTGCCCGAACCCGACGGGCCCAGCAGCGTCACCAGCTCGCCGTGCTTCACGGTGAGGCTCACGTCCCGCAACGCCGTCCAGGCCCCGAACGTCCGGCTGACGTGTTGCACGTCGATGGTGGTGCCTGCGGGGGCCATCTCTACTGTTCCTCCACCGCGAGCGGCCGCTGATCCCGCCGGGTTTTCCATTCGAGCGCGGCCTTCACCATCAGGGTCACCACGGCCAGCAGCGTGAGCAGACTGGCCACCGCGAACGCCGCGGAGAAATTGTATTCGTTGTACAGGATTTCCACGTGCAGCGGCAGCGTGTTGGTCCGGCCGCGGATATGCCCCGACACCACCGACACGGCGCCGAATTCGCCCATGGCGCGCGCGTTGCACAGGACCACGCCGTAGAGCAGCGCCCAGCGGATGTTGGGCAGCGTGACGCGCCAAAACGTCTGCCACGCACCCGCACCCAGAAGAACGGCGGCCTCTTCTTCTTCGGTCCCCTGCTCCTGCATGAGCGGGATCAGCTCGCGGGCGATGAACGGGAACGTGACGAAAATGGTGGCCAGAATGACTCCGGGTTCGGCAAAGACGATCTGCACGTCGTGGCGAATCAGCCACTGGCCGAAGAACCCCTGCGCGCCGAAGAGCAGAACGAACACCAGTCCGGAGATCACCGGCGAGACGGCAAAGGGCAGGTCGATCAGGGAAAGCAGCGCGCTTTTGCCCGGAAACTCGAATTTCGCGATGACCCACGCGGCGGCGACGCCGAAAACCAGATTGGCGGAGACGGAGATGGCCGCGGTCAGCAGAGTGAGCCGCAGGGCGGAAAGCGCGTCGTGATCGGTGATGCTGGCCATGTAGACGGAGATGCCCTTGCGCAGGGCCTCGCCAAACACGGCGGCAACGGGCAGCAGAACCAGCAGCGCCACGAAGCCGGCCGCGATCAGGATGACGGTCAGGCGCATCCAGGGCGGCTCGGTGTGGCGGGAACGCGGGGCGATGATCATAAGTTATGCCCGGGATACGCGGCGCTATCCGCGCGCGCGACGGTTACCACAAAAACGCGGCTGCCGCCGCGTGTCCCCTGGGTGCCCATCAGGCCGCCCTTCCCTGCCGCCGCCGCGCCGACCACCACTGTCCCGCGTTGACCAGAAACAGCAGTATGAAGGAGCTGACCAGCATCAGCAGCGCGATGGCCGCGGCGCCGGTGTAGTCGTATTGCTCCAGGTGCGTGACGATCAGCAGCGATGCGATCTCCGTCTTCATGGGCATGTTCCCGGAGATGAAAATCACCGACCCGTATTCACCCAGCGCGCGCGCGAAGGCCGTCGCGAAGCCCGCCACCAGCGCCGGCTGCAACGCGGGCAAAATGACGCGGCGTAACGTTTGCAGGCGCGTGGCGCCCAGCAGGACCGCCGCTTCTTCCACCGCCGGGTCCAGATCTTCGATGGCCGGCTGCACCGATCGCACAACAAAAGGCAGTCCGATGAAGGTCAGCGCGATCACGATGCCCAGCGGCGAAAACGCCGCCTTGATGCCCAGCGGTTCCAGCCACCGGCCCACCCACCCATTCTGCGAATAGATGGCCGTCAGGGCGATACCCGACACCGCCGTGGGCAGGGCGAAGGGAAGGTCGATCACCGCGTCCAGCAGGCGGCGCCCCGGAAAGTCATAGCGCGCCAGAGCCCAGGCGACAATCAGCCCGAACATGGCGTTGATCAGCGACGCAATCAGCGCCGTGCCGAAGGTCAGGCGCCATGCGGCCAGCGTGCGGGCGTCGAACGCGGCGTCGGCGAAGTGCGCCCACGGCTGCGCCGTTCCCTTCACCACCAGAGCCGCCAGCGGGATCAGCACGATCAGGCTCAGGTAGGTGAGGGTGTACCCCAGCGTAAGGCCAAACCCGGGGACGACGCTGTGTTGTCGCAGACGAATCATCGTTTCAGCTTTACGGTTTGTACAACTGGTCGAACAGGCCGTGATCGGCAAAGTGCTTCTGCTGCGTTGCCTTCCAGGTTCCCGCCACCTCCGTAATGGTGAACAGCTTTATGTCCGGGAAGTTGTTCTTGTACTTGTCGCGGACGCTGGCCAGACGCGGCCGGTAGAAGTTCTTCGCGGCGATCTCCTGTCCGGCTTCCGTGTACAAGTATTTCAGATACGCCTCGGCCACTGCGCGGGTGCCGCGCCGGCCAGCCACTTTGTCCACCACGGCCACCGGCGGCTCGGCCAGAATGCTGGAGGACGGGTTGACGATCTCGAACTTGTCCGCGCCGAACTCGCGCACGGAGAGATATGCTTCGTTCTCCCAGGCGAGCAGAACATCGCCGATCCCCCGCTGCACAAAAGTGGTGGTGGATCCGCGCGCCCCGGAATCCAGCACCGGAACATTGCGATACAAGGCGGCGATGAAATCCCGGGCCTTCTTCTCGTCATGACCGTACGTGTTCCATGCATAGCCCCACGCCGCCAGGTAGTTCCAGCGCGCGCCGCCCGATGTTTTCGGATTTGGCGTAATCACGCTGACGCCCTTTCGGATGACGTCCGGCCAGTCGTGAATGCCCTTCGGGTTTCCCTTGCGCACCAGAAAAACGATGGTGGAAGTGTACGGCGTGCTGTTATCGGGAAGCCGTTTCTCCCAGCCGGGATCGATCAGGTGGGCGTTGTCGACGATGGCGTCGATATCGTAGGCCAGCCCGAGCGTCACCACATCGGCTTGCAGGCCGTCGATGACAGCCCGGGCCTGTTTGCCCGAGCCGCCGTGCGACTGTTCGATGTCCACATCCTGCCCCGTTTTTTCCTTCCAGGCGATTGCGAACGCCTTGTTGAACTCCTGATACAGCTCGCGCGTGGGATCGTAGGAGACGTTCAGCAAATGAACACGCTGCGGGCTTTTTGTCCCCGAGCAGCCCGCGAGCAGAGCCAGGCCGAGCGCGAGTACGATCCGCAACGATTCGAAGTGGGGCAGGCCCATGGCCTGCGCGGGGCTCTCAGCCCCGCCTGCCGATGGGTTGCGGCCATGCCGCGGCAAAACTGCCATGAGCGATTTCATTAGTGCACGCGCTTGCCGTCGAACATCTCAATCACGAAATAGGGGTAGGTGTAGTTAGCGCCTTTCCCCGCCTTGTCGATGAACTCGCCCGCTATCAGGTGGCCAACACCCGCGCCAACGTGCACCTCCCGGTTGATTTCGTACCACGTGTAAGCATCGAATTCCTGGCCGATGTGCGTGCCGGATTGCCCTTTGGTGTCGCGCAGGACGACGCCTCCCGAAGTGTTGTACAACGCGTCCGTGGCGCTGGCCAGCCAGAAATCGAGGTACTGGCCGGTCACCGACCAGCGGCGATGCGGCACGATGGTGACGCCTCCGCGGCCCGCCTCGATATTCTGCCAGCCGAACTGATCGGAAATGCCAAAGCGGTCATGAGCGGTGGGGTACATGGTGTCGAAGGTCCCGTGTATTCCGTCCGTTGGATTCCGGTCACCGGAAGCGTAGTCGTAGCCGGTGAAGAAGCGCGGCTTCCAGCCGATGGAGGAGACGGTGTAACCGGCGCCGAACGTGGTGGCCCAGGCCTTAATGGTGTTGGGGCCGTCGGATCCCCCCTCGCGGATCACCTCCGCGCGGTAGTCGAAATTCGAGATCTCCCGGCCGGCGATGCGCAACCCGTACGCCTGCTCGCTCTGATGTCCGGTTTTCACCTTGGCGGTGGTTTCGATGGCCACGCTGGGCTGAACGCGCCAGAGCACGAATGGCTCAATCTTCGACTTCGGAATGACATGCGTAATCGTATTGTAGTCGCCGTAAATGTTGTTGCCCTCCTGGTGATGGGTGAGCCCATCGACTTCCGGGACGACGACGGAAGCAGCGAACAGGGAGACGCGGAACTGATCCACATGTATATTGGCGACCACCGCGTCGAAGGAGCGCGCCTGGTCGCGCCACTCCGAATTGGAGAGGATGGTGTTGTTGTAGTCGAGAATCTGCCGGCCGACGCGGAACGTGACTGGCTGCGTCTCCGGATCGCCGAGCTCGGCATAGGCGAGTTTCAGGTCCCACCGCACCGTGTTCGGCGGGCTGATCGGCGGAGACTGGAAAAACGAGCGTGCATCCTGCACCTGACTCACCAGCTTGAACCAACTGACCGGCTGTATGATCATCCCGAGGCGGAAGCGGTTGAGAAGATACGAGGCGTCGACTCCGGGCTTGAAGCCGTTGTTCTCATAACCTTCTGCACGTAACCGTTCGTCCAGCCCGAACTGGATCCACTTGGGCAACTGATCGTTGAGCAGGCCGGTGGGCCGGAGATCGGGAAGGTCCCAGGGATCGGTGGAGATCAAAGGGGACGACGCCGGCCCGCCAATTGGCGTGATGGACGTGTCCGCTCCCAACGCGAGGACTTTATCGTACTGCGCGTAAAGCTGGCCGCCGCCAGCCGAGAGCAGGAGAGCCGCGCCGGCAAAGAAAATGCTGCGGCCTCCGGGAATCCTGAGAAGCGCAAAGAGCCCAGCAGCGCGGCCGCGGTCCGTTTTGCGCGAGTCCATCAAAAGCGAAACGTTTGCCAAGGTCCCATCCTTTCGGTTCTGGTGCGGTTGGTAGTGCGGTTTCGCTCCAGTGGACTGGTCGCGCCACGTCTTATTCATCAATATAGCCTCCCGGCGCTGGCGGGGTCGGCAGGTTGAGCTGACTGTTGGCGAGCTATTGCGGTCGACAAGGGGCCGCGAGGCGAATGCGCTCGGTTTTCTGAATCTCCACGACGCGGCCGTCGTGAATGGTGAGTTGGACCGTGCCGTAGCGCACCTCGCGAAGGGCGCGCAGCACTTCATGGTGCGCCACGCGCTCGTGGTCGGGGGCGGTGCCGGGTTGTGCGAGCTTGCGTGCCGTCTCCATGTCTACTACCCCTATAGAGATAGTATATTAACAGGGAAAGCGCACTGCCGTCAAGAGGAAGCGCCATGGAAGTGACATGACGGACCGTTGGCCACGTCTTTGCAATTGAGCTGACTATTCCTGCCGGGGCGGGAACTTTTTGACCGCTTTCGCGCAATGCAGTATGACCGCCGGAATGCGACCAACCGACGAAGAACTCTACCGCCGACTGCGGAGCGGCGACAAATCGGCGCTGGCTGAGCTGTATGAACGGCTGGGGGCGCGCATTTACCGTTATGCGCTGTATGCGTCGGGGAGCCGGCCGGTGGCCGAAGAGGTGGTCCAGGAGGTGTTCCTGCGGCTGATCGGACCGGGAGGCCGCTTCGATGAGCGCCGCGGATCGCTGGAGGCGTACCTCTACGGGCTGGCGCGGAATCTGCTTCGCGGGATGCCCCGGAAGGCTGGTAGCGTCGCCGACGAGGAACCCGTTTCGAGCGAGGATCTGCTGGGCGAGCTCATTGACGACGAGCGAACGGCGGCGTTGTACGGGGCGCTGGCGGAGTTGTCGGCCGGCTATCGGGATGCGGTGGTGCTGTGCGATCTAGAGGAACGGAGTTACGAGGAAGCGGCGCGGCTGATGCAATGCCCGGCCGGGACGGTGCGCTCGCGCTTGCACCGGGCCCGGCTGCTGTTGTCGGCGAAGCTCGCGCTGCTGCGGGCCCCGAGCTTTCAGGCGAGTGCGAGGTGACCATGAGTAACTGCGCGGAGTGGACATCCAGGCTGGTGGACAACGCGCGCGCCGGCGTGGCGCCGAGTCCGGGGCTGAGGGAGCATCTGTCCGGCTGCCCGAGCTGTGCCGGCCGGTGGCGCAACGAGCGCGTGCTGACGCGCGAGATGCAGATTCTGAGCGACCGCGCGGCGCGGCATCGTCCGCCGCAACGTGGGCTCGATCTTGTGATGCGCGAGTTCGAGCGGCAGCGCTGGGCCAGCCGCTGGCACTGGCTGCGCTGGGTCCCCGCCCCGGCGGCGGCGTTGCTGGTGCTGGTTGCGTTGCTCGGCATTCGGCATCGGGATGGAGTGACGCCCATGCCGCGGACTGTGGCAATGGCGGCGGTGCCTACGGAGCCATCGGAGGAGGGTTTCGTGGACGTTCCTTACGCCCCGCCCCTCGCTCCAGGCGAGTTTGTCAGCGTGGTGCGCGAGGAGCTGGAGCCGGCCGCGCTGGTCCGCATGGGCCTGCCGGTCAACGGGATCGGCGACGCCCCGGTGGTGGCCGACGTGGTGGTGGGCGAGGATGGATTTCCGCGCGCGGTGCGCGTTGCGGATGAGACAGTTTCGGAGTTCTAGAGGATACAAAGGAGCAGACTGATGAAGTATTCGGCAAGGATCGTTTTTCTGGCCCTGCTGGCGGCGGCGATGCTGGCGGCGCAGGGGCATGGCTTTGGAGGAGGCCCCGACCGGGGTTTCGGTTTCGGCATGATCGGGCCCGCGGGCAGGACGCCGGTGACTGGCGCGCCGTACTCGGCCGTGGAGGTCCGGGTATATGCACAGACCCTCGCCAACGGCAATCGGATCCAGCGCCAGGAGCAGACCAGTATCTGGCGGGACAGCCAGGGGCGCGTACGCACTGAGACCGTCAGTCGGCTGAACCACACGACGATCACGGTTTTTGATCCGGTGGCCGGAAATGTGGTGCGGCTTGACACACAGAGGCAGACGGCCATGGTGAGCACCGTGAAAGGGCGAACCTGGCAGGATGCAGCGCGCCCGCACGGCGCCGGCAATCAGCCTGCTGTCGCAAAAGAGGATCTCGGTCCCAGCACAATCAACGGCCGGCCGGCCAGCGCTACCCGGATGACGCGCACTATTCCCGTCGGCGCCATCGGGAACCAGCAGGCTATCACGGTGACCCACACGGTCTGGATGTCGCCCGATCTGAAGGTGCCGCTGCAAATTGTCAGCGACGATCCGAGGTTCGGCACGACAACGACCACCCTGACCAACATCGTGCAGGCGGAGCCGGATGCCGCCCTGTTCCAGATCCCGTCGGGATACGCCGTCAGGACCATGCCGACAGGCCGAGGGCCCCATGGCGGCGCCCCGGTGCAGAGCGAGTAGCTGAGTCCGCTCAGAACTCCTTGCCGTTGTACATGCCGGCCACCCACTTCTCGTAGCCGTTGTACATGAGGGTTGGCCGGCGTTCCATATTGGGGATTACCCTCTCGGTGGCCTGCGACCAGCGCGGATGGGGCCTGTTGGGATTCACGTTGGAGTAGAACCCGTACTCCGAAGGCCCCGATTTGTGCCAGAACGTGTCCGGCTCCCTGGCGATGAACTCGATCTTCACAATCGACTTCGCGCCCTTGTATCCGTACTTCCATGGCAATGCCATGCGAATCGGCGCGCCATTCTGCTTCGGGATCGGCTTGCCGTACAGGCCGGTCACCATGAACGCCAGCGGGTGCATCGCCTCGTCCATGCGCAGGCCCTCGAAGTAGGGCCACGGATACCACGTGTAATGAACCTGTCCTGGCATTTCCTTCGGCCGGTACACAGATTCGAAGCGCACGTACCTGGCTTCCGGCTTCGGCTCCACCTGCTTCACCAGCTCGGAGAACTGGAAGCCCGTCCACGGCACCGCCATCGACCACGCTTCCACGCAGCGGTGCCGGTAGAGGCGCTCTTCGAGCGGCATGGTGCGGACCAGATCGTCCACGTCGTACCAGCGCGGCTTCTGTACCAGACCCTTGACCTCAATCTTCCACGGGCTCACTTTGAAATTGCCCACCAGGTCCTTGACGGCGGTCTTGTCCTCTTCGTTGAACTCGTAGAAGTTGTTGTAGCTGGTGGCGGCCCACTCCTCGGTAATGGGCCGGTCGAGCGTGAAGTCGGGGTTCCGCTTCGCCGGATACGGTCCTGCCTGGGTGGTGGCGGCCAGAAGTCGCTCCACGCCCAGGAAGCCTGCCGCGGTCAGAAGCTGCCGCCGATTCAGGTAGACAGATTCCGGTGTCGCCTCGCGCTCGGGGATTTCCCACCCGCGCGGGATTCGAATCAACATCACAGGTCTCCTCTATTTAGTTATACGTGCCGGAGGGGCCGAATGGGTATGGCGTCAAATCGGGCCATGAACCCCGCGGCGCCGAAGTGCGTAACTATGAATGGAGGTCGGATTCCAATGTTCTGTACCAGGTGTGGCGTCGTTCTGGAAGACGGCGTTAAGTTTTGCAGCCAGTGTGGCGCTGGGACGGCCCTGGCGTTATCCTCGGCGGCGCCGCCGCGGACAGAGAGACTGACGCGTCCGGTCGACGATCAGAAGATTGCCGGCGTATGCGCCGGGTTTGCCCGCTATATGGGCGTGGACGTTACGCTGGTGCGCATCCTGTGGATCGTGCTGGTGATCTGGCCCATTCCGCTCATTGGCGTCATCGGCTACATCGTGGCCTGGATTGTCATGCCGGTCAGCTATCCGCCACCCGCCGTGCCGCCGGCGGCGAGTGCGTGAGGGCCACTTCCTTCAACCCGCGACTCATCGGCAGGCGAGCCGGGGACGCTGGGCCGAAACCAGGACACTAACTCTCCGGCTCGGCTGCCGGAATTGGCACGTCTTTGGCGTGGCACCAGAGACGCTCCAGATCGTAGTACTGGCGGGACTGCGGCGAAAAGACGTGTACGATAAAGTCGCCGTAGTCGGCCAGAACCCATTCGGCGTTGTTGAGGCCTTCCACGTTGATGGGCCGCTCACCGCGCTCCTTGAGCCGCTTCTGGACTTCTTCCGCGATGGCATGAATCTGGCGCGGGTTGGAGCCCGTGGCGATGACGAAGAAATCGGCGAAGGAAGTCACCTCGCGCAGATCCAGCACGCGAATGTCGGAGCCTTTTCGCGAATCGACGGCGCGGACGGCGGTCAGCCAGGCCGGCCCCAGCTCTTCCGGCGCGGACCCCTCGGGCGCGGACGGTTCATCGACTTCCGTGGAATGTGCGGAATCTGCCAGACTGGGCGGGATTTTTAGAACGGTGTTGCTCTGACCGCGAATAGGCCTTGTTCTCCTACCCTGATGGTACACTGGTTCACGAGAATGCAGAAGCCGCGAACCTTCCTGTTCGCCCTGTGTTCGCTGCCATTGCTGGCGCAAACTCCGGCGACCGCCCCAGACAACCTTTTCAACAGACAGGCCAGTCTGGCCAGCGACGAGGTGCGGCGCATTTCCAGCCTGGTGGAGACCGGGGCCTTGCCGCGCGCCCGCCTGGAGCAGGCTCTGGCCAAACTGGCGGACGCCCAGGACGATCTGATTCTGCGCCGGACGCTGTACGCGCCGGCCGAGAGCATGACCGAAGAACAGGCCGGCGAGATGCTCGCGGCAGCCCACCGGCGCGTGGATCGCCAGAACGCGCAGATCGAGAGCGTGCGCGGACAGGTTGACGCGGGCATCGCCGCCCGCAACGCGCTCGATCCTCTGAACGACGAGCTGCTTTTCCGCCAGACCACGCTCGATCTCGCGCAGGAGCGAGCGCGGCTGCTGGCCGAACTTGCCGCCATGGCCCGTGCCGAGCAGAACTTCGAATCGGCCACCGCGGCGAACTCGATGGAAGAGCACTTCACGGGAAAGGGTTCGTTCACGGCTGGCGATCTGCAGGATGTTGAGGCGGCCTGGCAAAAGCAATATGATCGTCCCATGCCAATCAGCGCCAACGGCGACACGGCCGCGCATCGCGCTCTGGGGTTCGATCATCGCGGCAGAGTGGATGTGGCGGTCACGCCGGATCAGCCCGAGGGCGTCTGGCTCCGGCGGTACCTGGAAGCGCACGGCATTCCCTTCTTCGCCTTCCGCTCGGCGGTGCCGGGCAAGGCAACGGGCGCGCACATCCACATTGGTCCGGGAAGCGTGCGCGTTGGCGCCGCTCCACACGAGGCCGACTAAGTGCGCCCCGAGCTGACCGTTCTTCTCACTAGCGAGCAGATCCAGGATCGCGTCGAGCAGCTCGGCCGCGAGATCTCGCGCGATTACCCGGACGGCCCTCTGTACCTGATCGGCATTCTGAAAGGCTCGTTTCTGTTTCTGGCCGATCTCGCCCGCGCCATCAGCACGCCGTGCCGGGTGGAGTTCATGGGCATCTCCAGTTACGGACGAGGCAAAAGAAGTTCCGGCGAAGTGAAGGTCACCAAGGACCTGGACGTGTCCGTCGAAGGCTTCGACGTGCTGGTGGTGGAAGACATCATCGACAGCGGCGTGACACTGACCTATCTGCTGAACGTGCTGGAGCAGCGCAAGCCGAAGTCGCTGGGAATCGTGACCATGCTGGACAAGCCGGAGCGCCGCCAGCGGCCGGTGCGTCCGGCGTATGTGGGGTTCCGGGTTCCCGACGAGTTTGTGGTCGGCTACGGGCTTGACTTCGCCGAGGACTATCGCAATCTGAAGGACGTGTGCGTACTGCACGACGGCCCCGCGGTATGAATCCCCGGTTCCACGAGGACCTGACCCGCCGCGCGGTGGTGCGGGCATCCTCGGACCGCCAATTCGGTCTGGTGGCCGGCCTGTTTCTCGTTGTAGTGTCGGTGTGGCCGCTGCTGTGGCGCGGCCGGATGCGCACGCCGGTGCTGGTGGCCGGCGCCGCCATTCTGTTGACCGCGGCGTTCGCGCCATTCCTGCTGCATTCCCTGAATCGCGTCTGGACGATGCTGGGCGCGCTGCTGGCGCGCATTGTGAATCCGCTGGCGATGGCGGTTTTGTACTATCTTGTCTTCACGCCCTTTGGCCTGCTGGCTCGGCTGCTGCGGAAAGATCCGCTGCGCTTGCGAGCGGACCCTCAGGCGGCCAGTTACTGGATGGAGCGCCACCCTCCCGGCCCGCCGCCGGAGACCATGGCCAACCAGTTCTAAGTGCCCACCATACTCGGCATTTCCGCGTTCTACCACGACAGCGCGGCGGCGTTGCTGCGCGGCTCGGAGATCGTCGCGGCAGCGCAGGAGGAACGCTTCACCCGGCGGAAGCACGATGCGTCCTTCCCCCGTCGTGCCGTCGAGTACTGTCTGGCGGAAGGCGGCGTGGGTCCCGGCGAGCTGGACTATGCCGTCTTCTACGACAAGCCGTTCCTGAAGTTCGAGCGGCTCATCGAGACGTATCTCGCGTTCGCGCCGCGCGGGTTCAATTCCTTCCGCATGGCGCTGCCGTTGTGGATTCGCGAGAAGCTGTTTCAGAAGGACCTGCTGCGGCGCGAGCTCGCAACGCTGGCGCCCGGCTTCGATTGCGCGCACCGATTGCTGTTCACCGAACACCACCAGAGCCACGCCGCCGCCGCGTTCTTCCCGTCGCCATTCGAGGAAGCGCTGATTCTCACCATGGACGGCGTGGGCGAATGGGCCACCACATCGGCCGCGCTGGGGCGCGCCAATCGCATCGAGGTGATTCGCGAGATCCACTTCCCGCACTCGCTGGGGCTGCTGTACTCCGCCTTCACTTACTACTGCGGCTTCCGCGTGAACTCGGGCGAATACAAACTGATGGGCCTCGCGCCCTATGGCGCTCCGCGCTACGCCGCCGCGATTCGGGAGCGCCTGATCGACGTGAAACCGGATGGCTCGTTCCGCTTGAACATGGAGTACTTCAACTACTGCGCCGGGTTGACCATGACCAACGCGCGCTTCGATGCGCTGTTTGGCGGTCCGCCGCGCGGAAGTGGGGAAGCGCTCGAACAGCGGCATAAGGACATCGCCGCCTCCATCCAGGCGGTGATCGAGGACGTGGTTCTGAGCATGGCGCGCGCTCTCCGCAAGGACACCGGCGCGCGGAACCTTTGTCTGGCCGGCGGCGTGGCGTTGAACTGCGTGGCCAATGGCCGCTTGTGGCGCGAGGGCGGCTTCGAGGGCATGTGGATTCAACCGGCCGCCGGCGATGCCGGTTGCGCGGTGGGAGCGGCCCTGGCCGCGTATTATGGCTACCTGGGACAACCCCGGCAGGCGGGCGCGGACCGAATGAAGGGAAGCTGCCTCGGGCCCGGTTTTTCCCAGCAGGAGATCGAGAGCCGCCTGGGCACCGCTGGCGCTCGCTACCAGGTGCTGGGCGAATCCGAGTTGCTGGCGGCCACCGCGGAGGACCTTGCCGCGGGCAAGGCGGTGGGCTGGTTTCAGGGCCGCATGGAGTTCGGCCCGCGCGCGCTCGGAGCACGGTCGATACTGGCGGACCCGCGTTCGCCGACAATGCAAGCGACTCTCAACCTGAAGGTGAAGCGCCGCGAGTCCTTTCGTCCGTTCGCGCCCGCGGTGACGGCGGAGGCGGCCCCGGCATGGTTCGACTTACCCGTGGAAAGCCCCTATATGTTACTCGTGGCCAGCGTCCTCCGCCGCGAGATACCGGCAGTTACTCACGTCGACAATTCAGCGCGCGTCCAGACCGTGCGGCGGGACCAGCACCCCCGCTTCCATGCGCTGCTGCGCGCCTTCGAGGGAAGAACCGGTTGCCCGGTGCTGGTGAATACGAGTTTCAACGTGCGCGGCGAGCCCATTGTCTGCACTCCCGAAGATGCGTTCCGCTGCTTCCTGGGGACGGAAATCGAGGTGCTGGTAATCGGGGATTGTTATCTTCGAAAAGAGGACCAGAACGCCAGCGCGCCCGGCGGCCGCACGAAGTTTGAGGCTGACTAAGTGCAGCCGCGCCATCTATGGCCGGACCGGCGAGTACGCGGCTGTCGCCGCGCGTCCATCGGGCCAATCCAGACGCGATCGTTGGCAACATCCGCTGAAAGCTCGATATACCGGCATGGGATGTCATCGCGACCACGTGAGCCCGCGGCCAAGCACGAAGATAAACAGCAGGCTGGCGACGGCGGCGGTGGCGATCCACCAGGGGCTGCGCCGCACTGGCCCAACTTCCTCTGCCTCAGCCCGGTTCCACTTCCGCATTAATCCGGGCAAGCTTAACAAACCGGCATTCGCGCCCAAAGTAGACGGTAGCGCCGACGCCAGGACATAGAACAATCCGACGGGGTTCAGCAAGCCTCCGATCCCGGCCAGAATCCCGTCCGTGAAATAGGGAGTCCAGCACAACAAGCGAAGCCTTAGCGGGTTCTCACCCTTTCCCCGAAATGGCTTCAGGCTGGCCGCCACCACCAGCATGGATGCGTAATAGGAAGTCACCCCCAGCACCACCAGCCCGAGCTGCCACATCCAGTGCGGTTCGAAACCCCGGATCACCGCCGCCCAGTCGCCAAAGTTGAAGACGCCGGAAAAGAGGAAGTAGCCGGTACCGGTAAACAGATTACCGGCCATCGCCAGAACCAGGAAATAGCGAGTGGCCGGTCTGTAGCGCTGGGGCCTCAGCAGGAGGAGCCGGAAGATTGCCGCGAAAAGAAGATTAACCACCGTGCCATTCGCCGAGATCCATCGCGTGTCGATATCGGCCTGCAGCGCCACCGTGCTCATGGTCACGCGATGGGCTCCACTCAGCAAGGCGGTCACTCCGTGGCCCAGTCCTTCGTGCAGAACATCCTGAAGGATACAGGCAAGCGCGGAGATAGCGATCAGCGTAAGCCGGTCGTCCTTCGCCGAAACCACACTCGCGGCGGGCACACCGTCTCTTATACCATGGCGAAGCGGAGGCGAACCCGGAGGTCCGCCCCCTGGATGGATCCCAGCCCCGCTCTACTGCGCCGGCACCGGCGCCGGCACCGGCAGCACGGTCACCGTGGCCGGAGGACTTGAGGCGCTGCCAACCTTCACCACCACTGGCTGAGGACCGGCGGCGATCTTCGTCGGAATGGTGAAGTTGATCTGCGTTTCGCCGACCAGACCCGGAGTGATGCCGATGAACGGCGTGGCCGCCACAACCCCGCCCACTGTCACTGTGACCGGCAGAGCCGGCGCTGGCAGTTGGTTGAGCGGAGTGCCGTAGAATGGCGATTGGCCGGTGGTAACAATCCCTGGAGGCGTCTGGTCGCCATCTCCCGTTATGTAAAGCGTCAGGGTTTGACCCGGCGTGCCCCTGGCGGGGGCGCCGTTAGTGCCCGGGATGTTGCCCAGCAGGTCTGTAAAGATGCCCGGCGACGATGGGGTCACCTGGAACGAGTAGCTGGCCACGTACCCGTTGTTGTTTACGCCAAGCACCGCCGGCCCGGCTCCAATCTCATACGGGACCTGGATGACCAACTGTCCGGGCGAGACATAGAAGAGGGGAGCGCCCACGCCATTCACCGTGGCGGAAACGCCCTGATCCGCCAGGAAGAGCGGAGGTCCGAACGGCTGGTCGGTTAGAGCGCTGAGATTCGAGCCATAGACGCTCATCTGCATGCCTGGCGCGGCACCCGGCTGGAACGATGCGTTGTTCAGCACGCCAGTGATCCGGGCGGCGCCGGTGGCGCCGATGCTGAAGATCACGGGAACCTCGATGTACTGCGGGAGAGAGTTGGTTGCCTGCAACAGGATGGTGGCGTTGTAGACGCCCGGCCTCATTCCGGTGGGGGACGCGGCGATGTTCAGCGTGGCCGGCCCCGTGCCCGACACCGGGCTGACGGTTAACCATTTCGTGGCGGCGTTGGCGGGGAATACGGAGGCGCTCCACTGGGTTCCCGTGCCGGAGGCCTTCAGGCCGAGGGTCGCTGTTACGGGTGCGGCCTGATCCAGCACGCTCAGATCCACTTCGGACGGCGTAGCGGAGAACGTGCCGGTGCCCTGCCCGGGGCCCTCGTAGGAAGCGGAGGTGGTCGCGGTCAGCGAATTGCCCTGAGTGTCGAAGCCGGCAACCTCGTACGGCATCTTCGTAGGAGTGGTCACAGCGGAGGGGCAAATCACAGCCTGCAAGGTTCCGAACCCGGCGATGTGTTCCGTGCCGAACGGGTTCGCTTCCACCAGGGCGGTGCCGAACCGGTGGTTGTATTCCGCGATCACCACGCCGTAGCCGGCCGTTTCCTGCAGGGTCAGCAGCGTTGGCCACTGGCAGGCGGCGTCGGCGGAATTCTGCAGCACCGTGGCTGGCGCGGTGGAGAGAACCAGATTGGCCGAATTCAATGGAGCGGTGACCTGCACATTGACCTGCCGGGACCACTTGGCGCCGTTGGCGTCCTGACCGGTGAATACCCAGGGGCCGTTGTCAAAGGACGACAGTATCAGGGACACCGACACCTGCCCATTCGCCGGGAGGGACGCCGTGCCAAAGAAAGGCACGATCAGAGAACTGTAGTCGACACCGTTGTCGATCCAGCCGGTTAAGGTGGTGGCCACGCCGGCTTCCTCGGTCAGCGTCAGCAATACGACCATACCGGAGGGGACCGGGTTCGGCAATATCGACACAGCTACCGCCGAGACGCCGCCAGAGGGCGGCACAATGGTCACGGTGGTGGAACCGGAGGAGCTATTGAAAACGGCGCCGCCGTTGTAGGTGGCCGTAACAGTGTCTTTCCCTGAGGGCAATTGCAGCGACGCGACCGAGAGCGTCGCGGTCGCCAGGTTGCCCGAACCGGCCGCAAGCGTCGAAGTCCCCAGGGTGTTCCCGCTGGAGGCGAAAGTGACCGTGCCCTGCGGCGAGGCAAAGGTGTTAGTGGCGGTTACCGTTGCGGTGAAACTAGCGGACCCGTTCCAGTTGATGGTGGTGGGAGTGGCCGCCAGCGACGTGCTTGTGGCCGCCGCCGGGCTGTTCCATTGGGTCACCAGCTTGTCGGCGTCAACGGAGCCCAGACCGGTAGCCTGGTCGTATCCGCGACCGGCGCTGTAACCCAAAAATCCGGTGGTGCAGTCCGGACTGCCCCCGGCGCAGGGGACGATATTGCTGCCGGTGGTGACGTCGTGGAAGACGCTGGGCGTGCTTTGCGCCAGACGGTAGAGCTCGGGGTTGATATTGCCCAGGCCGGCCTGCTTCTGTACGCCTTTGGAAACCAGATACTGGTTGAGAATGGCGACCACGCCCGCGAAGGAAGGCGTCGGGCATGAAGTCCCCTCGAACCCGTAGAGTGCGCCGGGGTTTCCGTTCTGGTCCAGCGAAAACGCCAGGTATGCGTCATGCCCGGCCGCGGTAAGAGCGATATCGGGCAAATTGCGGCCGCCGCTGGCGGGCACGCCCGGACCGGTCTGCCACGAAGGCTGGCTGAAGAGAATGCTGACTCCGCCTCCGCTGCCAGCGAGCCATCCGTCGTCGGGCAGATTGACGTCGCCCGCCGTCTCGTTCCAGGCCGTTTCCGGAATATAGCCGAGGGCCGAAGCGCCGGTGCGGCCATTGGTGGTGCTCCAGTAAGTGCCGCTGCCTTCGACGAACTGCGTGCCTCCTACCGCGGTCGCTTCTGGCAGGCTGGCCGGAAAAGCGACCGCCAGGCCGTATTGGGCAATGGCGGGTCCGAACCCATCGTCGCATGCGGCCGCCCCGGCATCCCCGGAGGCAATCAGCGCGGTGATGCCCTCGGCATTCCCCTGTTGTGCCAGAGGCTCGTAGCCGCTGCCGTTGTACGCTTCACAACCGCCGTAGCTGATGGAGAGCACCGGCGCCAGATCCTGGTCGACCACGGTCTGGATCGCGTTGAAGATATCATCTGCCCAGACGTAAACGATGGTGGCATTGCGCGCGATTGCGCCGGCCCACTGGATGTCGAGGTTGGCTTCCTGGATGCCGGCCGGATCCCTGGCGTCGGGTCCGGCCTGGATGATTCGCACATTGGGTGCGGGAAGGTTGAAAAAACTGCGGAAGATGTCCGCGTTTGTGGCGTTGACTCTGGAATTGCCAATGATGGCGATGGTCTGGCCGGTCCCGTCGAACCCTTCGGAATACAGCGCCGAGACGTCGTAAATAGTAGCCCAGTCATCCGGGCCCAGAAGGTTGTTGCCGCCGATATTGAACGCCGGCACGGAGGAGACGGATCCGATCAGCGTGGCGTGGTGCATCGGCTTCAGATAGAAGTCGTTCAGCCCGCGCAGCGAGCCGGCAACGTCTTTGAGGGCCGCCGGGACCACCGCCGCGGTGGCGTTGGCGAAGTGCGTCTCCCCATTCACGACGTAATTGTGGATCTCGGCCTGGAAGGTCTCCGACACCTGTTGCGCGGTGCCCGAGAAGGTCACCCAGTTGCGTGCGCGAGCCGTTTTGTCGACAGTAAAGCCTTGCGATCGCAGCCACGATGCGATCCGCGTGAGGTCGTTCTGGCTGAGGCCAAAGCGATCCCCGAACTGCTCCGGCGTGAGCCACTTGTGGTAGTTCGCGCTGGCCGGGTTCTGCTGATCGGCGAGCAGGGCATCGAGGTCCGCCTGCTGGCTTGCCGACGGTTTGACCAGCAGCGTTATGCCACCGATCGTTCGCGACGGCTCCACGGCGCCGCGGTCATATTGCGGGAGAGCCTGCCGGGTCACGCTGTCTTTGAGAGCCACGCCGCCGCCGGTGTCGAGGCGGCCGTCGATCCGGTCCTGCTGTGCCAGCAGGGTGGCGGAAGCAAACACGACGCCCAGCAGGGCGATTTTCGCAACAACATTGCGTACTACAGCTATTCTGGTCATCCTGGGATTAGTTTCTCCATCGCGAAACAGGGCTTGCGCGTGAACGAATTATATCCAGGATCGGGCGAACAACCAAGGGCCTGCTTCTGCTCCCTGTTTCCTGAATCTTGAGGGAGCGGTTGCGAAGCGGTTCTGCTAAATACTTCACAGCTTCTGAGGAACTCGCGCAAAAACGGAGCGCGCCCGCGCCGCCATGCACTTTCCGTTCCTGACCGGGCGGGCGCCTAATATTGCGGATAGCCTGCGGAAGTCCTCGCAGGCCGAAGGCCTGCTACACGAGGACTCCAGACCATTCCATGTGCCGTCGCGGCGCGAGGTGTTTTCGCTTGCATTCGGCGGAAGAGACGACTTTTCCAAGGGAGCGGTTTATTGGCAATCATTGGTGCTGTTCCCAGCGGAGTCCAATGCGCCACACCCGCGGCGTGCCCGTGTTGGGCAGCGGGGTCAGAGCGACGTAGTACTGGTGATTGAGAATGTTCTCGACCTCCGCAATCGCCCAGACCGAGCGGCTCAGGCGCTCCTTTCCGTTCGCCGCGAGCGACGCGAATCCCGGCAACAGGAAACGGTTGAGATCGTCATCGAACTGTGACGAATAAGTGCGCAGCGATGCGGAAACCACCAGGTCGCGCTTCTGGTAGGACACCTGCGCCGAGCCCTGATTCTTCGCCACCTCCGGAATGCGCAGTCGCGTCAGATCGTAATGCGAGTCCACAAGAAGATACGAGAGCTGGCCCTGCCAGTTGCGCCATGTGCGATTCACGTTCGCTTCGATGCCGCGCGAAATGGCCGGCGGCCCGTTCATGCGCTGGCGGAGGATGACGCCGCCGGTGTCGCTCAATGTTTCGTTGCCGATCAGATTGTCCAGCGAATCGCGAAACAGGTTGAGGGTAATCCGCGTCTTCTGGCCCACGAAACCCGCGCCAGTCTCCGACCCGAATACCCGCTCGGGAACGAGCAGGGGATTCGCCTCGGTCAGCACGCTGCCCACCTGAAATGGCCGGTACAATTCGTTGAGCGTGGGGGCGCGAAAGCCGCGCCACACCGCTCCGTGCATCCGCCACCGGTGGTGGCCAAGCGCAAACCCGCCGCTGGGACTGACGATTCCTCCGCCGGTGCCGGGCACGTCGCCGCGCAGGCCGCCGAACAGACTCACGGGTCCGGCGTTGAACTGCGACTGGGCGAAGCCGCCGCTCTCGATCTGATGCCCTCCGGCGATCGCCGTTCCAGTCGGCAGACGGTCCGTGCTCCAGCCGTCGTCGCGCTCCATGTCCACGCCCAGCAGCGTTTTCCAGTGGCGCCGCGAATACGACCAATAGGCCGCCGCGCCCCCGCCCTGCGCAGGTACGGTTTGCCGGTCGGTGATCGTCTCGGAGTCGCGGTCCGCATTCACGCTGGAGAAAGTGGCGCGGAACGCTTCCTGGGTGTACCACCCCAGCACTGAGATCTGATTGTTGCCGAACGCGCGCGCGTAGTTGCCGGCAACGGTCCCCAGGCCGGTGGCGTTGCGCTGGTCCTCGGTGCCGTTGTTGCGGTGTTCGGCAAGGATATCCAGGCGCAGAAAGAACCGCTGGCTGCCCTTGAAGTAGTCGACGCGCAGATTGCCCGCCACCCAGTCGGAGCCGGCGGGCTGATCCACGCTGCCGCGCAGGCTGGCGGGCACGATGAAGTAGCCGTCGGAGGTGAACATGCGCACGTCGGCGGAAGCGGCCCAATGGCGCAAGGTTTCAGAGAACCCGGTGCGCAGGTCCTGCTCGCCGTAGCTGCCGTGGTCGTACTGCAGGTAGCTGTCGCCGCGGGCCGCGCGCGAGAACAACGCCATCACGCCGCCCATGGCGCGATCGCCAAAGATCGACGTGGATGAGCTGGGCGTCACCTCCACGCGCTGCATCTCCTCGGGGTCGAGGCGCGTCCAGTAGACCCATCCGCCGAACGGGTCGTTCATCGGAATCCCGTCCCACAGCACCAGCGTGCGGCTGGCCCCCGTGGAGCCGAGCCCGCGCAGAGAGACTCCCTGCGTGGTCGGGTTGGCTACCAGGCTGTCGGAGCGCCGGAACAACTGAAACCCGGGGACGATCATCAGGCGGTCGTCGAGATCCACGCCCGGCAGCTCCTCGATGCTATCCCCGGTGAGCACGGTGACGGTGGAAGGCGAGTCTTCCTCCACCGTGTCGGTGACGTTGATGGTGGTGCTAACGGCTGGGACCGCCGGTTGCTTTTGCCCCTGGGGGGCGATCTGCGCCGGGCACGGTGAAAGCGTCAGGGCCAGCCAGGCGAACGCGCAGACCGGCCATCTCCTGTCCGGACGCGGCGAGGCGCTCCGGAGAAGCGCTGAAAACGATACGAAAGACGATGTCATTGTCGGGAGGGGGGAGCGCTTTCCCGCGCGCCGGCTCGACCAGCGCCAGATACTTCAGAATAGTATAGACGTCCGCTTCCTCCGGAACGCGCGCGCTAAAATCCTGGCTGCACAGCCGGAACTGCGCGCCGCGTTCGGTGAGCCGCCACGCCAGGAACGCGCACATGCCCACGGCGCGCTCGAACCACTCCTCCTGTTCGGGCGGGACGTCGAGATCCAGCCACATCTCCACGGCGAGTTCCTGCTCGCGTGCGAATTCGCGAATCTGCAGCTCGCCGGTATGCGCGGTGGCCTTCCAATCCACGTGCCGGGAACTCTCGAAGGATTCGTACGGCCGGATGCGATAAAAGTCGTGCCCCAGCCCGCGCGCGTACGCCTCCAGCTCCCCGGCCAGCGACGCGAACAGATCCTCGAACCCCGGCTGCGGATCGACCGGCGGATAAACCACCAGATCGCGGCCCATGTGCATCTGAATGCGCCGCTCGGCAAAGCCGAAGGGAAACCGGGTGGAAAAACGGAAGCTGCTCTCGCGATACAGTCCGCGTCTTGGGAAGAACACCTCCACCGGGCCGTTTGCCGCGGCGCCCGCGGGGATCATGGGGAAGTACAGCGGCGGCGAAACCGAACTGGCGTCGGTGGGCGCCAGGTGAATGGAAAACGACGGCATCCAGGCTTTCACATTGCGCACCACCACCCGGCCCTGCAGCCGCCGATTGGCCGGGATATGTTCGGGCAGGATGAAATCGAGCTGCAGGCCGGCCAGCGACAGCCGGCTGATAAAGCCCGACACCAGCAGCGTGGAAAGCATGGCCGCCAGGATCAGAAACAGCAGGTTGTTCGCGGAGGCGAACGCCGCCAGCGCCACCAGCGCGCAGACCACCGAGTACACGAGGCCGGCCCGCGTAACCTGCTGGCGCACCCCGAGGTCCAGCGCCTCACTGATCCTGTGCCAGAGTTCCCGCACTCCTCTTCAAGGTCGCACAAGGTCCGGCGGCTTGTATTCCTGCATCTGAGAAGCAGGCCCCTGGCCTGACCGGGCTCTCAGCCCCGCCTTTACCTGTTTGCGGTTCGCACTGGCCCGCAGTAGGGTGCCAATCCCGGCCGCAAGCTGCCGAGACCAGGTTGGACTCTGCGTTCCGTCCCGCCAGAAGGCTCTCGAACGCTTTCGCTGCAAAGGCGCCGGACCGCCTGAAACGTGGATGTAGTCGGAATTGTTCGCCCTGTAGGAGAAAGCCCGGGCAGCCGGAAGACGACCGTAGCCTGTGAAATCCCGCCGAACAGCCGCCCGGGTTAGAAACGACAAGGAGTACGCGCGTCAAACCAGATTGGGTATCTTGATGATCTTCTTCTGGATGGCGTACTGCACCAACTGGGCCTTGTTGTGGATGTCGAGTTTGCGCATCAGATTGAACTTATGCGCTTCCACGGTCTTGACGCTCAGGTTGAGATCGCAGGCGATCTCCTTCACTGAGTTGCCCTCGGCGAGCATCTTCAGCACCTCGCGCTCGCGCGTTGTGAGCGTGGCGAACCTCGGCAGCCGGTTTGCGGACTTGATGCGCGACCGGAAGTCGTCCACCAGTTGCGACAACATCCGCGGACTCAGGTAGCTGCCGCCGCGGCATATGTCCCGCACCGCCGCCACCAGTTGCTGCGACGGACTGTCTTTCAGCACGTAGCCGCTGGCGCCGACCTCCATGCCTTCCACCAGGTAATCTTCGTCGTCATACATGGTGAGGAACAGGACCTTCGTTTCCGGCCGGTTCTTGCGGATCTGCCGGGTGGCCTCAAAGCTGCTCAGACCCGGCATGCCGATATCCATCAGCACGACATCGGGGCGAACCTCGTTCGCTTTGTCCACCGCGTCGCCGCCGTTGGAGGCCTCGCCGATGACCTCCATGTCCGATTCGGCGGAAATCAACGTTCTTATACCCTGGCGAAAAAGTGTGTGGTCGTCTGCCAGCATTATGCGAATTTTGGCCATAGTAGCCTGCCCGGTTTTCTCCGAATCCGTCGTCTCCGCGTCACGCCCAGGTCCCGTCCCGCGTCTCTATGCTCGGCGTCCTTCGTTCCCCAGCGGCAACGTAATCAGTATTCTCGTTCCCTTGTTCTTTCGCCTGGCGCCGGGGCAATCGTCGCCCGACGGCCAGCTTCTGACTTCGAAACGCCCACCCAGCAGAGCCACTCGTTCGCGCATGCCTGAAAGGCCGAACGAATCACGCCGCGCCAGCGCCTCATCCACGTTGAATCCGACACCGTCGTCTTCAACGGTCAATCTGACTATTCCATCGGCGGAACTCGCGGAAATGTTTACGTTCCCGGCGCTGGAGTGCTTGCCAACGTTATTGCAGCACTCTTGTACCAGGCGGTATAGTATTATCTCGGTTTTCTGAGGGATTGGCCCTAGCCGGGCCAGATGCAACCGCACCCGGCAGGGGTGCAGCCTGCGGAACCGGTTCACCAGTTGCCGCAGTGCCGCGCCCAGGCCAAGTTGCTCCAGTACCGCCGGGCTCAGCGCCGCGATCAGCCGGCGCATCTCCAGAATGGTGCGCTCGGTCATTTCACGCGCCTCGCGCAGGCGCGCGATCCACTCCGCGTTCTCCCCCGGTATGGAGTGCTCCAGCAGCTCCATCTGCAGCCGGATGCACAGCAGCGACTGGCCCGCTTCATCGTGCAGCTCGCGGCTGATCCGCCGCCGTTCCATCTCCTCCACGTGCAGCATGTGCTCGGCAAGTTGCCGGACCTGCTCCTCGCGCGCCGCCAGGTCTTCCATCAGACGGGCCTTCTCGGCGGCCATCAGACAGCGCTCCGCGGCGGCGGCCAGCAAGTCCTGTTCCCGCGGCAGCCACTCGTACGGCTTGGAGAATGCAAACTGCATGACCCCTTCCGTGTGGCCGTTGGTGGCCAGCGGAATGGACCAGCACGACTTGTACTTCCGCGCCCAGTCTTCGTCCAGCAGGAAGCGGCCGCCGCCGTTCTGAGGATCGAGCTGGCGAGGCCGCTCCAGCAGGCGCACCCGCGCGGCACTGGCCGGCAGGCGCTGGCCCGCGTCCAACATTCGTCCGCCCGCGGTGGCGCTGGCCTGCAGCATCCAGCAGTTCCGCGCGTCGTTCAAAAGATACAGTTGCCCGGCGTCGGCGCGGCATACCTGCACCAGCGTCTGCAGAAACCGCCGCAGTAATTCGTCGAGATTGCGCGATTCCAGTTCCACCCGGAATAGCTCGTAAAACGCCTGCGTTTCCGCCTCGCGCACCTGATAATACGCGTTATTCAGGGTCAGAATGACGCAGAAATGAAGCTGTTCCCGCACCCATTGGAAGTTCGCATGCTCGCGCGGAAGCAGCCGCTTCAGCGTGGGCGTCAGCAGATTGTCGTATTCCTGCAGCGCTTCGATGATCGAGCTGGGGGAAATGTTGAGCTTCGCCAGGCGCCGTCCGTTGTATTCCACCTGTTCGATGAACTTCAGGGGAGGCCGCCCGCTGCCTAGAATGAACGCGGCCGCTCCCGGCGTCAGCGACGTCAGGGCCCCGCGAATCATCGGCTCGAACCCCAGGCGCTTCAGGCGCGCCACGAACTTTCGCTCCAGCGCCTCGGCGTGCGGCAACAGACACACCGCCAAACGCTGCAGGTGCACGCGCAACTGGTCGCTGAGTACGTCCGCCGCATCCGCCAGTTCGGGGGAGATCTCGGTAATCTGCACCTGTCCGCTATATCGGCAGCCAGGGGAAAGACTTTAGCTCGACTGTAAGAAAAGGGCAAACTACTGAACCCGCATACCCGCAATCGCGCCAGAGAATGAGCCGGGGCGCAGAACGAATCGGGTGCAATCACGCCGCGGCCCTTTGACTGCCGATGTTGCTCCGCGCGCGGCTGTCGACCGGGAGCACCGGGCAAAGGCCCGTCTATCGTTTTGGCATTAAGCGGACGATGAGACGCTTGACGGAGGCGGCAGAGCACCAGAATGAAAACGAAACCATCGACAGGTCCCCTTGGCATCATCGTATTCAGCATCCTGATTACCGCGGCGGGTGCGGCGATACTGATCGATCCACGTGTTCCCGTCGTCCTTCTGGCGTCGATCGCCTGCTATGGAGCTCTCACGGCCGGATACCTGCGGACGCGCCGTTCCGCGTTACTATTGCGGGCCATCCGGTCCGAGTTATCGGAGGCCGTCGACGGGATATCCGGCGCCGCCTCCGAGGTGACAGCGGCGAGCCACTCGCTGAGCGAACGCGTTTCCACGCAGTCGGCTTCTCTTTCCGAGGCTACCGGCACCGGCGAACTGATGGCGTCCATTACGCGCCAGAGCGCCGAAACCGGGCGGACGGCGGAGAAGCTGGTGAGCGAAGCGGAGCAACTGGCAAACCAGTCCGCCGAAGGGCTGGAATCTCTGGCGCGCACACTGCGCGAGAGCAATACGGCAGCCGGCAAGATCGGCACCATCACCAGGGTCGTCGAGGAGATCGCATTTCAAACCAACATACTGGCGCTTAACGCAGCCGTGGAAGCGGCGCGCGCCGGGCAGGCCGGCGCCGGCTTTGCCGTAGTCGCCGATGAGGTCAGGAACCTTGCGCAGCGCTGCGCGAAAGCATCGCAGGAAATCGCCGATCTGGTAGAGGAATCCATCCTCAAGGCGCGCGCGGGCGAGTCTGGAATGGAGCAACTCTCCGGTACGATGCGCGCTCTGATTGGCCATACCAGCCAGGTCAGGGCGATCGTCGACGAGATCGCGGTGGTCGGCGACGAACTGGTACAGGGGACCGACACCATGATCCAGGGTATGCGGCAGGCGGAGGAACTCAGCAGCGGCGCCGTCGAAGGTTACGAACAGACTGCGGTCACCAACCGGCAGTTGAGCGAGCGGGCGGAAGCCATGCGGGATTTGGCTGAACGCCTCAGCCGGGTTTCGGTTTGAACCGGATTGGAAAGGAGTAACACATATGGCCACGAAAGTGATCGATGCGCGGGGACTGAAATGCCCGCAACCGCAACTGAAGATGCTGTCGGAGAGCCGTTCGATGGGCAAGGGCGACATTCTCGAAGTGGTGGCCGACTGCCCCACCTTCGAGGCCGATGTCCGGAGCTGGTGCCAGCGGACCAGGAAGGCCCTGCTGTGGATGCGGACCGAAGGCGCCGCCAAGCGCTGCCAGGTGCAGGTTTAGGTTCGGTTCGCCATGGCCAGGCCGAAATTGAGCATGTACTGGGCCGCCTCCTGCGGGGGCTGCGAGATCGCGTTGGTGAACCTGCACGAGAAGATCCTGGAAGTGGACCGGCACTTCGATTTCTTCTTCTGTCCCTGTCTGCTGGACACCAAGAAAGAGGCTGTCGAGGCGCTGCCTGACGGCGCTCTGGCCATCACATTCTTCAATGGAGCCATCCGCACCGCCGAGAACCTGGAGATGGCCCGCCTGATGCGCGCCAGGTCGCAATTGCTGATCGCCTTTGGGGCCTGCGCGTGTCTGGGATCCATCCCTGCCCTGAGCAATCTGCACACCCGCGAGGCTCACCTGCGCACGAACTACCTCGACGGCCCTTCACTCGACAACCCGGCAGGCACGCTTCCCCGGCCTCGAACCACCGTCCCGGAAGGGGAGCTGGAACTGCCGGAGTTCTTCGAGACAGTGCAGTCACTGTCACAGGTTGTCGATGTGGACTACTTCATCCCGGGGTGTCCGCCGGAGCCGCAGCAGATCTGGAACGTGGTGGAATCGGTCATCCGGGGCGCCCCGTTGCCGCCCAAAGGCAGCGTAGTGGGCGCCGGGGTGTCTTCGGTGTGCGCCGAGTGCCCGCGGGAGAAAAACAGCAAGCGAATCTCCCGTTTCCATCGAACATACGAGATCGAGCCGGACCCGCGCCTCTGTCTTCTGGAGCAGGGCCTGGTATGCATGGGGATCGCCACGCGGGATGGCTGCGGAGCGCTCTGCCCTCAGGTCAACATGCCCTGCACCGGATGCTACGGTCCTCCGGAAGGCGTAGTTGACCAGGGCGCCAGGATGATCTCCGCGCTGGGCTCGGTGCTGGACCTGGGGGACTACAAAGGCGTGACGGAGAAACAAGTGGCCGACAGGACGGACGCCGCCATGGCCGGCCTTCCCGACCCGGCCGGCGTGTTCTATAAGTACAGCCTGTCGGGGGCCATCCCGGGGAGCAAATCATCGTGAAGCGGGTCAGCATCAATCCGATCACCCGGCTGGAAGGTCATGGCCGGATCGACATCTTCCTGGACGAGGAAGGGAACGTCGCCAACGCCTGGTTCCAGGTGCCGGAACTGCGCGGCTTCGAGCAGTTCTGCCGCGGCCGACAGGCGGAAGACATGCCGGCGATCACCAGCCGTATCTGCGGGGTGTGTCCGGAGGCGCATCACATGGCTTCGGTGAAGGCGCTGGACCGGCTCTTCGCGGCGGAGCCGCCGCCCGCGGCAAAGAAGATCCGCGAACTGCTGTACATGGCCTTTTTCGTCACCGATCACACCACCCATTTCTATGCGCTGGGCGGACCCGATTTCATCGTCGGCCCCGACGCACCACCGGCCGAGCGGAACATTCTCGGGGTGGTGCGAAAGGTCGGTCTGGATATTGGCAAGGCCGTGATCGAGTGCCGCGCCCGGAACCACCACGTCATTCAGATGCTCGGCGGACGGGGGATCCACCCTGCCGCCGGCCTGCCCGGCGGGTGGAGCAAGCCGGTCTCCGAAGGGGAGCGCGCCCAGATCGAAGAGGCCGCCCGGAAGAACGTCGATTTCGCTCTTTTCAGCCTGCAGGTCTTCGATAAGGTGGTCTGGCAGAATCCGGCATACCGCGAGATGGTGGAGTCCGACGATTACTGCCATCGGACCTATTCGATGGGAACGGTGGACGAAAAGGGCCGCCTGAACCTGTACGACGGGCAGATCCGGATCGTGGATCCGGAGGGACTCGAGTTTGCGCGGTACCCGGCATCCGAATACCTGGACCACGTCGCGGAACACGTGGAACCGTGGACCTACCTGAAGTTCCCGTTTCTTAAAAGGATCGGCTGGAAGGGCTTCGAGGACGGCGCCGCGAGCGGCGTCTATTCCACCACGCCGCTGACGCGGCTCAACGTCTCCGGCAGCCTCGCCACGCCGCTGGCCGAGGAGCAGTTTGAGAAGTTCTACGCGGCATTCGGCGGCCGGAAGCCCGTCCATCAGAGGCTGGCCACGCACTGGGCGCGGCTCATTGAAATGCTGTATGCCGCCGAGCGCATGCTGGAGCTGGCCACGGACCCGGGAATCACGTCGCCCGATGTCCGCGCCATCCCCCGGCGTATCGCCGGAACCGGGGTGGGGTCGGTGGAAGCGCCCCGCGGCACGCTGATCCATCACTATGAGGCCGACAAAAAGGGCCTGCTGCAAAAGGTGAACCTGATTGTCGGCACCACCAACAACCACGCCGCCATCGCCATGTCCATCGGCAAGGCGGCGAAGCGCCTGATCCATGCCGGAAAGATCATCGAGGAAGGCTTGCTCAACCGAATCGAAATGGCCTTCCGGCTCTATGACCCCTGCCTTTCCTGCGCCACCCATTCGCTGCCCGGCGCCATGCCGCTGGAGGTGAGGATAAGAAACCATGGCGGCGAAGTGATCCGTACCCTGCGGCGGGAGGGCTGAGCCGTGAGCGCCACGGTGATTATCGGATTGGGCAACCCGGTGCTGTCGGATGACGGCGTGGGGCTGCGAATCGCCGCCGAGCTGCGGCGCCGGCTGGCCGGGTGGAGCGGAGTCACCACGGTGGAACTGTATTCGGGCGGCCTATGGCTGATGGAAGCCATGGCCGGCTACGAGCGGGCGATCCTCATCGACGCCATCGTCAGCGGCGGCGCCGCGGGCGCCACGTACAAGCTCGGCATAGGGGACCTGCCGCAGACTCGCACCGCCGATTCCTCACACGACGCCAGTCTTCCGCTGGCCATCGAGCTGGGCCGCGTGGCCGGTTTGCAGTTGCCCGCCGACATTCAGGTCTGGGCGGTAGAGGCCGCCGACGTCGAGACCTTCAGCGAGCGGCTGACCCCGGAGGTGGAACGCGCCGTGCCCCGGGTGGTGGAACAGGTGCTACGGGACCTGGACGAGAACGGCCGGCCCTGAGGAAGAAACCAATGAGGACAGGCGTCTATTTTTGCAATTGCGGGGGCAACGTCTCCGAACGGATCGATTTCAAGGCGATCGAGGAGGAACTGTTGCAGCGGGACGGAGTCGCATACGTCAGGGCTGTGGACTTCCTATGTGCCGAGGACGGAAAGCAATTCCTCGAAACCGATCTGGGCGAGGAACGCCCCGAACGCGTGGTGATTGCGGCCTGTTCCCCGCGCGAGTACGAGCGCGCCTTCATGCAGGTGCTCGAGCGCGGGGGGATGAATCCGTATTTCCTGCAAATGACCAATATCCGAGAGCAGGTGGCATGGGTCACCCCGGACCGGGAACAGGCCACCCGCAAAGCCTGCACGCAGATTCGCGGCGCGGCGGCTCGGGTTCGGCTTCATCAGCCACTGTTCAGAACGGAGCTGGAGATGTGCCGCGACGTTGTGGTGATCGGCGCCGGGCCGGCCGGCCTGAAGTGCGCACTGGCTCTGGCGGAAGCGGGCCGCAAAGTCGTTCTGGTCGAGAAGTCGCCGGTTCTGGGAGGTTTGCCCGTCCGCTACGAGGACCTGTTTCCCAACATGGAGTGCGGCCCCTGCATGCTGGAACCGGTTTTGGGCGAGGTACTGCACGGTCCGCACTCCGCCAATATCGAAATCCTGACCATGGCCGAGGTATGCGGCCTCAAAGGGTATTACGGCAACTTCCAGGCGACCATCCGGCAGACGGCGCGGTACGTGGACGCCGAACAGTGCATTGGTTGTGGAGAATGCATCCCGCCATGTCCGGTTTCCGTCCCCAACCAATTCAACTTCGGGCTCGACACACGAAAGGCCATCGCCTTACCATTCGCGGGAGCGCTGCCCAACGCCCCTTTCATGGACGCACAGGCCTGTCTGCGGGGCAAAGGCGAGGAGTGCAGCTTTTGCCGGGACGCCTGCCCGGTGGACGGCGTCATCCGGTACGACGAGGCGCCGCGAACCATCGAGCGCCCGGCCGGGGCCATCGTGGTGGCGGTCGGCTTCGGGCTGTACGATTGCCGGAGCCTGCCGGAGCTTGGCTACGGGACGGTGCAGGGCGTCTGCACCAGCCTGGAGTTCGAGCGGATGCTGGCGTCGAACGGCCCCACCGGCGGAAACCTGAGGCGGCCCGATGACACGGCCCCGGAGAGCGTGGCCATTGTCCATTGCGCCGGCAGCCTCGACCAGCGGCACCGGCCGTACTGTTCCGGCATCTGCTGCGAGTATGCCTTCAAGTTCAATCACCTGATCGAGAAGAAACTACCGGGCACAAAGGTTTACCACCTTTACCGGGAACTGGTGATGCCCGGCAAGGACGAATTCGCCCTCTATGAGGATGCCAGGAAGAATCCGCATGCCGCCTTCCTGCGCTATGTTCCTGGAGGACTGCGGGTCATCGGGTCGGAGGGCGGGGCGGCGGTCGAGTATGAGGATTCCGCGGGTAATCGGGGCCGTGTGACCGCGGACATGGTGGTGTTGTGCCCGGCCGTCACGGGCGCCGGGGACGCTGGGGAGCTGAGCCGGCTCCTTGGCGCTTCGCGCGACCGCTTCGGCTTCTTTGAAGAGTTGCATGGCCGGATGGACTCGGCCCAGAGCAGGACCAGGGGGATCTATGTTGCCGGGGCGTGTCAGGCGCCCATGGATATCCAGAGGGCCGTCAGCCAGGGGATGGCGGCGGCGGGATACGTCCTTTCCGGGCTGGCCGAAGGCAGGAAGCTGGAGATCGAACCGATCACGGCCTCGGTCGATGAAACCAGGTGCTCCGGATGCCGGACCTGCGGTGCGGTATGCCCGTATCAGGCCATCAGTTATCCGCCGGAAAGCCGCCAGGCATCAGTAAACGCGCTGCTTTGCCACGGCTGTGGAACTTGCGTGGCCGCCTGCCCGAGCGGGGCCATCCGCGGAAATCACTTTACTAACGAACAGATACTGGCTGAAATCGAGGCGGCGCTCGTATGATCGAGACTCAGACACACCCGGAGGCGCCGCCTCCTGCCAGGCTCTTTGAGCCGAAAATCGTCGGCTTCCTGTGCAACTGGTGCTCCTACGCCGGCGCGGACAAAGCCGGGGCGGCACAGATGAGTTATCCCCCCAACATCCGCATCGTCCGCGTGATGTGCAGCGGGCGTGTGGACGCCCAGTTTGTTCTGCAGGCTTATCGCAATGGCGCCGACGGCGTCCTGATCCTGGCCTGTCACGCCGGGGACTGCCACTACCAGGAGGGGAACTACCGCGCCACGCAGCGTCATCGAATGCTGGTGCGGCTTCTGGCGCAGTTTGGCATCGAAGAAGCACGCTGCCGTTTCGATTACGTCTCGGCCGGGGAAGGGGAGAAATTCGTGCGAGTGGTGAACGAGACGGTGGAGGCAGTGCGGGCGCTCGGGCCGCTCACCCTGCCCGGCGCGCCGGGAGAGTAGAGAAGCCCTGGTTTGGCCGTGTTCGCGGCGCGTGCTTCAGGCTGCCAACCCCTGAGCCTGTGTTCACCCCCCGATATAACGCGCGTACAAACCGCGCGCGATGCCCGGGTCCGTGGTGCCCTTGACGATCACCCGCCCGTCCGGGAACACCGTCAGCAGATAGGGCGGCGTCTCGAAACGCAGCGCGAACTCGTTGGCGCGGACCAGACCCAGCGGGCGCAGCCTGGCGGCCAGTTCGCCCAGATCGAGCGGACGGCCGAACTGGTGGATCTGCACCGCATTGCGGCCGCACATGCTGATGGGCGCGCGCCGGCGCTGCTCCAGCCAGGTGAACTCGCGGCGGCCGCAGGCGCGGCAGGCGGGATCGGGCGCGGGCTGTGCGATGCGCCGCAGGTCGCCGGTCCAGACATCGGCGGTAACGATGCCCGCGGGGGCGTCGCCGGTGACTATCCACTTCAGTGCGGCGCTCACCTGCAGGCTGGCCACCAACGCCGTCACCGGGCCGAGAACTCCGGCAGTCTCGCAGGTGGGCTGCGCGCCCGCGGGCGGCTCCGGATACACGCAGGCGAAGCAGGCGGTGCGCCCGGGAATCACCGGCATGGCGATGCCATAGCTGCCCACGGCGCCGCCGTAGATCCATGGAACGCCCGCGCGCACGCAGGAGTCGTTCAGCAGATAGCGCGTCTCGAAGTTGTCGGTGCCGTCCAGGATGATGTCGAGGCCCTCCAGCAGGTCGTCCGCATTGGACGCGGTGAGGTCGGCAACCACCGCCTCCACCCGCACGCCGGCGTTGATGCGGGCAATCTGCCGCTCGGCCGCCACGGCTTTGGGAACTCCTTCCGCCGCGTCGGACTCGTCGAACAGCCACTGCCGATGTAAGTTGCCAAGCTCGACATAATCGCGGTCGATGATACGGATTCTTCCGACGCCCGCGCGAGCCAGCGCCGCGGCCTGGAAGCTGCCCAGGGCGCCGCAACCAATCACGCCCGCGCGAGCGTCCAATATGCGTTGCTGGCCCTGCCGGCCGATGCCCGCGAAGAGTATCTGCCGCGAATATCGCTCGCTCGCGTCGCCGCCCATGAAGTAACGATGGTAGCAACCGCTGCGATATCATGGTTGATTGTGCCCGCGCTCGCGCAAGGCCGCCTGTGTGTCCTCGCGCTGCTCAGTGTTTTTTGTATCCTTCCCGCGCTGGCCGCTGCCAGCCAGTACGAAGGAAAACAGGTAACCGCGATCCTGTTTGACCCGCCGCAACAGCCTCTCCCGGACGCCCGGTTGAAGGAACTGCTTCCCATGCGCATCGGTCAACCGCTCCATCCCGGTGACATTCCGGCCGCCATGCAACAGCTCTATTCCACCGGCGAGTATCTGGATATCGCCGTGGACGCCAGCCTCGCCGATGGCGGCGTCACCCTGCGCTTCCTGACGCGCGCCGCGCTGTTCGTAGGGCGAATGACGGTGCTCGGCGCGGCGGAGCCACCCACGGCGGCGCAACTGGAGACGGCGGCCAAGCTCCAGCTCGGAGCTCCGTACTCCGCGGACGACGTCCAGCAGGCCAGGCGGAATATCGAAGAGTCCCTGCGCCGAAACGGATTCTATAAGGCATCCGTCGAAACCCGCGAATCGCCCCACCTGGACACCCGGCAGATGGACATCGAGTTCATGATTCACACCGGAGCGCGCGCCAAATTCGACGGCGTTCACGTCAGCGGAACCACCGGCCGCACCCTGGACGAGATCGTGCGCGCCACCGGCTGGCGCAACCCGTTCGGCATTCGCGGCTGGAAGCAGCTTACCGAAGCGCGCCTCGACGATGGCGTGGATGGCGTTCGCTCCAGCTTTCAGAAGCACGACCGCCTGTTGGCGAAAGTAACCCTGACCGGGCTCGATTATCACGAGACCACTAACACGGTGACGCCGTCACTGAATATCGAGACCGGTCCGCTGGTTCTCGTAAAGCTAGTGGGCATGCGGGTTTCGCGCGGACAAGTGAAGCAGTTGATTCCGGTCTATCAGGAGCGCTCCGTCGACAAGGACTTGTTGGTGGAGGGCCGTCGAAACCTCGTCGACTTCCTGCAGTCGCAAGGGTACTTCGATGCCCGCGTGGATTTCAGCTCGTCCGGTGCAAGGCCCGGCGAAGAACTGATCACTTACACGGTGGCCCGCGGCGCCCGGCACAACTTGGTTCATCTCGAAATCGGCGGCAACAAGTACTTCACCACGGCCGCGCTGCGCGAGCGAATGTACGTCATGCCGGCCACGGCCGTCCGCTACCGTCACGGCCGCTACAGCCGCGAGTATCTGGAACAGGACCTGAATTCGATCCGCGACCTGTACCGGTCCAACGGCTTCCGCGACGTGCGTATCATCTCCCGGACGGACGACGATTACCGCGGTAAACAAGGGCAGATTGCGGTGTTCCTCGCCATCACCGAAGGACCGCAGTGGTTCGTGTCCCAGTTGAGTCTCCAGGGAATCCCGGCGGAGGACCAGGACGCCATCCGCTTCGGCCTGCGCCTCGGCGCCGGCCAGCCGTACAGCGACCTGAACATCGCAAGCGACCGCGATTTGATACTCAGCCGTTTCTTCGACAGCGGGTATCCGGATGCGACCTTCGAGTATGTGGCCACGCCCGATCCGGCCTCGCAGCGCATGGATGTTACTTACACCGTGCACACCGGCACGCGCCGTCTTGTCCGCGGAGTTCTGTTGAGCGGCCTGCGGGAGACGCGCCAAAGCCTGCTGCAGCGGCGGATCAGCCTTCACGCCGGCGACCCGCTGTCGCAGGCGAAAATGAACGACAGCCAGCGCAGACTATACGATCTGGGTATCTTCGCGCGCGTACAAACCGCGTTTCAGAATCCGCAAGGTCAGGAGCCCGCTAAGTACGTGCTGTTCGACATGGACGAAGCCAGTAAGTACTCCGTGACTTTCGCCTTCGGCGCCGAGATTGCGCGCATCGGCGGAGGCACCACCGATCTCAGTAACCCCGCCGGCGCCACCGGATTCAGCCCGCAGATGAGAATTGGCGTCAGCCGGATCAATTTCCTCGGTCTCGCCCACACACTCAGTCTGCAAACGCAGTTGTCGACCTTCGAACAACTCGGTCTGTTCACTTATCTGGTGCCGCAGTTCCACGGGAACGATAAGCTCGATCTCCAATTCTCGCTGTTGTACGATTATTCGCATTACGTCCGCACGTTCACCAACCGCCGTGAGGAGGCTTCCACACAACTTTCCCAGCGGTGGTCGCGCGCCCTGACTTTTCAGTACCGGTTTCTCTTCCGGAAATCGGACATAATTGGCACGCCTCTGATTTCTCCGGAACTGATACCGCTCCTGTCGCAGCCCGTGCGCGTGGGCGCTCTTTCCCTGGGCGTCATTCACGACCGGCGCGACAATCCCGTCGATCCTCACCGTGGCGTCTACACCACTCTCGATCTGGCCGTGGCGGCGGGCTTGTTCGGATCCAACACCGATTACGGCCGGGTAATTTTTCGAAATGCCACCTATCATCGGATCGCGAGATCCCTGGTGCTGGCGCGATCCACTTATTTTGGCGACATCGTGCGTTTTGGAGGGGAGGCCGAAATTCCCCTCGCGGAACGCTTCTTTTCGGGTGGTTCCACTACGGATCGGGGGTTTCCGGATAATCAGGCCGGGCCGCGCGACGACCTTACCGGGTTCCCGATCGGCGGCACCGCTTTGCTCATGAACACCGTCGAGATGCGCTTTCCGCTGATCGGCGATAACATAGGCGGCGTTCTATTTCACGATATGGGGAATGTCTATTCGGATCTCGGCGATCTGAGCCTGCGCTATCACCAGGATAATCTGCAGGATTTCAACTATGCCGTGCAGACGTTCGGATTCGGCGTCCGCTATCATACGCCCGTCGGCCCGCTACGGATCGATCTCGCCTTCAGTCCTAACTCGCCGCGGTTCTTCGGTTACCAGGGCACTTACAATCAGTTGCTCTACGGCACGGGTGAGAAGGTGGAGCAGCGTATCGACCGCTTTCAGTTTCATTTTTCCCTGGGGCAGGCGTTCTAATGTGCATCGCTCGCTTAGTACGCGGTTGCAATCACGTCGCCGAAGGGTCCGGGGCGCGGCCGTCACTGAGCGGGGGGTGCTTGCGGGGGCTCATCGTCATTTTGCTGGCCGCGGCCGCTCCGGCGGAAATCGTCGATCGTATCGCCGTCACCATCGGCGATCGCATCATTACCGAGCAACAGATCGTCCACGGGATCCGCGTGGCGGCGTTTCTCAATCGCGAGCAGCCCGATATTTCCGCCGCCGCGAAACGCGTTGCGGCGGAGCGTCTGATCAAACAGGAGCTGATCCGGCGGGAAATGGAGTCCACCCACTACCCCATGCCGGAAAAGAGCGAGGCGGAGCCGCTGGAGAAGCAGATTGTGGAGCAGTATGGCGGCAAGGCGGCGTACAGCGCCGCTCTGGGAACTTGCACACTCACACGCGAGGAAGTGCTCGAACAGTTGTGGTGGCAACTGACCACCCTGCGCTTTATCGACTACCGTTTCAAGCCCGCGGTGCACTTGCCGGAGGGCGCCGTCGAGAGTTACTACCCGGAACAGGTGGAGAAATGGAAAGCGCAGGGGGAGAAGAACATCCCTTCCCTCGAGGAGAGCCGCGATTTCATTGAGCGGATCCTCACCGCCGCGCGCGTCGATCAGGCTCTGGACTTCTGGCTGGACGAGGCGCGAAAGCGTTCTAACATCCGCTATCGGAAGGAGGCGTTCGAATGACCCGCCGCGCGAAGGTGCTGTGCTGGTGCGCCGGCGGCGGCGCTGCGGTGTGTTTGCTCGGCATTCTGGTTGGAATCTGCGTGTTGCGGTCGGCTTGGCTTCGGGAGAAGGTGCGGGACCGCATCGTCGGCGAAGTCGAGCGCACCACCGGCGGGCGCGCGCGGATCGGCTCGTTCAACTTCGACTGGCATACCATGACCGCCGAAGTCGCGCCCTTCGTGCTGCACGGAACCGAGCCGCCCGATGCGCGTCCGCTGTTCCGGGCGGACTCCATCCGCGTGGGGTTGAAGATGGTCTCCATGCTTGAGCGCGACATCGACATAAGGTCCCTGACGGTGGAAAAGCCCGAGCTGACCGTGGTCGCCAATGCGGACGGCTCCACGAATTTCCCCCAGCCACGGATTCCACGGCAGTCCGGGGCGTTTGTCGAGCAGGTGCTGAAGCTGGCCATTCGGCGCGTGGCTTTGAACGGCGGCTTCGTCGAATACAACGCTCAGCGCTTCGCCCTGCAGGTTCAGGCCGAACATCTTGTCGCCACGCTGGTCTACGATTCCAAACGCCCACAATACGTTGGCCAGGTCTCGTTCTCGCCCGTGCACTTCAGCGCTGGCGCGGTGCACGACCTCACCTTCGACGTTGCCGCATCCGTCGCCATGGACAGGGACGGCCTCCATATTGTGCAGGGCAGTTTGCGCATGCCGCACTCGAACGTCGCCGCGAGCGGCTGGTTGCTCCACTGGGCTTCCCCGGCGGGCGACTTCGCCGTGCGCGCGAATATCGCGGTGGGCGATATGCCGCGCGCCCTGCTGCTGAACATCGCCCATCGCGGCGACGTCGATTTCAACGGCCGGCTGCATTTTACAGCGGGCGGATTCGGTCTGGCTGGACGAGCCTTCGGCCGTGGCGTCGATCTTCGCTTACCCGGCCTCCAACTCGAGAGCGCCTCATTTTCCGCGAACGCCGAGATCGCCAATTCGCGTATCGACCTCACCGGGCTGGCGCTCTCCGCGCTGGGCGGAAGCTTCCAGGGCCGCGTCACCGTCGACGACTGGAAGAACTTCCGCGCCGAAGGACAGGTGCGCGGCGTTTCCATCCGGCAACTGACCGCGGCGCAGACATTGCGCGTTCCGCCCTGGGATGGGACGCTGGCCGGACCGCTGCGCGCATCCGGCGTGTTCGCCACACAGGGCTTGCGCGACGTCGCGGCCGATGCGTCCCTGGACATCGCACCGGCGGCCACCGGTTCGGGGGCGTCCGGTCATGTCGACGTGAGCTACGACCAGCGCGCGGGCGCCCTGCGCCTGGGGCCAGCGCAGTTCACCGCCGGGCGAAGCCAGGTGACGCTGGAGGGCACGCTCGGCCAGGCCCTGAACGTGAACGTGGAGTCTCGCGATCTTGACGATCTGCTCCTGCTGGCGGCCCTCGCCGGGGTGAAGCCACCGGACAGCATTCCCGTCAGCCTTGCCGGCGGCTCATCCGGCCGCCTCACCGCCACGGTGCAAGGGCCGCTGGAGAACCCCACCGTCCGCGGCCACCTGGAACTGGGGCAGTTCGTGTTCGCGAAGCAGAACTTCAACCGGCTCGCCGCCAACTTTCAGCTCGCGCGATCGCGCCTCGACGTGCATGACCTCACCGTCGTGCACGAACAAATGCAACTCACCGGCAGCGGGCGTGTGGGGCTCGAAGACTGGCGCGTAGAAGGCGCCAGCGAGGTGTCCGGCGCCTTCTCTGTGCGCGCCGGCGACCTCGCACGGCTGATTGCGGAGGCCGGAAAGACGTGGCCCGCCATGGGATCTCTTTCCGGATCGCTGACCGTCGCCGGCACTTACGGCAAGCCCGTCATTGAGGCCCGCGCACGCGCCACCAACGTGACTGCCTGGCGGGAACAATTTTCCAGCGCCCAGGCGGATATTCGTTACATCGGGGACTCCATCGAAGTCGCCGATGGCACCACCGATGCTGCCGGTGGGCGCGTGCAGTTTTCCGGGCGGTGGCAGGCGGGCGGCTCGCTTGCGTTCGACGTCTCCGGCGGCGATGTCAGCCTGGAACGGGTTGCGCACGTGCGCGATCTCGGCGGAGGCCTTGGAGGGAAAGCGGAGTGGAAAGCCTCCGGAACGGCTCGCGTGGAGAAGAAGCAAGTCGCTCTGGAATCCTTGCGCGGCTCCTTCACGGTGCGCGACGCCACCGTCAATGGCAAACCGGCGGGCAGCCTCTCGTTTGCCGCCGATACCAGCGGCGATGTTCTCACCGTGAAGGCGGAAGGTAATTTGCGCGAAGCGCAGGTGCGGGCCAGTGGCGCGTGGAAGCTGGCCGGCAATTACCCCGGTAATGCGCAGCTCACCTTCGCGCCGGTCAGCATTGCCACGCTCGACGGCATCCTCTCGGCCGCGCGGTCCGAGCCTGCGCGCGACCTTCCCTTCCGCGGCACCGTGAGCGGTTCGGCCACGGTGAACGGGCCACTCGGCGACGTCAGCCAGTTGCGCGGCGAGGTGCGCCTGGAGCAGGTCCGGATCACCCCCAATCCCGATGTGCAGGGGCGCCCCGGCGCCGCGCCGCCCGACGTCACGCTGCAGAATGCCGGTCCGGTGCTGTTTGACCTGACGTCAACGGGGGCCGATATCCGCCAGGCGCGCTTGTCGGCAATCGATACGGAGCTGGAAGCTCGCGGGCGCATCGGCTTCGGAGCGCAGAACCCCTGGAACGCCGTGGTCACCGGTTCCATCGACCTGCGCATCCTGCGGCTGTTCAATTCCGATCTGCTGGCCTCCGGCCGCTCCACCGTACGCGCGGCGATTCGCGGCTCGCTGGACAATCCCCAGGTGAACGGACGGCTGGAGCTGCAGAACGCGTCGCTCTATCTTGCCGACCTGCCCAACGGCGTCGACCGGGCGAACGGCGTTATCCTGTTCGATCGCACGCGCGCCACCATTCAGACGCTGCGCGCGGAAACCGGTGGAGGGCGCATTTCCTTTACCGGGTTTGTGGGCTTTGAAGCGCCCCTGCTCACGTACCATGTGGCCGCGCGCGCCGACGGAGTTCGCTACCGGTCGCCACAGGGCGCCAGCATCACCACGGACGCCGTCCTGGATTTGACCGGAACGTCGAAGAGCAGCCTGGTGTCGGGAACCGTGACGGTGAACAAGGCCAGCTTCAATCCGGGCACGGACATCGGCTCGCTGCTGGCGCAGGCGGCCAGGCCCGTGTCCACAACGCCGTCCGAGCCGAGCGAGTATTTCCGGGGTCTGCAGTTCGACATCCACCTGGAGAGCTCACGGAATCTGGAGGTACAGACGCCGCTGGCGCGCGGCCTGCAGGGCCAGGCCGATCTCCGCCTCACCGGAACCCCGCAACGGCCGGTGCTCCTCGGCAACCTGAGCGTGAACCGGGGCCGCATCGATTTCTTCGGCAATCACTACACCATCGATCGCGGCGAGGTACACTTCTACAACCCGCTGAAGATCGAGCCGGTGGTGGATCTGGATCTGGAAACGCGCGAGCGAGGCATCACCGTGGACATCATGCTTTCCGGGCCGCTGACCAAGCTCAACCTTTCCTACCGCTCCGATCCGCCCCTCAAAAGCGAGCAGATTGTGGCGCTGCTCACGGTGGGGCGTACGCCCAGCGCGCCTGGACAATTGGCCAGTTCGCAGGTCGCTCAGCAAACGGGTGCTCTGTCGAGCGGTTCCAACACGCTGCTCCAACAGGCCATCACCGCGCCCAACAGCGGCCGGCTGCAGCAGTTTTTCGGCGTCAGCCACATCAAGATCGATCCGGAGCTCAGCGACATCACCACGGTTCCGCAGGCGCACCTTTCGATGGAGCAACAGATCTCGAAGGAAGTTACCCTCACTTACACCACTAACCTCGCCCGCACCCAGGAGCAGTTGATCCAGATCGAGTGGGACTTGAGCCGCAAGTGGTCCGTGGTGGCGGTGCGCGACGAGAACGGATTCTTCGGCATCGACTTCCAGTACAGAAAGCGGTTCTAATGAGACTGCGCACGGCGGGGAACAAGCTGAAAGTGGAGCACAGCATCATCGAGGGCGTGCGCGATCTGCTGGAGCGCCTGCTGGCGCGCCATCCGCAGGTGCGGTCGGTGATTCCGGGCGTGATCCGGCCGGTTCGCGACGCCAAAGGCGAAGTGAAGGTGCGCGTCACCGTGCCCACCACGAACGGCTGGAAAGCGATCGCGCTGAGCGCGGGCGCGAGGCAGGAGCTGTTCATCAGCACCACGTATTCGCGCGAGCAGCTCGAGGCCGCGTTGCGGGAGTGCGCCGCCCGGTGAGCAATGTACTACTACGACGGAATCAAGAGGCATTGGGCGCCGGTGCGTGACCCACGTCGGCAGCCGTAATCGTCGGGCCTTGGGTTATCCCCGGCGCGCCACGTGCTCCCGCCATATCCGCGTGAACTCCACCAGCGCGGTGGCGCGCCGGGCGCCGGTCAGCATTCGCAGCAGTTCCCATGCCGCCCAAACAAAGTAGGCGGCGGTAATCCAGGCGTGCACGTGCTGGCCGAGAAAACCCAGCATGCCCGTCGCGCCCGAGGGCACCGCCGAGAAACCGAACTGCATCAGCCACAACACGAACAGCACGGCCGCCTCCCACCACGACAGCTCCATGTTGACCAGGAACATCATCCCCACCAGCGCCTGTCCGATGGTCATCAGCAACTCCAGCTTCTGCTGCCCGTCGAAGGGAATCGAAGACGCCGAACCGCGGCTGAGCGAGTACACGATGGGCAGCATGGCGGCCACCAGGGTCCACTGATTGATGTTGCTGGAAACCATGTTCATCAGGGCCATCGGCGCGCGCGTCACCGTGCGCGCGAAATAGAAAGTGGAAAGCATTTCCGGAAATTCGGAGGCAAACGGCGCTACCCACTGGATGAAAAGGAAAGCGGGAATGGTGAACACCGCGGACAGCGCCAGCAGGCTGCCGAGAAAGGGTTCGGCCACGAAGTAGATGAGCCCGCCGCCAGCCGCGAAGCAGACCGTGATCAGCAGGATGCGCAGCCATCGCGGCGATAACACAATGGCGCGCGGAACGGTATCCAGATCGTCGATGCCCTCTTCACTTTCCGGCGGGATGCGCTGGAGAATGGCCAGATAGGCCGCATAGATACCGATGAGAACGCCCGAGTCGAGCAGCGTCAGAGTGCCCCTGGCGAGCACAAATGACATGTACAGGAGCGCCGCCAGCAGGCCGGCGATGTTGACGCTGTGCTCGCGGTGGAGGCGAATGCCGCCCAGCGGCCGCCCGGTTTGACGGCGGTGAAACACGGCCGCCGCGAAATAAATCATGGGCCAGCCGAGGCCGGTCAGCATGCGCAAAGCCCCGGTCAGGTTGGCCAGCAGGTACGCCGTCTGCTGCTTCCAGGCGAGCACGGCCTCCACGGCGAATTCGGGCAGCGTCTGCATCCACGCCAGGATGGCCAGCGCAAAGCCCTGGGCGATGAAGAACTGCGCGGATTCGGCGCCCCACGCGATCGCCATGGAAGCGAACAGAATGCACGGAGCGGTCCACAGGACGGCGGCGGGACCCACCGCGCGGATGGGCTCCGCGCCCACCAGCAATAGCGCCAGAAAACAGGCGCTGGTACTGCGGACAGACGCGAAGCGGGCCGGCGGAGAACCGGCTGCAGCTTGAATAGCCGCCCCGCAAGACCCGGCATGACCTTGGAGTTTCACGCACAGCCACCGCTCAGCGAAATGCAGGAATGCCTGGGAAATGCGCTGTCTTTTTCCGGATAATCCTCGCGATAATGCGCTCCGCGGCTCTCGCGCCGCTCCAGCGCGCAACGGGCGATCAGTCTGGCCACGCACACCATGTTGCGCAGTTCGAACGAGGAACGGGTGGGCGAGGTGGAAGGCTCCTTCGGCAGCCGGTCCAGTTCGTCGAGCGCCTGGCGCAGATCCTCCCCGGCGCGAATAATGCCCAGCTTCTCCCAGGTGAGCGTGCGTAGCCTGGCCGCGGAGATGCCCGGAAACTCCGCCTCCGGCATAGCCGCTGGGGACGCCGTGGCGCCGGGCGCATCTCGCATACATCGGCCCGTGCGCGCACCGAACACCACACCTTCGAGCAGCGAATTGCTGGCCAGTCGGTTGGCCCCGTGCACGCCCGTGCAGGCCACCTCGCCGGCGGCGAACAGGCCCGGCACTGAAGCGCGCCCATCCAGATCGGTCCGCACGCCGCCCATGGCGTAGTGCGCGGCCGGGTGCACTGGCACCGGCTCCCGCGTCATGTCCACGCCGCAGCGCAGGCATGTCTCGTAAATCCGCGGAAAGCGCCGGCGCAGGTGCTCGCCATCCAGATGCCTGAGGTCCAGAAACACGTGGGTCCCGCCAGCCCGCCGAATCTCCATCACGATGGCGCGCGACACCACGTCGCGCGGCGCCAATTCTGCCAGCGGATGGTACCTCTCCATGAAGCGCTCGCCGGCCGCGTTGCGCAGATACCCGCCTTCGCCGCGCAGCGCCTCGGACAACAAGAATCTGGGCGCGCCTTCGACGAAGAGCGCGGTCGGATGAAACTGGACAAACTCGATGTCGGCGATCTGGGCCCCGGCCCGCCATGCCGTGGCCACGCCGTCGCCGGTGGCCACCGCGGGATTGGTGGACTCGCGATACACCTGGCCCAGTCCGCCGGTGGCCAGCAGAACCGCGCGCGCGCAAATAGCCACGCGATCGCGCAGCCTGTCGTCGCAGACCGCGGTTCCGCACACGCTGCCGTCATCGGCCAGCAACAGATCGGTCACCGCGGCGAAGCTGCGGAACTTGACATTCGTCAGAGATGCGGCTTTGCGGTACAGCGTGCGGACAATCTCCGCGCCGGTGGAGTCGCCGTGCGCGTGCAGTACGCGGCTGCGGCTGTGCGCCCCTTCCCGCGCGAAAGCGAGCTTCGTGCCGTCACGGTCGAATTCCGCGCCCCACTCAATGAGCTGCTGGATGGCCGGCGGCGCCTCTTCCACCAGAACGCGCACGGCCGCCGGATCGCACAGTCCGTCGCCGGCCACCATGGTGTCCTGCTCGTGCAACAGCACTTCGTCGTCGTCGCTCAACGCCGCGGCGATGCCGCCCTGGGCGTACTCGGAGGACGACTCCTGCAGGCTGTCCTTGGCTACCACGAGCACGGGTCCGGCCTCCGCCAGCTCAATCGCCGCGCGCAACCCGGCAACGCCGGCTCCGATGACCAGGAATTCAGGATTCATCCGCGGAGAGGACACGCATCCGCACAGGGGGGTGGCGCGTCACACCACATGGTACAACAGAGGTTTGATCCACGCCGTTCGAACCGCACAGCGCACCTACAACGCCATTATCGAGCCCGGCTGCCTCGCGCGCGTACCGGAATTCCTGCCGCCCCGCGCCAGCACCATTTTCGTGGTGAGCGAGCAGCG
Source organism: Bryobacteraceae bacterium (assembly GCA_049520275.1). Classification (GTDB taxonomy): domain Bacteria; phylum Acidobacteriota; class Terriglobia; order Bryobacterales; family Bryobacteraceae; genus CAWACP01. The sequence continues at coordinate 75,183 of JBEKPY010000011.1, forward strand.
CGTGTGGGAACGGTATGGGGCGCAGGTTTCGAGCGCGCTGCCCGCCCACGAGGTTCTGTTTTTCCCGGGCGGTGAAGTGAACAAGCGCCTGGCCGCGCTGGAAGAGCTCGCCGAACAAATGGTGGCCAGAGGCGCGGACCGATCCAGCGTGGTGGTGGCGATGGGCGGCGGGATCGTGAATGACGTCGCCGGGTTTCTCGCGGCCGTGTTCATGCGCGGCATACCGGTGATCCAGGTTCCCACCACGCTGCTGGCCCAGGTAGACGCTTCGGTGGGCGGCAAGACGGGCGTCAACCTGCGCAGCGGGAAGAACCTCATCGGCAGTTTTCACCAGCCTCTGGCGGTGCTGATCGACCCGCTGGTGCTGGCCAGCCTGCCCGATCGCGAATACCGCGCCGGTCTTTTCGAGATCATCAAGTGCGGCATTATTGCCGACGCGGAATTGTTCGATATTCTGCGGGCGAAGCGCGATCTCGTGCTGGCCCGCGACAGCGCCACTCTGCAACGCATCGTCTCCGATTCGGTGCGCATCAAGGCCGAAGTGGTCTCGGCGGACGAGAAGGAAGGCGGTTTGCGCCGCATCCTGAACTTCGGGCACACGTTCGGCCACGCGCTTGAAGCGGAGACCGGCTACGAGCGGTTTCTCCACGGCGAAGCGGTCGGCTGGGGGATGAAAGCCGCCGCGGAGCTTTCCCGTCTGGAGGGCGTCCTTGGCGACGCTGACGCGGAAGCGATGGCCGCCTGCATCGATTCGTACCGCGGTATTCCGCCGCTGGACGGCATCGACCCCGCGCGCATTGCCGCCCGGCTGCGCAGCGACAAGAAAACCGTGCGCGGGCGCGTTCACTTCGTGCTGGCCGAGCGCATAGGCGGTACGCGCATCACCGCGGACGTGAGCGAGGAGAACGTGCTGGCGGCCATCGCAACAGCGCTGGCGGGCTGACCGCGTGAGGACCGGGACAAAACCCGCAGGTGCGCGCACCGAAGAGCAGGCCGCCGCCTGGGTACGCGACATGTTCGGCCGCGTGGCGCCCCGCTACGATCTGCTGAATCACCTGCTTTCGGCCAACGTGGATCGCTACTGGCGCGGCCGCACGGTGCGGCGCGTCAGCGAGATTCTGATGCGGGCCGACGCGGTATGTCTGGATTTGTGCTGCGGCACGGGCGACCTCATGTTCGCGCTCGGGAAGCGGGCCGCCTGCCGGGTGCTGGGCAGCGACTTCTGCCATCCCATGCTGGTGGCCGCGCGCGCGAAGAGTCCCTGTGAGGTGTTTGAAGCGGACGCGCTGCGGTTGCCCGTGCGCGACCGTTCGCTCGATTTGGTCACGGTGGCCTTCGGATTTCGCAATCTGGCCAATTACCGGCGCGGCATGGACGAAATGTTGCGGGTGCTGAAGCCGGGCGGCACGGCCGCGATTCTGGAGTTCTCTCAGCCGCGCAATCGTGCATTCGCCGCGCTATACAACTTCTATTCGAGGCACGTTCTGCCGGCCATTGGCGGCCTCATCTCCGGCTCGCGCGAGGCCTACACGTATCTGCCCGAATCGGTCCGGCGCTTCCCCGGGGCCGTGGAGCTAGCCGAAGAACTGCGTACCGTTGGCTTTCGCGAGGTGGAGTACGAGCGCATGACCGGCGGCATCGTTGTGCTGCACGTTGCCAGGGCGTAGGACACGCCGGGCATTTGCGCGAGACTCAATGAACAGCTCTGTCCGCTATTCCGTCACCGCGACGGTGACACCACTCTGGCTGGCGACAGCGCCAATCTTAACCTGCACGGGGACATTCGAAACGCCCGGGCCGGGTGCGGCGCCCTGCGGGATCTGTGCGTTGATCTGCCACACTCCGAACACGTCCCCCGGGGCCCGGCCCGCGTAGCTGGTTACCGCGGAAACACCGCCTATGGTGACCTGCACGGGGATGTTGGACGTCGCCGGCCCCGACGCAATGCGGCCGTCCATCGCATCCGGGTCGGCCTTTCCTTCCCCGGTTCCGTAGATGCTGATCCAATCGCCCGCCTTTACCGGATTGGCCGGGCTGACAAGCTGAGAGTTGATGTCGCGGATGGCGCCTCCGCCGGAGCCCGTGGGCGGCACCGTGAACAGGGCGGTGGCGTTGGCGGCGACGGGCATGGTCACTGGGGCGCTCGCGGTTCCGAGATACTCCACCTGCACCGTGGTGCTGGCCGCGCCGGCCACGCTGTAAGGGACAACCGCGCTGACGTAGTCCTGGAACGCGTAGACGAGGGGCGCGGGAATGCCGTCGAACAGTACGCGCGTGCCCACCAGAAAGTTGTCGAGAAAGCCCGGCGAGGAAGTCTGCAGGGTTTGCAGCGTGGAGGGTCCGAGACCCTGGCCGAAAATGGTGACCAGCTCGCCCGGCGTCAGCGGCCCCGCCTGGAAGCTGGCCGCGTTCACGATCCCGCCCGGCAGAATGCTGGCCGGCGTGGTGTTCAACTTGAACAGCACTACGCCGTAGCCGGGCACCGTGGCCTCGAGGCTTGCCATATACGGGGACGTGACCACCGCAGGACCGGCCACCGGATCGGTATCGGCATCCAGCGTGATCATGGTCACCGACGCAAACTGCCCCAGCGCGGACACATCCAGTTGGAAGGTGCGGCTATCGCCCGTGCCGTTGTTTTCCGTGCCGGTGAGCAGAGCGTGATCGATGAGCATTACCACCACCGAGCCGTCGTCGTTGCGGACCGCTATGGCGTCCACGCTGATGTTGTTGTAGTCCTGGTTCTGCACCTGAAGAATGTCGGCGCCCGGCGGCGACGGGAACAGATGAGAGAGCCAGTAGTCCACCCAATAACTGAACTGTGTCGCGCCGGTATTGTAGTCGACCTCGCCGTACTGGATGTCGGCGTCATGGTCCCAGTGGTGCAGGCTGGAGACGCCCGCCATTGCCAGGCGCTCGAAGACCAGCGGCCGCCAGGCGGCGAAGAACGCGCTGTTGCCGCGCGGGTCGGCGACGAACACCTGTCCCGGATTGCAGACGCTCATGCCGTTGCTGCCGCTATAATCCGCGTTTACGTTGTTCTCTGTCACCCAGATAGGCACGCTGGCCAGCGCCGCGTTCTTCAGCATGGCCGAACGGATGACGGAGATCTCGCTGGTGAAAGTGCCCACCGTAGCGAATAGCTGCCAATCCTCGTCCCTCTGGTTACAGGTTCCGTAGAAATGCGTGGCCACAACGTCCACCTGCGCGTTGACGTTCTGCACAAACGTCGGCATGTAAGAGGCCGCCTGGCCGGTGTAGTCGGAGAGCTCCACGGCTACGAAGCGCAGGTTCGGATCGACGGCCTGCATGGCTGGCACGGTTAGGTTGTAAAGGCTGGTGTAAGCCTGCGGCGTCATGCCGTTGCCGTTCGGCTCGTTATAGATGCCCCACCAGGTGATGTGATACGGAGTTGGCGACTGGAATTGCACACCGCCCGCGTTGAAGCCTCCGGCGTTGAAATAGCGCGCCAGATTCGCCGAGTAGGCGGCAAACGCGGGGAAGTTCGACGCCGCCACGCTGCCGTCGCTCGCGGTGAGGTAGGGGGGCGGCACAATCTCATACAGGGGGCTGTGGTCGGCCACTCTCAGCACGGTTTGGTTCACCGCATCGTTCTCGGTGAAGTTCCAGGAATCCGGGCCGGTCTGCGGATTTCCCCCAACGATCGACTGCAGGTTGATGTGCTGCGGTACGAGTTGCCACAACACCGCCGCGTTTGCTGGGTGGTTTTGGAAGAATGTGTAGTCCCAGTCGGCGGGCTGGAACGACGTGGACAGGAACGTGTTCAGGCGGCCGCCCTGCCCGGCGGTGGTGTCCTTCTGATTCAGTACCGTGATCTGCACCGTGGAAGCGCCCTCGAGCGGCGCCGCAACCGCCAGAACCGCGGCTATTACGGGTGCAATTACACGCATGTAAACCTCACAACACTCACGCCGCGGACGCCCTTGCCCTCTTCGCCGCCCGCTGCAGCGTTGGACTTCTTCCCGGGCCTTCCCGTTGCGCGTGCCAGGCATCCCATAGTTCCTCCGCGTGACGCACGAACTCGCGGGGCTTCTGCGCGTAGAGACGATCTCCAAGATGTAGCGCACGATCGCGAAGTTGCTTCTGGCGGTTGTCCACCGCCGCGAGCAGGCCCGCCAGTTCCGGCGCGTTTTCGAGCGCCGCGACACGGTCTCTCAGCACGACCAGATTGTGGTCGTCACCCAAACAGGTTTCCAGCTCCTTCAGGCTTCTCTCGTAGGACCGGGTGGCTTCGCTCCAGGTTCCTTCGAGCAGCCGGATGTGATACCAGTGATCCTTCACCCGCTTGCGCCACTCATGGAAGACCACCGCGGTGGGTTCCTTCCGGGCGTGGAGCTGTGCCTTCCGGCCGCGATGGAATGCCCGTTCGAGACCGGGCGCGAGGGCGGCAAAGCCGGTGGTGCCAAGAGGCCAGGCGCGGACCCGTTCGGAGGCCCGCTCCAGCGCGAATGCGACGGTGGCCGGCAGTTGCGTGGCAGCGGGTCCCCGGCGAACCTGTGCCCGGCCTCTCACCAGGCGGGCCCGGACCTGCGCCAGCAGCCGGGGATCGATGTCGTCCGGCAGGTGGCCTTTCAGACTGTCGAGGGTTTCCACAAGGACGGCAGCGTCGCGCAGCGCCGAAAGTTTCCGTGCCAGGTCGCGGAGCAGCGTGTTCCCCGCCGCAGCCATCGGCCCCAGTTCGCCGGACATCAGCCGAAGAATGGCGCGGACCTTCTTGATGCTCTTGCGCGCCTCGTGCACGGCTTCGTCGCGGGCGGAGGGCGCGGCATTGCGCAACTGATCCGCGGCGGACCCGAGCTGCTCGGTGACGATCCGCCGAATGGCGCGAGGAATCGGCTCGCCGCGCTTGAATTGAAATGCCAACCGCCAGCCCCCTGCTTATAGTATTACGTGGGGCGGGCGCGGACGAATTGGCGACGAGTGCCGCGAACAAGAGTCGTCTTGTTTTCCCGCATAATGGTTGTCTATGTCGCTTGGCGATCTGCTGTTTGGCAAGCCTCTGGCCACGCTCGAAGACTCCGAGCAACGGCTGGGCACCTCCGCGGGCATTGGGGTCTTTGGCCTCGATGCCCTCAGCTCGGCGGCCTACGGTCCTGAGGCCGCGCTCACTCTGCTGATCCCGCTGGGCGCGCTGGGCGTGCAGTACGTGGTCCCCATCAGCTTCAGCATCATTGCGCTGCTGATCGTCGTCTATATCTCATACCGCCAGACCATCTCCGCCTATCCCGGTGGAGGCGGCTCCTACACGGTGGCTCGCGAAAACCTCGGGCCGCGTGCCGGCCTGCTGGCGGCGGCTGCGCTCATCGTCGACTACATTCTGGTGGTCGCCGTGGGCATATCCGCCGGTGTCGGCGCGCTGGTTTCCGCGGTGCCCAGCCTGCAGCCGCACACGCTGGCGATCTGTCTGGGCATCCTCGCCGCCATCACTCTGGTCAATCTTCGCGGCATGCGCGAGACCGGGAACCTGTTCATGGTCCCCACCTATCTGTTCATCGTCTGCCTGCTGGGCATGATCGGCCTGGGCCTGGTGAAAGCGCTGCTCAGCGGCGGCCATCCCGGAGCGGTGGTCCCGCCGCACTCGCTCAAGGCCACGGCCTCGACCGTCGGAGCGTGGATCGTTCTGCAGTCCTTCTCGAGTGGGTGCACGGCCATGACCGGCGTCGAAGCGGTCAGCAACGGGGTGAAGGCGTTTCGCGAGCCCGCGGTGCAAACCGCCCGGCGCACGCTTATGGCAATCATCGGCATCCTCGTTCTGATGCTGGCGGGCATCGCCTGGCTGGCGCGGGTCTACCATGTTGGCGCCACCGATCCCGGTCTGCCCGGCTACGACAGCCTGCTATCGCAACTCCTTGGCGCCATCGCCGGCAGGGGCGTGTTCTACTACGTTTCGATTGCCTCCATTCTGGCCGTGCTCGCTCTTTCGGCCAACACCGCCTTCGCCGGCTTTCCGCGCCTGTGCCAGATTGTCGCCGGCGATGGTTACCTCCCGAGCGCTTTCTCCAACCGCGGCAGACGGCTGGTGTTCACGTATGGCATTTGCATGCTCGCCATTCTCTCAGGCGCCCTGCTGGTGGTCTTCCAGGGGGTTACGGATCGGCTTATTCCGCTGTTCGCGATCGGCGCGTTTCTCGCCTTTACGCTCTCGCAGGCGGGCATGGTAGCTCACTGGAAGCGTCGCGGGGGCCGCGCCGCATGGCACAGCATGATCGTCAACGGTGTGGGCGCCACCGCCACGGGCATCACCGTCGCCGTGGTGCTTACAGCGAAGTTCGTGGAGGGGGCGTGGATTACCGTCCTGCTCATCCCATGCCTGCTGGTGGCGATGACCTGGGTGCGCCGTCACTATGCCGCGGTAGCGAAAGAGATCGAGCTCCACACCCCGCTCAACCTCGCCCACCTCAATCCGCCCGTGGTGGTTGTCCCCCTCCAGGCGTGGACGAAGATCGCCGAAAAAGCCATGCGCTTCGCCATCCATTTGTCCCCGGACGTGTATGCCGTGCAGGTGCGGGTGAGCGACAAGACGCCGGACCTCCGCGACTGCTGGGTTCATGTGGTTGAAGGTCCGGCTTTGGAGCTGGGAGTGCCCGTGCCGAAGCTCACCGTGGTGGAGTCGCCCTACCGCCTGTTGTTTCGCCCGATCCTCGACTTCGTCAGCCACATCGAAGCGACGTACCCGGATCGCTATGTCACGGTTCTGATCCCGGAGGTGGTGGAGCGGCACTGGTATCACTACTTCCTGCACAATCAGCGCGCCGCGGTGCTGAAGGCGCTCCTGTTCGTGCGGGGCAATCAGCGGCTCAATGTGGTGAACATTCCCTGGTATCTCGAGATCTGAGGGGGCACGCGGCGGCAGCCGCGTTTTGTGGGCGCCAGGCGAGTACGCGGCTTTCCCTGCATGTCCGGGGTGACCGCCAGCCTGCCGAGTTTTGTGGAGTTGGCGCAGGCGGTGGACAAGAAGGACAAGATCGCGAAGCTTCAGGCGGCGATCGCGGAAGGGGAGGCAGCCGGCCGCGCGACTGGCTGCTGAACATTCCGCTCACGCTCGCGCTTTGCCGAACCTACCTCGATTCTCTGGCGGGGCGGCCGGTGTCGGAGAACACCATCATCCGGGCCCGCGACGGCGGCCTGGCGTACCAGATGATCACCGCGTATCAGGGCACCCAATCGGTCCAGTTCTGAAGGGACATGCGGCGTGAGCCGCGTTTCACACGGAACGCGGCCTCATTGTTTCAGCGTGCCTTTTTGTTTCGCGATCTCGAGGAGGGTTGGATAGAACTGCACGAAGGTGTTGTCTACCGCGCCGTTCTGCGCGTGGCAGGAATAGCAGGAAGCCGTTGCCGGGAGGGCGCTTGCGGGTTTCGTCGAGAGGCCGAAACTGTAGAAGATCCACTTGCCCCGATCCTTTGCCTCCACCTCGATGTCCCGGATGGCGCCCTGGAAATGGCCGCTTTGATTGATGGACCCATGGCTCACCGAGTCGCGCAACTCCAGCACCAGCGTGGTCCCGTCGGGCCACCGCCCGCTCTGCACGAAGGATTGGTACGAGGCGGGGTCGACAAACACGTTGTCGAACTGTGGTTCCGCGGCAGCCGGGCTGTAGGACATGCCGAATCCCGAGCTGAGCCACACCCACTGGCGATAGCCGTCCGGCCACGGCAAGCGGTTGTCAGCCGGCACGCTGCCGAGAACGAAGAGAATTGCCAGAACGATCTTCATACTGGCAGTTTACTCCTGGCCAGACGCAGACCATGGCGGACTACGCACCCGCCGGCGCGCGGGGAGTTGCGGATTATTTCCCGTCGAATCCCTGCAACATCCATAAGCTGCTCTCCGATTTCAATATGGAGTACGCGAAGCTCTTGCCATCGGGCGCGAGCGTAAAACGAATTGCCGGATTCAGATTGGAACGCGGCTCCAGGCTGCGGTCCAGTTGCTTGATGTCGTGCAGCCGGGCCGTCTCGATGTCGAGCGAAAACAGATACAACTTTCCGGCGTCGGCTCGAATACCGTACGCGGTCTTGCCATCTCTTGAAAACCCAAGATTGGGTGTATCAATCGCGCTAAGATCGCGGCGCTTCTTCCCATCGGGAGCCACCAGGCGCCACACCTTGTCGTCGGAATCATATGCAATCCACTCACCGTCCGGCGACCAGGAAGGGACTCCGATTGCGACGCCGGAAGCGACCAGCGTCTGGGCATGTGCCCCTCCCGAAGTCCGCACAATCTTCAGACTTAACGAACCATCGCGCTGGATTTCGAGGAAGGCGAATTGCCTGCCGTCGGGAGACCAGTCTCCCGTGAACTGTCTGCCTTGCTCGGGAGCATCCAGCAGCGGAACCGGAGCCCCTCCAGCAACCGAGGCCTCCCACAACCCGTTCCTGCCGCTGTTCGATACAGTGTCGAAGATTACGCGCGTGCCATCCGGCGACAGTACAGCGCCAAATATCCACTTGGGCGGGTCGGAGTCAAAACTCGCGCGGGTCACCAGCGGACGATCCGCTCCGTCCTTCGAATGCAGCCAAATATCTTCCGTTCCCAGCCTGTCGGAAACATAAACCAGCGAATCTGCCCGGGCTGCCCACGCCGGCATGTTCTCCGAGCGCGCCGTCACGATGAGACCCTGCGTTGACCCATCCGCAATGGACATGGACAAGATATCGAAGTCACCCCTGGACTCTGTAAACAGAATGGACTTCCCATCGGGAGAAACCGACGGCTGATATTCATCGCCGGTCCCCTGCGTGATCTGTTGCAACCGGCCGGACCGGGTGTCGGCCAGGAACAGGTGTGAGCCCGCGCCCATGCCGTGCGTGGCCGCGGCGATGATGTGCCGGCTATCCGGCATCCAATCGAAGCTGGGTGTGCCCGCGTCATGTGGCAGTAGGCCTAATACCTTGCGCGGAGTTCCCGAACTGGCCGGCCACGGCAGCAGCCAGGATTCTTCCGTTCCTGAATCGCCCGCGCGAATGACCAGCAGTTGCCTGCCGTCCGGCGAAAATCTCATTTTCGGAGCGTTGTAAACGCTGCGCGAAGACACCTGCGACGATGGGTAGCGCCGCACGGCCGAGCCGATGGGGTCGGAAATATACAGGTCGAAGGTGCCGTCCGCGCCTTTCTCCAGGAGGACTGCCGCTCGGCCATCCGGCGAAACCGTCAGCGCCCGGCCGTACCCACTATCCACGGGCAGCGTCCAGAGTACGTCCGGTTCTCCTCCCACCGTGCCGATGGACAGCAGTTTGTCCGGTTCGTCCGTCGGCATTTGCTGTAGGTAGAGAATGTGCGAGGAGTCCGGTGACCAGCCGAGGGGACGCGCGGCGCCCTGGCCGTGGGTCAACTGCCGCGGCGCCGGCGAATCCAGCGTGCGTAGAAAGAGCTCGTCGTACTCGCCCACATCGCCGGAATATGCGGCCATCCTGCCGTCGGGCGACCACAAGGGATTGGCCGCATTCACCGCAAACGGCGTGTACTTGTAATCGGCAAGCTGTACGCCCGCCGGGTGCAGCAGCCATGCCGAAGCCGCGCCCACTGCCAGCCCCGTCAGCAACGCCACCGGCCATACCCACGCCGTCACGCTTCGCTTCACGCTGGCCTGCGCAGCCGCGGCAACTTCCGGCGAAACGGCTTGCACCGAGCTGGTGACGGCTTCGGAAAAGTGGTCGCGCAAAGTGCGCAGTTGCTGGTAGAGCTCCCGCGAGGAGTCGTACCTGGACGCCGGGTCTTTCTCCAGGCACCGCTCCACCAGCCACTTGAGCGGCGCTGGAATCCGGCCCTCCAGCGGCGGCGGTTCATCGCGCACAATGGCCGCCATCGTCTCCACGGCGGAATCGCGCGCAAAGGGCTGCTTGCCGCTCAGCATCTCGTACACAATCAGCCCGAAAGAGAACTGGTCGGAGCGGTAGTCCGCCTCCTGCCCACGGGCCTGCTCGGGACTCATGTACGCCGCCGTCCCCAGAACCACGCCGGGGCTGGTCATGTACTGGGTCGCCACAGCGCCGCTTGCGGGTGCGGGCGCAACCACTGTCTCGGCGCAGGCCGGGATCGCTCTTCGCGCCAGCCCGAAGTCCAGAATCTTCACCCGTCCATCGCGGGTCACCATGATGTTCTCAGGCTTCAGGTCCCGGTGCACGATCCCGGCGGTATGCGCGGCCGCCATACCATCTGCGATCTGGGCCGCCAGTTCAACCACCCGGCGCACCGGCATCGGCCCCTGTTGCATGGTTGCCCGCAACGGTTCGCCGTCCACCAGCTCGCTCACGGTGTACTCCACGCCATCGGCGTTGCCCACTTCATACAACGCCACGATGTTCGGATGGCTCAGCGCGGCAACTGTCCTCGCCTCGCGTTCAAATCGGGCGCGCCGGTCGGGGTTATCGGCGATGTCCGCGCGCAGCGTCTTGAGCGCAACATCGCGGTCCAGCCGCGTGTCGTGCGCGCGATATACCTCGCCCATGCCGCCGGCCCCCAGGGGCGCGACGATTTCATACGGCCCCAGGCGGCCTGGTGTGGAAGGTGACATGCCTGCCATTCTCTACAGAATTCAGCGGAGCCGCAACCCACGGCAGGCGGGGCGCCACGTTGGGCTCCCGACTCGCTACAGCTCTTCGCCCGAAATCACCGGCTCGCCCGCGAGACGGCTCTCCCTTTCCAGCCGCAGCAGCTCGCGGCGGCGGCCGCGTTTGATGCTCTCGTCCACCTTGCGCCAGAACTTCCGGAAGTAGTCCACCGCGGATACCAGACCGAACGCCATGACGCCCCACATGCACACGAGCGCCGCTGGTTGCAGCGCGGTCCGCCGCACACTCACCAGAGCGACAGCGATGGCCACCACCTGCAGCAGCATCTTGGTTTTCCCCAGCTCGCTGGCGCGAATGGTATAGCCCTCGGCCGCGGCGATGCTGCGCAGGCCGGAGACGGCGAACTCACGCCCGATAATGACGATCACCACCCACGCCGGCACCAGCCGGATTTGCACCAGCGAAATCAGAGCGGCCGAGACCAGCAGCTTGTCGGCGATGGGATCCAGCAGCGTGCCCACCGTGGTGATCTGCTGCAAGCGCCGCGCCAGCCACCCGTCCAGCAGATCCGTGCCGGCCGCGGCCAGAAAGATCCCGAGAGCGAGGAATTCGTTGGGGAGCAGAACGTTGCCGTTCCATGTGAGGGCGAGATCCTGCTCCACCAGAACCGCCACCAGCAGCGGCACAAAGAAGATGCGAAGCAGGGTCAGCGTGTTCGGGAGATTCATACGCCCCCTCCCACTATAGAACAGCACCCCCGCATTCGTTCCCCCGTATTTCCGAGGGCAGGGAGACACGCTGAACCGGGCGAAACGCGGCTTGTTCGTAGCCTGTCCGCTTTATGCGGAGAGGAAGGGCTCCAAATGCCGCCGGAGCGACTCTGGCACATCCGCCTCCATTTCGCAGGTATCGCCGTCGTAGCGCACCGACGCCACTCGGCCGTACTCGTGAACCCGATGGATCAGGGCGCCGTCGGCCGCCGGAACCCTCAGCCGCACGTGAGAGATGGGATCCGAATCCAGCGCGCCGTCGATGAGTTCGAGCAGCGAGTCCATCCCGTCGCCATTTCGTGCGGAGACGCCCACGGTATGAGCGGCGCCCTTCGCGCCCTGCAGCCTCTGGGCCGCAGCCGCCGCATCGGCCGTGGCGTCCGGCAGCAGGTCGGTTTTGTTCAGCACGACAATCTGCGTCTTTTCGCCGGCGCCGATCTCATGCAGTACTCCCAGAACTTCTCCCATATGCTGCTCGGTGTGCGGCGACGAAATATCCACGACGTGCAGCAGCAGCGATGCCTCTGTCACCTCTTCAAGAGTGGCCCGGAAGGCCTTGACCAGCGTGGCGGGCAGGTTGCGGATGAAGCCTACGGTATCGCTCACCAGCACCCGTCGGCGGGAGGGCAGCGTGATGTGCCGCACTGTGGGGTCGAGCGTCGCGAACATCTTCGCATCAACCAGCACCGCGGCGTCGGTGAGGCGGTTGAATAGCGTGGATTTGCCCGCGTTCGTATACCCGACCAGAGCGATGGTGGCCAGCGGCACCGACTGGCGCTGCTGGCGCTGAATGCCTCGCCCGGCGCGGACGTTATCGAGATCGCCCTCCAGCTTGCGGATGCGGCGATAGATGCGCCGGCGGTCCGTTTCCAGTTTCGTTTCGCCGGGTCCGCGCGTGCCGATGCCGCCGCCGAGCCGGGACATTGCCGCGCCGTGGCCGGTGAGACGAGGGAGCAGATAGTTGAGTTGCGCGAGTTCCACCTGTAACTGTCCCTCGCTGGTGCGGGCCCGCCGCGCGAAGATATCGAGGATGAGCTGGGTGCGGTCGATTACCTTGCAATCGAGCGCGCTTTCCAGATTGCGTTGCTGTGTCGGGGTGAGTTCCGCGTCGAACAGCACCAGATCCGCTTCGTGAAATCGGACCTTGTCGCCGAGCTCGGTTAGCTTTCCCGATCCGATCAGCGTGGCCGCGTCGGGGGCCGCGCGCGATTGCAGAACGGTCTCCGCCACGCTGGCGCCGGCGCTGCTGGCGAGCGTGCGAAGTTCCTCGATCGATTCCTCGGCGGAGAACGCGGGAACGCCCCCAGCGGCCGCCTTGCTCCTGCGCGGCAGCGCCTTCCGGTCCAGCCCGACCAGAATCGCGCGCTCACCGCCGGCGGTACCGGTAAAGGCCAAAGCGGGATGTCACCCCTGAGGATTGTCGTTGCCGCCCACCGCCGGACTGCCTGGACCGCCGGCGCCGGAAGCGGCGCTCGCCGCGGCTTGCGGGCCCGCCGAGGTGTGGAAGGGCCGCGACACCACTACCGTCGAAATGGCGTGTTTGAAAATGAGCTGTTCCTGGTTGTTGGTCTCGAGCACCACCGAGTACTTGTCGAAGCTCTTGATCCGTCCGGACAGCTTCACGCCGCTCATCAGATAGATGGTGAGGAACGTCTTGTCCTTGCGCGCGTTGTTCAGAAAAGCTTCCTGAATGTTCTGAGCCAGCTTTTCCATCTCTTTTCCTTTAGCGCCGCGGGGCGCTTGTTATGTTGTGTCAGCCGGCGTGCCCCGAAAGCGTGCACTCCCGTGTAACTCTCTGGTGACTATTCTACGACGATTCGATCGGGGACCTCAGGCCCCGTGGTCAGATCGCGGGGCGGGGACGAGATTCGGCGCGCCGGCGGCCGTAGGCTCGGAACGCGCAGTACCACACGAACAGCGCCCCAGCCTGGCACAGCAGGACAATGGCCTTGGGAAGCCACGAGATCGAAGACGCCTGCGCGGGCAACCAGATCGTCCGGCCGATCACTTCTCCGGTCACCTGGATTCCCAGGCCCGCGCTTACCAGCAGGAGCACGACGTCGCGGGAGCGATTGCGTATGAGGATGATCCACAGGACGAGGTTCAGAAGCTCTTCAGCAAAACTAAGGTTTCTGCTGAGCAGGAACACCCAGCCCGGGCCACTCGTGTACAGCAGATAGAGAGTCACTCCGACAAAGACCGCCACGGGAGCCGGGATCGCGAATGCGGTCATGTCCGGACCGCGGCTGCCAACCAGCGCTTCCCGAATCAGGAATAGGACCAGGAGCAGAATCAGTCCGTGGAGGATAATGTCTCCTGTCCAATATGTCTTTGCGTAGAGCCCGGAGTCCGCGTTGCTGACCCTTGCGTAGATCACCATCAGGATCACTTGATTGGTGAGCCCCAGCAACAGGTAGATAGCCAAAAAAGGATATCGCCGCCACCCTCCTGAACGGAAGATGACGGCGAGTGGAAAACAAGTCAGCGCCGTCCCGGCGGCAGAGAGAAACGTCCAAACCAGCGACACTGGTCACTCCTCCTGCCGCAGGAACGCCGTAATATTCAACCGATCTGCATTATCAGGTCTGGGGACCCGGCATCGGCGCCGGCACGTTGCGCAGGGTTTGAGGACCCGGCATCGGCGCAGGCACGTTCCGTAGGGTCTGGGGACCCGGCATCGGCGCAGGCACGTTCCGCAGGGTCTGGGGACCCGGCATCGGCGCAGGCACGTTGCGCACGCTGAACGCTTTTGCCGAGACTGCTCCAACCACAACAATTGTCGCACAAATGGCCAGACGCAGAATGTTCTTCAGCATAAGTACACAACCTCACAAAGACAAAGATGGCAACACATAGAACTGAACTGTGCGTGGTACTACGTGATATATCTTATGCAAGAACCAGGGCGAACGCAAGCCCTAATTTAAGGGTGAATGTACGGTAGTACTAAGGCTGGTGAAATTTGGCAACCTGGGCTACGGACAAATCGTTATGTGGCTTACTGAATGTGTGCGGCTCAGTCCCCGCGCGTAGAAAGGGAACTCTGCTCGGCCCATGGGCTGCGCCCGCGCACCCGCCGCCCGGGCCACTCCAGCCGCATATCCTGACAGACTTCGTCCAGCATGGAGACGTTGGCCACATGGCTCTCCATGGCGAAGGCGGTCAGCAGCAGATTGTCGCAGATGGCGTTGATCACGCGGGGAATGCCCTGGGAGCGCCGATGGATCTCCGCCATCAGCTCCGGCGAAAACACCGCCTGATCGGGCATGCCCGCCCGTTCCATCCGCGTGTTGATATAGCTGGCGGTGTCCTCGGCGTTGAAGGGCTGCAGCGCGCAACGGAGCACAATGCGCTGTTTGAGCTGGCGCAGATCGGGCGCCTCCAGTTTGCGATCGAGCTCCGGCTGCCCGGCGAGGATCACCTGGATCAGTTTGCCGCTGCGCGTTTCGAGGTTGCCCAGCATGCGAATCTCTTCAAGGACTTCCCAGGTCAGATTGTGCGCCTCGTCCACGATCAGGACCGTGGTCCGGCCCTCGTTGGCCTGCTGCAGCAGCAGGGAGTTCAGGGCGAACAGGACCTCGGTTTTCGACGTGCGGCTGCAGCGGAGGTCCAGATCGTAGGCGATCATCTCGAAGAACTGATCGGTGTTAATACGGGAGTTGAAGATGAAGGCGAATTCCACGTACTGGGTTTCGAGAAAGTCGCGCAGGCATTCCAGCATCGTGGTCTTGCCCGTGCCCACTTCGCCGGTCAGAACGATGAACCCCTTGCGGCTCTGGACGCCATAAATCAAGTTGGCCAGAGCCTCTTCGTGCTGTACGCTGCGGTACAGAAAGGAGGGATCGGGACTCAGGCTGAAAGGGATCTCCTCGAAGCCGAAAAAGGCATTGTACATAGACGCGGCGAACCGCCAGGCTAATGAGCATCTTAGCATGCGGGCGTCGCCAGACTCGAAAAAGGGCCCTCTTGCGCCTCTTGCGGCAAACTGGGGCCGTCATGAGCGCGGCCGCAGCCGCGTTCCCTGGTATGGCGCGAACGCGGCTGTTGTCGCCGCTCGTTCGGTTACGAGATCTCCAGCAGCACCCAGCCGGCCAGCGTCGCCGGCTGATTCCCGAGGAACACGATGCGGCGAGTCTTGGGGAATGGCAGGCCGGACTGCACCGCGCGCGCGTAGAACGTGACCTGCCGAAGAACCTGCCGAAACGGTTCATCGGTGGTGTCGAGATTTGCCACCTTCGACAGAAACCCGGCGGCCCAGCCAAGCGGCAGCACGCACCCGCCGCCGGAGGCCCGCATGTTCGTCACCCTCTGTTCCAGTTCGGAGATGGCGGCCCCGAGCAGGCCGAGGCCGCTCCACTCGGCGTAGCGCCGGTGCAGAGCGAGAGCTTCGGCCGCGTAGTCGTTGGCGGCCTGCAGGATAGCGCTCCGGTCCGGCACCCGGGGGTTGCCCGCCGTGCGGCCGCCCCGTTTGATGAACTCGTTCTCCTGCCAGGCGCCTTCAAAGGTGGCGCCGGGCACGGCCATCTCGGCGAAGGTAGGCGTGCTGTCGTCGGGCCGGCGGCCTGGGACCGAACCGCGCGGGCTGGTCTTCCACGCCAACTCGTACTTGCCCTGGCCACCGCGCGATTCCAGCGTAGAGGTGCGCAGCAGGTAGATCTTGAATTGTGTTTCCGCGATGGGAGCCGAATCGGCCGGCAAAATCGCTCGCATGGCGTTGGCGCCGCCGGGTCCCAGGGTCACGTCCTCCACCCCCAGCCCCGGACGCCGGAAGGCCCGCGGATCGCCCGAAGCGGCGCGCTCGGCCAGTTCCTTCGTGGCGCGCTCGTTCCAGCGGCCGTGTACGAATGCCGTTCGCAACGCGCCCTTGAGCGCGCTGGCGGGCAGGTACGGGCCGGCGGTTACGGTAGCGAACGTGGGGATGAACATGTCCGGCTGACTGGCCCGGTTCAGAAACTGCGCCGCGCCCGGATCCTCGAACGGAATGCGCCGCCCGGCGAAATTCTGCGCGAAGCCGCCCCAGGAGGCGAAATCCAGCTTGTCGGATTTCTTGAGCTGCGCCAGATAGCCGTCCAGACGCGGCCCCTTCGCCAACAGGCGGAAAATGCGCCGCTGATCGAGCACGTTCACGTGGTCCTTCCAGACCATGTAGTCGATCGGCGACAGCCGCTGGCCATCGCCCACCAGCGTGGGAGTCAGACATGTAACGCGGTATCTCATGGCGTCACCCGCAGAGGGATGGGAATGGCCACCGCGAAGCCGGCGCGATATACGGGGTGAGGAAAGCTCTCGGGCGCGACGTTGTGCGCGCCGCCGCGCGGTTCCGTATCGGAGACCAGCACCGACCCTTCCTGAATCATGTTCGCCGGCGTCTTCAGATCGCCATGGCGCGATGCGCTCTCGACGCGGCCCGAGCGAACCACCAGCGCGTATTTTCCGCGGGTCCAGTCCACCTGGTCCGAAGCGTTCGGCGTGAACAGCGAGAGCATCCACCAGGCCTGCTGAGCCGGGATCGGTTCGTCGGCGGCGAGCTCGTCGGAGGGTTCGGATTCCGCGGTGGGCTCCTGCTCGGCAGGTTTTTCCTCAGGGGGCTCCTCGGCCGCGGGTTCCTTCGTCACCGGCGCAGGCGCCTCGACTTCAGCTTCTGTAACCGCGACTGCGGCAACCGGGACGGTTTCGTCCGGCGGCGCAGGCGGCTCGACCACGGGTTCCTCCGTCACCGGCGGGAACCCCTCGTTTTCGGCTTCCGCAATCTGGCCTTCTGCGGTCGGCTCTGGCGCAATCGGGGCCGGTTCTTCAAGAGGTGCAGGCGGCTCGACAGGCGTTTCCGCGGTCTCTGTTTCGCCGGCGTGTTCGCTCGGTTCCGGAACAACCTCGCTGGCAGGCAGCCCGGCGGGCTCCTCCGCGCCCTCGCGGGGACTGTCGAGTTCCGCTGTCGGAGACGTGGCAATCACCGCCGCGCGCGGCGGCTTCGGCTTGCGCGGCGGAAGCACGAATCCGGCAAGATCGCCGTCGACGAACTCCGGCATCTCCGAGCGGCCCCACCCCTGCGAACGCTCGCCGCCGAACCCGGTATCGGCCAGCAATCGCAGCGCGGTCTTCACCGGACCGGCCCAGCGCTCGCGGGCCTCGCGTGAAGCGAAGCCCACCAGAAACCAGAGGCCGCATCCGGGCGAGAACTCGAGGCACGCGGTGGTGTGCACGTCACAGGCGCCGGGCGTCAACCGGTCCACCGCCGCGCTCGACCGCAGGGTGGCCCGGAATGGCCCCTCGTTGCGGTCCGAAGGCAGCAGGCACTCGCTCGCCCCATCCAGCAGCCAGCGTGTTTCGTCCACGGGCTGATCGGCCAGCAGGGCGGCCACCAGTTGCAGGGGCACGAAGCGCGCGCCTTTATAGCGGATCTTCGCCGAGGCCGGAGGCGGCCACACGCTCTGCGGCGGAACCACGAACATGGTCTTGCGCTGGAACGGGAAGCAGGAGCTGAAGCGCACCTGGGACCCGTCGGGATTCGCGGCGGTCGCCGCCAGCCACTCCTCCAGCCGGCCCAGCCGCGCCATCGCGGCGGTGACGGCCGAGTACATCGAATCGCTATGGTAGATGGTCTCCACGCGATCGCGGGCGCCGGAATCGGGTCCTATTCGCCATGGACCCGTGGGCCGCAACCGGACCAGAAAGCCGGGGCGCATGACGGCTCAGACCAGCTTGCCGGCGAAGTCCGCGCCGGAGACCATGCTGTGCAAGTCGGCCAGGCTGGCGCCCGCGGCCAGTTCCTGTTCGGCCACGCCGGTGGCGTAGAATTCGCGATTGCGCCAGGCGAGGCGCAGGTTCAGCAGGCCCACGCGCCCGCTGCCGCGCGACCCACCGCCGCCCAGGGCGTCGTCTTCGAGCAGCCGCAACGCCTCCAGCACGCGCGCGGGCAGTTCCTTGTCTTCCTCGCAGAGCACGTCGATCACCAGGCGAATACGGAATCGAGCGCTCGCCGGAACGCGCTCCAGCGTCCGCGGGTTGGCCTGCGAGGTGATGCGATCGATGGCGTTCTCGCTCTTCACCTCGGTGAGCTCGTCGTCCAGATTCTCGCGCATCTGCGGCGTGATGCTCTCGGCAATCAGCGGAGCGTCGTAGATGGTGAGGCGCGCCGGGCTGGCCACGGTGGTCTCCACCGGCTCGCCGGACACGCGGTCCACGCGGCCCGGATTGCGTCCGAACAGCAGGCAGATCTCGTCGTCGGGCCGGTCGCTCTGGTGAATGCGCACCTCCTGTCCCTTGCGGCGCGACAGATACACCAGTTCGGCGGGCACCGCCAGACCCAGCGATTGCTCCAGCAGCGAACGCAGCCGTCCGCGCAGCGAGCTTCCAGGGATGTACGGGAGGCCGAAGGAATCCTTCACCACCGGATTATCGGCGCCGCCGATCTCGAGCGAGCCCTTGCCCGCGCCGATGTGGAGTCCGGTGCGGCACTCCAGATCGCCCTCCAGAATCAGTTTTCCAACCAGCTTCAGTTCCGTTTGCGCAGTATGCGAACTCATGGCAATTTCTCCGGTGGCTATTCGTTGTAGGCGACGATGGCTTCAAACAGGTCGCGGAAGCGCTCGTACCCGCGCGCGTCGTTGCGGCGGGTCACCTGCAGCAGCAGCTTCTCGAGCGAATCCAGACTGCGCAGCGAATGCCGGGCGATGGTATACGCCAGCCGCGCCCGCACCATTACGAACTCGTGCTGCCGTTCGTTTTCCGGCGCGCGCACGGCCCGCCGCACCGCGTTGTAGAGGCGGCGCAACTGGCTGCGCGTGCCCGAATCCATGTCGCGCATGCGGCTCACGATAGCGTGCGCCTGATTGTCCAGATACAGGCTGTCCGCCACCAGTTTTTCCAGCTCGATTTCCGGGGGGCCTTCGAAGCGCGATCCCCGGCGGTCGTCACCGCGGCCGCCGCCTTCGCGCCTATCGCCATCCGGACGGGGTCCCCGTCCGCCTTCTCGTGGACCGCGATTCGGACCACCCTCGCGGGGCGGCCGGCTCTCGCGGTCGTTTCGTTCCTGCCGTTCGTCTGCCATGAGAATCTCGCTTAGCGCGCCCAAGCGGCGCTCTCCATTGTTTCCGCTTGCGGGGTCTCGGTCAGCAGCCGCGCCCATTCGAGCGCCACCCGGCCGGACGGCCGCAGTTTCAGGTTGGCGGGGTTTCGCCCCGCGAGGTCGGTTACCAGACTGGTCCGCGCGCGCTGAAAATCGCGGGACCGCGAGCTGCCCAGAATCCGGCTGAGCCGCCGGTGGAAGCGCCACGGCCTCTCCGGCCGCCGCGCCGTTCCGCTCTTTTTCGTCTGGCGATAGATGCCGCACAGCTCGCGAATGTACTCCGGCGCGATGCCGAAGTCGGTCACCATGCGGATGAGTTCGTCCTTCAGGTCGGCCGCGTCGGCCACCTGCGGCCATTCCAGGGTACGGCCCAGCAGACAGAAGCAGTCCTTGTCCGATGCCTTGGCAATGGCCAGTCCGTCGCCCGCGCGCCCGAAAACCGAGGCGAGCGAGGTTTCGTCGTCCGGTGCGAGCTCGACAGCCATGGTAATGGTCTTGCCCTCGCGGCCGGGGAGGTCCTTCAGGGCTTCCTGGGCGAACCGCTCGAACACGCGCTGTACTTCGCGCGCCAGCCCGATCAGCGCGTCCCAGGCGCCATACACGGCGAAATCGTCCTCGCCGCAGTACAGCAGGCTCACTTTGTTCCAGAACTCCGGCATGGAGCACAGCACTTCCAGTTCGCCCGCGAAGAACTGCTTGTACAGGACCGAGACGGTGACGTGCTCTTCGATGCTCTGCGCGCGGCGGCTGCGGATTGCGAAGTCGTCGACGTCGCCGCGGAGCACGCCCCACGCCGGCCGCCCCTGCGCGCGCCGCGCCAGCATCAGCGTGGTAGCCACCGCATGGCCGTCGTCGCTCAATGCCGCCTGGCGAGCCAGCGGGATGGAATCGGCGCCGGCTCCCGCGGCGGTGTTGCTCAATGGCCAGACGTGCCTGCCGCCATCGCCGGGCTGAATTCGCGCCGGCTCGTCCGCGTTCCATGAGACGCTGCGCGCATCGTGCAACTGGCGGCTCAGGCTCTCGATGAAATACGCGTCGTCTTCGGCCGAGCCGGTGAGCGGAGTCCGATCGAAGAAACTCGCGCCGCTTTCGGCCAGCGCCGTGGAGCGCCGCCGCGACATGGCTTCGTTCAGACGCTTGCGGACAACGGTCCAATCGCCCAGGCTCTCCGTCACGCCCCACAGCAGATCCAGACGGCCGCCGCTGATGGCGTGAATCTGCTCGCGCGCGGCGCTCAGGAACTGCTCGGCCCGCGGGCGCGTTTCGCCGGGCAGAATCACCACGAACTGCTCGCCGCCGCTTGCGCCGAGCAGCATCTTCGAAAGCTCCAGTTCGGCGATGAGCGCGCGCGGCAACACTTCCGCGAGCAGGCTGATCCAGTGCGAGCGCCCGGTTACCAGCGCTTCCTGCCGCGCACGATCAAGCTGCGCGGGGACGGGCGCGAGCAGAAACTCGCGGGCGCCGAAAAGTCTGCCTTGTATAAGGATCTGGACGGACATCTTTTATGTCGGGCCGAGACTATGTTCCTAAACTGTACCAGAATCTGAGGCTTCCGGACAATGCTTGCTCCCCTCGTCAGCGTTTCCAGCGATTCCAGCGATTTGGAATCCCCGGGCGCGGCGCCAGCCGCGTACGGGACCGGCACTGCCAGGACGCGGCTGTCGCGGCGTGTTGGACATGGCCGTTTGCGTGGGCCGAGAGCCTGCCCCACGAGGCAGGACGCGGCGTGCCCGGGGCAGTGATCAGCAAACCGGTTCCCTGATGCCAGCGGACCCTGGGGCGGGGAATAACCCCGCGTCCGAGTCTACGCGCCCAGCAGTTCGGGGAGCCGCGAAAGCTCGCCGTCCGTGCTATCGTTCGGCACCGAGCAGCCGGGCGTCAGGATGAAGCCGCGGCCCACCTGCTGCTGGGCCAGCGTCCATTGGCGCTTCAGGTCGCTCTGGCTCAGCCCGCGGTAGTTCACCTCGTCCAGACCGCCCATCAACACGCCGGAGAACTTCGCGCGGGCTTCGGACATGGGCACGCCGGTGGTGAACGTCGAGTAGTTAATGGCCACCGACGGCCAGCCCTTCCAGAATCGGTCGAGATACACTTTGTCGCCGTGCAGGTGCAGCGTGTTCAATGGCAGACCGTCGACGGCGCGGAGCACCATGCGGTCGAACGGCTCGCTGAACTTCGCGTAATCGGCCTCGCTCATCACCTGCGGCAAGGCGTTGGCGATGGCCAGAAACATGCCCGCCGCACCGGCCTGCGCGGCCCGCCGCGCGTGGTTCGCCTCCGACTGCGCGATCGCCTCCAGCGCGTCCAGCAGCTTTTGCGGGTTCTTCTCCTTAAGCTCGCGAACGGTGTCCGGAGAAGACAGATTCTCGGCCACTTTATACGGGTTGAAGATGGTCTCGAGGAAATACGCTTCGCCGGCCAGACCGTCGCGGATGATCTCCAGCGCGCGGATCTGCCGGGGGAACGGGTTTTCCACCACCTTCGGCTCATACCAGAGGCCGGCCGGCCTGGGGTAATCGTAGTCGCTCATCACCTTCACCAGATCGGTGCGGAACCTCCGGTGAAATTCGAGCGTCGCGCGTGCGTGGGCCTCGCCGGGTTTGTCCTTGTCGAGGAAGTGGTGCCAGAAGGAGAACGGAGGACGGTCTGTCTCCTCGCCGCGCAGGACGCGGTCGACAAGCTCGCGCGAGGAGATCGCCGCGCCGCGGAGAATCGCCGGCGCCGCCAGAGCCGCCGCGCCCGCCAGAAACTGCCGCCTTGAAGTCATGGAAACCTCCCGTCAGAGCGATTGGATGGAGCTGATGTTGTCCGGGTCCATCCAGTTGCGCGAGCCAATCACTTTCTGGACCACCTTGCCGTTGCGGTCGATGACGTACGTCTCGGGATACTGGTATGTCCCGTAGCTGTTGGGGATGCCCTCGTCCGGGTCGCGCGCCGTCTGGAAGCTGGGGCTGAAGCGCTTGAGGAACTGGTTGTAGAGTTTCGGGTTCTTGTCCACGCTGACGCCCACCACCACCACCCCGGACGCCGCCATCCGCTTCTGGAATTCGCTCAGCGACGGCGTCTCTTCCACGCAGGGCGGGCACCAGGTGGCCCAGAAATTGAGCACCAGCACGCGCCCGCCGAAATCCGTGGGGGTGATCCTGTGGCCCTGATCGGTGGTGATGGAAAACGCGGGTGCGGTATCCCCCACGTCGGTGATGTGGTCACGCAGGCTGCCGGCGATAACAACGGCCAGTGCAACCAGCAGCACGCCTATACCGGCCTTCAGGGCAAGATCAAACTTCGAACTATTCATTTCATTCGCGACTTACTATAGATTGTAGGATACTGGCGCGCCCCGGGTGTTGTATCCGGCCGGCGACACCGCGCATCCAACCAGAGGGCCATGCTGATTACGCGAAGGGTGGAATTCTCGGCGTCGCACGTCTGCGCCAACCCGGCGTTGAGCGCGGAGGAGAACCGGGCGCTGTACGGCGCCGCGGCCAACCCGCACGGGCACGGCCACAATTACGTGCTGGAAGTCACTCTGCGGGGCGATCCCGACCCGGTGACCGGCATGGTGTTCGATCTCCGGGAACTGAAGGAAATCCTGCAGCGCGAAGTGGCCGGCCCGATGGACCACCGCTTCCTGAATCGCGAAGTGGCGCCCTTCGACCGGATGGTGCCAACCACGGAGAACATCGCCGCCGAGATCTGGCGACGCCTCCAGCCGAACTTTTGCGGGCCGGCCCGATTGTCCAACGTGCGCCTCTACGAAACCGAGGATCTGTTCGTCGATTACACGGAGGCGGCTGAGTGACCCGCCTCACACGGCGCTACCCGTTCTCCGCTTCGCATCGGCTGCACGCGCCGGCGCTCTCCGACGACGCCAACCGCGCGCTGTACGGAAAATGTAATAATCCCTGGGGGCACGGGCACAATTATCTGGTGGAAATCAGCGTTGCCGGGACAGTGGAACCCGACTCCGGCCAGTTGGTGAAGGTGGAGGCGCTGGACGACGTGGTGCACGGGGCGGTGCTCGACGATTTCGACCATCGCGATCTGAACCGCGACGTCGCGGCCTTCCATGAAGTGGTGCCCACCTCGGAGAACGTCGCGGTGGAGATCCGGCGCCGCCTCGCGCTTGCCTGGCCGGCGGACTTCCCGAAGCTGGCCGGGGTGCGATTGTGGGAGACGAAACGGAACATTTTCGAGTTGACGCATGAAGAGCAATAAGGCAGTGGTGAAAGTAATGCGGCCGAAGACGGACGGCGAGCCGATTACGGCGTACATGAAGGGCATTCTGGAACAACTGGGCGAGGACCCCTCGCGCGAAGGACTGGTGCAAACGCCGCAGCGCGCCGCCAAGGCCCTGCGCTACCTGACCAGCGGCTACGAAACGGATGTGGAAAGCATCGTCAACGGCGCGCTGTTCACGCACGAGTGCGACGAGATGGTGATTGTACGCGACATCGAGTTCTTCAGCATGTGCGAGCATCATCTGCTGCCGTTCTTCGGCAAGATCCACGTGGGCTACCTGCCCGATCGGAAGGTGATCGGGCTGAGCAAGATTCCGCGCATTGTGGACATGTTCGCGCGCCGCCTGCAGTTGCAGGAACGGCTAACGCAGCAGGTGGCCGAAACGTTGCGTGACGTGCTGCAGCCGCGCGGCGTGGCCGTCATCTGCGAGGCGCGGCACTTCTGCATGATGATGCGTGGCGTGGAGAAGCAGCACTCCGGAACCATGACCAGCTCCATGCTGGGCGCGTTCCGCAGCCGCAAGGAGACCCGCGACGAGTTTCTGTCGCTGGTGCGCAAACAGCAGGCCTGGTAATTCGGTGACGTACACCTCATTTCCCATTTCCGGGTTCGGGCGAATTGGGAAATGAGGTGTACGTCACCGATTAGCCCCCGATTAGCCCGCGCGTTAGAATTGTTCACAGATGCCCGAGACGTACCGGAAATTCCAGGCAGGCCCCGACCCGTTCGGCCGCGTGTGGGACGTCGAGTTCCGATGGCTGCAGACCGCCACCTCCATCCGCCACGCCGATACCGTGGACGTGAAGTTCGCCGCCGGCGTGGACGGCGAGCCGAAGTGCGAAAAGGTCATCGCCCTTCGTCACCCCGATCTGCTGCGGCTCAGCAGGGACACTGGCCGCGCCCTGACCGACGCCTGGTGTCTCAAGCTCGGCGCGCTGCACCTGAAGCGCATGATTGAGACCGCCGAGGACATGGAGAAAACGCTGGTCACCGTAGGTCTGGACGAACTGCGCCGGCTCAGCGCATGAGCTCGTGCGCGGTCTCCAGCAGACTGCGCAAGTAAGCGCCGGCCCAGGGGTCCGCGCCTTCCAGCGCCGCAATCTGGGACGCCAGCCGCGCCTGGCTTTGTTCATCCGCGGTGCCCCAGCCTTTGCGGCGCCCGTTGATCCACGCGCGCAGGGCTCGCTGCACGGCTTTCTCCAACACGGGATCGGTAATGCGCCTCGCCAGCCCGGCGGAAGCGAACGCGGCATCGGCGGCCACCAGCATGGGGAACAGGCCATGCGTCACCAGCGTAATGGCAGCGTCGAATCGGACGCGCGCGCCGGGCGGGATCAACTCCACCCGCACGCCTCGCCCGAGCAGGGGACGCACCTCGCGCAGCGCCGCCCGCTCCCCCTCCAGCACGAAAAGGCGATCTTCAAAGCCCGGCATGGCCGCGATCACGCCGGTGCCGGCCCCGAGTTCGCGCAGCAGCGCCAGCCGTCCGCCATCGTCGCCGATCAGAATCGCGGTGCGGTGCTTCCATGCGAAGGGCGCGGCCCGCAGTTGCGCGACGGCCGCATCCACCCCCTGATGGGGGACCGAGATAAGCACCACATGGCAGGCCTCGAAGGCGTCCACCGACGCCACTGCCCGGCCCGCCCGCAAGGTGTTGGCGATCCGGCTGGCCACGCGGAGCGAAGTGGAGGCCACCGGTCCCATGGTCTGCGCGGCTGCGATGGCACGCAGCACCGGAGACGCCGCTGCATTACCCGATGCCAGCAGCGCCGCCAGCCGCGGCTTCCTCATACACCTCCATGGTTTTAAGAGCCTTGATGCGGTCGCGGAAGTGGGCCGCTTTTTCGAACTCGAACTTTTTCGCCGCCTCGCGCATGCTCTCTTCGAGGTCGTGGATCAGCTTCTCCCGCTGCTCGGCGGTGAGTTCCCCGGCGGGCTCGGTCTCCAGCGGCACGGTGACGTAGTCGCCCTCGGCAATCCTCACCAGGCTCATGTCGATGGGCTTGATGATGGACTGCGGGGTGATGCCGTTCTCCTCGTTGTACGCCGTCTGGATGGCGCGCCGCCGTGTGGTTTCGTCCAGCGCGCGCCGCATGCTGTCGGTGATCACGTCGGCGTACAGGATGGCCCGGCCATTCAGGTTGCGCGCCGCCCGTCCCATGGTCTGGATGAGCGAGCCGGCCGAACGCAGGAAACCTTCCTTGTCCGCGTCCAGTATCGCCACCAGCGAGACTTCGGGAAGATCCAGCCCCTCCCGCAGCAGGTTCACGCCGATAAGCGCGTCGAAATCGCCGCGGCGCAGATCGCGCAGAATCTTAATGCGGTCGAGCGTGCTCACCTCCGAATGCAGATACGCGCAACGGACTCCCACTCCGGTGTAGTATTCCGCCAGGTCCTCGGCCATGCGCTTGGTCAGCGTGGTCACCAGCACCCGCTCGTTCTTCTCCGTGCGCAGGCGGATCTCGTTCAGCAGATGGTCCACCTGCCCGCGAATCGGAACGATGTCGACTTCCGGGTCCACCAGACCCGTCGGCCGGATGATCTGCTCCACCACCACGCCCGCCGTCTTCGTAAGCTCGTAGGGGCCGGGCGTCGCCGAAACATACATCACCTGGTTGACGCGGTTCTCGAACTCCTCGAAGGTGAGCGGCCGGTTGTCGCGCGCGCTGGGCAGGCGGAAGCCATACTCCACCAGAACGTCCTTGCGCGAGCGATCGCCGTGGTACATGCCGCGTAACTGCGGAATGGTCTGATGGCTTTCGTCGATGAACATCAGCGAATCGTGAGGAAGATAGTCGAGCAGCGTGGGCGGCGCTTCTCCGGGCAGGCGTCCGGAAAAGTGGCGCGAGTAGTTTTCGATGCCGTGGCAGTAACCGATCTCGCGGATCATTTCGAGATCGAACATGGTGCGCTGATAGAGGCGCTGCGCCTCGATCATTTTCCCGGCTTTGGTCAGTTCTTCGTGCCACCAGGTCAGCTCTTCCCCGATGCTCTGAAGAGCCTTGTCGCGCGACTCCGGCGTCATCACGTAGTGGGTTTTCGGATAGATGGGCAGCCGCAGATAGGTCTGCTTCACCTGGCCGAGCAGCGGATCGATCTGGCTGAGGCTCTCCACCTCGTCGCCCCACAGCTCGATGCGGTAGGCATTGTCGTCGTAGGTGGGGAACACCTCAATCACGTCGCCGCGCACGCGGAACGTGCCGCGCCGGAAATCGCCGTCGTTGCGCTCGTAGAGGATGTCGACCAGCCGCGAGAGTATCTGCTGCCGCGAGATCTTCTCCCCCTTCTCGAGCATCAGCAGCATCCCGTAATAGGCTTCCGGCGACCCGAGGCCGTAAATACAACTTACACTGGCGACGATGACGCAGTCGCGCCGTTCGAACAGCGATCTTGTCGCCGACAACCGCAACTTATCCAGCTCGTCGTTGACGGTGGCTTCTTTTTCGATATAGACGTCGCCGGAGGGGATGTAGGCTTCCGGCTGGTAGTAATCGTAGTAACTGACGAAGTACTCGACGGCGTTCTGCGGGAAGAAGTTATGGAACTCGTGGTAGAGCTGGGCGGCGAGCGTCTTGTTGTGCGCCAGAACGAGCGCGGGCCGGCCCGTTTTCTCGATCACCTTGGCCATCGTGAAGGTTTTGCCCGATCCGGTGACGCCCAGCAGCACCTGGTGCCGTTCGCCATCCAGAACGCCGCGGTAGAGCTGATCGATGGCCGCCGCCTGGTCGCCGCGCGGGCTGTAATCCACGGCCAGGTGAAAAGGCATAGTTACAGGATACTCTTCAGACGCTGGGACATGCGGCTGCATGTGGTGTGCGAAGAGTGCGTCCGCGCCCCTGCCTGCCAGGACATCGGAAACCTCCCTTTAGGTGGTAGCGTGTGCCCATCACCGCCTTAATACTGATTTCAATCGACGTGTTCAAGATCGGCATTGCCAGATGGACCGAACCGCCGGAGCGAGTTGTCCCACATACGGCAAAATGCAGTTTGCCTGACGTTTCCTGCACCGTCACTGTACTTGATCCAACCAAGAACCCAGATATGCGCACATCCTTGCTCAATGCGCGGCACGCTGTGTTGGCCCTGTCCGGCTCAGAGGGAAACCCGAAGTGGTGCTGGACGCCGGGCGGGATGGTCACATCCACGGCTGTCCCGGGCTTGCCATCGTAGGGAGGAACCATCGGCAGATGCTCGCCGCTGAATACTTCGGAGTGCGCCGTTGTGATCCTTGCATTCGTGCCTCCGCTGTTGCTGCAGGCAAGGCCATCCGCCAAGGCGGTCTCTATGCTTCGCTCCAGGCATCCTGCACGATGTGTGCGTCATTGGCGCAACGCAAGATCTCAATTGACGTGATGCTCGCCGAAGGTGATCTGGTAGCGGTGCGTTCGACCTGGAGTGGCATCTATACCGGAATTTTCGGGGAACTCGCGTGGATGGAAAGAAGGTCAACATAATCTACTCGAATATCTACCGGGTGGTTGATGGCAAAATCCGTGAGAAATGGCCGAATGCTGACCGGCTCTCGCTTGCAGAGCAATTCGGGATGCAGTTGAGTGGCGCCGGCGCATCGAAATAAACCAGGACGCCGGGGAGAACGGGAAACTGCCGGCACACATCGACGAATCGGCGCCAGGAAAAGGTCCGAACAACCGATTCCCGCGTAGCGGGTTAGTACATCCCCCGATAACGCTGCGCAGTCCCTGGCTGGCTGGCATTGCCTCGCCGGAGAAGAGACTCAATGCAACGCGCTGAGTGTGGAACGTGATATGTCTCTATACAGGATGAAGCGACGGCTGGCAGTGGCGGCGATCGCGTGGGCAGTTGTGGGGCGGGCGGAGGCGGACTGCCGACTGATTCTGGCTGACCAGTCTGACTACTCCAGCAACCTCGGGTTTTATGTGGATCTGGAGGCGACTACGGCCAGCGACGGGCTGTGCCATCTGGACACCTTGACCATGTACACGGGCGTAGCCGACGGCACCGCCTGGCGGTTCCCGAGTTTCGTTCCCGCGTCCGGGTGGCAGTATGGGTACACGTACAACGTTGTCGTTACGATCGCGCCGGCGACGACGACGATGCAGGTGAATGGGGCGACGGTAGCGCAGTCGCCGGGCGCTTTCACGCCGTACAGCGGGGAGATCACCGTGAACGAAATCCCCAGTTGGGCGGCGTCAAACGCAGCGTTCAGCGTAATCGAGGGCGATTTCCAGATTTCCAACTCGAGCGGGACGGCGCAGTTTCTGGACCAGACGGCGGGTGTTCCAGCCGACGTGCTCGCGCTCTCCGGTCCGTTGACGGAGACTTTGCAGTTCACCTCGAGTGCGAGCGACACCCAGGTCATACAGACATCGTTTACGCTGCAGCCTTCGCCCTTTGCGGGTCAGCCGGTGCCGCTCGTTGATCGCTACGGACAGAGCGTGCAATCGACGTGGACGGGTAAGGTCTCGAGTGACAACGACCTGGCCGCGGATGACGCGGCCGAGCAGGTGTGGCTGGCGAAACATCCGCCGACACAGAATGCTGATCGCTGGGGCGGGATAACGAACGCGGGATGGTCCCAGCAGGGCACCGGCTACTACACCGTAGCGAAGCGGAATGGCTACTGGTGGCTGATCAGTCCGCAGGGCAATCCGGTATTCTACACGGGCCTGTGCGGGCCGCCTGCGCTCAACTGGGACGTGACGCCAATCACGGGGCGCGAATGGGAGTTCGCGACGGTTCCGCCGGACAGCGGAGCGACGGCAGCGGGCTGGTCCTACGACCCGTGGGGCGTGGGCGACAACACATACTACTTCGCGTTCATAACAGCGAATCTGATCAGCAAGTTCGGTGCAAACTGGCAGGATCTCTCGACGGCGCGCTCGGCGGTGCGGTTGCCGAGCTGGGGCTTCACCGGGCTGGGCAAATGGTCGAGTCCGGTGGGCGCACTGCCGAATCTGCCGGTGCTTTATGTGAACTCCCCAGTGCTTTCCACCGGGCACATCGATCCATTCGACACAACGATGACGACCGCGTTCCAGATCGCGCTCGCGGCGCAGATTCAGAGCTATCCGGGCGACAGCAGCACGATCCTGGGCTGGTCGTGGACTAACGAGATTCAAGGGATCGTGCTGGCGAGCGAGGCGCAGTCGATTCTGCAGCTCGGCGCTACCGTGCCAGCCAAACAAGCCATGATCGACTATGGAGTCACCCATTTATACGGAGGCAGCGTCGCCGCGGCTGCGGCCGCGTGGGGCGTGCAGGCGACAACACTAGCGCAGCTCTATGCGACGTCCCCGACGCCGCCTGCCGCCGATCTTGAGGCGATGCGCGAATACTACGAGAACGCCGTGCACCGGTTCGTTTACGCAAGCTTCAAGACCGTGGACCCCCATCATCTGTATTTCGGATTCTGGATTGTGCCGGAATGGTGGGCCGATCCTTCCGATTGGCTGATCGCGGCAGCAAACTGCGACGTGCTCGGCTATGACCGTTACGCTTTCAATCTGATGACCGACGACCTGAAAGTGTTGCTCGCACTTGTGGACAAGCCGACGCTGATCGGTGAGTTCAGCTTTCCGCCGACCTACAATCTGGTCCGCGGATTCGGGGTGTATCCATCAGCCAACGCGGAGGACGACGCTGCGGCGGGCAGGGCCTATCAGCAATGGGTGCAAGAGGCGGCGCGCGAGCCAACCACCGTTGGCACGATGTGGTTCCAGTATCGCGACGAGCCGATTGCCGGACGGGGGCCATGCCCCACCGGCCAGCCGGACACCATCGTGTGCGGAGAACACTACGCGTTCGGCGCTGCGGACGTGACTGACCGGCCGAAGTACGACCTGGTTATACGCATGCGCGAGGCTAACTTGTGTGCGGGACCGCTGCGGCTGTCGCTGACAGATCCGCTGGTGCGCCCGAGCCGTTATGGTTCAGGAGATATTTCGGGCCGGTCGCCCGATCGAGACTGCGATACCGTATTGCCACGGGAATAGGTGACGGCCGTGGTATTGGCGGCCGGATAAAATTAGCGCCGCGTATCCGTCTGAAACCGCTCGTCGATCTCCACCTGCCAGCCGCTGGCGAGCCGATTGGTTTCGTTGGCCATGCCCACCACGGCCATCAGCTCACCGAACATCGCCTCGGTCATGCCAGCTTTACGTGCCGAGGCGGTATGCGAGGCGATGCAATAGCCGCACTGGTTAGTGACGCTGACGGCCACATAGATCATCTCTTTGGTCAGCGGGTCCAGTGCGCCCGGCGCCATGATCTGTTTGATGCTCTCCCAGGTGCGCCGCAGCGTAGCCGGATCGTGGGCGAGCGCCTTCCAGAAATTGTTGATGTAATCGGTCTGGCGCGTGGCCATGATGTCGTCATAGACCGCGCGCACCTCCGGACTGGCGTCCGCGTGTTCGATTAGTCCCAATGTCGCCATATGCGTCCTCTCCAGAATCTTCGCACTCCACCGACAATTCGCAGTGGGGCAGGCCCACGGCCTGCGCGGGGCTCTCAGCCCCGCCGCCCCCGGGGCTGCAGCCTGGTTGGTATGTGCAGCCGGCAGGGCTGCCTTGACCACAAGCGAAAGACCAATGCCGGCCTCATCCGGGATAAGGAGACCGCTGCGGCTTCGCCCCTGGTCAAGGCCGCCGCAGGCTGAGAGCCTGCCCCACTTCATGCAACAGTGATCTTATTGCACGGCCGACTTGCGCCGCAGCTCGTCCATGACGCCGGCCACCAGCTCCTTTGCCTGGCCGAGGCTTTTAGTAATGATCTGAATATCCATGGCCGGACGGCCGGGTTGCCGGGCGCTCTGACAATATACGCCGTGCTGGCCCACCAGCACCAGGGCTTCGGTCAGCACGTCGAGCGCCACCGCCAGCCGACCGCGCTCCAGGCCCATGGCGAACTCGTGCTTTTCCAGTTCCTCGCGAAGTTCCGTGTAGACCGACATTCTCCTATTGTAGGGACCGCACGGCTTCCTCCACCTGCCAGGCCAGAGCCGCGTAGTCGTCGCCCTCCAGATGGAGAGGCTTGCCGATGGCCACGCGCACGCGCCCGGGCCGGGCCATGCGCCAGCTCTTGTGCAGAACCCGTTCCAGCCCTTCGATGCGCACTGGCACCACCGGCACGGCGAGCCGCGACGCCAGCATGCCCACGCCCGCCTGGAACGGCGCGATTTCGCCGCGATCGGTCAGCCGGCCCTCCGGGAAGATCACCAGGCAGTTGCCCAGGTCGGCGAGCTCGCCGATGTAGCGCATGGTCTCCAGCGTTCCCGATTCGCGCCGCGGAATGGGAAAGGCGTTGAAGACCAGCGCCGCAAGGTAGTAATTCAAACTGTTGGTGAACCACTCGTGCCACGGATGCTCGCGCGGGTAGAAGTGCGCGTGGAAAAAATCCCGCGCCATCGCCGGCGCCATGCGATATCGCCAGGGCGCGCCGGCGGCCGCCATCAGCACTGGCACGTCCATGTGGCTCTGGTGGTTCGGCGCGAAAATCACCGGTCCGCACAAGCCGCGGAGGTTTTCGCGTCCGCTGACTCGAATCCAGGCGAACAGGCGCGTGAGCGGCAGCACCATGCACGGAAGAGCGATTCGCCGGACGGCTCGCGCCCACCAGGAACGGTTCCACGAGGGGAACGTCACCGGCGCCGGGACCGCCCCATGGTGCTCCGCCTTGCGCCGCAGCTCCCCCACGGTGGACGCTTCCGCGAGAGTCGCTTCCTCCACGTCGAGAGTCACCATGAGTTCCACGCGCTCCAGTGAGCTGAGCGCATCGAGCGGCGTGTCGGACGCAAAGCGCGGTTGCTCGGCGCGGGGAGGTGGCGCGGCGCCGCGAGCGATCTCGTGCCGCTTCAGCTTGCGCGTGCCCTCCGTGCGCGGGAACTCCGGCCAGGGCCACAGGGAGGCGGTGCGGATCTTCTGGTGATCCGCGAGGCGCGCGTTGGCTTGGCGGACAATATCGTCGACGTTCGCGCCGGCGTCGAGCAGCAGTACCGCTTGCACGCGATCCGTTCCGATCACCGCCGCGTCGCGCACGCCGGGCGCCGCCAACAGCACGCGCTCCACATCCTCGGGAAAGACGTTCAGCCCTTCCGGCGTGACGATCATTTCCTTCTTGCGGCCAACGATGGCGAGCTGACCGTGCTGGTCCATGGTTCCGATGTCGCCCGTGTGAAACCACCCGTCGGCATCGAAGGCCTGTTCCGTCTCCGCCACCGCGTTGTAGTAGCCCTTCGTCACGTTGGCGCCGCGCACCAGAATCTCGCCATCGGCGGCGATCTTCACCTCCACGCCCGCAATGGGCTTGCCCACGGTTCCTTTGCTCGCGTGGAACGGGTGATTCAGCGTGACGATGGGCGCGGTCTCGGTGAGGCCGTAGCCCTGAATCACCAAAAAGCCGAGATTCGCCCAGAAAGTTTCGACGTCTGGGGCCAGCGGCGCCGCCCCCACAATGAACGTCCAGAATTTCCAGCCGAAAGCATTGTGGACGCGGCGGTGCTTCCACCAGCGCCGGTACCACTTACCTTCGCCGCCGGGAGGATTCGCACGCAGATCCGGAAAGCGCTGCAGGATGTGCTCGCGCAGCACTTCCAGGATCATCGGCACGGAGACCAGCACGGAGATGCGCCGCGTGCGGATCTGCCGCAGGATCTCCGCCGGGTTGTAGCCCCGCATGAAGATCACTTCGCCCGCCAGCATGGGCGGGATGAATGTGGCCATGGCCTGTCCGAACATGTGGCTGAGTGGAAGCAGGTTCAGAAAGCGGACCGGAAAGAAGGGCCACGCCCATTTCCGGTACTTGAGCACTTCGCGCTCCACGGGGACCACGTTCGCCAGAATGTTGGAGTGGGTGATGAGGACGCCCTTCGGATCGGAGGTGGCGCCGGAGGTGAAGATGATCTCGGCGGTGGTCTCGGGCGTGATGTGGGGCAGGCTCTCAGCCCAATGGCACTTAACTTTTGAGCCTGTCTGGCAAGTGGTTGATTCTCTGAGTTTGTGGGGCGGGCAATCCTGCCCGCAGCCGGCTTTCAAGCCGGCTTGGC
>JBEKPY010000012.1:0-105172 GCA_049520275.1 Bryobacteraceae bacterium
ACGCCTGGCTCAAAGAGAAGATCGGGCTGAGGAAGTTCTCACTGCGCGGCATGGTGAAGGCGGGAATCGAACTGACATGGGCCTGCCTGACCTACAACGTCATGCTCTGGATCCGCGTGTGCTGGGGAGGTGAAACGGTCGCGAGGGCTTGAAAAGAGGGGCGACCACCCTCTATCGACGGTGAACTCCTGCAGCGCCTCGTGATACGCCGCCACCGCCTCCTTGAGCCTGGCCGTTCCGCTCTCCCGCTCCCCCAGGCTGCTCAGGGCGTTCCCGAGGTTGTTCTGCGTCATCGCCCAGTCCAGCGGCACCCGCTCGCGCGTGTATTCCCCCAGGGCATCGCGATACGCCGCCAACGCTTCCTCCAGCTTTTCCGTTCCGCTCTCCCGCTCCCCCAGTCTCCTCAGCGCGATCCCGAGGTTGTTCTGCGTCGTCGCCCACTGCAGCGGCGCCCGCTCGCGCGTTCCTTCCCGCAGCGCCTCGCGATACGCCGCCACCGCCTCCTTGAGCCTGGCCGTTCCGCTTTCCCGCTCTCCCAGGCTGCTCAGCGCGTTCCCGAGGTTGTTCTGCGTCATCGCCCAATCCAGGGGCACCCGCTCGCGCGTTCGTTCCCACAGCGCCTCGCGAGACGCCGCCACCGCCTCCTCCAGCCTGGCCGTTCCGCTCTCCCGCTCCCCCAAGCTCGTCAGCGCCATCCCGAGGTTGTTCTGTGTCGTCGCCCAATCCAGCGGCACCCGCTCGCGCGTTCGTTCCCGCAGCGCCTCGCGATACGCCACCACAGCTTCCTCCAACCTCACCGTTCCGCTCTCCCGCTCCCCCAATCTCATCAGTGCGACCCCGAGGTTGTTCTGCGTAATCGCCCACTGCAGCGGCACCCGCTCGCGCGTCCATTCCCGCAGCGCGTCGCGATACGCCGCCACAGCTTCCTCCAACCTCACCGTTCCGCTCTCCCGCTCCCCCAATCTCATCAGTGCGACCCCGAGGTTGTTCTGCGTCGCCGCCCAGTCCAGCGGCACCCGCTCGCGCGTCCGTTCCCGCAGCGCCTCGCGATACGCCGCCACCGCTTCCTCCAGCCTGGCCGTTCCGCTTTCCCGCTCTCCCAGGCTGCTCAGCGCGTTCTCGAGGTTGTTCTGCGTCATCGCCCAATCCAGCGGCACCCGCTCGCGCGTTCGTTCCCGCAGCGCCTCGCGATACGCCGCCACCGCTTCCTCCAGCTTCTCCGTTCCGCCCTCCCGCTCCCCCAGGCTCGCCAGCGTGTTCCCGAAGTCATTCTGCGTCACCGCCCAATCCAGCGGCACGCGCTCGCGCGTTCGTTCCCGCAGCGCCTCGCGATACGCCGCCACCGCTTCCTCCAGATGCTCTGGCTCGCCGGATTGCTCTCCGATGGCGAATTGTATCAACGCGTAGGAATGGAGCAGCATTCCGCGATCCTCAGGACGCACGGATGCAGGAATGTCGCGTGTCAGGCGTGCCAGCCTTTTCGCGACGGGAACGAGAGTCCGGACGACGTATTTTCCCGAGTCTCTGATCGCAGGGATGGCCATAGTGCTGGCGACGGCGGCCAGAGCGGCTCCCATCTCAGGTCCAAAATCCGCCTCCAGCATGAGCTTGTCCGTAAAGCCGAATAATTCCGCCCTCGACCGGTCGTATTCGGCGGAAACAAATCGAAGGTCGATTTTAGCCCTCTCCCCCAGAATCGAGTAGACTTTTCCCCAAATCAACAAATCACCATGCTTCTTCTTCAGCAGCGCACGGGCCTTTTTTCTCGTAGCGTCCGCCGCGACGTCGTCGCTGACGCCCTCAGTCAAGCGCAGCAGGATACCGGCGGGAAGGATCTCGACCCTCTCGGGGCCAAGTTCAGCGCGGATTGAGGCAATCACCCGGTCGCGGGTGGCTGCGCTCAACTCGTCGTCACCGAAATGGGCGACGTAAATGGAGAGCCTGTCGCCCTTGATGTCCGGCGTCTTGCCCAACAAGCGATGAGCCGCCAGGCGCGAGAGCGGTTTTGCGAGAAGCCAGAATGCGGGAATGAGAACGAGGGCCACAACGGCGCTGGCGAGCGTGCCGTCGGCCGGGCTGGGGAGCGCGTGATGGAAGACACGCTGCCATCCGATTTGTACAGCCGGCAGAAGTCCACCGCCCAGGGTGGCCGCCATGAGGCCCTGAAAAATGCCGGGCAGGTGTGCTGTAACCCATTCACCGCTTTGACCGTGCGGGGGGACCGCCATATTCTGCTTATTCGCCCTGAGGTGCCCTGATTATACATGGGGCGAAGGAGGTTTGCCGTGCGTTGCTATGCTTTTGGGGCCTGCATGGCGGCCATGCGGGCTTGCATGTCGCGGGTGAGGTGCGGCGTGATGCCCAGCATGCGCTCGATCAGCATCAACTGGCCGCGATGATGCATTTCGTGTTCCTTCGAGCCGATGAGCATTTCGAAGCGGGAGCGCGAGGGCGGTTGTCCACCCGGCGGCGTGCTGACGGTCTCGGCAAGGAACTCGTCCGAGAGCGCCTCGACCTGGCTGGCGAAGTTATCGCCGCGTTCGGTGAGCAACGCGATGATTTCCGCTTTGGTGCGCGCTTTGGCTTGCTCGGCCTTCAACGGTCCGATGAACGCCATGAAGTCGAACCCTGCCATGGTGGTGCGCTTCTCGATCAGGTTTACCTGCTCGTTGAAGCGCGTGCCGAAGGCGATGTGGGTGAGCAGCTCGCCGACGGTCATGGTGCCCTCGGCGGGTCGAAACGCGTATTGTTCTTCGGGGATCTCTTCCGCGATTTTCACTGTGTTGTTGCGCACGGTCCGGAAAGACGCGGCGATTTCTTTTGGTCCGTAGTGAGGCATATCCGTCTAGTTTAGCTGGTGGCGGCACCCGAGGCGATTTGTGTGGTAAAGACGGCGGTCACGGATTGACTTCCCGTTTCAAGTGTACGTCAGCGCGGCGCCGCATCCTCCCCCGGCCGCCCGCCCGAATACCCCGAGTGCCCGCCGTCGGCCGAACCGATCCGGGCCGCCTCCTGCCGATTCAGCTCGGCCAGCGCGGCCAGGGCCTCCTGGGCTTTGTCCGGCTTCCCCGCCTGCCGCCACGCCGTGGCCAGGGCCGCGTACACGGCGCGATTGCGCGGATCGAGCTGCCTGCCCCTCTCGAGTTGGGTGATGGCCTCCCCGGTCCTTTGCTGCGCCAGATAAATCCTGCCCAGGGAGACATGCGCGCTGGAATAGCCGGGCCGTTCCGCCACCGCCCGCTCCAGGGCCGCCTGCGCTTCGCCGAACTCAGCCGGGGTAGCGGGCGTCGCCCCGGCGCGCAGCAGCGCCTCGCCGAGCATGGTCAGCAGAAGGTAGTGAGGATGGCCGTTGCGAATGCCCTCGCGCGCCGCCCGGATGGTCTCCTGCACGTTGCCGGCGAGCAGCGCCTGCTGAGCCGCCGCGATGTACGCGATGCCGGAATCGGGGGAGAGTTTCCGCACGAGCTGGAAGTCCCGATCGGCGAGATCCGGCTGCTCCAGTTGCGAGCGCAGAAGGCCTCGCTCGAAAAGAAGCAGCGGGGCATCCGGCAGGTTGTGCAGGCCCACTTCGAGCACCCGGATGCCCAGCTCGTAGAGACCCTCATCGAAACACGCCTCGGAGACCAGCAGATACAGCTTTTCGTTCGCGGGCGAAGCGCCGGCGGCGCGCTGCAGCGCCTTCATGGCCGCCTCCTGCTGGTGATCGCCGACGAAGGCCTGGGCCAGCAGGTTGTCCACATCGGCCGCATGCCGTCCGCCGCCGCCGATCTGCGTCAGAATCTGGATCGCCTGCGGGAACTGGCGCGTTCCTACGTAGCAGAGCGCCAGGTTGAACTCCAGCGCGAAGTCCTCGGCGATGCGTCCGCGCGCGGCCAGGAAGTGCGGGATGGCCTGCTGAAACTGGCCGCTCTTAGTCAGAGCTATGCCGGTCTGAAGCTCGTTCTCCGCCGGCTCGTCCGCGAACAGAAGACCCGTCGCCACCAGGGCCACGACACTAAGCACGAACGTATTCCGGCACACCGCCCGGGCACTGGCGGCCTGAGAGGCCGACGCAGGCTGGGAGCCTGCCCCACGTTTCATGACCACTTCCCGGCGCCCTCCACGATGGTGATGTAGCGGCCGGCGGGGAGATCGTGAAACCGCTCCACGCCGCCGCCCGGCTGTGGCCATCGTACCTCCAGCCAGTCCACCTTTGCGGCCTTGCCGAGTCCCAGAACCAGGCGCGGGTCGTGCGAGGAGAGGAAGCTGCCCCCGCCGGTCTTCACGCGGCGGCGCTTGAGCTCGCCCGCCTGGTAGCCGACCACGGCGCCGATCGCATCCACGTTGGCTTTTCGCCCGATCAGGCGCACGCCCAGCCAGTGATTCTGGCGCGCGGCGTTGTTGTGCAGCAGGATGGGCGCGCCGTCGTTCACCGCCACCAGAACGTCCACCGCTCCGTCGTTGTCGAAGTCGCCCACCCCCAGCCCGCGGCCCGCGATGGGCCGGCCAAACACGGCGCCCGCCTGCGCGCTGACGTTCTGCCATGCCGTGCCGGTATTCTGCAACAGCACCATGGGCTCGCGATAGCTGACCCCCTTCCGATACACGCCCACCATGGTGTCGGGATGGCCGTTGCACAGAATCAGGTCGAGGTTGCCGTCGTTGTCGAAGTCGAAGAACTTCAGGCCCCAGCCGCTCAGCAGTTGCGTGGCCGTGCCGATGCCCGACGGAATGGCCACGTCGTCAAAGTTCTCGTTGCCGCTGTTGCGATACAGCGAGAACAACTCGTGGTCGATATTGCCGACGAAGAGATCCACCAGACCGTCTTCGTTGTAGTCGGCCGCGTCCACGCCCATCCCGGAGCGGGTCAGGCCGAAGGAGTTGTAGGCCACGCCGGCGAAAGCGCCCACCTCTTCGAACCTGCCTTTGCCGCGATTCGCAAACAGGAAGTTCGGCAGCTTGTCGTTGCTGACGAACAGATCCATCCAGCCGTCGTTGTTGATGTCGGCGGCCACCACGCCCCACGCCCGCGCCGGCGGACCCGCGATTCCCGATGCCTTGCCGACGTCGGTGAACGTGCCATCGCCATTGTTGTGGAACAGCCAGCAGGGGAGCGGCTTGACCACGCTCGGCGCGCAGTAGTAATGAGCGCCGGTGTCGCGGTTGCCGCAGTAGATCTGCTTGGATTTGTCGAAGTCGCCGAAGCGGCAGACGAACAGATCCAGCCGGCCGTCGTTGTCGTAGTCGAACCAGACGGCGCTGCTGCTCCAGCCGGGGGCGGCCACGCCGGCCTTCGCGGTCACGTCGCTGAAGGTGCCGTCGCCGTTGTTGTGATAAAGGATGCTGCGCGGGTATTGCGTCACATAGAGGTCCGGCAGTCCGTCGCCGTCGTAATCGCCCACGGCGACGCCCATGCCGTAGGCGTTCCCGCACACTCCGGCCTTCTCCGTTACGTCGGTGAAGGTGCCGTCGCGGTTGTTGCGATAGAGGGCGTTGCGCAGCGGCGCCGGGGGCGAGTAGAAATCGCAGGGGCCGCTGTTGACCAGGTAGATGTCCAGCCACCCGTCGTTGTCGTAGTCGAGGAAGGCACAACCTGGGCCGATGGTCTCGGGGACGTACATATCGGGAGAGAGCCCGGCCACGTGCGTCCAGCCAATGCCGCTGGCGGCAGGCGGGATCTCTTCGAAGAACGGAGGATTCGCTGCCGCTACCCGGCCCGCGAAAGCCGAGCCGCACAACAACTGCAGAAGGCGGCGGCGAGAGAACTCAACCATCGCTATTTGCCGGCATGCTGCAGGGCCATCTCTCTCTCCGCGCCCTCCGTGTTGCCGGTGCGGCGGTAGGCGATGGCGAGCTGATAGTGGCCGGAGGGATCGGCCGGCTCCATTTTGACGTACGTCTCCAGCGGCGCGATCGCCGCGGCGAACTTTCCCGCCGATGTCAGCGACATCCCCAGCGCCAGAAACGCTTCGGAAAAACCTGCGTCGAGGGTCGAAGCGCGGGAGAAATGCTGGGCCGCTTCGTCCCAGTGGCCGGCGCGCCGGGCGAGCTCGCCGAGTACAAACTCGGCCGCGGCGCTGCGCGGATCCACCTGCAGCTCCTTCTCGAACTCGGTGCGAGCCTCGTCCAGCGGGCCCGACTCGCCCGCCTTCGAAAGCAACACCTGCCCGAGGCGATAGTGTATGCCGGGCAGGCCGGGGCTGCTTTCCAGAATGCCCTTGTAAATGCCCGCGGCTTCGTCCCACTTGCCCTGCGATTCGAAAGCCTCCGCTTCCAGCCGGCGCGCCTGGGGCGAGGCCGGAGCTTTGGCGGCCAGCTCCTGCGAGGCACGCATGGCGAGCTGCGAGAAGTAGTGCACGGTGACGAAGAGGACCTCGGGATCGTCGGGGAAATCGCGCCGAAGTTGCTGCAGCGCCGCGATGGCGGTGTTGTCCTGCCCCACGACCATAGCACAGCGGGCTTCGGCCATGGCCCCGTTATAGCGGAGCTGCTTGTCGGCCAGGCGGGGCAAGGCGCGCTCCAGTACCGGAAGCGCTTCCTTGCAGCGCCCCTGCTCCACCAGCGCAATGGCCCGGTGGGTGGAGGCGGCGCGGTCCACGGTCTGGGCGCCAGCCACTGGAATCAACGCGGCCAGCAGCACCGTCAGTAAGAACGCGGCTGGCGCCGCGTGTCCACCCAAACGAGTCTGATCAGGCTCCGTCACCCGTGATAATTTATAATCTGGTTTTGGACAGGTGTCAAGCAATGAGGAGGGATCACCATGAGCCATGAGGAATCGGCAGCCCTGAGCCGGCGGATGTTCGGCGCGGTAGCGTTTTCAGGAATTGCCTCCGCGACGGCAATCGCCCAGGACATCCCGCAGAATACGGCGAACACTCCGGGCCAGCGGCGTGGGCCGCGCCCGACCCTGGAGCCGTTCGAGGGGAAGATCGAGTTCGCGCGCAAAGAGGTTGCCGCGAAGGTGCAGCCCTTCGCCATGACCGATGTTCGGCTGACCGCGGGCGCCTGCCAGGATGCACAGGAGGCAAATCGTAGTGTACTCGACCGGTTGCCCGCCGACCGCCTGGTTCACAACTTCCGCGTGAACGCCGGCCTGCCCTCCTCCGCCGCGCCGCTGGGCGGCTGGGAGGCCCCCGATTGCGAGCTGCGCGGCCACTTCACCGGACACTTCCTTTCGGCGTGCGCTCTCATGCACGCCTCCACGGGAGACGAAGAGGTGAAAGCGAAAGGCGACGAGATGGTGGCCGAGCTCGCCAAATGCCAGCAGAAACTGGCGGGCGGGTACCTGAGCGCGTTCCCCAGCGAATACTTCGATCGCCTCAACGCCCGCAAGCGGGTGTGGGCTCCCTACTACACCATGCACAAGATCATGGCGGGCATGCTCGACATGAACCAGCATTGCGGCAACAAGCAGGCTCTCGAGGTGCTGGAAGGGATGGCGCAATGGGTGGACAAGTGGTCGGCGCCCATTCCCGAAGAGCACATGCAGGACATCCTGAACACCGAGTACGGCGGCATGAACGAGATCCTGTACAATCTGGCGGCGGTCACCGGAGACGACCACTACGCGGCCGTCGGGGACCGCTTCACCAAGAAGCGATTCTTCAATCCGCTCGGTTTGCGCCGCGACGAGTTGCGCGGATTACACGTCAACACGCACATCCCCCAGGTCATCGGCGCCGCCCGGCGCTACGAGCTGAGCGGCGATGAACGCTTCCACGACGTCGCCGACTTCTTCTGGTATGAGGTGACCAGCGCCCGGGCCTACGTGACCGGCGGCACCAGTAACGGCGAAGGCTGGCGGACGGAGCCGCGCCGTCTGGCCGCGGAGCTGAAGCTCGACTCGGCTACAACGGAGTGTTGCTGCGCCTACAACATGCTGAAGCTGACGCGCCACTTGTATGAATGGACCGCCGACCCGCGCTATTTCGATTACTACGAGCGCACACTCCTGAACCATCGGCTCGGCACCATCCGGCGCGACACCGGCGCCACCATGTACTACCTGTCGATTGTGCCCGGCGCCTGGAAAACGTTCAACACCGAGTACGACTCCTTCTGGTGCTGCACGGGGACCGGCGTGGAGGAATACGCGAAGCTGAACGACAGCATCTACTTTCACGACAACGACGGCATTTACGTCAACCTGTTCACGCCATCGGAAGTGAACTGGGCGGCGAAGGGCGTCAGCCTGCGCCAGGAAACGGGGTTCCCGAACGAGGCGTCCACCACGCTTACAGTAAAAACGGCAAAGCCCGTGCACATGGCTCTGCATCTCCGCGTCCCCTACTGGTTGACCTCCGGCGGAGCGGTGCGCATCAACGGGAAACGTCTGGACGCGTTCGCCGGACCGGGCAGTTATCTGACCGTCGCGCGAACCTGGAAAAACGGCGACCGCATCGAAATGGACCTGCCCATGCACTTGCACGTTGAAGCAATGCCCGATGACGCCCAGCTCCAGGCGATGCTGTACGGCCCCCTGGTGCTGGCGGGCCAGCTTGGAACCGAGGGCCTGAGCAAACAGGAGATCGTCGGCCCGCTGGGGCCGGACCTCGAACACCATCTCATGACCGTTCCGGATTTCCGCGCGCCGGCGGGCGATTTCACCAAATGCCTGCAACCCGCAAAGGGCGGCCGGCTCGCGTTTGAGACGACTGGCCAGAGCCGGACCGTCGCTCTGGCGCCCCTGGACACAGTGTTCGACCAGCGGTACTCCATCTACTGGCGAGTTTCCTGACGAGCAGGGTGTGGCATCCGATCCACCGTCCCCCTGGCCCATAAGACGGCCGTGACTGGTGTCAGAGCCCGGATGTAGTACTATTTCTCGGGTACCTCGGAGAAATACGATAGTACTCTGTTGACAAAGCGCGCCGCCCATTGCATAGTATCGAGATCGGATGTCTCGACCTGTTTCATGCCCCGGATGTGGCTCGCGAACGATCGCCCGTTCCGCGCGCCGGAACTTTGCCGAACGCCTGCTGTCTCTGGCTTTCCTACCGTATCGTTGCGACGTTTGCGGAAAGCGCTTCTTTCTGCCGCGTGGGGGCCTGTCGGCAAGTGTTGGCGCGGTTTGTGTGCGCCTGCTTACGGTCGCCATCGTAGCCGCGGCGGTTTGCGTTGGCGGCGTGCTGTGGCAGCGCCACCCCGACAGCTCCGATTTCTATTGGCGGCATTTCTTTCCCCAGTATTCCCGGCTGGCCGAAGATCTGAACAGGATGGCCTCGTTCCTCGTGCCGTTGTTCGTGGGACTGGCCGCCTGCTGCGCCACGGCGCTGCTCGGCTTCGAAGTGCTGTTCCGTCGCATCCGCAGGTTGTCCGTCCAGGCACAGGCGGAGGTAGCCGAGCGGGGGACCCGGATGGCCGGAATGGCCGACATGATCGAGAAGCTCCGGGCGACCGATACAAAAAGGGGCAAGGAGATTGCCGCATTACAGCAGAGACTTGATTCGCTGGGGCAGCAGGTTGCGGACAGCCTTGAAAAGCCCGTCGAATCTGCCCCGGCGCCTCTCGGCGACGGCGGCATTGTCTGGTCCATTGGCGATCTCACGTCGGCGGCACAGGAAGCCGATGGGGGCGCATTCGATCCTGCGCGAATGACGCACATCGAAGCCCTCGAGGCATTGCACTCGGGCGACCTGTGCGAGGCGGCTACTCTCCTCCGGCGCGCGCTGCAATGGGCGCGGGCGGAAGACGCAGCCGCGGTTTCACGCGCCGTAATTCAGTACGACCTCGCGCGAGTTCTGGCCATGCAGGCGGAAAGCGATGCGCCTAACCGGGCGACGCGGCTCCGGCTCGCTCTGAGCGAATTACAGGACTGCTTCAGCAAGGGCGCCGTGGAGCTGGATTTCAAGCTGCTGCGCGACATGGAAGAGGGCGGCGCTTTTCACGCGATGGCCAGCACGCCGCCGTTCGACAAAGCCATCGACGGTCTTTTGCTGGGCATCAAGCTCGCCTGAGCCGCCAGCCCCCGTTCGCGCGGGGCATCGCGTGGCGCCCGAGCAGCAGCGCGGGTGTCGACTCTGCGTGGGGGTGCGGGCGATGCGGCTCCCGCGGGAACCGAAATGGGCGCGCGGCGGCCACGAGGTACAATGGCAAGCGCATGGTGGATCTGCTCACAGCGCTGCTCGCGCAGTTGCCTAAGCTCACCGTCACGGCGGTGGTGGACATCCTCGCCGTCGCCTTTCTTATCTATCAGTTCATTCTGATCGTGCGCGGGAGGCGTAGCGCGCCCGTGCTGACCGGCGTCGGCATCCTGGTGCTGGTCTACCTGGTGGCGGTGGCGCTGCATCTGGAACTGCTGCGAACCATACTGGCGGCGCTGGCGCCGTACACCATCTTCGCGCTCATCGTGATGTTCCAGTCGGAGCTGCGGCGTATGCTGGCGCGCCTCGGGCGGCGGCGCGCGTTTGGCGCAAGCCCGCTGGAGCGGCGCGAACTGGCCGACGAGCTTCTGCTCGCGGTGGCCCATCTCTCGCAGCAGCAGGTGGGCGGTCTGATCGTGGTGGAGCGCAACATCGGCCTGCGCACCTTCGTGGAGAGCGGCGTCGCCGTCGACGCGCGGCTTTCGCGAGATCTCATCGTCTGCATCTTTCGTCCGGGTGGGTTGCTGCACGACGGAGCCGTCATCGTGCAGAGCGATCGCATCGCCGCCGCCGCCTGCTTCCTGCCTCTGACCACCAATCCCGCGCTCTCCGCGCAGCTCGGCACGCGCCATCGCGCGGCCATCGGCGTCACCGAAGAGGCCGACTGCCTTTCCATCGTCGTCTCCGAGGAGACCGGCCGTATTTCGCTGGCGGCTCTGGGCGAAATTGAGTTGAACGTCACGCTCGACCGGGTGCGTGAAGCGCTCACCAGCCGCAACCCCGGCCGCGATCTGCGGTCCGCCGACGCCGCCGCCCAGCCGGCCCGGCGCACCACCGTGGAGTTCCCGTGACAGCGCAAATGCCGCGAGCCCGCGGCGTCCCTCCGATGAGGAGCCTGCGGTCAGGCCGAGCGGGCCGCGGTCCGTTTTGCGCGAGTTTCGCGGAAGAGGTCCGCACATGAAACGGATACTCACGAACAATCTCGGCTGGAAGCTGCTTTCGCTGCTGCTGGCTTTCGCGTTGTGGGCCACCATCGGCCGCGACCCGGAGACCGCGACGTCGGTGGCGGCGCGGGTCCAGTACAAGAATCTGGCGGACCATCTCGACATCAGCTCGGGCCTGCCCGATGAAGTCACCCTGGAATTGCGGGGTCCGTCGCGCCGGCTCCAGCAGGCCAACCAATCCA
Organism: Bryobacteraceae bacterium; assembly: GCA_049520275.1. Classification (GTDB taxonomy): domain Bacteria; phylum Acidobacteriota; class Terriglobia; order Bryobacterales; family Bryobacteraceae; genus CAWACP01. The sequence goes on from JBEKPY010000012.1 coordinate 11,248, forward strand.
CCGTGATCCTGGACTTCGCTCACGTACAGGGACCGGGCGAGCGCACCTTCGACATTACGGCGAGCAATACCAGCCTGCCGATGGGCGTTGCGTTTTCCCGGGCCATCCCGGCGCAGATCCGCCTCCGCTTCGACCGCATCCTCGGCCGGGACGTGCCGGTGGAAGCGCGGTTCAGCGGCGCGCCACCAGATGGATATCAGTTGCTGCGCACCGAGCTTCAGCCACCCAGCCTGAGGGTCCGCGGACCCGAGAGCCACGTGGCCGGCGTCGCCAGCCTGCTGACCGATCCGATCGACCTGACCGGCATCGTGGGCGAACGCGCCGGGCGGGTGCACGTCTGGACCGGCGATCCTCAGGTGCAGCCCGCCGCGCAGACCGCGGTCAGCTACAAAGTGATCGTGCAAAAGACTACTCAGAAGGATTTACATCGTTAAATGGCACGCCATTTCTTTGGGACCGACGGAATTCGCGGTGTCGCCGGCGAAACTCCGCTCGATGAAAAGACGATTTTCGCGGTTGGGGTCGCCCTGGGCGAATGGGTTACCGCGTCGGGCCGCCAGCCCGCCGTGGTGATTGGCATGGATACGCGCGAATCGGGGCCATGGATCGCGTCGCTGATTGCCGCGGGACTGGCCCGCCATGCCGTGACCGTGGACTTCGCCGGCGTCACCACAACTCCGGGCATCGCCTATCTGTCGAAAACCGGACCGTTCGCCGCGGGCGTCATGATTTCGGCCTCGCACAATCCATTTCGGGATAATGGCATCAAGGTCATCGATCATTCCGGCTACAAGCTGCCGGATGAGGTGGAAGAGGGCATCGAAGCGGGTATCTTTCGCGCGCTGGCGGAGGGCATCGCGCCCTCGCCGCTGGAGCTGGCTGCCGATCAGGAACTGGACCGCGCCTACGCCGGGCACCTGGCCTCCACCGCGCCCGATGGTCTGGCCGGCTTTGACATCGTTGTCGATTGCGCCAACGGGGGCGCGTCCTGGCTGGCCCCGCCCCTGTTTGAACAACTCGGCGCGAAGGTGCATGCCATCGGCGTGTCGCCCGACGGCCGCAACATCAACCTGAATTGCGGTTCTCTCCACCTGGAAGGCCTTCGCGAAGTGGTGTTGCGGCGCGGCGCACAGCTCGGAGTGGCCTTCGATGGCGATGCCGACCGCGCTCTGTTCGTGTCCCACTCCGGCAAGATTGTCGACGGCGACGCGGTGCTGTTGATCACCGGCCGCGATCTCCACCGCGCGGGCCGGCTGCGCGGCCGCAACGGCCAGCCGGTGGTGGTGGCCACGCTGATGTCGAATCTCGGGCTGGAGAAGGCGCTGGCGGGCGACGGCATCGAGCTCGTGCGCACGCCGGTGGGCGACAAGTACGTGCTCGCCGACATGCTCGACCGCGGGGCTATTCTGGGCGGCGAGCAGTCCGGCCATGTCATCTTTCTCGACCATGCCACCACCGGCGATGGCCTCCTCACCGCCCTGCGCGTGATGGACGTGATGCGGCGCACCGGCCGGAATCTGGACCAACTCACCGAGGACCTGCACGTCTACCCGCAATTGCTGGTCAACATCCGCGTGAAACAGAAGAAGCCGCTCAACCAGCTTGCCGGCGTGCAGGCCGCGATTGCCGGCGTCGAGAGCGCCTTTGCGGGTTTGGGCCGCGTCAACGTGCGCTTCTCCGGCACCGAGCCGCTGGCCCGCGTGATGGTGGAAGGGCCGGACATGGAGCGCGTGAAGGCCGCGGCCGAGCGCATCGCGGCCGAGATCCGCATGGAGCTGGGCGCGGAGTAATCATAAGGCCACGAACTTACGCGAATGCACGCGAACCTGGCCTCCCGCGACAAGGTGCCAGGATTCGCCGCCACCCTCGTCATGGCTGGACGGGGCCGGCCGCGGCTTGCGCATTTTGATGCAACAGTGGCCGGCTGGCCAATTCGGGGACCAGCGATGTCCACCGGTTGTTGCGGGTTTTCGTCGTTTGTCCCCGAGATGGACGCGCACTGACCGCTGCCGCGGGCTGCTGTGGCGGACGAACGGCCCGACGCCGCTTTTCTGCATAGTTCTTCGGCGCGCTGCACACGAGCGCGAGACGAAGCCACGAGTGCGGGGCAATCGATTCAGATAACATGTGGGTGTGGTGCTCTCACATCTGAGGACTTTCTTGTCGGGCGACTATGCCGGCGTCGACGGTATCGGCCCGCGCGGCGAGTCGCCCTCTTCGCAGCGTCCGCGCATTCTGATTATCCGAGCCGGCGCCATTGGAGACACCCTGATGGCAACGCCTTTGGTGCGAGCATTGCGAATTGCTTTCCCGAACGCCTATCTGGTTTTCATGTGCTCAAGCGCCGCACGCGACGTGTTGAAGCACAATCCGCGTCTGGATCGAGTGGTTGGGTTGGAGTATCGGCACGTGCCGGTGGGGCTGAGCCCGGAGAAGAAGGGCATCATTCGCTGGTTGAGGGCATTGGACCTCGACTGGGCTCTGGCTCTTGAGAGCCATCGCAGTTTTCTGGATCTTGCGTGCCGGGTCAATGCGGCACGCCTGGCCGCTTACGACGCCATTCCGGCCCGGAGCATCGAACGTGTCCCGTTCGATCCCATCAAGCACTGTATCGAGAACCACCTCGATGCGGGCGAGGTCCTCGGGGCCAAGCCGGCAGGGCTCGATATGGAGCTGTATCTTCCGCCTGCGCTCAAGGCCGACGTACAACGACGCCTGAACCACGCCGGTATCGGCAGCGGCGGCCTTCTTGTGGGTCTTCATGCGGGTTGGGGCCGCCGGCCGCAAACTCTCGAACACACCCGTCTCCGAAGTTGGCCGCCGGAACGTTTTGCCATGGTTGCCCGATGGCTCACCGAGAATCTGGGGGCCCGAGTGGTGCTGACTGGTTCGGGGAATGACCGCCCTCTTGCCGAGTTCATAGCTCGGCACGCTGCCGTTCCTTGTTTGAATCTGGCCGGGGATCTGTCTCTGCTGGAACTGGCGGCCCTCATTGATCGCTTGAACCTCTATGTCGCCGTCGATTCCGGGCCCGCTCACATGGCCGCCGCACTCGGGACGCCGCTGGTGACGCTATGGGGGCCTGGCATTTTCCAGCAAACCAGGCCACTTGCCGGCCGCGGGACAGTTCACATCGTTCGCCATGAAGTCCACTGTTCCCCGTGTTATGGAACGCCCCTCATGAAGTCGTGCAGAGACAACATTTGCATGAAACAGATCGAGGTCGCGGAAGTTCAGGAGGCAATAATCGGATCGCTGGCCAAAGGGGGGCGTGGCCTGCCCTCGAAAACTCTTCCAGCCATTATTGAGACGCGATCGGCCGGCGCGCCGACCAACGCCTGAAGTAATATCGGGCAACCACGAACAACATGACATCGATGAAGACTGTTGCCGGGAGATACGGTACGTCTGAAAGGCCGGCCGAGTCCTGCCCCGCTCCCACGAAGTCAGAAATCGCACGTCACTCCGATTCCAGACCCGCTTTGCGCAACAGGTAGCGCAAGGCGCGCTCGCCGCCCGCGCCGCGTTGAATGCCCGCAACGTTTCCTTCCCTGTCGATCAGGACATAGACCGGATAAGCGGTGGCCGCGTACAACGCTGGCAGGTTAGTGTCTTCGTTGAGGACGATTTTGCACGCGCGCGGCGAGTCGTCCAGATACTTCTTCACCTTCTTCTTCGACTCACCCACGTCGACTGCGAGCACAACCAGGCCTTTGTCCGCAAACTCCCGCGAGATGTCGTCCACCATCGACTGTTCGCTTCGGCAATAATGGCACCATGTGGCCCAGAATTGCACCAGCACGACTTTCCCCATCAGCGATTCATTCGAAAACCTCTCGCCGTCCACGGTCTTCGCCGTGAAATGCGGCGCGGGAGAAGGGGCGTCATCGCCGGCGAATACGACGGACAAAGCCGCCAGCACGAGCGCCGTAATTATTGTCCGCATGGCCCGAATCGTATCACAAGCCGAGCCAGCGCGGCGTCTTGCGGCAATATTCGATGTAGCTCGCGCCGCCCTTGCGCCGCAGGTGCGGCTCCTCGACGAACACGACTATGAGGTGGAAGAAAACGAGCACGGACACGCCATACAGCAGCAGCAGCGCCGATCCGAAGAACCAGCCTTCTCCGAACACCGCCGCCGCCACGCTCACGTACATCGGGTTGCGCGAGTAGCGGTAGAGGCCCTGCTGCACGATCGCCCGCGGCTCCTCGCCCAGCAGAAACCGCAGGGGACGCGTGAACCAGATGGCCGGCGTTCCTCCGCCTTTCAGCAGGAAATCCAAAGCGCAGAGTAAATATCCGACTGCGCCCGCGATAATCAGCGCCAACCCTGCCCAGCGCCATGGGCCGGCCTCGAACGCACGCACCTCGCGGCCGGAGGTGAGCAGCATCCACGGGGCCCAGCCCGCCACGAAGCCGGGCACCAGGATGGTGAAAATCAACGCGCGAAGGTAGAGCATTATGCCTCCGTCGCCGGCAGCGAAAACCAGAACTTCGACCCTGCGCCCTCCGTCGATTCCGCCCACATCCGGCCGCCATGCGCCTCGATAATCCGTTTGGAAATAGCCAGGCCGATCCCCGTCCCCGGGTACGCGCTGCCCGCATGCAATCGCTGGAAGATCTCGAAGATCCTGTCCGCATACTGGCCGTCGAAACCGATGCCGTTGTCCTCCACCACGAAGCGCCACTCGTCGCCATGTCGGGTGGCCGCCACGCGCACCCGCGGCGGGCGGTCCGGCTGGCGGAATTTCATGGCGTTGCTCAACAGGTTCTGCAGCACCAGCACCAGTCCCGCTTCGTCGCCGCGGACCGCGGGCAGAGGCTCGGATACGATCTCCGCCCGCGATTCCTCGCGAAGAATTTGCAGGTTTTCCAGCGCCGTCTCCAATACCTTCTCGAAGTCGGTGGGCGCGATCCGCAGGGCCTGCATACCGGTGCGGGAATAGGCGAGCAGGTCGCTGATGAGCAGCCGCATGCGGCTTGCACCGTCAATGGCGAAGTGGATGTAGTCGTCGGCGTCCTTGTCCAGTTTCCCCTCGTAGCGGCGCGCCAGCAGGTCCACGTAAGCGCTCACCATGCGCAGCGGCTCCTGCAGGTCGTGGCTGGCGACGTAGGCGAACCGCTCGAGATCGGCGTTGGACCGCAGCAGGCTGGCGTTGGCCGCGCGAAGTTCCGCGGTGCGCTCTATCACCCGCTGCTCCAGTTCGGCGCTGAGGCGCACGGCTTCCTGCTCGGCGCGCTTGCGTTCGTTGGCGTAGAGGACGATCAGGTGGTAGGCCCAGAACAGCAACACGATGGAGACGACGATGCCCGCTCCGAAACAAGCGGCGACGCGAACCTCCGTGCTTCGTTGCGCCTTGAGACGCTGCCCCAGCAGGCGCTCTTCCTCGATATTCATGGAAAGCGTGATCCGGCGAATCGCATCCATGGCGCGATGGCCCAAACCGGTGCGGACCTGCGCGACCGCCGCGGCCTCGCCCTGGGTGCGCCGCAGTTCGACGGTGCCGCGAAGTTCATCCATCTTGAGGTGCACCGCGGGCGTCAACTCTTCGAGGCGAGCCTGCTGGTCGGCGCCGCTGTCGCGAATCAGTTCCCGCAGGCGCGAAATCGACCGGTCCACCTGCGGCAGCGCCGCCCGAAACGGCTCCAGGTACGACTCGTCGCCGGTGAGCACATACCCGCGCTGGCCCGTTTCGGCGCTGGTGACGGCCAGCAGCAGGTTGTCCATCTCGCTCAACACCTGCTGGGTGTGCGATACCCAGTGGACGCGCGCGCGATACTGCAGGCTGCCCCACCACGCGAGCACGGCCAGAACCACGGGCACGAGCGCCACCCAGATGAACGTGAGCTGCGTTCTTCTTAGAAGTGTTTGCGGCACAGCGGTGAAATCCAATTGTAGTACCGCCCGGTGGCGCGCCCCGATGTTATATTGGCGCCAGGCATGCGTCGCATCCGCATCACCATCGCTTACGACGGCACGGAGTTTCACGGCTGGCAGGTGCAGCCGGGCCTGCCCACCATTCAGGGTGCGCTCGAACAGGTGGTGGCGGCTATCGAGGGCGGCCCGGTGACGGTGCACGGCTCCGGCCGAACCGACGCGGGGGTGCACGCTCTGGCGCAGGTTGCCGCTTTTTCGCTGGAGAATCCCATCCCGGCCGGGAACCTCCAACGGGCCATGAATCGCCTCCTGCCGCGCTCGATTCGCGTCCTCGCCGCCGAGGAGGTTGCGGCCGAGTTTCATCCGCGCTTCGCCGCGCGAGCCAAGACCTACCAGTACCGCATCTGGCGCGATGAGGTTTGCCCGCCCTTCGAACGGCTCTACGTGGTTCACCACCCCTACCCGCTCGACGAGGAGGCCATGATGGCGGCAGCCCCGTTGTTCGTGGGCGAACACGACTTCACGGCCTTCGCGGCGTCCGACGAAAGCGACGCAGCCGCCCGCACGAAGGTGCGCAGCGTCTACTCTTCCGCCGTGTGGCGCGACGGCGCGCGGCTGTTGTATCAGGTGCGCGGCAGCGGTTTCCTCAAGCACATGGTGCGCAACATGGTGGGCGTGCTGTTGGAGGTGGGGAAAGGCAACCTCTCCGCCGCGGACGTCCGCGCCCGGCTGGATCCCGGCTGCGGCATTGCGCCCGGGCCCAGCGCACCGGCACGCGGTTTGTTTCTGCTGGGCGTGGAGTATTAAACACAGCGTCATAAGTACTTGCGCATCCGCTCCATTACTGTCGCGGCTCGGAAACGCCTGAACCGAGCCGCGCGCGTGAGCGAGCGGTCCTATCCGCAATCACTAATGACGCTGTGTTTAGTCCGCTTACGGAGCCTCAGTTGTTGGAGCGTCTTCACATAGATGCAGCCGGCAACGGCGGGGGCCGGGGACGGATCTACAATGTCCGAACACGCCCGCAGACAAGAAGCCGCGCTTGCCGGACTATTCTTCGGAATGGCGCCCCGCGTCCGCCCACGCGAGCGGCGCTTTGCAGAGATCCTTCAGGCTCGCCTTCACCGTGAGCAGCACGCCGTCACCATCCCAGGTGGCAATCAGAAGAGGCATGTTCTGGTCCACCGCTCCCACGTAGATATTGGTCGATTCTTTCCCATCCCGCACCTCGACGAAACGCGACCAGCCTTCCGGAAGAGCCCGATCGGCGGCGTCCACGAAGCTGGCTGGCGCGTCCTCGAACACGGCCAGATCCAGCGCCCGCGCGCGCCCGCCGGAGGCCAGCCGGGCGACCGGCGAGGCAACACTCAGCAACGGGATACGCAGGTGATGAATGCCCTCCCGCGCTTCGATCTCGCGCACCATCCGCTTGAAATCAAGCTTCTCCGGATGCACGGCCGCGCCGGTGGAGTGCTCGCCGCGCGTCGCGAAAGCGGGCTGCGTATCGCCGGACCCGATGGCCGGCAGGCCGAACCGGTGGCTCAGCAGGGGAATCGCACTACCGGAAAACACGCCTTCGATGTGCACGGCGGTGATTTCGCCTGGCTCGGCCGCAATGATGGCGAGGCCGCCCGGACCGGCATAGCCGGCCACCATCTCTTCGGGGTCCGTGGAGCGCGAGCTGAGAAACCGTGTCCAGCCGGCTGGAATGACGCTGGCGCGCAGGACGTCCACGTCCTCGGGCGGCGGCATTCCCCCGCCGTGGAATGAGAGCGAAACCACCTTGATGCCGGACACGCCGGACAAAGCCTGAAAGAACGGCGCATCCTCGCCCGCGTTATCGGGAATCGCCCGCGAAAGCGCCTGCAGGGTGGCCGAGTTCATGTTGACCCGAACCACCTCGTCCGCTCTCCCTTCAAGATCGGCAAGATCGTCCGAGGGAGGCCCGGCCGCGGGAGCCAGCGAGGCAAGCAGGATAAGCGCAAGGGGAGCGCGCCGCAAACAGCGCATGGTTCGCCGAGTTGTGCGGGTCGGCTCCCCAGAACCGGAATCCGACCCGGGCAACCGCCCCACGTCGGCCGCGGGATCATCGCCGTAGTGCGCCAAAACAGGGTTCGTCATCATGGCCGTCACCATAGAACACGCTGGCGCAGGCAGGGCGGTTCCCGAAAATCACCGTCCAAAAAGCGAGAGGCCGGGCACGCGGCCCGGCCTGTTCTGGTTGGTTTGTCCTGCAGTTCCTAACGGTCGCGGTATCCGCCGCCACCACCACCGCCGCCGCCCCGGCGACTCCCGCGATCGCCACGTCCACCGCCGCCAGCACCCTCGCGGGCGGCCATGGGACGCGCTTCATTGACCACCAGCGCACGACCCAGCAGTTCCCTGCCGTTGCACGACTCAATGGCGTGATTGGCCTGCGCGTCGTTGCTGATTTCCACGAACCCGAACCCGCGCGCCTCGCCGCTAAAACGGTCGCGCATTACATTGACGCTGTCCACCGTCACCCCGGACTGCGCGAAGAAGCTCTCCAGATCGGTTTCGGTGGCGGAATACGGAAGGTTACCTACGAAAAGTCTCACATACACTCCTGACTGACAAGTTCGGACAAGCAGGGATCACAACCGCGGACTGGCCGGAGGAAACAACCCAAGCAAACCGGGACGGAAACTGACTCTTCCAAAACTGTCCAGGCTATTATGCCAGAAGTGCCCTGGCTGGGTCAAAGGGCATACAGCAATCCGGATTTGATCTCTCGCGCTCATTGCGCCATCCTGCTGAAGGAGGAGTCCCATGATCATAGAAATGAGAACGTACAAAACCACGCCGGGCAGCCGCTCGCGATTCCTTGAGATATTCCGCTCCAGGTCTGTTCCGGCACACGCGGAGATCGGCATGAAGATATTGGGCCCCTTCCTTTCCGTCGAAGATCCCGACACCTTCTTTTTCATGCGCGGCTTTCCCGACCTCGCTTCCCGCGAGCCGATGAAGGCCAGGTTTTATGAAGGGGAACTTTGGAAGAGCGAACTGGAGAACCTGCTGATGCCGATGCTGGAAAAGTACGAAGTGGTCGTGGTAGAAGACCCTGACGGTCTGGTCCAGTGGTAGGGGGATCGCTACCCCACGAAGAAGCCCAGCGCCCGCGCGATGAACGCCTTCAGCTCCCCGCGCTTGACCACGGCATCCAGGAAGCCGTGCGCCAGCAGGAATTCGCTGGTCTGAAAGCCCTCGGGCAGCTTCTGCCGGATGGTCTGCTCGATCACCCGCGGGCCGGCGAAGCCGATCTGCGCACCGGGTTCGGCGATGTTCAGGTCGCCCAGCATGGCGAAGCTGGCGGTGACGCCGCCGGTGGTAGGGTCGGTCAGTACGCTGATGAAGGGCACTCGCGCCTCGTCCAGGCGCATCAGCGCGGCGGAAATCTTCACCAGTTGCATCAGGCTGACCGCGCCTTCCTGCATGCGCGCGCCGCCCGAAGCGGAGACGATGACCAGCGGCGTGCGGTTCTCCCGTGAGCGCTCGATGGCTCGCGTAATCACCTCGCCCACCACCGCCCCCATGCTGCCGCCGATGAACTTCAGCTCCAGCACGCAGAGGTACACCTTGCGGCCGTTCAGCTTCCCGGCGACGGAGATGACGGCATCCTTCAGACAGGTGCTCCGCTGCATGCCGTCCAGCCGCTCGACGTAGGGCTTCGAATCGACGAAGCCAAGCGGATCGGTGGAGACCAGACCGGCATCCAGCTCTTCGAACGCGCCGTCATCCAGCAGGCTGCTCAGGCGCGCGCGGGCGTCGATGCGGAAGTGCCAGGCGCACTTGGGACACACCTGCAGGTTGTCTTCGAGCGCCTTTCGCCAGATGATCTCTCCGCAGTGCTCGCACTTCTGCCAAAGCCCCTCTGTGCGCAGACGGCGCTCCCCTTCCGCCGGCGGCGCTCCGACGGAAGGCTTCTCTCGTGTGAACCAGGCCACTGATCTCCTAGTTTGGCACAGCTAGGGGCCCGGCATGGTGCTTTAGGGGGGACTCCGGTTACTTGCCCGCTGCCGGACCCGGTCCCCCTCAGAGCCGCGTTAGCAGGGCTGCTGAAAGTGTCCAGGCGGGATTGGGAGGCCCACGCAGGCCCGCCCCACCAAACGGGGTCACGCGTTTCGCGAGGTTCGGCAATGCGCGGCTGTATAGTTGGGACTTATGACCATGTATCGAACCTGCACGATCCTTCTTCTGGGGGCACTGGCGGCTTCACTTGCCGTCGCCGGAGACGTCGGCTGCCCCGAGCGGATCTCCACCACGCAGACGCTCGCCCAGACCGTCCCGGGCTGGACGAATCAGATGGACGCAACGCCGAATCTGCTCGCGGGCGTGACCTTCTATGACGGGCCACCGAAGGAACTTGCCTCGCTGGTTCCGGACGAAACTCGCGCCAAAGGCAAACTGCTTGCGAGCTGGGAGCTCTTTCCGAACCCGGGGCGCCAGTACTGGCTCGCCTGCATTTATTCGGGCACGCGTATCACTCTGGCGCGCCCTTTGCCGAAAGAGCTGCGAGCCTGCACGGTGACATACGATCCCCAACAGACCGTCGATGGTCTGCCGTCCATCGAACGGATCGCGTGTAAGTAGCGGCGACGCCGGCCGGCGTGCCGCCGCCGAGTCCTGCTGCGGCCCGTCCCCCGGTTCATCTACTCTGTATATAGAACATCCATGAAAACGCTCTCAACCGGCGCGCGGGCCGGCATCCTGCGCCACGCGGATAGCCATGACGAATGAACGCGTGGTGGTGACTGGCGGCGCCGGTTTTGTTGGCTCCAACATTGTGCGCCACCTGCTGGAGGGCGGCGCCTCCGTCGTTGTACTTGACGATTTTTCCACCGGCAACACCGCGAACCTGCCGCAGGGCCACGACCGGCTCGAGGTGGTGCGCGGCAGCGTAACCGATTTCGCCCTCCTGCGCGACGTGGTGAAGGGCGCCGGGCTGGTGATTCACGCGGCCGCGCGCAACATCATCGCCTCCACGCGCAACCCGCGCGACGATTTCGAAACGAACATCGGCGGCACGCTCAACGTCCTGCTGGCCACGCAGAGGACCGCGGTGAGACGCGTGGTGTACTCTTCGTCCGCTTCCGTCTACGGCAACCCGCGCTACCTGCCCATCAACGAGGACGACGGCATCGACACGCTGACGCCCTATGCCGTCTCCAAGCTGGCCGGAGAGAACTACTGCCGGGCGTTCTACGAGAGCCAGGGCGTGTCCACGGCGGTGGTCCGTTACTCCAACGTGTACGGCCCGGCGCAACGCCCCGATAATCCATATTGCGGCGTAATTGCGAAGTTTTTCGAATCGGCCCGCAAGGGTGAACCGTTGCGCATCCATGGCGACGGAGATCAGACGCGGGATTTCACGTACGTCGACGACGCCGTGAACGCCACGCTGCTGGCGGCCGCTTCGCAAAAAGCCGACGGCCAGATTTACAACGTCGCCACCGGCCGGGAGACCACCATCAATCAACTGGCGCGCGCCGTGATGAAGATCGCCGGCTCGGAAGGGGAGCCCGAGTACATCGACCGCCGCGACATCGACAACATCCGGCGCCGGGTGCTCAACATCGAAAAGATCCGGCGCGAATTGCGCTGGGTCCCCGGCGTGACGCTCGAGAATGGCCTGCGAAAAACCTGGCTCTGGCTCACCGCGGAGCTTCCATGAGCAGTCCTGAAACTCCGTTGCGCGTGGTCTGCGTCGCTCCCGCCTGGAATGAAGAGAACCGGATCGGAGCCGTTGTGGAGGCGGCGCCGCGCGGCGTGGTGGAAGAGATGGTGGTGGTTGACGACGGCTCCACCGATCGGACGGGGGAGCGCGCCCGTGCCGCCGGAGCCACCGTGCTGGAGGGCGCGCATCGTGGCGTGGGCGCCGCCATCCGACTCGGCATCGACTACGCCATCAACCGCGGATACGACGTCGTGGTAATCGTCTCCGGCGCGGGCAAAACTCCCCCCGCGCAGATCCCGCAACTGCTGGCCCCGGTTCTCGCGGGCGACGCGGAGCTCGCGCAGGGCTCGCGCTACACCCGCGGCGGCAGGTTCCTGCGCATGACGCTGTCGCGAAAAATCGGCACGCGCGCCTACACGTTTCTGTTCTCCCTGCTGGTGCGGCGGCGCGTTACCGATGCTTCCAGCGGGTTTCGCGCAATCCGTCTCTCACTGTTCGCGGACAAGCGCATCAACTTATGGCAGTCCTGGCTTAATGGTTATGAACTGGAACCATACCTCCTGTTTCAGGCCCTGCGGCTGCGTCATAAAGTGGTGGAAGTGCCCGTGACCATTGAATACCCGGACGTGATTCGCGGCCAGGCTTATACCAAAATGCGCGCCTGGTCCGACTGGTACCGGATCTTCCGGCCAGTGTTGTATCTCGCTCTGGGCTTGAAACGCTAGCATGATCAGGCGATTCGGCCGCTGGAGCAGCCCGCTGGAGTGCGCCGCCGCGTTCCTGGTTTGCCTCGGCCTGATGGTATGGATCGAATTCGCCGGTCCGGCCATCGTCGATAATGACGGTTACTATCACATTCGCTGGAGTTGGCTGCTGCGCCAGTCGGCTCCGCACCTGCCGCGGTTTGAATGGCTTCCTCTGACCGTCCTGCGGGCGCCCGATTATGTGGATCATCATTTCCTGTTCCATGTCCTGCTCGCGCCGTTCACGTTCGGCGACCTGCGTATAGGCGCGAAACTGGCCGCCCCGCTCTTCTCCGCGGCCGCTTTGACGGTTCTGTTCGCGCTTCTGGTCGCATATCGCGTCCGTTTTCGCTGGCTCTGGCTGGCGCTGCTGGCCGCCGGTTCCGAACAATTCCTTTACCGCATGTCGATGACGCGCGCGCCCAGCCTGTCGCTGGCTTTGCTGGCCGCGGGCGTCTGGCTGATTCTACGCCGCAGGCTACGTCTGCTGGCGCTGCTGACCTTCGCCTTTGTGTGGATGTACAGCATGTTCCCGTTGATGGTGGTCTTCGCCTTGGCGTACGCGCTGACCGTGTATCTGTGCGAGCGCCGTATCGACCTCGGCGCCCTCTACGCCACCATCATAGGCGTGGCGTTGGGGCTGGTAATCAATCCCTATTTCCCGAAAAACCTCAGTTTAATGTGGCAACACATCCGGATGGTGGGCACTTCGGTTCCCGGTTTGGACCCGGGCAACGAGTGGTTCCCGTTCGACACGTGGGAAACGCTCGTATGGAATGTCTCCATATGTGTCGCGTGTTTCGTCGCCCTGCTTGTGTTCGACTACCGTAAGCGGCACGATGACGGCAAGCCGCTGTTCTTTCTGACGCTGGCAACCTTGTTCCTGGTCTTCAATTTGAGATGGAGCCGTTTTGTGGAGTACTGGCCGCCGTTCGCGGTGTTGTTCGCGGCATTCACGCTGGCAGCCCTCGAACTTCCCGGCCGGCTGCAGCGGCTGGGGATGGCGGCCGTGGTGCTGGCTGCCGGCGCCGCGCTGGTGATGAACGTCCGGGAGGCGCGCTCCGACGTGCAAACCGAGACCGACCCCATGGCGATGCGCGGAGCCGCGCAGTGGCTCGCACAGCACACGCCCCCCGGGTCCCTGATTTTCAATACCGATTGGGATGAATTCCCCGCGCTTTTCTTCTACAACCAGCGCAATACATATGTTTGCGGCCTTGACCCCCGGTATCTGTCGGAGGCGAACCCGGACCTGGGGAAGTTGTATGAAGGCATTATAAAGGGAGAGCAGGAGCATCCCGGACAAGCCATACGCAAGCGTTTCGGCGCGCAGTATGTTGTTAGCGATAACTCGAAGGACGACTTTCTTCGAGCGGCTCGGGCGAGCGGCGACTTTGACACCGTGTACAGCGATCCGAACGCGCTGGTGCTCCACGTCCGATGACATCCATAAGTGAATTCAAGGCTCGCGCCGCGATCGCGCTTCTTTGTGTTCTGGCGCCGGCGCTGGCGGTGACGCCGTTCTTCTTCATGGGCCGGCCGTTGCCCGGGGGCAGCCGTTGGGACCTGCGCATGCCCGACACCCACGACATGTTCCTGCACTTCGACCAGATGCGGGACTTCTACCAGGGGCTGGCCGCCGGCGAACTCTATCCGCGCTGGGAGGAAGACACTAACTACGGCTTCGGCGCGCCCACCACATGTTTCTATCCTCCGGGCGTCTACTATCTCACCGCCTTGCTGTACCCGCTGTTTCATGACTGGACACGGGTATTGCTGGGCGCTCACCTATTGATGATGGTGGCGTCCGCCGCGGCCGCATACCTTCTGGCGCGGCGCTGTATGTCGCGCGCGGCTGCGGCGGTGGCCATGATGGCGTATGTTGTATTTCCCTACCACGCCATCGACCAATACCATCGGGAAGCTCTGGCTGAGTTACTTGCGTTCGTCTGGATGCCACTTATCCTTCTGTTCGCCGACGAGCTGTTCGCGGCCACTCGCCCACTGCTGCCGGCTGCCGGGCTGGCCCTGAGTTACGGAGCCTTTCTCTGGTCGCATCCGCCCACTGCGTATCAGTTCACCCTGGCCTTTTGCCCGTTTCTGCCGTTGCTGGCGCTACTGCGCCGCGACTGGAAAGGACTGTTGTGGGCCGGCGGCGGAATGGCGCTCGGCCTTGGCCTCTCGGCCGCCTATCTGTATCCGGCGGCGGTGGAACAGAATCTCATCCGACATGAAATCATCGGGAAGATATGGCCGTATCATGAAACCTACCTGTTCATGTACGCAGGTTATTCGAAGCAATACTTCGAGTTTTTTCAACTTCTCAATCTTTCGTGGTGTTTTAATGTTGCAGTCATTCTTCTGACTGCCTTTACGCTGCTATGGCTGAGGCCACGCAGCAACATTGTGTTCTGGACGGCCATCGGGTGCTTTGCCAGCTTCCTGATGCTGCGCGTCTCGGCTCCTCTGGGACAGCGGATTCCGAAGATCGACATTGGCGTGTTCGCCTGGCGTATGCTGGCCATTACGACACTGGTGGCCGCGCTTCTGGCGGGGGCAACCCTACACGCGGCGATCGAGGCGCGGCGTGCGCGCCGGCGCGGCAGGTTTGCCTGGTGCGGCCTCCTCGGGCTGGCCATCCTGTTCGGCGGGACGCTCTTCACGATTCTCGGAATCATGGCGCCGGTCAACAAACAGGAGGCCTTCCAGCCGGCGGAAGAACATACCAACTATGCGATCATTCCGCGCACGGCTCCGGCGCACACCGACGACATGCCGGAGATGGAGCGGACCAGGCTGGACGGGGGGCCGGGATCGGTGACCATTCGCGAATGGAAGCCGCAGCACCGGGTGATCGGCGTGAAGAGCGCCGACGCCGGGCGGCTGTTCGTGCGAACCTTCAACTATCCAGGCTGGACCGCGACTCTCGATGGCCGCCCGGCGCCGCTCGCCACCGACGGCGAAACCGGCGCGATTCTCCTGGGTGTTCCCGCGGGTGAGCATCTGGTGATCATGGACTTCGTAGATACGCCGGCGCGTCGGCTGGGCGCGCGGATCACGCTCTTGTCCTTTTTGTTAGTACTTGCCGCGCTGGCGATCGGCGCATTCGCCCCGCGGCCTAAGGAGACACCGTAATCATGGAACATCGAATACCGCGAGTCGCAGTGGTTGGCTGTGGTTACTGGGGCAGCAAGCTGGTGCGGAATCTGCACAAGCTGAACTGCCTGCACGCGATTTGCGACACCGATGCCGGGCGCCTGTCGGAGTTGGGCGCGCTGTACAACGTACGTTCAACAAGCAACTACGACGAGCTGTTACAGGATCCGGAGATTCAGGGCGTGGTCATCGCCGCGCCGGCCGCCCGGCATGTCGAGCTGGCGGAACGCGCGCTCGCTGCCGGGAAGGACGTCTTCGTCGAAAAGCCGCTGGCCCTTCGCGTGGAGGAAGGGCAGGCCCTGGTAGATCTCGCGCGAGACCGGGAACGAATCCTGATGGTGGGTCACTTACTGGAGTATCATCCCGCCATTCAGGAAATGCGCCGGTTTATGCAGGCGGGACGGCTGGGCCGGGTCCAATACGTGTATTCGTCGCGACTGAATCTGGGGAAGCTCCGCACCGAGGAGAACATACTGTGGAGTTTCGCCCCTCACGACATCTCGGCGCTTCTCTTCCTGCTCGGCGAGGAGCCGGTTACCGTCGCCGCCCACGGCGCCAGTTACATCAATCCGAATGTCTTCGACACAACCCTTACGACATGCGATTTTGCCAGCGGAGTGCAGGCGCACATCTTTGTGAGCTGGCTGCACCCGTTCAAAGAGCAGAAACTCGTTGTCGTCGGCGACCGCAGCATGCTGGTGTTCGACGATACGAAGAACGGCGAGAAGCTGGTTTTCTATCCCCACCAGATCGAATGGACGGATCGCGTTCCGGTGGCCCACAAGGCGGAGGCGCAGGTTCTTGCGATCCCCGCCGACGAACCGTTGTTGCTCGAATGCCAGCATTTCCTCGAATGCATAACGGAGAGGAAGACGCCGCGAACCGGTGGAGAAAAGGGCCTTCGCGTTCTCCGGATTCTGCAGGCCTGCGAGGAATCGCTGAAGAAGGGCGGCCAGCCGGTGGCGCTGAAGCCGAAGGCGGCGCGATACTCCGTCCACCCCACGGCGATCGTGGATGAGCCCTGCGAAATCGGCGATCGAACGCATATCTGGCATTTCGCCCACGTCATGTCCGGCGCGCGAATCGGCCAGGGCTGCGTCATCGGGCAAAACGTGTTCGTTGCCGGAGGCGTTCGGATCGGCAACAACGTGAAGATTCAGAACAATGTCTCGGTCTACGCCGGGGTGGATCTGGAAGACGATGTGTTCTGCGGGCCGTCGATGGTCTTCACGAATGTGATAAACCCGCGCAGCCACATTATTCGCAAGAACGAATACCAGCGCACCCTGGTGAAACGCGGCGCAACGCTGGGCGCGAACTCCACCATCGTCTGCGGAGCCACCATCGGCCAGTTTGCTTTTGTCGCCGCCGGCGCCGTGGTGACCCACGACGTGCCCGACTACGCGCTGGTGATGGGCGTGCCCGCCAGACAAGCCGCCTGGATGTGCCAGTGCGGAATTCGGCTGCCGGACGGCGGGCCGGCGATTGAGTGCGCGAGCTGCGGCGCCAGGTTCGAGGCGGAAGACGGCCGGCTGCGCCCGCGTTCGTGACGCGGATTCGGCGGTCGCACCTGCATAATTGAAGGTATGGAGCTTCGCCGCTCGGACGTCCTGGTGACGCCCATGATAGCGGACGACTGGCCTTCGGTCCGCGAAATCTACCGGGAAGGCATCGCCACCGGCAACGCCACCTTTGAAAAGACCCCGCCGGATTACGAGGTCTGGGATGGTTCGCACCTGCGCGCCTGCCGTCTGGCCGCGCGCGCCTGCGATGAAGTGCTGGGATGGGCCGCGCTCAGCCCGGTGTCCGGACGCTGCGTGTATGCGGGCGTGGCCGAAGTAAGCGTGTACGTGCGGGCGAGCGCGCGCGGCCGCGGGATTGGCCTCGCGCTGCTGCGCGCCCTGGTGGAGGAGTCCGAACGGGCCGGCCTGTGGACGCTGCAGGCGGGGATCTTCCCGGAGAACACGGCCAGCATCGACATCCACGGCAAGGCGGGCTTTCGCATCGTGGGGGTGCGGGAGAAGCTGGGCGCGATGGACGGCCGCTGGCGCGACGTGGTGCTGATGGAGCGCCGCAGCACGATGGTGGGCGCGGAGGCGTAACGCGACGGCCGTCTTTCACCGCGCTGTTCTCGCTCGCCACTCAGAGGGGAAGAACTGCAGCGCTGCAAGGGGAGGGGATCGCGGCCAACACGCGTGGCTGCGCCGTCCGTGCGTCGAAGCGCAACGGGCGCAATGCTGGCCAGGATATGCGGTTCGCGGACGAAGGCGTACGCTCTTTCAAATCGGGAAACGATGCGCCAGTTGTCCGCGCGGTCACGGAAGCGCGCGTTCTTCCCCCCGCGCTCAGCGAAGCGAAGGTCGCGCTGGAACCGGCAAATGCGCGCATTTGGGCGTTGGGAAGGCCGAATTGGCGCACCGCCTTAATCGCCATCTGCCGCGGATCGACCGCCTCCTTGACCTGCGCCACGCTTCCCGCCTCGACCAGCTCGAACAGGCGTTTCTTCGTCTGGGTAAGCGCCTGAACATCTCGCTCGAAGACGCGGCGTGAGCGGACAGGAGTGAGAAGCCCGGTAAGGGCCTCTATCGCGGAGTGGTGTGTGTTGAGCTACGCGCACGATTCCGCCACATGCTGCCGGCGAACCTTGACGGCGACCAGCGCCGACTCACTCTCTCCCTCGCAGAATCGCGGCAATCACCCGAGGACTGCGCCGCCCGTGTATCACGGCCACCACCCACAATCGTCTTTTTTCCGGCGCAGGCCGGTGTGTATCGGCCCTGCCCAGATACCGGGCGGATTCACCGGGAAACAGGCGCAACGCCTAGCGAGCGATGCGGCGCATTCTGACCGAGGTGGCCTTTGCGGCCGTGAGGACCAAAGACAGTCACTTTCAGGAAGTATTCCGAAGGCTGGTCCCCCGTCTGGGCGTCAAAAAGGCATCGCCTCCGCCGCCTCATCTGGAAGCTGTTGCACGAACGCATTGCCTACAGGGAACAGGGAGCCCGAGGCCGGGACCCTCAGGTCATTCGGAAACGCGCCCGGGAACTCGTCGGAGACCTGCGCCGGCTCGGCTACAAGGTGCTGATTGAAGAACCAGCCGCGAATGCTGCCTGAGGTATTTTTTCGAAGGTGTCCACGGGGCGAATCCTCCGCGCCGGGTGTATGTTAATAAAGATGCGCCGCACCCTCCCACTCGGCACCCTCCTGCTCGCCATCGCATTGGCCGCGTTTGCCGCCGTGCCCCGCGCCACCGTTGACGACGCGCGCAAGTTCATGGACAACGTCGAGTCCACCCTCGACAGGCTCAACGTTATTGACAGCCGGGCATCGTGGGTGAAGGACACCTACATCACCGACGACACCGAAATCCTCGCTGCCCAGGCCGATGAGGACTACATCCGCCAGACCGTCGACTTCGTCCATCAGGGGGAGCCCTTCGCGGCCCTGCCGCTGCCGCCCGATCTGGCGCGCAAATTCAAACTACTGAAGTTGTCGCTCACGGTGGCGGCGCCGTCGGATCCGGCCCGGGCCGCGGAGCTCACCCGCATCACCTCCGCCATGGAGGGAACCTACGGCAAGGGCAAATACTGCCCGCCCGGCGCGGGCAAGTGTCTCGACCTCGAAGACCTCAGCCGTATTCTGCGCACCAGCCGGGATGCCGCCGAGCTGAAACAGGCGTGGGTGGGCTGGCATGCCATCGCGCCGCCGATGCGCCAGCCCTTCCAGCGCTATGTGGAGCTGGCCAACGAAGGCGCCCGCGAACTGGGGTTCGCCGACACCGGCGCGATGTGGCGGGCCAAGTACGACATGCCGCCCGATCAGTTCGCGGCCGAGACCGACCGCCTGTGGAACCAGGTGCGTCCGCTTTATCTGTCTCTGCATGCCTACGTGCGCAACCGCCTGCACCAGAAGTATGGCGACGCACAACCCGCCACCGGACCGATCCGCGCCGACCTGCTGGGCAACATGTGGGCGCAGGAGTGGGACAACATCTTTTCACTGGTGGCGCCCGCCGACGCCGATCCCGGATACGACTTAACGAAGATTCTGGAGGCGCGCAGAATCGAGCCGAAGCGGATGGTCAGTTACGCCGAACACTTCTTTACGTCGCTCGGCTTCGCCCCGCTGCCGCCGACGTTTTGGGAACGGTCGCTTTTCGTGCGGCCGCGCGACCGCGACGTGGTGTGCCATGCCAGCGCCTGGGACGTGGACGGGAAGGACGATCTCCGCGTGAAGGTCTGCCTCGAGCCCACCGGCGAGGACCTGATCACCATTCACCACGAGCTGGGGCACAACTTCTACCAGCGCGCGTACGAGAATCAGCCGCTGATGTTCCGCGACGGCGCGAACGACGGATTCCACGAGGCCATTGGGGACACCATCGCGTTGTCCGTGACGCCGGAATACCTGGTGAAGATCGGGCTGCTGGACGCGGCGCCGCCGCCTTCGAAGGATACCGGCCTGCTGTTGCGGAAGGCGCTGGAGAAGATCGCCTTCCTGCCGTTCGGTCTGCTCATCGACCGCTGGCGATGGGAAGTGTTCAGCGGACGCATCACGCCCGAGCAATACAACCGCGCTTGGTGGGATCTGCGGCTGAAGTATCAGGGCGTGGCGCCGCCGGTGGCGCGCAGCGAGGCCGATTTCGACCCCGCCGCGAAGTATCACGTCGCCGCCAACGTGCCCTACACGCGCTACTTCCTGGCCGATATCCTCCAGTTCCAGTTCCATCGCGCGCTGGCCCGGGTGGCCGGCTGCAGCGGTCCGCTGAATCGCTGCTCCATTTACGACAACAAGGAAGCGGGACGCCGGCTGAACGCGATGCTGGAGATGGGTCAAAGCAAGCCGTGGCCCGAGGCCCTGTACGAGCTGACCGGCCAGCGCGAGATGGACGCGACGGCAATTCTGGACTATTTCGCGCCGCTCAAAAAATGGCTCGACCAGCAGAACGCGGGTCAGCCGGTGGGATGGTGAGCCGATTCATCCTTGAATCCGGCGGAGCCGTTATGTCAGACTCAATCTGTCCCCGCAGTACGAAGTAGGCACCTGACATGCAACCAATCGGCACACGTTTCTGGATTGTCGCATCCATTCTCTGCCTGATACCCACGCTACACGCCCAGCAGGACCGGATCAGCGGCCCCATCGACGCCAGCTTCACGGTGGTTCTCGACAGCAAAGTGGCGCCCCTGGCGCTGGCGCAGCGAGGCGATGAGGGAGCGGTGGAGCCCTCCCGGCAACTCCCCTGGATCACGTTGTTCTTCAAAAGGACGACGGCGCAGGAGGAAGCGCTCACGCGGCTGCTCGCCGAACAGCAGGACCGTTCCTCGCCGAACTACCACCAGTGGCTCTCTTCCGAGGAGTTCGCGGACCGCTTCGGCCTCAGTCGGAAAGACGTCGGCAGGATCGCCGCCTGGTTGCGGGACCAGGGCTTCCACGTCGCGTACACGGCTCGGGACCGCGATTTCATCGCCTTCAGCGGCACGGCCGGGCAGGTGCGAAACACGTTTCACACTGAGATCCACCGCTATACGATCGATGGCGAACCGCACATCATGAATGCGACGGTGGCGTCCGTGCCGGCGGCCCTCGCGGATGTGGTGATGGGTATTCAGGGCCTCAACGACTTCCGGCTGAAACCCGAGGCGGTGCGAGCGAAGCCGGCCGAAACCGGCGCCGGCGGCCTTCACAGTCTCGCCCCGGACGATATCGCCACCATTTATGACGTCAACCGGCTATACGAGGAGGGGATCGACGGCTCCGGGCAAAGCATCGTGGTGGTGGGGCAGTCGAACATTAAGCTTGCCGATGTCCGGCAGTTTCGCACTCAGTACAACCTGCCTGGCGGCGATCCGCAGATCGTGGAATGCTGTACCGCTGACCCGGGGGAGACCGGGGACGCGAACGAGGCCGAGGCCGATCTCGATCTGGAATGGATCTCTGCCGTGGCTCGCAACGCCAATATCGTCTTCGTGTACTCCACCTCGGCGGACCAGGCGGTGTTTTACGCGATCGACCAGAACCTGGCGCCGGTGATCAGCGAAAGTCTGGGGGAATGCGAGCCGTTGGTTGCCGCGGAAGTCGGAGCTGATGTTGCCGCCCCCTACTATGAAGGCATGGCCAAAACGGCAAGCTCCAAGGGCATTACGTGGGTGGCGGGTGCGGGCGACTCCGGAGCCGCGGGATGCGACGACGAGGGCGTGAGCGTTGCGTCGCAAGGCCTCGCGGTGCTTTTGCCATCGAGCCTTCCGGAGGTGACCTCCGTCGGCGGCACCGAGTTCGTCGAAGGTTCGGGCTCGTACTGGAACACCACCAACACCGCGCATGGAGGATCCGCGCTGGGTTATATCCCCGAGACAACGTGGAACGACGGGGTGGTGAAAGGTGTTCTGGCCGCAACCGGAGGCGGCGTGAGTACGTTTTATTCCAAGCCGGCGTGGCAAACCGGTCCCGGTGTGCCGAGCGGCGGGATGCGCGATCTGCCGGATGTTGCTCTTGCTGCGTCCTATGTACACGATGCCTACAACGCGTACACGTTGAACTTATCCACGGGAACGCGCGGCTGGTACTACTGGGGTGGCACCTCCGTGTCCACGGTGATTATGGCCGGTGTGGTGGCGCTGCTGAATCAGTCCCTGACAGCGGCCGGGAAACCGACTGCCGGGAATATCAACCCCACGCTCTACTCTCTCGCCCAGACCAGTCCCGCGGTCTTTCACGACATCACGACGGGAAACAACATCGTTCCGTGCAAGACCGGCTCGCCGGACTGCGTGGATGGCTCGGAAGGCTATAGCGCCGGCGTCGGGTTCGACCGTGTAACCGGTCTGGGCTCGGTGGATGCCTTCGGCCTGGTGACGGCGTGGGACGGCGGTCTGTTCATCCGGAGCGTGGAGAACGCCGAAGGCGGAAGCGCGGCAATCGCGCCGAATATGTGGCTGGAGATCGATGGCGCGAACCTCGCGCCGGCCGGGGGGATCCTGCAATTCCCCGGAAATCAGATGCCGACGAAGGAGGACGGTGTCAGTGTGACCGTGAATGGGAAGGCTGCCTATCTGTACTACCTCAGCCCCCGGCAGTTGAACGTCCTGACGCCGCCCGATGCGATGGAAGGTCCGGTGCAAGTGCAGGTGACCAACGGCGGAGTCGTCAGCGCGGCTTTTACCGTGCAGGCGCAGGCCGAATCGCCTTCGTTCTTCGTGTTCAACGGAGGGCCTTACGTCGCCGCGGAACACGCCAACTACAGCTTCATCGGGCCGCCCAGCCTGTATCCCGGCCTTACTACGCCGGCGAAGCCGGGTGAGGTGGTGCTGCTCTTCGCCAATGGTTTCGGACCCACGTCCAAACCCATAGTCCCCGGATCGGCCGTGCAGGGAGGAGTGCTGTCTCCGTTGCCCGTGGTCACCATCGGCTCGCTTCCCGCGACGGTGCAGTTTGCCGGCCTGATTGGCGCAGGCATGTATCAGTTCAACGTGGTGGTTCCACTGGGTGCGCCGGATGGGGACAACTCCGTCACGGCGGCATACGGCGGATTCAACTCGCAGCCGGGAGCGCTGATCACGGTGCAACACTGAGCCGACTGTTGCCAACGATTACAACCTGAATTCGCGACGGGGACACGCGACGCCAGCCGCTGTAAAACAATCGGCGTCCTGACCACTCGGTTACCCTCGTGGCTCGGTAAGCTCGGCAAACGCAGGACGTCGTGACCGAGCCGCGACGGTTACGGAGCGGTCCGCCGACTATTTTACAGCTTCCCAGCCGCGTTCGTAGGGCGCTGGCGGGCGCGCACGCCGCAGCGATCCCCGTCACTATGCCGCAACAGGAACGCAGGCCTGTATCGGATCAGCGAACCACCTGAATGGCTTCTTCGACGTGACGATGCGCCTTATCGATATGCTCCAACGCCCTCAGTTGCAGCCCTCCCGCAAAGACGTTGTCCTCTTCATGCGAGATATCGTTGTGGGCCTTGTTGATCAGTTCCAGAGCGCGTTGCAGGCGGCCTCCCCACTCGAGCCTGACATCAACCGGCGGGTGATCGCTCAGATCCTTGCCGTCGTCAATCGACGCTCTCTTGATCTCGCCAATGGCTGCGTCGATTTCGCGGATCGCTTCCCTTTCCTGTTCCCGCAGTTCTCCGTGGTTAGGGCGCTCCAGATGGGCTCTGGCGTGCCGCAGATCGGCAAGGGCGTGCAGGTATCCGGGATGCCGCATCTGAGCGAAACCGCTCAGGGCGGTCAGGGCGAAGAAAGCTACTACGGCTGCCGCTAAGGATAGGAGTTTAGACGTTTTGGTCATTGTTGAGTATTCTCGGAAATGGACCGCAAAGTCAAGACGCCGGTTGCGCGGGGGATTGCTGTGAGACGCCGCAAGCGGACGGGTCTTCGGCTTCTCGTCCTGCCGGCTCCGGCCGCACGGCGAACTCCGAAGCCGATTCGAGTTCCTCGAGCTCTTCGTCCAATTCGCTCGCGCGGATCGGCTTGGCCAGATACCCGTCCATGCCACCGGCGAGGCACCGCTCGCGGTCCCCTTTCATGGCGTGGGCGGTCATGGCCACGATGCGCAGGCGCCGGCCGGTGGCCTTTTCCCCGCTGCGGATTCTGGCGGTGGCCTCAAAACCGTCCATTTCCGGCATCTGCACGTCCATGAGCACCAGGTCGAAGTCCTGCTGTTCCAGCGCGTTCATCGCCTCGATCCCGTTGGCCGCCACCACCGCGGCGTGACCGCGTCTCTCGATTAGTTGTCGCGCCACCTGCTGATTGACGGCGTTGTCCTCCGCCACCAGAACGCGGAGCTTGCGGCGGTTCTCGCGGAGCGAGTGCCGGGTGATGGGGAGGGCCGGCGATGCTTCCCAGGCCGTTGCTCCCAGCACGGTCAGGATCGCCGCGCGCAGCTCGGATTGCCGCAGCGGTTTGCTCAGATAGCTGGCGATGCCCAGTTCACGGCTGCGCGCCGCATCGCCGCGTTGTCCGCTGGAAGTCACCAGGATCACCCTGGTTCCATCGAGCAGCCCCTCCTTGCGAAGGCTCCGTACCAGCGAGAAGCCATCCATGTCCGGCATGTGGTAGTCGCACAACAACAGGGGGAACGGGTGGCCTCGTTCACTGGCTTCCCTGAGCAGATCCAGCGCCTCGCCGGAGCCCTGCGCAACCGCCGCCTGCATACCCCACTGGCTCACCGTGTTACTCAGGATCCTCCGGTTGGTCGCGTTGTCGTCGACAATCAGCACCCGAGTATCCACCAGGCAGCCCGGCCCGGCCTGCCGCGCGGCATGGTCCGCGGCGGTTCCTCCGATTTCGAATCGCACCGTGAAATGGAACCTGCTTCCCTGGCCCGGTTCGCTCTCCACCCAGAGCCGTCCCCCCAGCATGTGCACCAGGCGCATGGAAATGGTCAGACCCAGCCCGGTGCCCCCGTATCTTCGGGTGGTGGAGGCGTCGGCCTGGGTGAATGCCGCGAATATCGCCTCCTGTTTTTCGCGCGGGATGCCGATGCCGGTATCGCGCACCACAAAGTGCAGCGTCACCCGATCTTCCGTGCGTTCTTCCGCGGTCACCTCCAGCGCCACTTCCCCGCGTTCCGTGAACTTGATCGCGTTGGCCACCAGATTCACCGTGATCTGGCGCAGCCGCGTGGGGTCGCCAACCACCATCTCCGGGACGTCCCCGGCGACGCCGCATATCAGTTCGAGTTTCTTTTCGTGCGCGCGAAGCGCCATCGCGCGGATGCTCTCTTCGAGGCTGTCGCGCAGGTTGAAATCGACCGTGTCCAGATCGAGTTTCCCCGCCTCGATCTTGGAGAAATCCAGGATATCGTTGATGATCGTGAGCAGCGAGTCGGCGGACTGCTTTACCGTCGCCAGGTTTTCCTTCTGTTCGGCGGTGAGCTCGGTTTCGAGAGTGAGCTCGGTCATGCCGAGGATGCCGTTCATGGGAGTGCGAATCTCATGGCTCATGTTGGCCAGAAAGTCGCTCTTGGCACGGCTGGCCGCCTCGGCCGCCTCCATGGCGTTGCGCAGTTCCTCGGTCCGTTCCGCCACCAGCCGAGACAGTTCGACGGCGCGCGTTCGCAGTTGCCGGGTGTGGTATCTCTGACCGGCGAATGCGGCCAGCAGGGCCGCCAGCGCGCACAGCAGATAGAACCAGAGGGTCTGATAAAAGTGCGGCTTCAGAACCAGCCCCAGCGAGGCGCCCTGTTCGTTCCAGACATCGTCACCATTCGAGGCCACCACCCGGAACTGGTACGCCCCCGGCGGAAGATGCGTATAGTAGGCGACGCGGCGCGAGCCGGCGTCCACCCAGTCCTGATCGTATCCCTCCAGTTTGAAGCGGAACCGCACCCTGGCCGGAACCAGCAGGCTCAGGCTGGCGTAGTGGAACTCGATGCGGTCCTTGCCGGGAGGAATCTGCAGGTCGTTCCGTGCGGCCAGCGTGCCCCCGTCGGCCACCACCTCCTCGATCACCACCGGGGGAATCAGGTTGTTGCGACGCAGGTGGTCCGGATCGACCGCC
This sequence comes from Bryobacteraceae bacterium, assembly GCA_049520275.1. Lineage (GTDB taxonomy): Bacteria > Acidobacteriota > Terriglobia > Bryobacterales > Bryobacteraceae > CAWACP01. The sequence goes on from JBEKPY010000012.1 coordinate 37,228, forward strand.
ACGACGCCTTTTTTCGTGGTGAACCAGAGCCTGCCGTCACGGGTCCGCCAGCCCGCCGGTTGCGCGATGGGGGAGGCTTCGCTGGTCTTCATGCCGTCGGCGGTGTCGTAGTGAGCCGTCTCGATGGTCGAAATCCGGCCGGCCGCGAAGTCGTCCAACTGCTGCCGGGGGGCCATGTAGATGCCGTTCGGAGTGCTGACCCAGAGGTTACCCGAGTTATCGGCGAGCGCGCGGGAGGGATAGTCGTCAAACAGGCCGGAGGCCCTGGTGTAGCGGGTCACCTTGCCGTCCCGGATGGAGAACCGGGTCAGGCCGGGTACTCTTCCGCCCAGCCAGAGACTGCCCCGGTTGTCGTTGAAGATCGATGTGACCGGATAGTCGATCTGCTTCTGCCAGGCCCCGCCGGGTGGCGCGCCGCGGGCGAACCGGAACAATCCCCGCACCGTCCCGAACCACAGCGTCCCCGACGAATCCCGATCGATGGTGAAGGTGTAGTTGCCCGGCGTGGAAAGCGGAGTGGTCTGTCCGCGGATGGTCAGAGGCCGGACTTCCCCGTTCCGGAACCGCAGGGCCAGCGTTTCCGAAGTAGTCACGATCAACCCTTCGTCGTCCTCATTGATCGCCGAGATATAGTAGTTTGCCAGACGCCCGCGCGCCTTGTATTGCACGAACCTGCCGTCTTTGTAGCGGGTCAGTCCGCCGGTGGTGCCCAGCCAGAGACTGCCGTCCCGGCTCTCGAACATCCCATTGCCGTACGTGTTGGGCAATCCGTCCTTTGGTGTAATCGGCGTGGCCACGTTGCCGCGGATGCGCGCCAGGCCGCCTCCCAGGCAGAAGACATAAAGACTCCCGTCGCGAGTCTCGGTGACCATCGCGGTCTCATTCGAGGGGAGCTTCTCCTTTACGGTGAACGCGGTGAACCGGGTGTCGCGGAAGCGGTCCAGTCCGCTTGCCGTCCCCACCCAGAGGCTTCCCTCGCGGTCCTCGTACAGCGATAAAACCCGGCTGTCGGTCAGACCATCGAGCGAGCTGAATGACGCGACCTGACCGCCGCTCAAGCGCCACAATCCCGTGGTGTTCGAGGCCACCCACAGGTTGCCCTCCCGGTCTTGGAGAATCGCGTTCACCCCGCCCCGGATTTTGTCTCGCACCACCGGCGCGGCGTCATGCCCTCGGAGGTCCATCCGGTACAACCCATCCAGCGTGCCCAGCCAGGCGCGTTGATCGCGATCCTCCAGCAGAGCGGTGGTCCGCAGGTTGTCGTGAAACCGGTCCAATGTGGCGAGCCGGCCCCGACTCCATGCATAGAGCGCCGACGAGCCGCCGATCCACACCGTGCTCCGCTCGTCTTCGAGGAAGCCGTAGATCCAGCCGGTGCCGCGCCGCAGCATGCGCAGGGCGCCGTTTTCGACCAGATAAATGAAGTCGTCCGCCCCGACAAACACCTGATGTTCCCGTGATTCGAACACGACCCTCACGCTGCCATCCGGCAGGGCGGCCGGTGGGCGGTAGTCCGCGAAGAGGCCGTTGCGGTAGATCAGCGTTCTCGACCTTGTGCGGATCAGCAGATCGCCGTCCGCGCCCCGGCAAATCGCCATGACCGGCTCGTTGACCGGATGGCCTTCCGCCAGCGGCTCGACCAGAACGAAGCGCACGCCGTCAAACCGCACCAGCCCGCCCGAGGTCATCAGCCAGAGGTACCCATCGGGGCTCTGCAGAATCTGATACACGGCCTCCCCGGTCAGACCGTTCTGCGAGGTCCACACGTTGTGGCCGTACTGGTCGATATTCCGGTCCTTATCCAGACCAAGCGAGACACCGGTGGCGCACACAACCAGCAGACAGACGATAGCGTCGCGGAGTTGTCGCTTCACGAGCCGAATCTCACTCAATCTTATCGGCCTTTTCAGGCATGTACCTTAGGTCCGGGTCGGGGACGGTGACCGTGACGGTGACGGGTGGCCCGTGCCGAGCCGGACGTGCAAGACGGCGTGAAGTATATTCAGCGGTGGTCACCACTCGCCGGATCCGACTATAAGCAAGCGGTTTCGGGTCTTTGGCGGGACTCAATCTGCGACCGGATGCTCGCCCGCGAGCACCGCCGGATAGCGCAACTCGGAGGGATCGTGAGCGGCCCCCGCTCCGTCAGCCCGAACCACGGCCGCGTTCCGGAACAGCGTCCGGTTGGCGCGATTCCGCGGAGCGATTCCTGGGTTCCCTTGTTCGTTGATGGCGCAATTCGCCGCCGCGGCGGCGAAATCCAGATTGCGGCACGCCGCCGCGAAACGGGCAAAACCGGGCGGCCCGCCTGGACCCAGCGCCCAGGCCATGCTCAGCAATCCCAGTTGCGCGTCCGCCGGCCAGGCGTCGAACTCGCGGAAAGACTCCTTTTTCCTCAGGGACGCCTCGTTCCCGGTGAGCCTGGCGGCAATCAGCGCGTCAATAGCCGCATCATCCAGCCCCAGCCGGGTAAGCGGCTCGCAGGCCCGCCAGCCCGCCTTCGCCAGAGCTGAATTGCTCTTGATCTTTTGCCATTCCTCGGCGATCTGCCCGGGGCTGGCGGCCACATGGGGCTCCGCCCGGAAGCGAAAGGGCAATTGCACGGCCAGTTCCACCGGGTCAATCAGATTGCCTACCCCCACCGTCACCAGGCCTTTGACGTCGAGGTACATCCACGGCACCACCCCTTCGAACGGCTCATTGAACGCGCGGAACGCGGCTTTGACAGACGGATACACGGCTTCCTCCCCGGCTAATCCTGCGAGACCGGAATCGTAGCATCGGCGCGGTTCGCTTACCCTCTCGTTGCTTGATTTTGCTTGCAAAAGAAGACGAACCAGGGTACTCTCACCCCGACAGGAGGGAACGCCGTCATGCAATTAAATGACCCCGTCAGTGCGCTTCTCCAGAGGAAGCACGGCGAAGTCTGGACCATTTCACCTCGCGCTTCCGTTTACGAAGCCATGGCCATGATGTCCGACAAGAACATCGGGGCGCTGCTGGTGATGGAAGACGGCCGGCTGAGCGGCATCATCGCCGAGCGCGACTACGCCCGCAAAATCGCACTAAAAGGCAAGTCGTCTCGCGACACCGAAGTGCGCGAGATCATGCGGACTCCGGTCACCGTTACGCCCAATCACACGGTGGACCAGTGCATGGCGCTGATGACCGGCGAACGAGTGCGCCATCTGCCCGTCACCGAAGAGGGCGCCGTGATCGGCGTGATCTCGATTGGCGACCTGGTGAACTGGATCATCTCCTCCCACGAGGACACCATCAAGCACCTGCACAGCTATATTGCCGGCTCCTACCCGGCCTGATGCACGGGCTCTGGCTAGTCCGGGTACGCATCCTCCGCTCGGACAATTCGGATCTGGTGGTCGGTGAACGGCTGGTGCAGGCCCGGCACGTCCACCTTCGGCATGTGACAGGTCACGCAATTGGCGCCCGCAACGGGACAGGACTTTCTGGCTGCCGAGCCGGGACCGGACGACTGAGCCGATCGCGCCCGCGCGTTGGCGTCGTGGCAGGCCAGGCATTTTGCATCATAACTGCCAGCGTCCTGGACAACTTCGCGGTGCGGATCGTGACAGGCGAGGCAACTGAGCCGGCGGTCGGCGCCGTCAAAGCACTTGCTGTTGGCCATGCGATAGGGCTGAAAACGGACATCGAACGGACCCCACAACTGGCCACGCATGACTTCTTCCCAGGTGCGATGACACTGGCCGCAGAAGTTGGACATCTCCCATGGCGAGAGGCTTTCCAGTTTTGGCGGAATCACCCGCGCGTCGCCATGCGTAATCGCTTCCATGTGCCGGCTCGCACCCGCGTGGCAATGCTCGCAGCGCACGCCAGGGGTGAGGGCGTCAAGGCGCAGACTTCCGCCGGAGACCGCGCCGGTGGCATGACAGCCGAAACACTTTTGTGACTCTCTGTCGTCCAGCCTGCGCCCCAGCGCCTGCAGCAGCGTCCCCGGCCGCAGCCCCTCGTCGCCCGTGGTTATGTCCAGGCTGTCTATGGACGGGTAGTAGGTGACCAGACTCTCGTAGAGGCGACCATCGTATTCCAGGACGAAGGTATGTGCATGCGCGCCCACGGTCCAATTGAGTGGGACCGAAATCGTGCCTGTGCCATCGGTCACGCTGTACACGATTTCGTCTCCGCGACGCTGGATGGTGTAGGAGTATGCACCTTTGCGAAATGACAATTCCCGATGTCCGTTCAGCACCAGCGAATCGGCGCCGCTAAGCAGCGCATGCCCCATGGAGGTTTCCGGTTGCGAGCGTCCCTCGGCGGGATGGCATGTCGCACACTGGAACCGGCTGTCTCCGGGCGGACCGGCCACCGCCGTGAGACAACCGGCCAGAAGGAGCGCGGCCGTCCGGGCGTTAGTTCCGCGCGCCGTGGGCCTCCTCCTTCAGTTTCAGCGCCTCCCGCCGTTCGCGCATCGCGTCCTGGTAGCGGCCGGCGCGCCCGTACGCGCTGGCCAGTGCGATGCGCGTTTCCAGATTGTTCGGGTCCACGCTGGCGGAACTCTCCAGATAGTGAATCGCGTCCTTCACGTGTCCGGTCTCCGCCAGAACGCGCCCCCAAACCGCTTGCGCGATGGGCGATTCGGCGTTGGCCCGGATGGCCGCCTCGGCGTAGGGGAAGGCAGATTCGATATCGCCGTGCTGCAGTAGTGTCCAAGCGAGCATCTGATTGGCCACCGCGCTGCCAGGTGCGATGCTGAGCTCGCGCTTCAACTCGGCGATCTCCAGGTCCTGGTCGCTCTTGATCAGCCACGAGGCATACAGGTAGTGGACTCCGGGCTCCGAGGGAAACGCCTCCACCAACTCGCGCAAGCTTTTGCCGGCGGCCTGCGGGTCCGCGGAAATCATCGCCAGATATGCTTTGCCGGCGCGAACAATCAGCTTCTGCTGTTCGGCGGGGACTTCCGCGGGCAGCAGCGGCCAGCGCAACGCGGCCACTCCCAGCGCCGCAAGCAAAGGCTCGCTCGGAGCGCCGCCGCGAAGGAACTGGACATATCTCTCAATCGCCGTGTCGAACTGGCCGTTCCGCGTCAGCAGCAGGGCCTCACGCGAGCGCAGAACGTCCTCCAACTCGGACTGGCGTTCGCCGTCAATGGTCAGCGCTTTCTGCACATGCCGCAGCGCGTCCACATAGTCCCCGGTCTCGCTCTCGCACAGTCCCAGCAGGCCCCAGGCAGGCCCCGCGTTGTGGTTGAGATCGGCGAGATGCTGAATGGCGTTCCGCGCGTCCGCGTACTGCCTCGAGCCATAGAGAAGGGTTCCAAGGAACCACCAGCCGGCCTGCCAATCCGGATGGAGCGCCACTGCGCTCCGATACAACTCGATGGCCCGGGGGACGTCGTGTGCGTCGCGGGCCGCCTCAGCCTCCGCGGCAACCTGTTCGAAGGTCGCCGCATACCCATGTACCCCCGCAAGGCTACCGCACAAGAGCAGGAACACGCCGGGAAGGCAGACTCTAAACATGCATTGGATACCTCAGGCCTGTTTTCCCGGAGGCGGAAACGGAAGCCGGCAGTCCGCGGCAGCGGAGCGCCGGCAAAACGGATCAAAACCTCCAGCAAAGGAGCCACAGCCGAATAATGGTTACGTGACGACTGCGGGACGGCAAATGTTTCCTGCCAGGCGCAAAAACCTTGCAGGATCGCGCCGGTCTCCGGCCGGGGCACCGTAACTGCTTGCAAACAGGGATGTTTCAGTCCGCGCTGGTCCAACCCGTCAATGCAGTCGCGTCACTTCCAGCCCTTTGCCGATGGGCAGCGTAACCGACTCCGCCCCGCCCCGCGAGCGCACGTGCGCCACGTAGTCCGCCATCCGGTGCGACAGAATGTTGTCCGCCACCACCACCGTTCCCGGGCCGGCGGGAAGCATCTCAAAGAAGCGAATGTAGTCGTCCTTCTCGCAGTCGATCAGGGCAAACTCGAACGGCTCGGCCATACCGCGGAGAACCTGCGCCGCATCCGCCAGAATGAACTCGACGTGATTGTCGAGCTCGAGCCGGCGAATGGTCTCGCGCGCCTCCGCCTGGCGATTCGGTTCGATCTCGATGGATGTCAGCCGGCCGCCGGTTTCGCGCGCCGCCGCGGCCAGTGCGATGGTGGAGATCCCGCTGGACCCTCCGATTTCGAGCAGCCGCTTCGCGCCGATGCCGGCCGCCAGCGCCCAGATGAATTCAGCGCTGGCCGGTTCCAGATTCCGGTGGCGATCGGCCTGCGGAAGCTTCCGCTCATCCTGCTGGAGCTTGCGCGCCCACAAACGAGCGATCTCAGCGCGTTCCCGGTCTTTCAGCATTGGCCCAATGTAGCACCGCGCAATGCGCGACCGTTCCGCGGACACGCGGCGGCAGCCGCGTTCTGCCGGGCCCACAATCACAAATCCCGAAAGCGCGCCAACTCCACCCCGGCCTCCGCCAGGGCCTGCTTCACTTCCGCCGACACCAGCGCCTCCAGCTCCTTTTGCCGGCTCTCCTTCAGCCGCGTGCGCGCCGCGCGCAACTGGGCGGTGCAGATGCCCGGGTGCGTCATCAGCTCGGTGACGCCATCGGGCAGGCCGCGGATGAGCGCGCACAGCTCGGCTGTGTCATAACGTCCGGTAATGCGGAATCCCGCGAAATGATCGGTGGTGCGGCATCCGTAACCCCGCAGCACGCGATAGAACCGGCCGCTGAACGCCGCCAGCGCCCGGGTGACCGCGCGGCGCGACAACGGCACGCCGGACGCCTGAATGGGAAAGTCAAAGGGCCGCCGCACCCACGGAATGCCGTACTCGCGCGACAACTCGGCCACGCGCTTCAACACTGGCGGAAGCAGATGCGTATGTTTGTGCGCGTCCAGATGCCGGGGCCGGATGCCCGCCGCGAGCACCTTCTCGATCTGCTCGCGCAGTTCGCCCGCGACGTCGATGCGCCGCCGAGCCATCGCCACCAGCAGAGCGGAAACCGAGGCCGGATACCGCGGCGCGCCCACCAGCGTGAGATGCACGCCGACATCGAGTTCAGGCGCATCCCGCGCGCGCCGCACCGCGTCGTCGAAGGCCGCGCCGTGCGCCATCAGCGTGGTAGCGGTGAGAATGCCCTCGCGATGCGCGCGCACGATGCCCTCGTTCACGCCCTCGGTGAAACCGAAGTCGTCCGCGTTCACAACCAGCTTTTTCAAAACAGCGACAACTTGATCCGCAGGAACTTCTTCGGATTGGCGCGGAAATCCTTCATCAGCCCGTGCATCTCCTGGGACGTGCCGTTCAGGTTGTCGTAGAGCTGCTGGTTCACCAGCAATTGCCCGATGGTCCCCTGGCCGGCATTCACCTTGTCGAGCATGACGTCGATCCGGTTGATGGTCGCCGTAAGCTGATCGCTCAGCTCGTCGCTTTTAAGCAGTTTGCCCGCCGTGCCCTTGCCCGCATTCAGGTCGGCGATCATCTGGCGCAGGTCGGCGATGCTCTTCTGCAGGTCGTTGTAGACGGTGGGGTCTTTGAGGAACTTGCCCGCGGTTCCCTCGCCCTGTTGCAGTCCCGCCAGCAGGCTGTCCAGCCGCTGCAAGGACCCATGGACGTCGTTATACAACTGCGGATCGTACACCAGCCTTCCAATGGTTCCCTGGTTGGTGTTCACCGCCACCGCGATCTTCTGGGTTTCGGTCACCACGGCCAGCACGCGATTGTACAGCTCTTCATCCACCAGCAGCTTGCCGATGCTCCCCTTGCCGTTTTCGATGATGCCGACAATCTTGTCCACGCGGTCCACCACGCTCTGCAGAGAGGTGAGCACTCCGAAGCTCTGCTTCACCACGTCTTCAAAGCCGCGCGTATCCAGCCCGGGCAACGTCCCGTTCGGCTTCACAACGTTAGGGCTGGCGCCCTTGATGATATTCACGAATTTCGTGCCCAGCAGGTTGGGGGCGGTCAGCTCCGTTTTCGAGTCGTCGGGGATGGAGCGCAGGAAACGATCCTCGATCGAAAGGGCCACTTTGACAATGTGCTGCGGGTCGGACATGCCCGACAGCTCCACCTTCGACACTGTGCCGATGGTGATGCCGTTCAACGTGGCCGGCGCTCCGTCGGTCAGACCCGTAGCGTCGTTCATGTAGGTGTACAAGGTGGTGTGTCCCTCGAAAAGCGGCGTGTCGCCCGTGATCAGCACGATCACCACGGCGAGGACGATTATCGCCGCCAGCGCCAGCAGCCCCACCTTCAATCGCGCCCAGGTCGTTTTCTTTTGAACCGGCATGAATGATCAGAGGCGTATGAAACGCGTTACGTACGGGTCGTTCGACGCCTCCAGCTCCTTCTGGCTGCCTTCAAACACGAGACGGCCACCTTCCAACACCATGAACATCGTTCGGAGTCCGTTGCTTCCCGCAGCGTGCGCTGCCGGCACAAGTCGCCCACTGTCGGGATTGTAGCGAAAATTGGCCATGATTTCCCCGTCCTGATAGCGATGCGTCACCATCAGGTTCGCGGTGTCCCGCAGATCGCGCTCCTTGGCGATCAGCGCCACGATGGTATTGGCGGTAATCGGGTCCAGCCCGGCCGTCGGCGAGTCGTACAGCACCAGGGGCGGCTCGGTGACGGCCGCTCGCGCGATGCCCACGCGCCGCCGCATCCCGCCGGACAACTCGTTCGGAAACCTGTCGAGGGTCTGCTCCAGTTCGACGAAGCGGAGCGCGTCCTCCACTCGCCGCTCGATCTCCTCCGGCGCCGCCGTCTTTCCCACCTGTTGGTTCTCCAGCGGGTAGGCGACGTTTTCGCCCACGGTCAGCGAGTCGAACAGCCCGCCCTCCTGAAACAATACTCCCACCCGGCTGCGCAGGCGGAACAAGTCGTGCTCGCTGCGGCTGGTGATCTCCTCGCCCAGCAGCCAGACGCGGCCCGAGTCGGGTTTGAGCAGACCGATGGCCATCTTGAGCAGGGCCGTCTTGCCGCTGCCCGCCGATCCCAGCACCACGCGCGTTTCCCCGGCGGCCTGCTCGAACGAGACATGGTCCAGCGCGACGGTCTCGTCGAAAGCGAGGGAGACATCCTCGAATCGCAGAACGCTTTGCGGCGGTGGCTGTCCATTGGCGGCGGCGCTCATCGGCTATCCCATGTGCACGAAGATGCGGCCGATGAAAAACGTCAGGACGAAGATGGAGACGCTGGCCACCACCACCGCCTGCGTCGTCGCGCGGCCCACGCCCTGCGTTCCGCCGGTGGTGGCCATGCCGTAGTAGCATCCCACCAGAGAGATCACGAAGGCAAATATGAAGGGCTTCAGCAGCCCCTGAACCAGATCGTTGTATTCCAGAACCTGATACGCCGGCGTCCAGTACTGGCCCGGCGTCAGCCGCAGCGTGAAGTAGGCGATCAGGAAGCCGCCGAACATGCCAACGAGGTCGGCGATCACCGTGAGCACGGGAAGCATCACCGCGGTGGCGATCATGCGCGGCGTTACCAGCTTCTGAATTGGATCGGTGCCCAGCGCGCGCATGGCGTCGATCTGCTCGCTCACCTTCATGGAGCCGAGCTCGCTGGCGATGCCCGCTGCGGTGCGCCCGGCCACGATCACCGCCGTCAGCACCGGACCCAGCTCGCGCACCAGAGTCAGCATCACGATGGGCCCCACCTGGCCCACCGCGCCATAGGTGGACAACGCGCGCGACATCTGCATGGTGATCACCAGGCCGCTGAAGAAGCCGATAGCCAGCACAATGGGGAGGCCGCCCACGCCAATGATGTCCATCTGCAGGAAGACGTCGTCCCAGTAGTGCGGCGCGCGGAAGACGTTTCCGAGGGCTCGCCCCGACAACACGAGGAAGTCCTGAAACCGCGCCACCGGCTGCTTCAGGAAATCGAACACGCGCACCCCACCATGCTCTCCGATGCTACCATACAACCTGTATAAGTCATGTTAATGAAGGGGCTTACGGAGGTTGGCGGAGGGCTGGTGGACTGGGCGTGCGGCTACGGTGGGGTTGCCGGGTACACCGGCAAACTCCGCGATAACGAAACGGGCCTCGATTTCTTCGGGGCTCGGTACTTCTCCGGGGCGCAGGGCAGGTTTACGACTCCAGACTGGTCGGCCAGGCCAGAAGGCGTTCCTTACGCGGTCTTGAGTGATCCGCAGACCCTCAACCAGTATGCGTATGTACGCAACAATCCACTATCACGACCGGACCCCGATGGCCACTGCGGGGTAGACATGCCGAACTGTCAAAAGCTGCAGCCCAACCCCGCAGCCGTTCCAGCTCCCGTCAAACAAGCCATTGACAATTCGGTCAAGGCAAGCAACGGTCCGACGGCTGACGATCCTAAGGGTGGTTCTCACGAAGAAGGAGGAGTTGCTTACACGAAGAACGGCGTCCAAACGGTGGCTCCTGCGGCGCCCGGAGCGTTTAAGGACGTGAAGGAGCCGGGAAAGGCGGAAATAAATCCCAACAAGGCGGCCGACCCGGCACTGCAGAAGCCGGGAGACGTAACGGCCGATGTGGCCTGGCATGTTCACCCCTCTGCCACAGCTGATACGACCTCCACAAACGCCCAAGGTCAGACGGTGCTCACGCACTCGTTTTTCAAGCAGCCTCCATCACCGGGTGATATTCAAGGAGCTTTCCCGGCCCCCACGACCAATATCGTGGTCGGAGCGAGGGATCAGAAAGTTTACGTGTATACCGGCGAAGGACCCACATGCAAAGAGAGCCTAAAGGATTTCAACAAGCAGTGAACTCATCACCAAGATCGATCATGTGCGGCTTTGTGTTGTTACTCTGCATGGGTGCGTCAGAGTTACTCGCGCAAGCGGCCGAGGCTAGTGAAACCCACTGCGTCACCATCCACGTGCGGCTCAACGGGAGGCCGATCGATGGCCCACAAACTATCACCTTGAAGACCAAGGAAGGTGAGAACGCGGCGTCACTAGACGGAAACTGCTTCAGGATTCCACCTGCCCTGCTCAAAGAGAAAACTCTCGACGTCTCATTCACGCTGCCGGGTAACAAGGTCTACCTGTCTTCGATTCCGATCGGTTTCTTCGCCGGCCCCTGGGACGTCGACCTGGCAGACAGGCGATTCGAGCCCGACGTAAGCTTACCGAAGCATGCAAGAGTGAGGGACGTCTGCGTTGTCAGTTTCCATGTAGGAGAGCCCGAGACGGGTGTTGCCATGACACCGTGCCGAACACCGCTTCCACAGAAACCACCGGGGCACGACTAAGCAAGCGCTAAACTCGGGGGCGGGCGGTGCCGCTGCGCTTCCACGCTGCCGCAGGCCAGCACAGTTTTCAGGAGCGGACGGCCGCCCTCCACGTAGTGTTCAGCGGTAGGCTTCGCGGCGGTTGCGCACCCGCAGAACGCGGACGGTTTCGTCCTCCAGATGGAAACGGACGCGGTAGTCGCCGACGCGGAGACGATACTCGGGCGGGTCGATGCCCTGGAGCTTTTTCACGCTGCCCGCTCCGGTATCGGCGAAACGTTCCACTGCCTGTTTGATCCGGCGGGCGATGCCCTTATCGAGCGCGGCCATGTCTTCCAGCGCCGTCTCGGTCCACTCGATCTCCCTCACTCCAGCCCCAGCCGCCGCATGGCTTCCTCATGCGGAATGCCTTTGCCGCCGTTCCGCTGCAGCCACACGCGCGCTTCCGCCACGGCCTGCTTCTCTTCCTCCGTCTCGGGCTCGTCGTCCACAGGTGCGTTGCGCAGAGCGGCGGCTACGGGATCGACGATCGTTTCCAGCAGTCCGACCAGTGCCGAGAGCTGCGTCTCCGGCAACCGGTCAATCAACTGGTGAGCGTTCTGGCGTGCATCGGTCATCGTGGGCCTCCGGAATCGGCATTGGAAAAGCGGCGCGCGGCTTCCTTTATGGTATCGCGCTGGATGATGCTTTCGACCATCGGGAGGATGACCCGGAGCTCTTTGACCCGGCTTCCGGCGACCAGATGACCGCGATCCGCTCGGGCGCGGGGTCTTCGCTCACCGGCTCAGTCCGAACTCGCGCAGGATCTCTTCGTGCGGAATGCCCTCGCCGCGCGCCAGCGAAGCACGGGCGCGGTCCAGCGCCGCGGCCGTCTCGCGCCAGCGGTTCCACCATCACTTCCAGCAGACCCCGCACGGCGTTCAGCTTCGCGGCCGGCAACATATCCAGCAACGCGTGGGCCTGCTGGCGTTCCTGATTGAGATTCGGTTCCATGGTTTCCTCGTAGCGGCTAACGGCCTGCAATCACCCTTGCCTGGTGGTTCCAGACTTGCCCTTTCCCTCGAAGTCCACCATAGTGAGGCCGACATCCGCCAGGACCTCGTCATGCGGAATGGGCTTGTTGTGCTTCGACCATTCGTCTGCTTCGGCAACGGCTCGCGCTAGGTCTTCGGTGATGTCTTCATCCTCAATGGATGCGTTGCGGAGGTCCGCCGCCACGGGCCCGACGATGGTTTCCAACAATCCGACCAGTGCCGGGAGCTGGAACTCCGGCAACCGGTCTATCAACCGGTGAGCGTTCTCACGTACATGGCTCATCAGCAAGCGATCCCCCGCGCAATCCGATGCTACCATAAAAGCCATATAAGTCATGTTAACAAAGGGGCTTACGGAGATTCCCGGAGGGCTTGTGCGCCAGGCGTGCGGCTACGGTGGGCTTGCCCCGGCAAACTACGCGATAACGAGTCCGGGCTGGACTGGTTCGGATTCCTGCACACCCCGGCCAGCGAGCTGGAGCTGCCGCGGCTGGGCATGCGCCTGCCGAAAGCGGTGCTGACGGCCGCCGAAGCCGAGCAGGTGATCGCACAGACCAACGTGCACGACGTGCTGGGCCTGCGCGATCGCGCCATCCTCGAGACGTTCTACTCCACCGGCATGCGGCGGCTCGAGCTCGTGAATTTCAAGCTGTGGGACCTGGATCTCGAGCGCGCGACGGCGACCATCCATCAGGGCAAGGGACACAAGGACCGCATGATCCCGCTCGGCGATCGCGCGGCGGCGTGGGTGCGCAAGTACATTGAGGAATCGCGCCCGCAACTCGTCAGCGAGCCCGACGACGCCGTGGTGTTCCTGTCCAACGCCGGCGAACCGTTCTCGCTCGACTATCTCACCGAAGTGGTGCGCGGTTACGTGGAGAAGGCCGATATCGGCAAGCAGGGCGCGTGCCATCTGTTCCGCCACACCATGGCCACGCTGATGCTGGAAGGCGGCGCGGACATCCGCTTCATTCAGGCTATGCTCGGGCACGCCGATTTGAAGACCACGCAGATCTACGCGCACGTGGCCATTCGCCAGCTTCAGGAGATCCACCGCGCCACCCATCCCGCGAAGCTGGAGCGCGACCGCCGCGAGCTGGCCGTGCCCGCTCAACCTCTCCACCCACGGGCGCAGCGCTTCGGGCGATTCGGCGTTGTCGAAGATGGCGAGCCAGGGCTCCCTTGCGGAGATTTCATTGATGACCCGCAGCGCCTCGGCCCGCTGATCCTGGTCCGGCGGCCAGCCCAGCAGACGCGAGACCGCCGAGAAGCTGGCCAGCAGCGACGCTTCGGTCTCGGACTCGATCCAGACGCCGAGCCGATAGCGCTCGCGGCGCAGTTCCGCGAACTTCCGGGCCATTTGCGTTTTGCCGATGCCGGGCAATCCATGAAGCGCGGTGAGCGCGGTTATAGCACTGTTGTCCAGCGCGGCGTCGATTTGGGCGATCAGCTCGGGGCGGTCCTGGAAGTGCTCGGTGGGGCGCGGGATGCTCCAGACGGTCTTCGTTTGGGCCTGCCCGTCAAGCTTCGCGTCGAGCTTTGACTCGATGCGGTCCAACTGGCCGCGGATCGCGTGCAGTTGATTCAGCGTGTCGTGGTAGACATGCTGTTGAAAGGCGATCCAGCTTTGTTCCAGCGCTTTGTCGCGGAGCACGTGCACGTGGGCCGCCTGCATCGCTTCGGGCAGCCGTTGGCGAAGGAACGCCGTCAGCTCGGGCGGCAGCGCGCGGCCGGCGCTGAGGTGCATCTGGGTGATGGCGGACTTCTCCGTGGTGTACCAGCCGGCGAGAACCGGCTCCATTCGGCTCCACCACAGGGCGCGAAATTGCTCGTCGTCGTACTCGAGCGCCACTGGATCCACATCGCGGGCGCCCGCGAAAACCTCGGCCGCCGGCCGCAACGTCAGATGGTGGCGCCAGGCATCGAACCAATCGGCGAACCCGGCGGGCGCCTCGTCCCGCAAGGTGTCGAGAGCGGCCAGCGCGGCCTTTTGCATGGACTCCTCGACAGCCCCATTGCGCCCGTTGCGGAATCCCTCGGCGGCCGAACCGAAGAGGTCGCCGGCTTTGTCGGATGCGAGATGCATCAGCATGTCGGCGGCGCTCTCAGCCCATTTGCTCTCCGCCAGGATCTTGCCTGCAACCGCTCCGCCGGCGAGAAACAATCCGCCTGCGAGCGGCCCGAACTGGGCTATTGCCGCCAGCCGCACCGCGCCCACGGCGACCTTTTTTACGGAGATGTCCAATATGCTTTCCAGCTTGGCAGGAGTAATGAACGCCGTCAAGATATGGGCGTTGACTGTGCTCGCGCGTTTCCCGTCCGCTCACGCGTTTTCTCGCACAATGCGGAGACTTCGGTTCGCCTTTCTGCAAGAACAGGGACCACGCACGAGGTCGCGACGGCCTTTTGCTATATTGCGCGGGAATGGATGAGTCACGCTACGGGCATCGTTGGGGGCCCGTGGCAGAAGTTGTAACGAGGACCGAACGCAGGCGGAAACGCCTGCTCCACTACGGCAGATGTGCAGTCCTTGTGGACCAGGCCTTTGGCCTGTGACTGGCGGCGCCGTGCGTTGCTATGCCTTCGCGGCCTGCATGGCGGCCATGCGGGCTTGCATGTCGCGGGTGAGGTGCGGCGTGACGCCCAGCATGCGCTCGATCAGCATCAACTGGCCACGGTGATGCATCTCGTGCTCCTTCGAGCCGATCAGCATTTCGAAGCGCGAGCGCGAGGGCGGTTGGCCACCCGGCGGCGTGCTGACGGTCTCGGCAAGGAAATCGTCCGACAGCGCCTCGACCTGGCTGGCGAAGTTTTCGCCGCGTTCGGTGAGCAACGCGATGATTTCCGCTTTGGGCGCGGTTTGGCTTGCTCGGCCTTCAATGGTCCGACGAACGCCATGAAGTCGAACCCTACCATGGTGGTGCGCTTCTCGATCAGGTTCACCTGCTCGTTGAAGCGCGTGCCGAAGGCGATGTGGGTCAGCAGCTCGCCCACGGTCATGGTGCCCTCGGCGGGTCGGAACGCGTATTGTTCTTCGGGGATCTCTTCCGCGATTCTCACCGTGTTGTTGCGCACGGTCCGGAAAGACGCGGCGATTTCTTTTGGTCCGTAGTGAGACATATTCGTCTAGTTTAGCTGGTGGCGCGGCGGCGCAGGGTGGGAGAATTCATAAAGAGATCCGATGACGATCACGGTTGACATCACACCCGAGGTTAAGGCTGCCCTCGCACGCCAGGCCGCCGCCCACGGCCGCGCGGTGGAGGCCTATGCCGCCAGTCTGATCGAGGAGGCTGTCCAACCCACAACCGAAGCCCTAACCGCCGGGGAGCGGGAGGGAAGAAAAAGCGTCGTGGAAGGGTGCGCGATGGCGAGAGGCCTGACAGACGATGTGGACTTCAGTCGCAATCCTTCCACCGGACGCCCGGTAGACCTGTCGTGAGCGGTTTCCTGCTCGATGCCAACATCCTTTCGGAACTGACCAGGCCCATGCCTGAGCCGCGGGTAAGCGAGTGGGTTGACGCCCAGGACAATGCCTCTTTGTACCTGAGCGTCGTCTGGGTCGGGGAACCTCGCAGGGGGCATCGCTGGATGGCGGAATCGCGGGGCAATTGCAGGGGGTGACGCAGGTGCTGCACCAGCAGGGCTTGTCGATGGCGGATGCGGCGGTGCGCGCGCAGGCGATGCTGTACGGCCTGGTGCAGCGTCAGGCCGCGGCGCTGGCGTTCATGGACGGGTTCTGGGTGCTGGCGCTGATTTTCGTGGGGCTGATTCCGTTCATGTTCATGATGAGGGAGACGGTTGCGCGGGGGAAGTGAGGCCTAGTTGGGCGGGGGCCTTCGCGCTTCCAGCAGTTGAGTCGCGCGCGTCAAACCCGCGCTGGCAATGGAGTGGTAATGTGGCGCATTATCGGATGGAATCGATCCGCCCAATACATCGGTAAACGGCTCTTCCGGTCCGTTCCTGCCGTTGCGGCCATTCGCTCACCCGCACACCCACAAGTGTGTCTGCGAAACTGTCGCAATCTGATTTCGGAGTCAGTTCCGGCTTCCGTTGTTCGCCCGAGTGTCCCCGGATCGATTCTTTTACAGCTTCTAACGCCGCGTGTCCCCGCCCATCAGCTCGAGCAGCGTGGTCACCGTGCGCCAGTTTCTCCCGGTGCTGACGGTGGCCAGCTTCGCGTCGAAATAGTTGTTGGTCAGTTTCGAGCGCGCCACCCCGAGCGGAAGCCGCAGATACACCTCCCGGCCCTGCACGATGAACTCGTCTGGAGGCGACCGGTGTGGATCGAGGGCCTCGATGGCTCCTGAGCCCGGCCGGTCCGCCAGAAACATCACGTGCAGCGTTTCCGGCGCGGCCCCCGTTTTGAGAAAGGGATTGCCGGCAACCACGTCACCCAGCTCCTTCGCCGTGCGCAGGATCACCGGTATGCGATATCCGAACTGCTGCGCGATCCGCTTCTCGATGACGCCGGGGAGCCGGGCCGCCGCGCCCTGCGCCGCCTCGAAAACCACGTTGCCGCTCTGGATGTAGGTGCGCACGCCGGCACACCCCGCCTCGGCAAACATCGCCGCTAGGTCTTTCATCGGAAGCTTGTTCTTCCCGCCCATGTTGATCCCCCGGAGGAGGGCCACGAAAGTCGCAGACATGACATTTGTCATAGTGACATTTGTCAGGGGCCCGTGCTGACGTTTTGCACTGGTTCGCCCGGCCCGGGTGGCGCACCATCGGGTCATGGTGATTGCCGAACTGCGAAACATAACCAAACGATTCGGGCCGGTGACCGCGCTGGCGGGCGTCGATATCGAGATTGCGCGCGGGCAACTGCTCGCTCTGCTGGGACCCAACGGCGCGGGGAAGACCACGGCCGTGCGGCTGCTTCTGGGGCTGGCGAAACCCGATTCCGGCGCGGCCCGCGTCTTCGGACGGGACCCGCGGGAGCGCGGCGCCCGCGCGCGAACCGGAGCCATGCTGCAGGTGGGCCGCGTGCCCGAAACCCTGCGCGTGTCGGAGCACATCCGCTTGTTCTCCAGCTACTATCCGAACCCGCTGCCGTTGGAGGAAACCGTACGCGCCGCCGGGTTGGAAGGCATTGAGCGCCGCCTGTTCGGGCGTCTCTCCAGCGGCCAGAAACAGCGGGTGCTGTTCGCCCTGGCCATTTGCGGCAACCCGGACATTCTGATGCTGGACGAGCCCACCGCCGGGCTCGACGTGGACAGCCGCCGCGGTCTCTGGCGGCACATCCGGTCTTTTGTGGCGCGCGGCGGCAGCGTACTGCTCACCACGCACTATCTGGAAGAGGCCGACGCGCTGGCGGACCGCATTGTCGTGCTGAACCAGGGGCGGATCGCGGCCGCGGGCACGTCGTCGGAAATCCGGCAGCGCGCGGCGTCGCGCAAGATCCGCTGCATCACCTCGCTCGGCGACACGGAAATCGTGGCCATGGCCGAGCGGGTTTCGGTGCGGCGCGACGGCGTGTTCACGGAAATCGTCGCCACCGATTCGGACCGCATGGTGCAGCGGCTCTTCGCGCAGGATCCGGACATGCACGATCTGGAGGTCACCAGCGCGGGTCTGGAAGAAGCGTTTCTGGCGATTACGGAGGCACAGTCATGACGAAGGCGATTCTGTTGGAAATTCAGTGCGAGTTTCTCTCGCTGCTGCGAATGCCGCGATATTCCGTTTCGATTCTGACATTCCCGGTCATGTTTTATGTGTTTTTCGGGATTGTTCTGCGAAATGGCCAACTGAGCGGGGTGGGCCCGGCGGTTTATGTGCTGTGCACCATGGCCTCGTTTGGCGTCATGTTCGCGGCGCTGATGGGCCTGGGAGCGGGCATCGCCGCCGAACGCGGGCTGGGATGGCTGGAAGTAAAGCGCGCCAGTCCCATGCCGCCGGCAGGCTGGTTCGTGGCGAAACTGGCCAGCGCGCTGATCTTCAGCGCCATGATTGTGGCAGCCCTGTTCATTCTGGCGGTGACGCTGGGTGGAGTGCGCATGCCCGCGGGCCAATGGGCCGCGCTCGGCGCCGCGCTGGTGGGCGGCGCGCTGCCGTTCTGCGCCCTCGGCTTCCTCCTCGGCTACGTGGTCACCCCGAATTCGGCTCCAGCTATGATAAACCTGGTGGCGATGCCGATGGCGTTTTGCTCGGGTCTGTGGGTTCCTCTGCAATTCCTGCCGCACGCGTTTCAACGGATCGCGCTGGCGCTGCCGGCGTATCATCTTTCCGAAATCAGCCTGACCGTTGCCGGCGCGTCCGGCCACGGCAGCGTCGCCTCACACGTGCAGGCGCTGGCCGCCCTGACCGCCATCTTCCTGGCCGCGGCATGGCTGGCGTGGCGGCGCGACGAAGGCAGAATCCATGTCGGGTGAGCTCGCTCCGATACAGAAGTACCCGCTTCTGCCGCCCAGCCGCGACCTGGGCTGGACACCCTATGTGTGGCTGATCTACCTGGCGAACTTCGTGCTGCCGCCGGCTTTTGCCCATACTTCGACGCGGCTCTGGGTGCTCACGATGCTGGCCATCGCGGTGTTTCTGCCGCTTTACTTTCGCAGCTATTGGGAACATGGGCCACGCTTGATCTGGATCGCGGCGGCAATGTGGGCGCTGGCCGCCCTCTACGCCCCATGGAATCCAGGCGCCGCCATCTTTTCGGTGTTCGCGGCGACGTCCTTCGCCGGTGTTGGCAGACCGGCGATTGCCTGGCGCTGGATCGGCGTGCTGCTGGCGGCGATCGCGCTCGAAAGCTGGCTTTTGCGGCTCACTCCCTTTTTCTGGGCCTTTGCGCTGGTCCTGTCTCCCCTGGTGGGCGCCATGGTGATCGAACAGCACCAGAAGCGCAGGATCAATGCCCGTCTCCATCTGGCCCAGGACGAAATCGACCGCCTGGCGCGCATCGCCGAGCGCGAGCGCATCGCCCGCGATCTGCACGACCTGCTGGGCCACACCTTGTCGGTGATCGTGTTGAAGTCGGAGCTGGCGTCGAAGCTGGCCGAGAAAGACCCGCAACGGGCGGCCGAGGAAATCCGCGACGTGGAGCGGATTTCGCGGGAGGCGCTCAGCGAGGTGCGGGCGGCCGTCCGCGGCTACCACTCGGTGGGGCTGGACGCCGAGCTCGAGCATGCGCGGGAGGCGCTCACCGCCGCCGGCATCGAGCTGGACGCCAAAGTGGAACCGGTAACCGTCTCGGCCTCCCAGGAGAGCGTGCTCGCCCTGGCCATTCGCGAGGCGGTGACCAACGTGGTCCGGCACGCCGGAGCGAAATCGTGCCAGTTGGCGTTGCGCTGCCGGTATTTTGGCTGCGAGCTGGAGATCGCCGACGACGGCCGCGGCGGTTCGGCTCCGGATGGGTTCGGCCTCAGCGGCATGCGCGAGCGCGTGGAAGCGCTGGGGGGAACGCTGGAGCGCGACGGATCGCAGGGGATGCGGCTGATTCTGCGATTGCCGGTGCCCGGCTCGCGGGGGGTGGCGTGAGCATTCGCGTGCTGATTGCCGAAGACCAGGCCCTCGTGCTCGGAGCGCTGGCCGCGCTACTGGAGATCGAAGGCGATATCGAAGTGGTGGGCCAGGCGCGCAACGGCGCGGAGGCGCTGGACATGGTGCACGCACTGCGGCCCGACGTGCTGCTCACCGACATCGAGATGCCGCAGATGACCGGGCTGGACCTTGCCGCGGAACTGAAACGAGAGCGGGCGCCGGTGCGCGTCATCATCGTGACCACGTTTGCCCGTCAGGGGTACCTGCGCCGCGCCCTCGAATCGGGCGTCTCCGGTTATCTGCTGAAAGACTCGCCGGCGGCGCAACTGGCCGACGCCGTACGCCGCGTTCATGCGGGTCTGCGTGTGGTGGATCCGGAACTGGCCACCGAAGCATGGACCACCGCGGACCCGCTCACGGACCGCGAGCGCCAGGTCCTTCGCCTCGCCGACGAGGGATCCAGCGGCGCCGAGATTGCCGGCAAACTGAGCCTGTCGGAAGGCACCGTGCGCAATTATTTGTCGGAGGCCATCAGCAAACTGGGCGCCTCGAATCGCACCGAGGCAGCGCGAATTGCCCGGCAAAAGGGGTGGTTGTAGGAAAAGGCCGTCGCGCGGATTATCCTCGGCCTACTGTTTTCTCGATAAGAGCAAACTCGAGACTTCTCCGGCTTTCGGTTCCCAGGGAGTACCCATTTTTGCTTCTATCTCAGTCGCTACCTGTTTCATGTAGTCTAATATTTCTTTACTGGTCGGTCTGTTTGACAGGACCGCCGCATCCTCGAAAACCCTGTCAATGCCTATGATTTTCGCCAGCGATAACCACGCCGCCGATCGATTATTCGACTCAACCCGCAAGTACTGCCTCGTTGCCTGCGCCAGACAAACAATCGCCTCGTTGGTCCTTTTCTCGTTCCCCAATCGGACACCGAGATCCAACCAAACAACATGTTGCCATATTGGCGCCAAAGCGGATATAGTGGCCTGGAGACCAGCAAAATCAGGGTGAGGTTTATTCAATTCGTATTTCTGGAATGCGGAAATGATTTGTTTGTGGTCGCTTTTTCTTAATCCGTCCGTCCAGGGGGCGCCACTTTGCCGCTCCTCCTGTCGTTTTGCGTCGATTTGTTTTTTGACGACGCCGGTCAATGCCATCGATATCTTTGACGATCGGTATTGCAGCTTGACCGCCTCAACTGAAGCCGCGACCACCACAGTGTCGCCCGAGATCTTTGCCATTGTGGCAATTCTTGTCCCGCAATCCGGACATGCGACAGTCGGCCCACCGCCCGCCCATCCGGGTGTGCTATCAATTTCAATGGGCAGCGATTTGGCGCATACGCAAGTAATCACCCCGCTCACGTAAATCGTGGCCTCCGGCTTCTGTTCAAGGTGTAAAGCCGCTGCGACACCACCAGGAGGTAATATGCCGAGTTCTTGTGCCTTCGCACGTGCAGACATGCTAACGGACTTATCTGCCACGCGTGCGTGCGCCGCGGAGGCGGGATGAGGACGGTTTGCTCCGAGGCTGGTCCGGGATGCCGTCGTTTTTCGCCGGTCGCCGTGGTTGGGCTTTCGACCAAACAGCTTACTGAACCAATTCATAGGGCTACCTCGCCTTCGAACGTTATTGGACTCCGTGTTCGCTGCCGGTCGCAGAACCCTCGCCGAAGTGACTCATGCCACGGGCGCAAGACTCCGAGCGACCGCTGGTCCACGGTGAGCGCACGCGGTGCTCCTCCCCTACTCCACCTTCGCCGTCCTGATGTAGTCCATCTTCGGGAAGCTCTTGAGCAGATACGCGTTGCCCTGCAGGCGAATCGCGTTCTGGTCCGCCTGTTCGCCATAGCCGCCGTAGATTTTGTCCACCACGCTCTGGCCGTCCACGATCTGGGCGAACGGGGCGAAACCCTGGTCGTCGAGCGTCTGGTTGGTCTTCAGGTTGATGAACACCTGGGTGGTGCGGGTGTTGGGGCCGGCGGTGGCGAACGACAGCGAACCGGTCCGGTTGATATGGGTCACCGGGTCGTCGTCGATGTTGGCGTTCCACTTCCTGGAGACCGCCGGATCCGCGGCCAGGCCGAACTGAATCACGAAGTTGGGAACATAGCGGAAGAAACGCGCGTTGTTGTAAAATCCGGCCTGCACCAGTTCGTAGAAGTGCTGGGCGCCGATGGGGGCCCAGTCGCGGTGCACCTCAATGGTGATATCGCCCTTGCTGGTGGCCATCAGGACTTTGTAGCTCCCAGTGGCGGGAGGTCCGGCCGGTTTCGCGGCCTCTTCCGTCTTCTTTTCAGGGTTGTTCGGACTGGAACAGGAAGCGAGCAGCAGGAGGCTCGCCAGCACAGAGATGAGAACTCCACGTGGTCTGATCATAGGGAACCTGAGAGCATTCTATACGATTGAGCGCGACTGTTTTACAGATTCTGACATTCGCCGGGTAACCCCGCCGCCGCGCCCGTCGCCTTCTCAGCGTATGAGGGTCTTCCTGGGGGTGGTTTTCCTGACGTGTGTGACCTTTGCGCCGATGGCCGCGCAGACGCAGCCGGCGCCTGGAACGGTCAAGGCTCTGGGGGAGGTGACGGCCGTCGATGCCGGCGCGAAGACGCTGCAATTGAAGACCGACGCGGGCGTGACCTGGTCGGTGACCCTGACCGACAAGACCGTGTGCGTGAGCGTTCCGCCCGGCGAGACGGACCTGAAAAAAGCCACGCCCGTCACCCTGGACGCCATCAAACCCGGAGACCGCGTGCGGGCGCGCGGCGCGGCCGGAGGCGACGCTAACACCATGACCGCCGCTTCCGTCATCGTGATTACGAAAACGGATCTGGCGCAGAAACACGCCCGCGACCGCGCCGAGTGGATGCGCCGCAGCGTGGCCGGTACGGTGAGCGCTGTCGACTCCGGGAAGAACGAAATCGCTATTTCCACCCAGTCCCGCGACGGAGCCAAGACGGTGGCCATCCAGGTGTCCGCCACCACGCAATACCGCCGTTACGCGCCGGACTCGGTGAAATTCGCCGATGCGAAGCCGAGCACGCTTGCGGAGATCCGGACGGGCGATCAGGTGCGCGCCCTGGGCGACAAGAACGACGACGGCACGCGCGTCACCGCGGAAGAGATCGTCTCGGGGGCGTTCCGCACGTTCGCCGGAACCGTGATTTCGGCCGATCCGGCGGGGGGGACCGTGCGGGTGACGGATCTGCAGACCAACAAGGCCGTAACCGTGCGCATTAAGGACGACACGCTCGCTCGGCGGCTTCCCGAGATGATGGCCACGATGCTGGCGCGGCGCCTGAATGGCGGCGGCGCGCCGGGCGGGACAGCCGCGGGCGGAGCGGCCCCCGGCGGCGCTCAGGCCGGTGGCGGCGGACAGTGGCAGCGCGGCCCGGGCAACGGCGCAGGTCCTGCTGGAGCGGGTGGAGCGGGCGGACCAGGTGGATGGTCCCGCGGTCCGGGTGGTCCCGGAGGCGCGGGCGGCCGCGGCCAGTGGGACATGCAGCAGATGCTGGAGCGCATGCCGCCGCTGGTTTTGGCCGATCTGAAGAAAGGGGACGCTCTGCTAATCTCCGGCAGCCGCGGCAGCGATCCGGCTGCCGTCACGGCGCTTACGCTGCTAGCGGGCGTGGAGCCCCTGCTGACGGCAGCCCCGCGTCTGCCCGGAGGCAACGTGAACGCGGGGAATTGGAATCTGGATATCGGCATGCCCGGCATGCCCACGGAGTAGTCGCGAGGATTCAAGAGGAATGTCACGATTTTTGTTGGCTATTGTTGTACTCATCGCGCTCAGCGGCGCGGCCCTGGCGCAGACGGCCGGGATCATTCGCGGCCAGGTCACCGACGAATCGGGCGCCGGGGTTCCCGGGGCGAAGGTGACGGTGAGCACCGCCGCGGGCGTCGTGAAAGCGGTTACCACCGGCGCCGACGGCAGCTATGTGGCGACCGGGCTGGCGGATGGCGCCTACACGGTGCTGGCTTCGTCGCCCGGGCTCAAGCAGCTTCAGCCGGCCAGAGTGGATGTCGCCGGCGGGCCGAAGACAGTAAACCTGCTGCTGATGGTCACCCTCGAGAAGCAGGAAGTCACCGTGCAGGGAGAGGCGCAGGGCGCCACCGTCAGCCTCGAGTCCTCGAACAATGCCGGGGCCATCGTGCTGAAGCAGCAGGATCTGGACGCGCTCTCCGACGATCCCGACGATCTCCAGCAGGACCTGCAGGCGCTGGCGGGACCTTCGGCCGGTCCCGACGGGGCGCAGATCTATATCGACGGCTTCACCGGCGGCCGGCTCCCGCCCAAGGAATCGATTCGCGAGATCCGCATCAACCAGAATCCGTTCTCGGCCGAGTACGACAAGCTGGGCTATGGCCGCATCGAGATCCTGACCAAGCCGGGCTCGGACAAGTTTCACGGCCAGATATTCTTCAATACCAGCCAGATGGCGTTCGACGCGCGCAATCCATTTCTGACCACGCCGGAAACTCCGGACTTTTCGACAAGGGAGTATGGCGGCAACGTGGGCGGTCCGCTGAGTAAGAAGGCGTCGTTCTTCCTCGACTTCGACCGGCGCGACATCGCCGACGACAACATCCTGTATCCGAGCGCTCTCAGCTTCGTGCAGGCGCTCTATCCGCAGGGGGCGGTGGGCGCGAGCCAGTTCTACTCCACTCCGCAGGAACGCACCACGGTAAGCCCGCGCATCGATTACCAGCTTTCCACCAACAACACCCTGGTGTTTCGGTACACGTGGCTGGAGAACGACCAGAACGGCCGGGGCCTGAGCCCATTCACGCTGCCGTCGGCGGCCTACAACGCAACGGACGGCCAGAGCACGGTGCAGCTCACCGAGACCGCGGTCCTGAATACGAAGACCATCAACGAGACGCGTTTTCAGTACTGGCACGAGGTGACGAATGCCACGGCGCTGAATGCGCAGCCGCAGCTCGTCGTGGCCAGCGCCTTTACCACCGGTGGCGCCACCACCGGCAAGAGCTCCGACACCGAGAACCACTACGAGCTGCAGAATTACACCAGCATCCTGAAAGGCGCGCAGAGCATAAAGTTCGGGATTCGCGTTCGCGAGCTTAACGACGACAACGTCTCGCCGTCGGATTTCAACGGAACGTTTCTCTTCAGCGGCGGACTGCTTCCGGTGCTGGACTCGAACAATCAGCCGGTGCCGGGCGCGACGCCGCTCCGGGCTACGTCGGTGGAGCAGTTCCAGCGGTATCTTGTGCTATCCAGCCTCGGTTTATCGCCGCAGCAGATGCTCGCCGCCGGGGCCACCCCCACCGAGTTCATGACGACCGTGGGGAATCCGGCCGCCTCCGTCTCGTACGTGGACGTCGAGCCGTTCGTGACCGACGACTGGAAGATCCGGCCGAACCTGACCATCAGCACCGGCCTGCGCTGGGAGGCGCAGAATCACGTGCATGACTGGACCGATTTCGCGCCGCGCTTCGGCTTTGCCTGGTCCCCCGGGGCGAGCAAACCGTCCATGCACCCCTCCACGGTGATCCGCGGCGGATTCGGCCTTTTCTACACCCGGTTCAGCTCGGATTACACGCTGGCGGCGGAGCGTAATAACGGTGTCCTGGAGCAGGTGTACACGGTGACGAACCCCACGTTCTTCCCCAACATCCCGCCACTCAGCCTGCTGCAGGCGGACCCGGCGTTCAGCAGCATCATCCGGGTGCCGAAGGACCTTCAGGCGCCCTACATCATTCAGAGCGCGATCGGAGTGGACCGGCAACTGGGAAAGAACACCACGCTCTCGGTGAACTACATGTTCTCGCACGGCGAACACATGCTGCTTTCGGAGGACGTCAACGCACCGTTGCCGGGAACCTATGTCCCCGGCCAGCAGGACAGCGGCGTCCGGCCCTACGGAAACGTCGGCCAGATCGACCAGTACGAATCCGCGGGGCTGCTCAACCAGCAGCAGATCTTCACCAACGTAAACATGCGGCTGAATGCGAACTTCAGCATGTTCGGCAGCTACGTCTTCAATCACGCCACGAGCGACACGGATGGCCCGTCCTTCTTTCCGCAGGACCCGTACAACCTCGCCGCCGACTACGGCCGCGCGGCATACGACATCCACCACCGCGTCTTCATGGCCGGTTCGGCGAACCTGCGCTGGAACGTCCGCATCAGCCCGTTCCTGCAATGGCAATCCGGCATGCCCTTTAACCTGACCACCGGCGAGAACCTGTACGGAGACAACCTGTTCAACACGCGTCCGGCCTTCGCCGGGCCGGGCACGGCGGACGCGATCCAGACGCCGTGCGGTCTGCTCGATCCCAACCCGCAGCCGGGCGAAAAGATTGTGCCCCGTAACTGCGCCACCGGGCCTGCGCAGTTCACCCTGAACCTGCGGGTGAGCAAGACGTTCGGATTCGGGCCGGAGCGGGCCACCGGCGGTGGAATGGGCGGGATGGGTGGAGGCGGCGGCCGGGGTGGTCCGGGCGGCGGCCCGGGCGGCTGGGGCGGCATGCGCGGCATGTTCTCCGATTCCACTACCACGCGGCGCTACAACCTCACCGTCGGAGTGATGGCGCGCAACGTGTTCAACAACGTCAATCTGGGGACGCCCAACGGCGTTATTACTTCCCCGTACTTCCTGCAATCGACGTCCATCGCCGGTGGCTATGGCGCTTCGAACGCGGTTAACCGGCGGGTGGAGTTGCAGGCGCGCTTCACCTTCTGAGGGACACCGTCGTTCCGCCTTGTGGCGCAGTGCGGCACGTTGTACTACTACACCCAGGAATCCTCGCAGCCCGCGACAATTCGAAGTGGGGCAGGCCCTCGGCCTGCAGCGGCCTTGACCAAGGGCGAAGCCACATCGGTCTCCTTATCCCGGATAAGGCCGGCATTGGTCTTTCGCTTGTGGTCAAGGCCGCCCGGCTACTGGTTTGCGGCTCGGCTGGTCTGTGGGGCAGACCCCCGGTCTGCGCAGGGGCCCCCGGACCCGCTCTTCGTTGGCAGCATCAGGCATCTGTTTACGGGAACAGGCCGACCGAGGGCCGGCCGCAGCCCGAGGGGCTGCCCCACGAATTCTGTATAAGCGTCCGTTAGTGGCGGTTCCTCGCCGTGGCTATGGCACCGTCTCTTTGTACGCGGGCGCGGACAGGTAGCGGTAGTATCCGAGATCCTGGCCGGTGAGCAGTTTGGTGGCGAACAGGATCTGGCCGGTGTGCATGGAGAAGTGCTCCACCACGTGGTACACCGCTTCCATGACCGTGAGATTGAACTTCTGCACTTCGGTGCGCTCGGCCATACGCTGCGGGGTCAGCGCGCGAATCGCCGCGGCGGCATCCTCGACAACGGCGTGGATGCGGGCGGCGAGCTCGGCCGGCTGCACGTCGCCGCGCGCTGCGAATTCCCGGTCGCGCTGGCGGTGGTCGGGCCGGCCGGCAACGCCCGTACCGATCCACTGCGTCACGTTCCCGCACAGGTGCAACACCAGATTGCCCACGGCGTTCTCGTTGCCGCTGTTGCGCATCCACACCTGTTCGTAGTTGAGGCGGCCGAGGCAATCCTCAATCCGCCCGCCAAGCTGCGCCAGCTTCTCCGCCGAAAAGGCGATGAACTCAGCGTCCGTGGACACGGCTTACAGCACCTCCTCCGACCAGTTCTCCAGCGCGGCCTTCACGCGCGCGGTGAACTGATCGGCCAGGGCGCCATCGATCAGACGATGGTCGAAGGTCAGCGCCAGATACGCCATGGAACGGATGGCGATGGCATCGTCTTCCACCACCACCGGCTCCTTCTGCACCACGCCGCAGCCGAGAATGGCCACCTGCGGCTGATTGATCACCGGCGTCGCGAAAATGCTGCCGAAGCTGCCGAAGTTGGTGATGGAGAACGTGCCGCCCTGCACTTCGTCCGGCTTGAGCTGGCGCGAGCGCGCACGGGTGGAGAGATCCACGATGGCGCGCTGCAGGCCCAGCACGGTTTTCTCGTCGGCGTTGCGGATCACCGGCACGATCAGGCCGTTCTCCAGCGCCACCGCGATGCCGATATTGATGTCGTTGTGATAGAGGATGGCGTTCCCCTCGATGGACGCGTTCACAATGGGGAACGCGCGCAGGGCTTCCGCCGCCGCCCGCGTCACGAACGGCAGGAAGGTGAGGGAGAAGCCGTAGCGCGATTGCACTTCGGCCTTGTTGCGGGCGCGCAGCCTGGCCACGCGGGTCATGTCCACTTTGTGCACGGTGGTGACGTGCGCGGACGTGCGCTTGCTGAACACCATGTGCTCGGCGATTTTCACGCGCATGTTGCTCATGGGCTCCACGCGCGTGCGGGCCTGCTCGGCGCGGGGCAGGGGCGGCAGAGCCGGGGGCGGAGCCGCAGGCAGAGCGGGGGCCTGCTGTACGGGCGCTGGCGGCGCGGGTGCAGCGGACTGGGCCATGGTGCGCGCGCCCTGCGCCGACATGTACCCTTCCAGATCCTGTTTGGTAATGCGCCCGCCCGCGCCGGACCCTTTCACCTGCCGGAGCTCGATGTTGTATTCGCGTGCCATGCGGCGCACCAGCGGCGAGAGCGGACCCGGCGGCGATTCGGGCTCCACGGCGGGCTCCGGAACGGGCGCGGGGATCGGATACGGGCCGGCCGAAACGGCGACTGGTTCGGCAGGAGGGGGAGGTGGCGCAGAGGGCGCGGGCACGGCCGGTTGTGCAGCCGGTGCCGCCGCCGCGTCGGCTGCGGTCTCGCTGATGCGGCCCACCACGGTGCTGATGGCCACGGTTTTGCCTTCTTCCACCAGCAGGTCCGAGAGTACGCCTGCGGCGGGCGACGGAATTTCGGTGTCCACCTTGTCCGTCGAGATTTCGAAGAGCGGCTCGTCGCGTTCCACGCGGTCGCCCTTCTTCTTGAGCCATCGAGTGAGTGTCCCCTCGACGATGCTCTCGCCCATCTGGGGCATTACGACGTCAACCATGAATCTCTCCCTTTGCTCCCAGGCGGGTCGGGGACCCTGCCCGGAGGGCACCCAAGGCCGGGGGCCTGCCCCACATCGGAACCGGCGAACTGGCGCCGGAACTGCCGCACCAGCTCCTCCACCACCTGCTCGCGCGGGGCGACGACGCCCAGACGCTCCATGGAGGTCACCGGTTTGGTCAGCCCGCACGGCACAATATATTGAAAATAGGACAGATCGGTGCGGTGATTCAATGCAAACCCGTGCGAGGTGACCCAGCGGCTGATGTGGACGCCGATGGCCGCGATCTTGGCCCCGTCCACCCACACGCCGGTGCAGCCCCGCACCCGCTCGCCAGAAATACCAAACGAAGCCAATCCGTCGATAATCGCCTGTTCCACCGCGCGGACATAGGCTATCACGTCGCGCTTCCACTCGCGCAGGTCGAAAATGGGGTAACCGACGATCTGGCCGGGTCCGTGGTAGGTGATGTCACCGCCGCGATCCGTTGAAAAGAAAGCAATTCCGGCACGCTCCAGCACCTCGG
Source organism: Bryobacteraceae bacterium (assembly GCA_049520275.1). Taxonomy (GTDB): domain Bacteria; phylum Acidobacteriota; class Terriglobia; order Bryobacterales; family Bryobacteraceae; genus CAWACP01. The sequence goes on from JBEKPY010000012.1 coordinate 66,388, forward strand.
GCCGAGCCAGCAGATTCTGCATGTGACCGTTGCGGCCCAGCGTGATCACGTGCGGGTGCTCCACGATGAGAAGCTGGTCCGGAATCTCGCCGAGCTTGCGGCGTGCCTCCAGGTCCTTTTGTTTGGAGTACGCCTCGGCATAACCGAGGCGGCCCAGGTCGCGAACGACAAAATCAGGCATTGATGGCCAGACCGTACACCGCGTTGAACGCCTCGCCCATGGCCTCGTACAGCGTCGGGTGGGCGTGGATGGTGTTCACCATGGTCTCCACGGTGGCCTCGGCCGACATGGCCGTCACCCCTTCCGACACCAGTTCGAACGCCTCGGGCCCGATGATGTGGACGCCCAGAATCTCGCCGAATTTCTCGTCGGCAATCACCTTCACGAAGCCGTCGTGATGGCCCAGAATGCTGGCCTTGCTGTTGGCCGTGAACGCGAATTTGCCCACCTTCACCTTGAAGCCCTGCGCCCGCGCCTGGGCTTCGGCGAGCCCCACGCTGCCGATGCCCGGCTCGGTGTAAGTGGCGCCTGGGATTCGGTTCCTGTTGATGGGGGTGACCGGTTTGCCGGCGATATGCGCCACCGCGACCATGCCCTCCATTGTCGCCACATGCGCCAGTTGCGGCGTTCCGGCCACCACGTCGCCGATGGCGTAGACGCCCGGTTCGCCGGTCTGCTGGAATTGATTGACGCGGACGAAACCGCGATCCAGCTCGACCTTCGTGTTCTCGAGGCCGATGGACTCCGTGTTCGGCTTGCGGCCCACCGCGATCAGGAGCTTGTCGGCCTCCACGGTTTCGCGCTTGCCGTTGGCCAGCGCCGCGCAGAAACGCACGCCGGTCTCGGTGCGCTGAATGTCCTCGGCTTTCGCTCCGGTTTCCACTCGAATCCCGGTCTTCTTGAAGACGCGCTCGAGTTCCTTCGAGACGTCCTCGTCCTCCACCGGAACAATGCGCGGCAGCATCTCCAGTAGCGTGACTTTCGTGCCGAAGCGATTGAAGATGGAGGCAAATTCCACGCCGACCGCGCCCGCCCCGATCACCGCCAGCGATTGGGGAATCGCCGGCATGTCCAGAATTTCGATGTTGGTGAGGACGACGTCGTCGGCTTTCAGGCCAGGCAGGAGGCGCGCTTCCGAACCCGTGGCGACGATGACGTTTTTCGCCTCCAGCGTCTGGGCGCCCTTCTCCGAGCGGACCTCCACCTGGCCGCGGCCCTTGAGCACGCCGAAGCCGCGGATGACGTCCACCTTGTTCTTCTTCATCAGGTACTCGACGCCTTTGGCGTGCTTGGAGACGATGCCGTTTTTGCGCTGCAGAACCCTGGCGTAGTCGATGCGCGGGTTTTCGCACTCGATGCCTTCTTCGGAGGAGTGGACGAAGCGCTGCCAGACGTCGGCGGTGTGCAGCAGGGCCTTGGTGGGGATACAGCCGACGTGCAGGCAGGTTCCGCCCAGCTTGGGATCCTTTTCGACGATTGCGGTTTTGAGCCCGTACTGGCCGGCACGGACGGCAGCGGAATAGCCTCCAGGCCCGCTGCCAATGATGATCAGGTCATAGGCCATTGTTTGAGTGTAGCACTCGGACCGGACATTCAAGGCCTTGAAACTACAGGCGTAGGAGGATACTGAGCGGCTACACTTTCCGCCGTCACCGGCCGCAGCCCGCAACGCGTTCTGGAACAGGGCAGCATCGTGTCTTACTGCCAGATCCGGGAAGGCACCGAGATGGAGCTGCTCGAATCCACCGATATCATCGCGGATACGGGCAAAGCGCTGGAGAGTTCCCATCGCGCGCTGATTGTGTTCAACTGCATTCTGCGGACGCTGGACTTGCGGCAGGAGGGCCAGCGCGAAGCCTATATGGGCCACATCAACCAGACGGCGACCATGCTGGCGTTTCGGTGAGAGGGCGGGCTGAGGGGCTGCGATTCGTCGGCCAGCGGGGTCACTCCCAGGGGTTGAAGATCCCAACGCCCAGGCCATCGAAGTCCTTTACGTTCCGCGTGACGATGGTGAGGCCGTGTTCCAGAGCGGTCGCTGCAATGAAACCATCCGCCACCTTAAGGGGCCTCCCGCTTAGCTGGCGTTGCCCGGCCAGAACGCCCCAGCGTTCGGCAATCGCTTCGTCCACCGGCAGAATGCGGCCTTGAAACCAGGGCCGCAATGTTTCGTCCAGCCACTGTTGCAGGTGGCTGCGGCGCTTGCCTTCCGGGAGAACGGTAATGCCCTTCAGAATCTCGCCCAGGGAGACCACGCTGAAATATAGCTGGTCATCATCGGCATCGTCGAGCCATCGGGACACACTCGATTGCGGGCGGGGGCGGGTCATCTCCGAAGGGACGTTTGTATCCAGCAAAAAACCCTTCACAGCTCCACGTCGCGGCCAAAATCCGGGTCCCTCTCAAAATCGATGTCGAGGCCTTTAAACGGGGACTCGGCAAACAACTGCGCCAGGCTTTTTCTGCCGGGAGGCCGCTGACGTTTCGGCGGGGCAGACATATCTTCCTGGTTGCCGGCCTCGAGCGATTTGGGCGCCTCCGGTTGGGCGGCCTGTTCGAGCAGAGCAGCGACCCAGGTCGGAACATCCATGCCGCAGGCAGCAGCCTGGGCAGCCAGCCCAGCCTGAATCCGGGGCGTGATCTCGATGGTTATCGTCATCGACCGGCCCTCCTTAACCATGCTACTTCACAACAATGTTGACCAGCTTGTCGGGAACCACGACGATCTTCACCACCTGCTTGCCCGCCAGGAATGGTTGCGCCTTCGCTTCGGCGAGAGCCAGGCGCTCCAGCTCCTGCCGGCCGGTGCCGGGACGCCACAAATCAAGGCCCTCCGGGCAGCAGCGGCCGGAGGAAAGGAAGAGCCTTGCCCAGTTGTTTGCGGAATCGCCGTTCAAGGGGCTCTCAATGAACTTCGAGCGATTCTCAGATACCCTGCTCCCGGCTGATTTGTGAAGGGCTTCCCGCTCGTTCTTCGCGGTGTGTTGCGCGCTTATTGATAGGTGTCTTTGGACCTGATGAGAATGGCGGAGATTTCCAGCGCTCCGCGTTCCTGGTACTTCCTGAAAACGATCCGGTACGGGCCGACCTTCTTACGCAGCCGTCCCTTCCACGCGGGTCCGTGCAGGGCCTTCACGTTGCTCCATTGAGCCTCGTCTTTTGCCTCAAGCTCATCGATGGCACGCTCGATTCGTGCCCTCACATCGCGCGGGAAGCGGGTGAGCTGCTCGTGGGATTCGTCAGAAAGCTCAACGCGGAAGCGCATCTTTCACGGATCGCCAGGGTTTCGACTCTCCACGCTTGAGCTGCGCCTCGCCGCGGCGCACGATCTTCGCCTCCGCCGACGACAGGGTATCGTCGGGATCAACCAACCGCCTAGGCTTGATGAGCACGCCGTTCGATTGCCTGCTGAACGCCACAAAATCCCCTTCCCGGAGCTGGAGGGTTTCGAGCATATCGCGCGGGATCACCACCTGGCGCCGCTGCCCGACACGTCCGATCCTGTCCCGGGTTGTGGCGGGCTTCGTTGCCATACCTTCAGAGTATCCGATCGGCCCAGATTGCTCCTACTTCACGACAATATTCACCAGCTTGTCGGGAACCACGACGATCTTCACGATCTGTTTGCCCGCCATAAACGGTTGCGCCTTCGCTTCGGCGAGAGCGAGGCGCTCCAGCTCCTGCCGGCCGGTGCCGGGGCGGACCAGGATGTGGGAACGCACCTTGCCGTTCACCTGCACGACCACCTCGTTCTCGTCTTCTTTGGCCAGCACCGGATCGAAAGACGGCCACGGGTGTTTGAAGATGGGCCGGTCAGCGACGTTGCCGAGCTCTTCCCACAACTCCTGGGTCACGTAGGGCGCGAACGGGTGCAGGATGAGCACCAGATCGCGGAGGCAATCGCGCATCACCGGCGCGGAGATTTCGTTCTCGGCGGCGTACAGCTCGTTCACCAGCTCCATGATGGCGGCCACGCAGGTGTTGAAATGCCAGCGCGTCTCGAAATCGATGGTGATTTTGCGGATGGTCTGGTGGAGCTTGCGCAGCGCTTTCGTGTCGCCCGCGCAGGGGCCGGGGGGCAGGTCGCGATCGGCATTGCGGGTGACGAAGCGGTAGACGCGGCCGAGGAAGCGGTAGGCTCCGTCGGCGCCGGAGTCGGTCCAGTCCATTTCCTTTTCGGGCGGGGCGGCGAAGAGCTCGAACAGACGGCCGGTGTCGGCGCCAAAGCGGTTGATCATCTCGTCGGCGCTGACCACGTTGCCTTTTGACTTGGACATCTTGGCGCCGTCGCGAATCACCATGCCCTGGGTGAACAGGCGCGCCGCGGGCTCGGCGTTCGGCACCAGGTCGAGATCGCGCATCATTTTCGTCCAGAAGCGCGAGTAGATCAGGTGCAGGATGGCATGCTCCACGCCGCCGATGTACTGGTCGATGGGAAACCAGTAGGCGATCTTCTCGCGGTCGAAGGGCGCCGTGCTGTTGTGCGGATCGCAGTAGCGATAGAAATACCAGGACGAATCGATGAAAGTGTCCATGGTATCGCTCTCGCGCCGGGCCGGGCCGCCGCACTCGGGACAGGTGACGTTGACGAACTCGGGAACGCCGGCCAGCGGCGAGCGGCCCTTGCCGGTGATGTTGACGTCGAGCGGCAACAGCACGGGGAGCTGATCGTCGGGCACCGGAACCACGCCGTCCGCTGGGCAATGGATCACCGGAATCGGCGTCCCCCAGTAGCGCTGGCGAGAGATGCCCCAGTCCTTGATGCGGAAGGTGACCGCGGGCTCGCCGAAACCGCTGAGGCGGGCATAGTCGGCCATACTCTCGCGGGCGTGCTCGCTGGTGCTGCCGGACCACTGGCCGGACTCCTCCACAACGCCGTAGTCCTGGAACGCCTCGGTCATGGTGGCGGCGTCGGCGAGCGGGCCGCCCATGGGCCGAATCACCGGACGGATGGCGATGCCGTACTCCTTGCAGAACTCGAAGTCGCGCTGGTCGTGCGCGGGCACGGCCATGATGGCGCCGGTGCCATAGCCCAGCAGCACGAAGTTGCCGATCCAGATGGGGATGCGCTCCCGGTTGTACGGGTTGATGGCGTAGTGGCCGGTGAACAGGCCCTCCTTCTTCAGGTCGCCGGGGTCCTGGCGGGCGGCCGCGTCGATCATTTCCTTCACTCGCGCGCGCTGCGCGTCGTCGATCATGCCGGCCAGAACGGGGTGCTCCGGCGCGAGGATGAGGCAGGTGGCGCCGTAGATGGTGTCGACGCGGGTGGTGAACACGCGCAGTTTGCGGTCTTCGGAACCCTCCACGGCGAAGTCGATTTCGGCGCCTTCGGAGCGGCCAATCCAGTTGCGCTGCATGGTGAGGACGCGCTCGGGCCAGCAGCCTTCGAGCTGTTTGAGATCTTCCAGCAGCTCGCCGGCGTATTCGGTGATGCGCAGGAACCACTGGGTCAGGGCGCGTTGCTCCACCGGGGTGGATTCGTGACGCCAGCAGCAGCCGTCCACCACCTGTTCGTTGGCCAGCACGGTTCCGCATTCCGGGCACCAGTTCAGCAGCGCTTCCTTGCGATAGGCCAGGCCGCGCTCGAGCATGCGCAGGAAGAACCACTGGTTCCAGCGGTAGTATTCGGGTTCGCAGGTGGCGATTTCGCGGGACCAGTCGTAGCTGAAGCCCATGCGGCGGAACTGGAGCTTCATGGCCTCGATGTTGGCGTGGGTCCACTCGCGGGGGTGGCGTTTGTTCTTTATGGCGGCGTTTTCGGCGGGCAGGCCGAAGGCGTCCCAGCCCATGGGGTGCAGCACGTTGAACCCGCGCATCCATTTGTAGCGCGCCAGCGCATCGCCGATGGCGTAGTTGCGGACGTGGCCGATGTGCAACTCGCCGCTGGGATAGGGCAGCATTTCCAGCACGTAGTACTTCGGGCGGGAGGAATTCTCCTCGGGCTGATAGAGCGAGGGATCGCTATTCCAGCGCTGGTGCCATTTCAGTTCCAACTGTTGCGGGTCGTACTGCTTTTCGGGCATAGGTTTCCGGGTACGGGTGGGCCGGGACGCGCGGGGCGGTCCGGCTGGCTGGCGAGAGCCTTTCCTTCAGAATACAGGGTTGAGAGTGAGAAGCGCGCGGATGGTAGTGCGCGAGGTGTAGCGGGGAACGCGGCCGGCGCCGCCGTTGGACGTGGCCGAGGCGGCCACCGAACTACTGAGCCTCGCAGAATACGGTGACAGGATACCTGGGGATCGCTGTCATGATGTGGGGCGGACCCTCAGTCCGCGCGGAGCTCTCAGCTCCGCATCGGCGGGGCTGTTGGAAGCATTCAGGCGGGGCTGAGAGCCCCGCGCAGGCCGAGGGCCTGCCCCACCAAAGCTGTCACCGTATCTGGGCCATACATGGCGCCCGCGGGGTATGCTATGTTCGCGTGCAGACGATGAAGACTCTGGCTACGTGCGCCATTGCGGTGGCGGCATTCTTCCTGCAATCCCCCGCACAGACGAAACCTGGCGTCGAGGAACAACTCGCGCAGCTTCGCAATCTCGGCAAGGCGTTCTACGAGAACCCGGTTACCAAGCAGGAAGCCGTCGACGCATTCCGGAAAGCGCTGGCGCTGGCGCCGCAATCGGCGCGCGAACGGTTGAACTACGGACTCGCCCTGGTGAAGAACGGAGATGTCGATCAGGGCATGGCGGAGATGGCAAAGGTGCAGAAGCAGGACCCGCGCATCCCGCACACCTGGTTCAATCTTGGCATCCTTTACAAGAAGAAGGGAGATACAAAGGAAGCTCTGGAGCAGCTACGGCACATGGAGGAGCTGGCGCCGGATGAGCCGGTGACGCACTACAACGTGGGCACGCTGTACAAGCAGGCCGGGAACATCCCCGAAGCGCTCAGGGAGTTTGAGACGGCGGCCAGGCTGGACATCAACTTCGCCGCGCCGCGCTTCCAGATCTTCGACGTGTACCGCCAGCAGGGCGCCATGGACAAGGCGCGCAAGGCACTGGCCGAGTTCCAGGAACTGAAGAAGCGGCAGGAAATATCGGACTCGGGCTCGGAAGACGTGAGCTGGTCGTACTATTCGGAGATCTATGAGGTGGTGGAGCCCGAGCCGGCCACGGCCACGCCGCCCGCAGCGGAACTGAAATTCGCCGTGAAGGAATTGCCCGGCAAGGCCGACCCGAACACAGCGGGTATGCTGGCGCTGGACACCAACGCCGACGGCCGGGCGGATCTGCTGGTGTGGTCGAGCGCCGGGGTGCACCTGTATCGCGACGGCGCGGAGGTTTCGCAGAGCGCTCTTGCGGATCTCAAGGGTGTGATCTCCATTGCCGCGGGCGACTACAACAACGACGGCTTCGTGGATTTGTGCGTGCTGACCGCGGCCGGGCCCGTCCTGTATCGCAACGATAAGGGAACGTTCCACAAGGACCCGGCGAAACTTCCCGCCGGCCGCTTCACCAAAGCGCTGTGGATCGATTACGACCACGATTACGATCTGGACCTGATGCTGCTGGGCGACAAGCCCGTGCTGCTGCGCAACGATGGCCCCAACGGCTGGGAAGACCGCACGAAGGACTTCCCGTTTGTGGCGGGGTCGCCCATTGACGCCGTAGCGTTTCGCGTGGTGCACGATACCAAGGGCTTCGACGTGCTGGTATCGTATCGCGATCGCGCGGGCGTGGTGTATCGCGATCAGCTTGGCGGCATCTACCGTGCGCAGAGCCTGGCGGCGTTGCCCGCGGGCGCCACCAGCCTGATTGCCGCCGACGTCAACCACGACCAGAGCCTCGATATCCTGTACCGGGGCTCCGACGGCGTGCTGATCCTGGAGAACACCGGCGTCGAGTTGAAGCCGGGCAGGAACGTTCTGGCGAAGAGCGCGCCCTTCGTTCTGGCCGACCTCGAGAACCGCGGTGTGGAGGAAGTTGTCGGCGGCGGCGAGGCGCGGCGTAACCTGCCAGTGGCCGATGCCGTGGCCATGGTGGCGGCGGATTTCAATGGCGACGGGCGCGTGGATGCCGCCATCGTGACCAGCGGCGGCAGCATACGTCTGCTCATCAACGAAACGCCCCTGAAAGCGAACTGGGCGGCGCTGCATCTGGAGGGCGTCAAGAACCTGAAGGCAGGCGGCCCGGGCACCGAAGTGGAGGTGAAGGCGGGCACGCTGTACCAGAAGAAGCTGTACACGGGCGCGCCGCTGCTGTTTGGACTGGACGGACGCAAGGCAATCGACACCGTGCGCATCACCTGGCCGAGCGGCCTCATCCAGAACGAGATGCAGCAGCCGCTGAACAAGCTGCTGGAGGTGAAAGAGGCGCCGCGGCTCTCCGGTTCGTGCCCCATGATCTACACGTGGGACGGCGCCGGCTTCCGCTTCATTACCGACGTGCTGGGTGTTGCGCCGCTGGGCGCCAGCTCCGGCGATGGAACTTATTTCCCGGTGGATCACCGCGAATACATCCAGATTCCGGGGGACGCGCTGGCTCGGGTGGAGGGGCGCTATCAAATCCGCATTACCGAAGAGCTGAGCGAGGTTTCGTATCTCGACCAGGTGCGCCTGATGGCCGTCGATCATGCGGCATCCACGGAGATCTTCACCAACTCCAAATGGAAGAGTCCGCCGTTCCCCGAGTTCCGTTTGTTCGGCGTGGGGCGGCGCGTATACCCGGTGCGCGCGCGCGACGACCGGGGGCGGGACGTGCGGGAAGCGCTGCTGCACCGCGATCGCCGTTACGTGGACGGGTTCGAGCGCAACTACGCCGGCGTGGCCAAAGAGCACGCGCTGGAGCTCGATTTCGGCAGCGCCGCGCCGGATAATCGCGCCGTGCTGGTGCTGAACGGCTGGGTGGACTGGGCCGACGGCAGCACGTTCCTTGCGGCCTCGCAGGGAGGCGGCGGCCTGGAGCCTCCGTACCTGCAGGTGAAGGACGCGCAGGGGAGATGGAAGACGGTGATCGAGGACGTGGGCATGCCCTCGGGCAAGACCAAGACCATCGCGGTGGACCTGACCGGGAAGTTCCTGTCGGCGTCGCGCGAGGTGCGCATCGTCACCAGCCTGTGCGTGTACTGGGACGAGATCTTCCTCGGCGAGGACTCGGACCAGCCGGAGGTGCGCCTGACGACGATTGACGCCGGCGCGGCCACGCTCGCCTTCCACGGCTTCTCGCATCCCACGATTCATCCACAGCGTCTGCAGCCGGAGGCGTTCGACTACCAGAACGTGGCGACGGTTTCCAACTGGAATCCGACGCCGGGCCTGTACACGCGGTACGGCGACGTGCGCGAGCTGGTTACGGCGGTGGACGACAAGCTGGTGGTGATGGGCTCGGGCGACGAGCTGCGGCTGGAGTTTGGCGCCTCCGCTCTGCCGCCGCTGCCGTCCGGCTGGACGCGCGATTTTCTGCTGCTGGTGGACGGCTGGGCGAAAGACCGCGACGCCAACACCGCTTTCTCGCAGACTGTGGACCCGCTGCCGTTCCACGCCATGTCGAGCTACCCGTATCCCGCCGGCGAGCACTATCCGGACGATGCGGAGCACGAGGCGTATCGGAAGGAGTACAACACGCGGCCCGCGCTGAAGCTGCTGCGTCCGCTGGTGGCGGCGCGGTAGCGGGGCGCCGCTACTCCTCCGTCGGCTCGTTGAACAGGGTCGGTTGCTTGCGCCAGTCCCTCTCGGGCTCGACGTCCTGGCAGCCGTCCATGGGCTTGTCGCTGGCGGATTTCATGACGAAGTCCAGTTTACCGGTCTGCTTCACCGTGAAGAAGACAGCGTGCTCAGTCTTGCCATCCTCATCGAACTGGTCGACCCCAATCTGCCACGTGGTCTTCTGCGCATCGCACGCCCGCGCGTCGAATTCGCCGCCAAAGTGACCATTCGGGTCGCGAACCTTCTCGTGCCACTGTCGGAGGCTATCCGCGTTCTTCGTATCGGACCACTTCACGGCCTCGTCCCAGGGCAGGTTCCCCCACTCCTCGACGAAATCGCGTGCATTCAGGCCGATGGGGTTGATTCGCGTGACTTCATCACCGTTCACTCGATAGTGGTAAGGGTACGGACGGCAGCCTCCTTGCGCGGCATCGTGTGTGAACGCCGCGACTTCCAACCGGAACCCATCGGGATCGAGAGCGATCTGATGGTTCTTGCCGGCGAACTGCTGCTTGAAGATTCGATGGCTCCGCAACGCTGCATCGAAACGAAGCAGCTCGACCTCGATTCCGTAGCCGCCGTCGACAGTGCGGTCGCTGTCGGAGGACAGCATCATGACGAACGAGCCGTCCTTGTCGCTCCGCGTGAATTCGGGCGTTGCGCTGTGCCAGGTATACGCCGACATCAACATCGGGTCCGGCGTGCTGATGTGGGTATCGCCAAGAAGCAAATCCCAGCCCGATTGACGGCGCCCGAAAAGGGAAAGCGAACTGTCAGTGTTCCCGGCGAGACTGAAATGGAAGATGACGACAAGCAGTTCCGCATGCTGTACTGGACGGACCACCTCCATCTTCTCGATCAGTCCGCAGGTCCTGGCCTCTTTGTCCCGATTCACGGACAAGCGGATTCCGGCCGCTCTCAGGCGGCGTTCGATCTCGGTCTTGATCTTCCCCGTGTTCTCGTCCGGCCCCGTGAACTGCTCAAGGGTCCGGGCCGCCAGCTCGCGTAACTGTCCCTTGTACAGGCTGCTAACGATCGGACCGACGGGATCGAGAGAATCCGTTTGAAGGGACTGGAGACGATCAAAGGTCACTGTGATCGCGGGAGGCTTGGCGCTAACCGCTTCGCCCTTCCTGTTGATGGCGAACAACCGCGAGTCGGACGACACTATCGCGACGCCGTCGGCAAAAGACTGCGCCGAGTCGAAACGAAGCGGGATCATCTCATTCCCGGAACGATCGATGTAGCCCCACTTGACGCCCTGGCGAACGGCGGCCAGCTCTTCGGAGAATGAGAGAGCCTCGTCGTACTGGGCCGCGACAACCAAAGCCCCACCGGAATCCACGAAGCCAAACTTCCCGTTGAGCTTGACGAGCCCCCTGCCGTCCGTTAACATCTGCGCAGACTCGAACAGCGGCTGAGCCACCCAGCCGCCATGCTTGTCGATATAGCCCCAATTGTTATCCTTCTCAACTGCGGCCAGTCCTTCCGAGAAACTCGACGCATTGCTGAAGCTCGCGGGAATGACCATGTGCCCCTGGTGATCGATGAAGCCCACGCTGCCAACGCCCACCCGGGCGAGTCCCTCGCTGAACTCCCCGGCCTGAATTCCGAACTTCGGTGAGAGCACCATTCGGCCCGCAGTATCGATGTATCCCCACATGAAGTCACGGGGCTGCACCGCGTTTCCATGGCAGCTCTCCCGATCCTCCGCGCTGCTGACATCGCGAATCCGCTGCCCGTCAAAGCACTTCCAGTGCGTTACAGGGAGCACCGGTGCAAGCCCCTCGCGGAATCGCCCGTGCTGGTAGTAGTCGGTGCGGAAAAGAACCTTCCCTGTCTTGTCGATGACGGCCTTCGCCTTGGAATCCAGCGTGACGAACGCGAGACCCTCGGAGAAGCTGTCGGCGGCATGGAACCGGGGTGCGATGGCCATGTCGCCTGTCTCGCTGACATAGCCCCACTTACCTTCCATCCGAACCGGCGCCAGTCCCTCGGCGAACTCGCCGCAATCGTCGTAATTCGGAGCAATGACGACGGTTTCGGACGAATTGGCGTACCCGCATCGGTCATTCTGCCGAATGTTGTGAAGGTTGTTCCCCAAAGCCGCTGACAAGCCGAGAAACAACCACGCGACAAGGCGCATTTCGCCTTCAGTATAGGGCGATTTCGTTTTCAGGGTGCGATGCCTGCGAGTCCGTGAACAGCGCGTGGTAAATCAGGTGCGTCGCTGCATCGATCCATTGGTTCAGCTCGGCCCTGGGCAATTGCACGGCGCGCGCCAGCAGACCCCAGAAGAAGCTGTCCATCACCCGCGCCAGACCGGGAACGTCGACATGTCGCCGCGCGCCGGGAAGCTGCTGGAGCAGCGTGAAGGCGGTGGTGATGCGGGCCGTGGTCCACGCCTGGATTTCCTCCTGTTTCCGCGCCAGCTCCGGGTCCGCAAGCGCGGCTTCCTGCCAGGCGCGGTAAGCGCCCAGGTAGTGGAGATCGGCGGCAAAGGCGCGGGAGAGGAAGGCGCGCAGTCCCGAGCGAAGATCGGCCGACCCGCGCGGGCGAAGGTCAAGCTGGCTGAGCTTCTCGAGCAGCTCGTCCATGAGCACCAGCAACATCTGCCGCTTGGAGCGGAAGTGCTGGTAGAAGCCGCCCAGGGAGAGGTTTGCCCGGCGCGCGACTTCCTCGATGGACGTGCCCTCGTAACCCTTTTCGCCAAACAGAGCAAGACCGGCGGCCTTCAGCCTCGCGCGGCCCTCCAGACTTCGCTTCTGATGCGGCTCCCGCGGAAGATCCTCACGCGCGAGCAGATTGGGCCGCGCGCCAGGAGCGGTCATGACCGGCGTATGGTGGCGCCCACCAGGGCTCCCGCACAACAGAAGAGCATCCAGCCGCCGAATAAACCGGCCGCTTCCGGGGCGATGTTGGGGAAGACCGCGGGAAAGAACGCGCTGGAGAACGGGTCGAGGAGGAGGGTTGGCAGCGCAATGGAGATCGCGCCGGCAGGCCACTGGTCGGGCGGCAGTTGAAACCGTTTGCAGAGCCGGCGGACGATCCAGGCCATTGCCGGAAAGCTCAGGGCGAACAGCAGGAGAGTCCCGGTCCAGTTACCCGGATGAAGCAGGCGCTGCCCGAACAAACGCAACGCGATGGTGCCGGCGATCCAGATGCCCAGACCGCAGAGAAATGGCCGCAGGTACATATTGAACATGAATTCATGTTCGTATAACAGAGGCGCGAGTGCAAGCGCTTAGATTCTCGCTAGTGCAGACATATTATTGTTTTGCCGCTCTCCCCAGGCGACAATGCTCTATCAGAGAGATAGTTTTCCAAGCGCTCAGGGGTGAGCGAATGCAATCAAAAATGGGCGGCTCCGCGCTTTGGAGCTGCAGGGGATTGGTGTGTCTGGCCGGTTTCATGGTTGCTGGGACATCCGGCAGCACAACCACTCCTTCCAGCACTACATATCTGTTCACCGAAGCCCTTCGTTACAGCCCGCGGGCGTGGCTTGTTAACGGCGAACGCTTCCCGGCCGGAGCCACCATCCGAGTGGCATCGCCGGGCGGGAGCCGCGCTCTGGTGGAGGGTTTCGCCGCCACCGCCGACCCCGATCTCTCCTTCGACGCTACCCGCGTTCTCTTCGCCGGCAAACAGAAAGCGGGCGATCCGTGGCAGGTCTGGGAGACCGCACTGGAGGCGGGCACGCCGCGCCGGGTCTCCAGCGGTGATGGCGATTGCTATCGCCCTCTATACCTGCCCGGCGATCAGATTGTGTATACGCGCAGGACGGCAGCGGGATCGCAGATCGAGATCGCCGGACTCATCGCTCCGGAGGGGGGCGGCAAGCCCGAGCGGCTGACCTTCGCTCCAGGCCATTTCCTCACCGCCGACGTTCTTCTCGATGGGCGCATCCTGTTCGAGGCCGAGCACGTGTACGCGGGCCGGACGGTGCGCGAGATCATGAGCGTGTATCCGGACGGGACGGGCGTGGAGTCCATCCGCTGCGATCACGGGGCGGATCGCTACTCACCGAAGGAAGTGGCCTCGGGCGACATCGTTTTCGTGGAAGCGGGGAGGCTGGCACGGTTCACTTCCGCGCTGGCGCATGAAGCGCCCGTTGTGCCGCAGCCCGCGGGCGAGGTGGCCGGGCCGGTGGCGGATGCGGGCCGGGGCGAGTTGGTTTTCGCAGCACGACAGAACCCGCGGCAACCGTTTCGAATTTCGCGGCTGCCGGCCACGGCGCACACGCCGGGCATGAATGAGCTGGAGCCAGTGATTGTGGCCCCCCGAACGGTTCCTCGCCGCTTTCCGTCCGCATTGCTGGCAATCCGCACGGCGGGCAATCTTTTGTGCCTGAACGTGGCGACGTCGCGTGACCCAATTCGGGGCGGGGCGATCCGCGCGGTGCGCGTTTACACCCAGGATGAAGCCGGAAAGCCGGCGGTGCTGGGCACGCAGGCGGTGGAAAAGGATGGGTCGTTTTTCGTGCAGGTGCCGGGCGACAAGCCGTTGCGTCTGGAGGCGCTGGACAGCGCCGGACGTGTGGTAAGCGCCGAGCGCAACTGGTGGTGGATGCGAGTGGCCGAGCAGCGCGGCTGTGTGGGCTGTCATGCTGGCCCGGAACGTGCTCCGGACAACGAACTGCCTCAGGTGCTGCTGCGCAGGGACGTGCCGGTGCCGATGCTGACACCGGTGGCTCAACAGGGGAGCAAGCACTGATATGCGTGCGTTCATCGGACTCTTCGTGTGCGCGGGACTGGCGATGGCGGCCGACAAGGCGCCCGCGACAATTCGGTTCGAAGACGCCACCGCGAAAGCGGGCATCCAGTTCACGCACTCCTTTGGGGCGGAGAGATTAGGGTCGCTGCTGGAGAGCACGGGGGCGGGCTGCGTCTGGCTCGACTATAACAACGACGGGCTGCCCGATCTGTACGTGGTGAACGGCCGGCCGCTGGAAAAGGGCATGCATCCGTACCCGCTGCGCAAGCCGCCGGCGGAGCCACCGCACAATCATCTCTACAGGAACAACGGCGACGGAACCTTCACGGACGTGACCGACAAGGCCGGCGTGGGCGGCGACGCATTCAGCTTTTCGGCCATCGCGGCGGACTACGACAACGACGGATACACCGATCTGCTGGTGACCAGTTACGGGAAAGTCACGCTGTACCACAACAACGGCAACGGAACGTTCACCGATGTCACCGAGAAAGCCGGCATCAAGTTCGACGGCTGGGGCATCGGCGCGGCGTGGCTCGACTACGACAAAGACGGCTGCGTCGACTTATTCATCGGCCGCTATGTGAAGTTCGACCCCACTTACCGCGCTTACTACGCCGCCGATAACTACCCGGGTCCGCTCGACTATGAAGGCGACAGCAACCTGCTGTTTCACAACAACTGCAACGGCACCTTTACCGACGTGAGCGAGAAATCGGGCATCGCGGCGTTCAAGGGCCGTACCATGGGCGTCACCGCGGCGGATTTCGACGGCGACGGATACCCGGACATCTACGTAGCCAACGACAAGACCGAGAACTTCCTTTTCCACAACAAGGGCGACGGCACTTTCGAGGAGATCGCGGTGGATGCCGGCGTCGCGTTCGGCCAGAACGGCGAAATGACCGGAGCCATGGGCCCGGTGTTTTTCGATCTGCAGCACGACGGCTCCATGGCGCTGTGGGTGAGCGACTCGAAGTACAACCGCCTGCTGAAGAACATCGGCAACCTGAAGTTCAAGGACATCACCGAATCGGCGGGCATCTCCCAGGCGAACGCGCAGTACACGAGCTGGGCCAGCGGCGTCTACGATTTCGACAACGACGGCTTGAAGGACATCCTGATTTTCCACGGCGGCCTGATTCACATGATTCCCGAAGAGCACTCGGTGTTTCAGAACCTCGGCGGAGAGAAATTCCGGGATGTCTCGGCCACGGCCGGTCCGATTTTCGATAACAAGACGGTGGCGCGCGGCGGCTGTTTCGCGGATTACGACAACGACGGCAAGATGGACGCCTTCGTGGTGAATCTCGGCGCGCCGGCCTCTTTGCTGCATAACATCACGGCGACGACAAACCACTGGCTGATGGTGAAGCTGGAAGGCACGAAGAGCAATCGCGACGGCATCGGCGCGAAGGTGCAGGTGGTGGCCAACGGCGTCACTCAGTACGCGCAGCGGGTGGCGGGTTCCAGCTATCTCGGCCAGGACGACTGGCGGCTGCACTTCGGGCTGGGCAACGCCGCGAAGGCCGACAAGATCACGGTGCTGTGGCCGAGCGGCATTCGTCAGACGGTGGAGAACGTGAAGGCGGATCAGGTGTTCACGATTCACGAGGCGGCGGCTAAATGAGGAGCGCAACGGCCGCCAGCCGCGACGCCACACAGCCCGGGAATCCGGGGGCTTCGGCTATGCGGCCGGGGTCCGTTTTGCGCGGGCTCAGAAACGTGTTCACCGCCGGCGCCGGAGTGCTCGCGCTGACGCTGTTGCTGGGCGCGAGCGACGGTGAACACAGGTCGAAGTATCCGTCGCCGTCCGAGCTGGCGCTGTCGGCCGATGGCCGCTGGCTTTTCGCGGTGTGCGAGGGGACCAATGAAGTGGCCGTGATCGACACGGCCGCCAGATCGATCGCCGGCCGCGTGCCGGTGGGCCGCGTTCCCCGCGGAATCGCACTCTCCGCCGACGGCAAGCGTGCGTGGGTGGCCGACTCCTGGGACGACACGGTCACGGAGATCGACGTGGAGGCACGCACCGCCGGCCGCAAGCTGCCCACGGGTTTCGAGCCGACCGGCGTGGTGGCGGACCGTGCCGGGGAAACGCTGTACATCGCGAATCGCATCAGCAACGACATCTCCATCGTCAATTTGAAGAGCGGCAGGGAAGACTACCGCCTGGTGGCCGGACGTGGCGCCAGCTACATGGCCATGTCGCCCGACGGCGGACGCGTTTACTCGACCCCCGTGTATCCCAACATCGGCAAACACCGGACGCCGCCGGTGTCGGAAATCACCGAGGTGGACGCCAGACGGCATGTCGTCGCGAACCGCGAGTGGCTGCGGGGCTCCGCCGGCGTCTTCCACGTAGCCCTCTCGAACGACGGGCGGCTGGGCATCGCCGCGGAAATTCGTCCGAAAAACCTGATCCCGCTGGCGCACGTGGAGCATGGCTGGGCGTTCGTGAATTCGCTGGCGGTGTTCGGCGCGGACGCGGGCGGCAGCGTGGCGCACATGCCGCTGGATGAGCTCGAACGCGTTTTCTCGCTTCCCTGGGGCGTCGCTATCTCCGGCGATAAGAGGTTCATCTATGTTTCCGCGAGCGGTTCCAATGAAGTGGCCGTTGTGGATGCGGCGAAGCTGCTGCGGCTGATTCGATCCCCCAAAGGCGCCGCCCTGGCGAACGATCTCTCGGCTTCGGCCGGTTACGTGGTGGCGCGCATTCCGGTGGGGCGCAATCCGCGGGGACTCGCGCTTTCGCCCGATGGCTCGAAGCTCTACGTGGCTACGCGCCTCGACGATGCCGTCGCCGTCATCGACACGGCGGCACGCGCCGTAGTGGATAATATCCCGATGGGTGGGCCAACCGAACTTACACCGGAACGCCGCGGAGAACGGTTGTTCAACAGCGCGCGGTTCGCGTTCCACGGCGCGTTCGGCTGCGCGAACTGCCATATCGATGTGACCATCGACGGCTTGCAGTGGGACCTCGAACCGGACGGCTTCGGCATCGACATCGTGGACAATCGCTCGCTTGAAGACATTAGCCAGACTGCGCCCTTCAAGTGGAACGGCGGCAATCCGGATCTGGAAACCGAGTGCGGCCCGCGCACCGAGCGTTTCTTTTACCGCTCGCAAGGTTACAACCGCCAGGAACTCGCGGATCTGGTGGCGTTCATCAAAGCCATTCCGCTGAGGCCGAATCGTTATCGGCTAACCAACGGCGATTTTACCCCGGCGCAGGAGCGCGGCAGGGCGATTTTCGAGCGCACGACGAAGCGGAATGGACAGCCGATTCCGCTGAACAACCAGTGCGCCTATTGCCATTCCGGCCCGTATCACACGAACCAGCAACTTGCCGATGTGGGATCGGGCAAGTGGACCGACCGGTCGCCGAAGATCGACACTCCGCACCTGACCAACGTCGTCTACAGCGCCCCGTATCTGCACGACGGATCGGCGCGGACATTGGAAGAGATCTGGACCGTTTTCAACCCCAACGACACGCACGGGCAGACGAACGATCTGAACAAAGACGAATTGAACGACCTCATTGAGTATCTGAAAACGTTATGAGGAAGAGCATTTACCTGGTTGGGTTTTGCGTTGTCGCGGCCATCGCCGCCACGCCGCCGGACATGCCCCGGTACAAGTGGGAGAACTTCACCACTGCCGACGGCCTGCCCGATAACCGTGTGTACAGCGTCGCGGTGGATGGCGATCGCGTATGGGCCGGCACGGACAACGGCCTGGCGCTCTACGAAAACGGCAGGTTCAAGGCCTTCCGGACAGAAGACGGCCTGCCGCAGCGCGCGTGCCTGGATGTGGCCGTAAACAAGAAGACTCACGATGTGTGGATCGCCACCATGGGGGGCGCCAGCCGCTACTCGGCGGGCCGCTTCGACAACTTCACGCAATTGAGCAGCGGGCTCGCCAACGACGTGGTCTACGGCGTCGCGCCGTACGCCGACGAGGTCTGGTTTGCGACGGCCGCCGGGGCCAGCCGCCTGAACACGAAGACGGGCCAGTGGTCGCTCTACAACGAGCGCAATACGCCGATGTACGAAATCTGGACCTATGGGATCAGCCCCGGTGAGGACAAAGTGTACTACGCCGTGTGGGGCGGCGGGCTGCTGGAATACACCCGCGCCACCGACCGCTGGAAGGACTACCGCGATCCCGATGGCGAGACCGAGATCGTCCTCTACAAGGATCAGGGTCTTATCCACGAAGTCACGACATCGGTGAGTTACGTGAATAAGATCGTCTGGGTGGCCACTTACTTCGGCGTGAGCCGCTACGATGGCCGCAACTGGAAGAACTTTCTGGACAAGGACAGCGGCCTGCCGAGTAACTTCCTGAACAAAGTAAAGACCATTGACGGCGACCGCACGTGGTTCGCCACCGACAAAGGACTCGCTTACTACGACGGCGAGAACTGGGCGGTGTACCGGCCCGCGCTGGACACCAGGGAACCGCAGATGATTGTGCGCGATGCCCAGGGGCAGACGTGGAACGTTCCGGTGACCACGGCTCCGGCGCACAACTACATCTTCGCAGTGGATTTTCAGGGCGACGATATCTGGGTGGCCACGGCCAAAGGCCTGAGCCACGGCATCCGAATCAAGGAGATTTTGAAAAAATGAGCACCCTATTTGAAGAAGCGCTGACGCAGATGGCCACGGCCACGGAGATTACGAAGAAGGCCATCACGAACCTGAAGGTTCTGGACGAAGCGCACGACTATGGGTCCGCGTTTTCGCGCGGTCTGCGCCTGGACATCGGCAACGTCGTCATTCTGTTGATTTCCGGCACGGCCAGTATCGACGAAAACGGCGATACGGTTCACATTGGCGATTTTCGCGGCCAGTGCCGCCGCACCTACCACAACATCACCGGGCTGCTGGAATCCGAAGGCGCCACGTGGAAGGACATCGTCCGCACCACTTGTTACCTGCGGGATATCGAGCGCGACTATGCGGCGTTTAACGACGAGCGCACAGAGTTCTTCCGCGCGCAGGGCCTCAATCCGCTCCCCGCTTCCACCGGCATTCAGGCCATCCTGTGCCGGCCCGAGCTGCTGGTGGAGATTGAAGCCATCGCGATGTTCATCAAGCCGGACGAAAAGGAGTAAGTGCGATGAAGGGGCCGATACTGGTCGCTCTTCTCCTGGCCGGTCCGCTTCTTGCGGCGGACTCGGGCTCGTGCGCTTGCGGCAAGAACCCGCCGCCGCCGCCGCCGACTCGCGAGCTGCACCCGTATGCACTCGAGCCGGAAGATATGCGCCCGTACGCCAATTTCACGACGCCCTATTACTACCACTACACCAAGCTGGTTGAGTACAACGGCGCCGCCCGGGATGTGCGCACGGTACCGGCGTCCGAAGTGGACGAGGTTCGTATCGGCTTCCTTGGGCCCATTTATCAGCACAAGGACATCAAGCTGGGCACGGCGATGCTGAACGGCGCGCAGATGGCCATCGGCGAAGCGAACGCCCGCGGCGGATATGGCGGGAAGCCATTCGTGCTGAAGGTGCACAACGACGGCGCGGTGTGGGGCGCCTCGAGCAACGAGATCGTGAAGATGGTGTACGACGACAAGGTCTGGGCCATGCTCGGCTCCATCAGTGGCGACTCCACTCACATCGCCCTGCGCGTCTCGCTCCGCGCCGAGCTGCCCATCGTCAATAGCGCGGCCACCGATCCGACGATTCCGGAGACCATCATTCCCTGGTACTTCACCACGCTGCAGGACGATCGCGTGCAATGTTACACGCTGGCGCGGCACATCTACACCGAGCTCGGCCTGAAACGGATCGCCATCCTGCGCATCAACGATCGCTACGGCCGCTTCGGCGTGGGTAAGTTCAAGGACGCTTCCCGCCGGCTGGGGCATCCGGTGATCATCGAGCAGAAGTTCATGCCCGGAGACACGGATTTCCGGCGCGAGCTGCGCATCATCCGCGAGTCGCGGGTCGACGGGATTCTGGTATGGGCCGACGCGCACGAAGCCGGCGGCATTCTGAAGCAGGCGCGCGAGGCGGGCATGAAGCAGCCCGTGTTCGGCGGCTTCCGCACGTACGGCGACGATCTGCTCAAGAACGCCGGCGCCGCGGCCGAAGGCTTCCAGTTCGTGTACCCCTACGACCCCCTGCGCAGCGATCCGGCGTGGGTGGATTTCCAGAAGCGGTACGAGGCGAAGTATGGGGAGAAAGTGACGGCGTTCTCCGCGCTCTCCTATGACACCATGAACGTCCTGCTGGACGCCATCTGCCGCGCGGGGCTGAATCGAGGCATCATTCGCGACGCGCTGTACGGCATCACCGAGTACGACGGCGTCACCGGGCACATGAAGTTCGACCCCAACGCCAAGAACATCATGCCGCTGTATCTGGGCACGGTGGGCAAGGACGGCGCGACGAAGTTTCGCGTGGCCACTATGGGGAAAGAGCAGGAGAATTTCACCACTCCCGCCGGCCATCCGTACGCGCGCGTTGGCGAAGGCGGGGTGAGCTTTAACGGCCCGCCCACCGGCGACCTGAAGAGCGGCGAGCTGCGCATCGGCATTTTCGGGCCAAACGCCGACAAGCTGGCGGCGGGCATCAGGCAGGACGGCTTCAAGCTGATCGCCGTTCCCGCGGAACAGAACTGGGGCAAGTCGTCGACCGCGCTGGTGGATCTGGTTTACAAGAGCGATGTGGCGGGTATTGTCGCGACGGACCGCGCCTCGGCGCATCTCGCGGAACAAATCGCGGTGAAGACGTTTGTGCCGCTGATCGCGATTTCCTCCGACAAAATGCTGACCTCCACGAACATTCCGTGGATATTCCGGCTGCCCCCCGACACGCCGGCCGAAGACGCGGTGCGTGCCTTCGTGGAAGCCGCGCACAAAGGCGGCCTCAACCGCGGCGCGATTCGCAACGAGCTGGCGTCCGGCAATCTCATCGCCGGGAAGTTCCGCTTCGAGTCGACCGGCGAGTTACGGTAGCCATCCCCGCACAGCTTGGTGAGCGGACATTAATTTGTCCCGGCGCATCCGCGCGCGACGACCCTGCGTCCAAGAGGCAGAGAGGCGGAACGAACTGCCTCGGGATCGGAGGACGTCACAATGTCAAAGAGATTCGGTTTCGCGCTGCTTATCCTGGTGGCGGCGCTCATTATCGCGGGAGCTCCCCAGGCGCATGCGGGCGTGCGTTTCGGAGTGGCCGTGGGGCCGGCTTATCCGCCGCCTCCCTACGCGTACGCGCGGCCATATCCATATCCATATCCCAGTTACTACGCGTACCCACCGCCCGCCTACGGTTACTCGTATGGTTACTGGAGCGGGCATCGCGATCGCGCCTATTGGGAGCGCCGCAGTTACGAGTGGCGCGGGCATGAATGGCGTGGGTACCGGCGCGGCCGCGATCACTGGCGGTAGGACGCGCGACAGTTTGCATCCGTAACTTGCGACGACGTGGGCGGGCACCAACGCCCGCGGCGGCCTTGACCTGGGGGCGAAGCCGCAGTGACTGCCGAGCCGATTGAATGGCGCCGACGTATGGCCCAGACCCAGGCGGCCTGAGAGGCCGCCGCAGGCCCAGGGCCTGCCCCACTTGCAATCTCACAGAAATGCAGAAGCTTAATTAAGGCGCACTTCCACGGCGCTACCATGAAGAGGACCATGGCAGCGGAACAGCGGGGACGCGTGCGCATACGCGACTTACGAGAGAAGAAGGCGCGTGGCGAGAGGATCGCCATGCTGACAGCCTACGACGCGGCTTTCGCGCGTCTGCTCGACGGCGCCGGAGTCGACATGCTTCTGGTGGGCGATTCGCTCGGGATGGTGGTGCTGGGCTACGAAACCACTATCCCGGTCACGCTGGACGACATGCTCCACCACACCAAAGCCGTAGCGCGCGTAACTCGTCACGCGCTGGTGGTGGCCGACATGCCGTTCCTGAGTTTCCAGGTGAGTGTGCCCGACGCCGTGCGCAACGCGGGCCGGCTCATTAAGGAGGGCGGGGCCGCGGCGGTTAAGATCGAGGGTGGCCGCGCCGTGCTGGATGTGGTGGAGCGGCTGGTGGCGGTGGGCATTCCGGTGATGGGGCACCTCGGCCTGTTGCCGCAGAGCGTTCATCAGCTCAGCGGATTCCGCAAGCAGGCGAAGACCTCGGAGGAAGCGGAGCGGCTCATCGACGATGCCGTCGCGCTCGACCAGGCGGGCGTCTTCGCCATCGTACTGGAATCGATTCCCGAAGAACTGGCCGCCGCGGTGACCGCGCGCGTAGCGGCGCCCACCATCGGCATTGGCGCGGGTCCGGGCTGCGACGGCCAGGTGCTGGTGTGCCACGACGCATTCGGCCTGTCGGGCGACTACTCGCCCCCCTTCGCGAAGCGCTACGCGCAACTGGGCGATCTGGTCTCGGCCGCCGCGCGCGAATACGTCGAAGAAGTCCGGACGGGCGCCTTTCCGGCGCACGCGCACAAATGAGCGCCGTTGTTCACACCATCGCGGACCTGCGCCGCCGAGTGCGCCAGGCGCGGCAGAGCGGCATGGCGATCGCCGCCGTTCCCACCATGGGCGCGCTGCACGAAGGGCACGGCCGCCTGATCGAGCGGGCACGCGCGGAGTGCGGCTTTGTGGTGGTCACGGTGTTCGTGAATCCCACTCAGTTCAACGACCCTGCCGACTACGCGCGGTATCCCCGCACGCTGGACACTGACCTTGCCTTCTGCGCCGCGCGAGGCGCCGACGTTGTGTTTGCGCCTGCTCCCGACGAGATGTACCCGCGCGAACAGCAGACCTCCGTCGAGACCGGCGAGGTGGCCCAGTTCATGGAAGGGCGCTTCCGGCCCGGGCATTTTCGCGGCGTCGCCACTGTGGTGGCCAAGCTGCTGAACATTGTGGCGCCGGACAAGGCTTACTTCGGCGAGAAGGACGCGCAGCAGGTGGCCGTCGTCCGGCGCATGGTGGAAGACCTGAACTTCCCGGTCGAAATCGTGGAAGTGAGCACCGTCCGCGAGAGCGATGGCCTGGCGCTCAGCTCCCGCAACGCGCGCCTCAGTGCGGAGCAGCGGCGCATGGCCGTCGCTCTGTATGAAGCGCTGGCCGCCGCGAGGGACCGAATCGCCGCGGGCGAGCGGCGTCCGGCCGAAGTGAAACGGTGTGCGGCGGAGGTGTTCGCGCGCTACCCCGGCGTGCGGCCCGAGTATTTCGAAGTGGCCGATCCGGTTCGGCTGACGCCGCTCGATCGCATCGAGGGCCCGGTGCGGCTCGCCGGCGCCATCTGGGTTGGTCAGGTCAGGCTGATCGATAACATGCTTGTGGCGCCGGACACGCGTAGTGTCCCAGCGCCAGCGTGAAGTCCTTGATGTGCCCCGCCGCCCTCACCCCGCGCGCTGATCGCCTTCTTCGGCGCTCTGCGCGGGCGCTGCACCACGCAGCCCCGTCCAGCGCTCGCATACAATGATCGAATTGGCGGGATTCGAGGCGAGGTACTTCAGCGATACCGGCCCGATCAAACGCTCCGTTTCGCCGGGGATCAGATCGCGCAGCGTGGAAACATCCTGCGACGCAGTGTAGCCAACGCCACGTACCGAATAAGTGTAGAAGACCATGGTTCCGGTCGCTTCGACGATGTAGCCATCGGCAAGACGGCCGCGTTCGTTCACCCCCAGCCGGCGGAGCCGTTCGCGCTCCAGCGGGTCCTTGCGTTTGCGGAACGCCAGCACCAGCCCGCCCGCCAGCGCCGCCGCCACGAGCACCGCCAGCAGAGCGATCCGCAGGTACTCGCGAAGCTCCATGGCCGGCACCTAGCCCGCCAGGGCCGCGGCTTCCTGGAACACCCTGGCGTAGTCCTTCAGAAACTGTTCCAGACCCTTATCCGTCAGGGGATGGTGGAACAACGCATCGATCACCTTGAACGGCAGGGTGGCGATGTGCGCGCCCGCTTTCGCCGATTCCATGACATGCATGGGCGAACGCAGCGACGCGGCCAGCACCTGCGTCTTGAATTCGTAGTTCCGGTAGATGGTCAGGATATCGCGGATCAACTCGATTCCGGGCACGCCGATGTCGTCCAGCCGGCCCACGAACGGGCTCACGATGTAGGCTCCGGCTTTGGCCGCCAGCAGCGCCTGCGCCGAGGAGAAGCACAGCGTCACGTTGATGCGAATGCCCTCCCGGCTGAGGATGGAGCAGGCGCGAATGCCGTCGTGGGTGAGCGGCACCTTCACCACGACGTTCCGGTGGATCTTAGCCAGTCGGCGGCCGTCGCGCACCATTTCGCCGGCTTCGGTGGAGACCACCTCGGCGCTGACGTCGCCGTCAATCATGCCGCAGATTTCGCGAATGCGTTCTTCGAGCGGGCGTCCTTCCCTGGCGATCAGCGACGGATTCGTGGTAACGCCGTCGATGATGCCCCAGGCCGCGGCTTTGCGCAGCTCGTCCAGATTGGCTGAGTCCAGGTAAAACTTCATTGACGGCTCCGTTCGCCAGTATTCTCCAGCGTACCGGTCGGTTGAATCGCTGGGCTGTTTTTTGCGACGTCCTCGATTATAACAGCGCCGCGAGGATTTGTTTTCACGGCGCGGCCGCCTCCACCGAGGCGGACTTCTCGCTCAGGTTCCCGTGCTGGTCCACCGCGGCAACCGCGTACCGGTACCGGTTGCCCGTTTCGATGGCCTTGTCGGAGTACGCCGGCACATCGGTTTCGGCCAGCTTCTGCAGCGGCCCGTCGCCGGTGGCGCGGTAGATGACGTAGTTCTTGAAGTCGGTTTCGGTGTTTCGCTCCCACGCCAGCTCGATCGCGGTAATACCGGTCACCGCGTTCAGCCCGGCGGGAACGGCCGGTGGAAACGTGTCTATTGGCGTCAGCGCCGGGGAGGCCACCGCGTCGCTTTCGGCGCCGTCGCTGAGCGCCTGAACCCAGTACTGGTATTGGCTGCCCCAGACGATGTTGCGGTCGACGTACTCCGCCGTGCCGGTCTTGCCGGCTTCCAACGGCTGCTTGTCGTCGGGACCCTTGCGGAAGACGCGGAAGGAGTGCTCGGCGGCATCGGTCCAGGTGACGCGGACTCCCTCGGGCGCCGCTGCCGCCACCACGCCGGCCGGCGCGGCCACCGGGGCAACCACGTGGATGGTCACGAAGTTCGACCACCCGGATGCGCGGCCTTTACTGTTGAGCACGCGCGCGCCCACGGTCACATCCTTGCCAACCAGCCCGGGCGCGAGCGGCGCAGTGGCTTCCACCGGCCCCGGTTTCTCCGCGGATTTCACCGTCGCGCGCGTCGCCGCTGCAGCCCACGTGTCCGCGTTGAACGGCTTCGCGGCGGGCCCGATTCGGACCTCAGCGCCGCCGATAATCGTCAGGACCCGCGCATCGGTGGTCAGCGACGGCGCGGTAAAGTGCGCCACGATTCGGTCGCCGCGCTGAACCGCGT
The DNA here is from genome assembly GCA_049520275.1 of Bryobacteraceae bacterium. Classification (GTDB taxonomy): domain Bacteria; phylum Acidobacteriota; class Terriglobia; order Bryobacterales; family Bryobacteraceae; genus CAWACP01. The sequence continues at coordinate 92,153 of JBEKPY010000012.1, forward strand.
TGAGATCGGAGGGCGCAACCGGGATGTGCGCGGAGGGATACACCGGCTCGCCGACGGTCCCGCATCCGGTGGACAGGAGACACAGGGCCACCAATGCGGCAGCGAAGTGGGGCAGGCAGGTTCGGCACAACGGGGCGGCCTGAGAGGCCGCCGCAGGCTGAGAGCCTGCCCCACTTCGAGTCATCCCCTTTTCCCTCACAGTATGTACCGGCTCAGATCCTGGTCCTTCACGATGTCGGCGAGCTGCTTGCGCACATAAGGCGAGTCCACGCGCACGGTCTTCTTCTTAAGGTCGGGCCCCTGGAAGGAAACCTCTTCGAGCAGCTTCTCCATGATTGTATGCAGACGGCGCGCCCCGATGTTTTCCGCGCTCTGGTTCACCTGCGCCGCGAAGCGCGCGATTTCGCACACCGCGTCGTCGGTGAAGCTGAGCTTGATCCCTTCGGTGTCCAGCAGCGCCACGTACTGCTTCACCAGCGCGTTCTTGGGCTCTTTCAGAATGCGCACGAAGTCCTCTTCGGTGAGCGATTTCAACTCCACGCGAATGGGGAAGCGGCCCTGCAATTCGGGAATCATGTCGGAGGGCTTGGAAACGTGAAACGCGCCCGCGGCCACGAACAGAATGTGGTCGGTTCGCACGAAGCCGTGCCGCGTGTTCACCGTGGTGCCTTCCACAATGGGCAGGATATCGCGCTGCACCCCCTCGCGGCTCACGTCCGGACCGTGGCCCCCTTCGCGGCCGGCGATCTTGTCGATCTCGTCCAGGAAGATGATCCCGTTCCGCTCCACGCGCTCGAGAGCCACCCGCGTCACCTGTTCCATGTCGATGAGCTTCTGCTCTTCTTCCTGGACCAGATAGTCGATCGCTTCGGCCACCCGCATTTTGCGCTTTTTCGTGCGCTGGCCGAACAGTCCGGAAAAGACATCCTTGAGGTTGATGTCCATTTCCTCCATGCCCATGTTGCCGGCGATCTCCAGCGTGGGGCCGCGCTCTTTTACGTCGATCTCCACGTTGCGCTCGTCCAGCTTGCCCGCCCGCAACTTGTCCCGCAGCTTCTCGCGCGTGCGCTCCACGCTCTCGGAAGGCTCCGGCTGGGGCGGCATCAGCAGATCCAGCAGGCGTTCCTCGGCGTTGTGCTCGGCGCGCTCGGCCACCTCTTCCAACCGCTCTTCGCGAACCATGTCGATGGCGATGTCCACCAGATCGCGGATCATGGATTCGACGTCGCGGCCCACGTAGCCCACCTCGGTGAACTTGCTGGCCTCCACTTTCAGGAACGGCGAGTTGGCCAGCCTGGCCAGACGGCGCGCGATCTCCGTCTTGCCGACGCCGGTGGGGCCGATCATGAGGATGTTCTTGGGCATCACCTCGTCGGCCATCTCCGGGTCGAGCTTCTGGCGCCGGATGCGGTTGCGCAGGGCGATGGCTACGGCGCGCTTGGCGTCGGCCTGGCCCACCACGTACTTGTCGAGCTCCTGAACGATCTCGCGCGGCGTCATCTCGTCCAGCAGGATGTCGTCGGCGTTGGCCTGGGCGGGCAGATAGATGACCATGGCTCAGAGCTCCTCGAACGTGAAGTTCTCGTTCGTGTAGATGCAGATGCGGCCGGCGATGGTCATGGCCTTTTCGGCGATCTCCCGCGCGCTCAGCATCGTGTTCTCCATCAGCGCGGTGGCCGAGGCCGTGGCAAAGGGGCCGCCGGAGCCGATGGCCGCCACGTCGTTGTCGGGCTCGATCACGTCGCCGTTGCCGCTGACGATGTATGTCTTCTCATGGTCGGCCACCAGCAGCAGGGCTTCCAGGTGGCGCAGCACGCGGTCGGTTCGCCATTCTTTGGCCAGCTCCACCACGGCTCGTGGCAGATTGCCGTTGAACTGCTCAAGTTTGCTCTCGAAGCGCGCGAACAGCGCGAAGGCGTCGGCGGTGGAGCCGGCAAACCCGGCCAGGATGCGCTCGTTGTACAAGCGGCGCAGCTTCCGCGCCGTGGATTTCAGCACTTCCTGGCCCAGCGTCACCTGCCCGTCGCCGGCCATCACCACTTTGCCGTCGCGGCGCACGCACAGGACGGTGGTGGAACGAATCTTCTGTTTCATGGGACCTTGGGGGAACTCGCGCTGCGGCTCGCGGCCTCTGCGCTTTACTCATAGTGTACCGCGCCAGCCGCAAACAATATTTGTCTTGACAGGTTTATATGTCGGCTGTAGCATTGCCTCATGCCCGCCGCGCTGGGAATCCTGGACGATCCCGAAGCCGCCGCCGCCCTGTTGAAGCCCTCCCGCATCCGCATCCTGGAGATGCTAGGGGAGCCCGACTCGGCTTCCGGGGTGGCCCGGAGGCTCTCCATGCCCCGGCAGCTCGTGAATTATCACCTGCGCGAGCTGGAAACGGCCGGGCTGGTGGAATTCGTGGAGGAGCGCAGAAAAGGCAACTGCACCGAGCGGCGGTTGCGCTCCAAAGCCCGCTCCTGGCTGATTGACCCCGGCAGCCTCGGCTCGCTCGGGCCTGATCCGGACGCCATTGCCGACCATCTCTCGTCGGCATTCCTGGTGGCGTCGGCGGCACGGCTGATCAAAGAGGTGGCGGGATTGCGCCGCCGGGCCGAGCGCGCCGGCAAGACGCTGGGCACGCTGACGCTGGAATCCAGCATCCGCTTCCGCTCGCCCGCTGCCCGCGCCGCCTTCACTGCGGAGCTGACCGAAGCCTTCGCACAACTGGTAGCGAAGTATCACGACAAAACTGCGCCCGGCGGACGGAGTTTCCGGCTCATGCTGGGTGCCTGGCCATCCCTGCCCGATATTCCCGATCCCGGATGAGGAGAAAAACAAATGAGCGTCCAAGACATTGAAATTCCAGCCCCCGCGGAGGATGTCTGGAAGACTATCACCGCAGCCAGCGAGATCCGCCGCTGGTCCGCTCCCGAGGTTCGCACGGACCCGCACGAGGGCGGCGAGTACTTGGTGTCTCGGGGCCTCGGCATTCCGGGCACCATCGAGGTTTCTGAGGCCCCGGATCATTTACGAGTGGTGTCCGGCCGCGGAGAGCCGCCGGTCCTCCTTACCCAGGATTTCTACATTGAGGCCAAAGGTGATCTCACCGTTCTGCGACTGGTCCACTCCGAGTCTCTCGACACTGCAGACTGGGACGACGGGTACAACGGTACCAAAGCCGACGGCCCGGTGCACTTCCAGATTTTGCGTCTCGCGCTCACACGTTGCTGCGGAGTCTCCGCCCTGAACATCGACCTCTGCGCGTTCTCGTCCGAGCCGGTCAATCGCGTCTGGGAGATGCTGGCTCCTTTGCGCCCATCCCAGCTCGGAGGCGGGAAGCCAAATCAAGTCTGGTGGATCTGGCCCGAACAGAACAATGCCACGGTGCACCTCTCATGCTCTTCTTGTGGTCCGAAGACCCGGATCTCGCTGGGCGTTAAGATCGGTCTCCCCGGTCAGACTGCCGAGGGCATCCCGAAGTACTGGAACGAGCGCCTCCACGGCATATTCCCGGAACAAACCTCCGGAACTTGTGCGTAAGATTAAGTGCTATGACACGTTGCGCACTCGCTGTTCTGGCCGCCTCGCTGGCTCTGGTGGCGGCGGGCTGCACCATCAATGACACGCCGGACCGCTGGACCAAACACTCCCAGGTACACCTGGATCTCGGCCGCGCCGAGAGCGTCCGCGCCGACGTGGAAATCGGCGCGGGCGAGCTGCACATCCAGGGTGGTGCGGCGAAGCTCCTGGAAGCCGATTTCACCTATAACCATGACGACTGGAAGCCCGAGGTGATCTACGACAGCGGCGGCTTTCGCGGGATGCTGACCATCAGACAGCCCAACAACGTCCACTCCATGGGCCACGTCAACTACTCCTGGGACCTCCGCTTCAACGACAGCGTTCCGCTGGATCTTCGCATCAACTGCGGCGCCGGCGAAGGCAAGCTCGAACTGGGGCGGCTCGACCTCCGCAGCCTGGAGGTGAACATGGGCGTGGGGCGCATCGAAGCGGATCTTCGCGGCCGTCCCAAACGCGATTACGACGTCAAGATCGACGGCGGCATCGGCGAGGCGGTTGTGTATCTGCCCAGCACGGCGGCCATCGTCGCCGACGCCAAGGGAGGGATCGGCGGCGTCGACGTGCAGGGGCTGCACAAGAGCGGCGACCGCTGGGTCAACGACCTGTACGAGAACGGCAGGAACGGCCCCACCATTCACGTGGCCGTCAACGGAGGCATCGGTTCCATCCGGCTCCGGGCGGATTAGCGTACTGGGGACCGCGGCGGAGAATCGTCTAAAGCGGCAGCCGTCGAAGGCCGAACTTACCGGTAGATGAAGACTCGCCTGTTTGCCGGGATCTGCATAGTGGCCGTGCTGGCAGTTTTTCAGGTCCTCATGGCCTCCACGTTCTCCCTGGCCTACGGCGACTTCGCGGCTTTCTACACGGGGGCGCGCGTGGCCGCCGAGGGCCGGCTGGCCGACCTGCACGACGAAACCCTGCAGAAACGTATGCAGGCCCCGCTGATCCCGCCGGGCTGGCATCCCGTCTACTTCGTCCGGCTGCAGAGTTGGGCCGCGTTACTGCTCCCATTTGGCCTGTTGCCCTTCCGGACCTCCTTTCTGCTGTGGGTGATCGCGCAGGCGGCCATCCTGGTGAGCGGCTGGATCTGGGCCGCCCGGCGCTTTGGAATCGACGCGGCCGTGCTGGCGGCCATGTTCCCGCCGGCCGCGCTGGGCATCGCCTTTGGCCAGGACGTGGCTTTCGTTTTCGGTCTGGTGCTCCTGTCGTGGGTGTTGTTCGAGCGCGGATACGGATTCGCCGCGGGGCTGTTTCTGGGAATGTGCGCGGTGAAGCCGCAGCTCGTGTTCATCGTCCCGCTGGCGCTGATCATTCAGCAACGCTGGCGAATTCTGGCGGGGTTCCTGTGCGGCGGCACGGTGATGGCGGGCGGCTCCATGGTGCTGGGCGGCTGGCGGGCGCTGCCGCGCTATGCCGCGTTTCTGAGCCGGGTGGCCGGGGTTCTGGGCAACCGGCATGAGGGCGAGATGAACGTTTCGGCCATCCTGGTCAACGCCGGACTTCCGCTTTCTCTCCGCTTCGTGCTGATGGCCGCGGTGGTGGCCGCGGTCGTCCTGGCCTGCCGGCGCGCGGGCTGGGAGATGGGACTCGCGGCCGCCATGCTGGCCTCGTTCCTCACCGCTCCGCACACCGGAAACTACGACGCCACCTCATTGATGGTGGGGGTTTGCCTCACGGTTTTTCGGGCCGCGACGTTGCCGGTGCGTGTTCTGGCCACCGCCTTCTTCACGCCCATCCCATGGCTTCTGCAGCTTCTCGACCCGCCCTGGACCGGCGTGCCGGCGCTGCTGCTGTTCTGCCTGCTCATGGCCATGGCATGGGAGGGTTTCCGCAGGACGGCCGCTGCGGCGGATTCGCCCGTCCGGGGCGCGGTGCTGAGAGCGCCGGAGCCCAGCGTGTAGAGGTTCCCGCGGTCTGCCGATGTAAGGTTGCCGGCCCATGTCCACCGTCGCCGTAGCGGACTCAAGCATCGCCGTCCACCGCACCGCCGCCGAAGTTCTGTTCCGGCGGATTCTCTTCGCCGCCGCCGTCGTCGCCGCAATTGGACTGCTCTGCCATTTCGCCATGCTGGCGTGGGCCGGCAACGAGTTCACCCAGCCGGAGTCCATCGTCGCGGCGCAATCCACCATGCTGGCGCGTGACGGCACGCTGTACTATCCGCTCGACCGGTACCCGTACACCGTTTGCGCGTACATGCCCATCTACTATGTGCTCGACGCCGGATTGATCGGGATCGGGCTGCCCGCGTTCACCGCCGGAAGATCGATCAGCTTTGCGGCGCTGCTGGGCATCTTCGCGTTGTGCTGGCGCATGCTGATGTTGTACACCGGGGACCGCTACGTGGCCGGGACCGGGACGCTGCTGTGCGCGTCCACGTCCGTTCTGCTGGCGTGGGGCACCGTTGGCCAGGTGGACACTCTGGCACTCTTCTTCGCCCTGGCCGCTTTCTACTGCTATTCGCGTTACTCCATTCGGGGCGAGAACGCGCTACTCGCCGCGGGGGCGTTGGCGGCCGCGGCGCTGTTCACGAAACAAACCATGGTGGCGTGCCCGGCGGCCATCTTCGTGCTGCTATGGTTCGGGCGCCGCAGGGTGGCGCTGCAATTTGGCGTGGGCCTCGCCGCCGTTGTGCTCGCCCTGGTGGCCGCGCTCAATGCGGCGACGCACGGCCGTCTTCTGACGGACACCGTTCTGGCCAACCTGAATCCCTTCGCCTGGGAAAAAGTGAGCCAGCACGTTCACTACATCCTGATCGCCGCGGGAGAGCTGGTGGTGATTGCCCTGGCGGGAGCGCGCCGCGCGCTGAGGGGTCCGGGGAAAGGCCTGTTCCTCTACCTTGGCCTGGCGGCTGCCGTGCTCGCCGGGACCGCGCCGAAAATCGGGTCCGACTCGAACTACCAGATCGAATCCACCGTACTGCTCATCCTGTGCGCGTCGGTGGCGCTGCACGCCCTGAACTTCTTCCCGCTGCTGTTCGGGACGAGCCGGACCTGGATCACGCTCCTGCAGCTTCCGCTGGCCCTGCATCTGATCCTGAACTATCGCATTACCGGACCTTTCCTGCTGCTGCGCCTTGCCCGCGAACAGCGGGCCCGGCAACAGGTGGCGGCGCTGCAGCCATTTGCCGGCGGCCGTGGCCGCATACTCTCCACGGACATGAACGCGCTGGTGCATCTGCGCGGCAGGGTGGAGGTGGAACCGCTCATCTACAAACTGCTGGTGCGTGCCGGCCGCGTCGATCCGGAGCCTGTGCGGCGCGACCTTGCGGGCCAGGTTTTCTCCACGGTGATTCTGTATCACGACGTGAGCCGGCCCGCCGACCCCGACCTCGAATTCCCTACCCTGCCGGAGCGGCAACTGGCCGAGATCCGCCGGCATTACCGCCTGGCCGCGCACATCCCCGGGCCCTGGCTGGACGGCGTATACGTCTACAAGCCCGCCGCCGAAAGACCCCGATGAGCTCCGCCGCGAACGGATATCACGACGTTCGCTTTCCATACGACCCGCGCCGGGAAGCGGTCTGGAAGGCCATCGGCGGTTACCTGGAACGGTGGGTGCCGGCGGATGAGGGATTGCTGGAGCTGGGCGCGGGCTACGGCGAGTTTTTGAAGGCGATTCCGGCCGCCGCGAAATGGGCGCTCGACCAGAACCCCGATCTGGCGCGCTACTGGGGCGTCGGCGTGGCGCCGTTGATTCAATCCGCTCTGGAGCCCCTGCCGCTTTCCTCGGGCACGCTGGGAACCGTGCTGGCCTCGAATTTCTTCGAGCATTTCACGCTGGACGAGGGCGCGCGGGTGCTCGCGGAAGCCCGCCGGGTTCTTCGCCCCGGTGGACGCCTGATTGTGGTGCAGCCGAACTTCCGTCTGGAGCCCCGCCGCTATTTCGACGACTACACGCACCGGACGGCGTACACCGACAACGGATTCCGCGACTTTTTGCTCGCTCACGGCTGGAAAACCGTACACAGCGAGCCCCGCTTCATGCCTTTCACGCTGAAATCGCGGCTGCCGACGGCCGGATGGCTGGTTCGTCTGTACCTGGCGTCGCCGTTCCGGCCGCTGGCGGGCCAGTTTCTGGTGGTGGCCGAAAAGCCCTGATCCGGTTCAAGTTTGCCCGCAGGACTGCCGATTATTCGGTTGCGGACATGTGGCGCGGCCAGACAGTAGCGGTGATCTTTCCCACCTACAACGAGAAGGACTCCATCCGCGCGGCCACGCTGGAGTGCTTCGCCACGGGTCTGGCCGATGAGGTGATTGTCGTCAACAACAACGCCGCGCCGGGCACCTCCGGCGAACTTGCCGGCACCGGCGCGCGCGAGCTGTTCGAGACACGGCAGGGATACGGCCACGCGCTGCTGTGCGGGATCGACGCCTGCGCGTGCGATCTGATCGTGCTCTCCGAACCCGACGGCACCTTCAGCGGCCACGATCTCATCAAGCTGCTGGCCTATTCAGACGATGTCCCAGTGGTTTTTGGCACGCGCACCAGCCGGGAGTTCATCTGGGCCGGCGCGAATATGGGACGGTTCCTGCGCTGGGGCAACTGGGCGGTGGCGAAGATGACCGAGCTCCTTTTCAACACCACCATCCTCACCGACATGGGTTGTACCTACCGTTTGTTCCGCCGGGAGGCGCTCGGACTAATCCGGCCGCACCTCACCATTGGCGGCTCGCACTTCGGTCCGCAACTGCTGCTGGAAGTGGTGGCGCACCGCATCCCCTTCGTGGAAATCCCCGTGAACTACCGCACCCGCGTGGGTGAATCCGCGGTGACCGGAGATTTCTGGAAGGCGTTCCGGCTGGGAGTTCGGATGATCGCCCTGGTGCTGGGTTATCGCGTGGGCCTCCACCGCCGCCGCCGGATGCCGTGGGAGCCGCTTCCGGATATGGCTCGCCAGCTTACCGCCCTGGCACAGTCCATCGGCGCGGGAAGACAGTCCGGAACCGGGCCGAATCGCGCCTTAGTACAAAAGTCCGTCAGTTCAACTGAGGAAACCTTTTAGGTTATCTCGCCGATTTGTCCCGCGCGCATTCGCATCCAATATTGAGATGGGACGCGGGATACCCGATGTTGCTGTCCAGACAGAAGAGCCACTATACCGAGACCGAAGCGGCCGAGGAGCTGGGTATTTCCGTGCCGCAGTTGCGAACGCTGGTCCGCGAGCGGATCGCCCGCAGCGAAGAGGATGTGCGCAGCCTGCCGATGGCCTACTTTCAGCCCGCCGACGTGCTCCTGCTCAAACTGATCACTACCGGCATCGCCGCCAGCGCTTTGTAGTGCCAAGGTCGGGCGGACGCTCCCTGGCGGGGCTGAGAGCCCCGCGCCGGCCATGGGCCTGCCCCACTTCGGATCATCGCGTGCTGCGGAGCCGCACATTCGCCGTATCATCAAGTAGATGGCAAATCTTGGCTTTATTGGACTCGGCATCATGGGTCTTCCCATGGCCCGGAATCTGCTGCGCGCCGGACACCGGGTGGCGCTGTGGTCGCACGACACGTCGAAAGCGCGGAAACTGGCGTCGGAGCACACCAACGCCGTATTCGCGGAAAGCCCGCGGGGCGTCGGCGAACAGTCGGAATGCGTGTTCTCCTGCGTCGGCACCACGGAAATGTCCGAGGCGGTTCTGGCCGGCCCGGACGGTGTCATCGAAGGCGCCAGGGCAGGCACGGTGGTCGCCGACGCCAGCACGGTGGCTCCCTCGGCGAGCCGGGCGATTGGATGCCGCATGGCCGAACGCGGAATCCACTTTCTGGATGCGCCCTGCACCGGTTCGAAGCCGGGAGCCGAGGGCGCGACGCTCACCTTCATGGTAGGTGGCGACAAAGACGTCTTTGAGCGCGTGCGGCCGTACTTCGAGCCCATGGGTAAGCAGTTCTACTACTGCGGCGGACCGGGTCTGGGTCTGGAAGCCAAGCTGACCCAGAACCTGACCCTGGCCAATATGCTGCTGGCCTTCAACGAGGGCATGGTACTGGCCACAAAGGCCGGGGTGGATCCCGCGCTGATGGTGGAGATTCTCAGCAACAGCGCCGCGCGGTCGGGCTTGGTGTCCTTCAAGGCCCCTTACATCCTCAAACGGGACTTCACCACCAACTTTTCCACAAAATGGATGGCCAAGGATGTGGGGATGGCGCTCGACTCGGCCCGCCAGATGAACATACCCCTGCCTCTGACCGGGGTTACACAACAGATGTTTCAGGCTGCAATTGCTGAAGGTTACGGGGAGGAGGACATGTGCTCCACCATCAAGGTGCTGGAAAACTGGGCCGGAGTGAAAGTTAGCCAACAGTTCTGATCGCTACAAAAAACTGTTGCGTTCCGCAAATTCATATACTAGAATTGGAAGTAAGCCGGGGAGGCAACTCCCACCAAAGCGAGACTAACCTCAAAAAGACCCCTGAAGCATCCTCCCCGGCGCCCGAAAGGGTCATCTTCCAGACGGAGTTCAGGTTCCCCACAAAAGCTCACGCGCAGGTAACGCATTGTAAAAAGACGCACCGTGGGGTTCGAGAAGGCGCGAGTGCCAGTACCATGGGATCATGGGGACTCGGACAGGGCCCGGATTCGCCGGGAAACCCGGCTGGCGGGCGATATAATTGGGGCGGTCGGAATGAAAAACATCACAGTCCTTGGTTCCACCGGCTCCATTGGCGTCAGCACGCTCGACGTGGTTGGCCGGCGGCCCGAAGAGTTCCGCATTTTCGCCCTGGTGGCGGGGAGCAACACGGACCTGCTGGCCGAGCAGATCGCCCGCTTCCGGCCGCGAATGGCCTCAGTTTCCACCGAAGAAGGACGCTGCCAACTCACCCGAAAGCTCGAAGAACTCGGTCTGCCTCGGAGCGAGTGGCCCGATATCTCCCCGGGACCGGCCGGCCGGGTGGCCTGCGCGGTGCAGCCCGAGGTCGATTTTGTCATGTCGGCAATCGTCGGCGTGGCCGGCCTGGAGGCGACGTGGGAGGCCATCTGCCGTGGTAAACGTGTCGGCCTGGCCACAAAAGAGGTGCTGGTAGCCAGCGGGAACCTGGTGATGGAGGCGGTCCGCCGGGGCGCCACGGAACTCATCCCCGTGGACAGCGAGCACAACGGCGCGCACCAGTGCTTTCGCGCCGGGCGGCGTGAGGAAGTGGCCCGCCTGATCCTGACGGCGTCGGGAGGTCCCTTCCGGGAGACGCCGGCGGAGCGGCTCGAATCGGTGACACCCGCGCAGGCTCTGAATCATCCAACATGGAAGATGGGCCAGCGCATCACTATCGATTCGGCCACCATGATGAACAAAGGGTTCGAGGTGATCGAGGCCTGCTGGCTGTTCGGACTGCCGTCGAGCCAGGTAGACGTGGTGGTGCATCCGCAATCGTCCATTCACGCCATGGTGGAGTACGTGGACGGCAGCGTGATCGCGCAGATCTCGGCCACCGACATGCGCATGCCCATCCAGTACGCGCTGACGTGGCCGGAGCGGGACACCGCGCCGGTTCCCCGTTTGGACTGGAACGAGGCGCGCGCGTGGACGTTTTCCGCGCCCGACCTCCGGAAATTCCCGCTGCTGGCGCTGGCCTACGCGGCGCAGGATGCGGGCGGTTCGGCTACTTGTACGCTGAACGCCGCCGATGAGATTGCCGTGAGCGCTTTCCTCGGGGAAGAGATTTCATTTCCTGGCATCGCGCGGGTGGTTCGTGAGACGCTGGAAAGAGTGGCGGTGCGGGCGCCGCAGTCGATTGGCGAGGTGCTGGAAATCGACCGGGAATCGCGCGCGGTGGCGCGGCAGGTGATCGCCAGCCTGCCAGACCACGCGTTGGCACAGTATTCGAGGGCGGGGATAGGGTAGATGGTTCCTTTCTTTCAGAGTGTTTGGTGGCTTCTGGTGCTGATCGGGGTGATGATCCTGATCCATGAACTGGGGCACTTCTGGGCGGCGCGATATTTCGACGTTCGCGTGGACGCGTTCAGCTTCGGGTTCGGCCCCCGCCTGTTCGGCTATCGCCGGGGCGAGACGGATTTCCGCTTTTCCCTGATCCCGTTCGGCGGCTACGTGAAGATGGCCGGCGAGCAACCCGGCGACGAAAGCGCCAGTGACGCGCGCTCGTTTCTGGCCAAGCCGCGCTGGCAACGGCTGATCGTCGCTTTTGCCGGGCCGTTCATGAATATCGTGCTGGCGGTGGCGGTGGTCACCGGCATGTACATGGTGCGCTTTCCCAAGGAACCCGATTCCGCCGACCCGGTGGTCGGATATGTGGTTCCCGGCGGCGCCGCCGCCCTTGCCGGCGTCCAGCCGGGCGATCAGGTGGTGCAGATTGACGACAAGACCGATCCCACGTGGTACGACGTACTGATTCGCGAGGTCTCCAGCGCGAACCGCGCCATGCCGGTGTGGGTGCGGCGCAATGGGGAGACGCGGCGGCTCTGGGTGACGCCCGTGTTCGATCAGCGGCGGGGCGTGGGATTCGCGGGCTGGGACCACCAGGAGGATGTCGAGGTAAAGGCGGTGACGCCCGGCTACGCGGCCGAGCAGGCGGGCCTGCGGGCCGGCGATCTGCTGATCAGCGTCAACGGCGAGCCGCTGCGATCCACGGCGGGCCTGCCCGGGGCCATCGGCAACAGCAAGGGCGCGCCCGTGCAGATCGTGTACAAGCGCGACGGCCGGATCGGCTCCCTGACCATCGTGCCGCGGTTCGCGGAAGACGAGAAGCGCTGGATGATCGGCGTTCTCCCGGAAGAGCGGATGGAATTCACCACGCTGTCCTTTCCGGATGCGCTGCGCGAATCCTTCCGCGAGAACGCCCGCTACGCGACCATCATTTTCCAGATGCTGAAGGGCATCGTGGAGCGGCGGATGTCGCCGCGTTCTCTCTCCGGGCCGGTGGAGATGGCGCGCGCTTCGCGGGAGGCGGCGCAGGAAGGGCCCATGGCGTTTCTCGGCCTGATGGCCATGGTCAGCCTCAACCTGGCGGTGTTTAACCTGCTGCCCATTCCCATTCTGGACGGCGGCGTCATCCTGATGCTGCTGGTGGAGATGCTGATGCGCCGCGACCTCAGCATGCAGGTGAAGGAAGCGGTGCTCAAGCTGGGCTTCGTGTTCCTGATGGTGGTGGTGGCGTTCGTTCTCTACAGCGACATTTCGAAGATCCTGCCACCGGGCTAGGCACGACACAGCTCAGGCTCCCCGAGGCCGTCGGAAGAAGTCGGACGCCCTCCGCGGGCAGCCCGCGGCAACTGTCGTAACACTGGCCGAACGCAGGCGAAAACGCCTGCCCCCAACGGGAGGTGGTTTGCCGTCCTCGTAATACCATTTGTTCGGTTCTTCACGGCGCGAAGGCGGGGCGGCCTGAGAGGCCGCCGCAGGCTGAGAGCCCAATGGCACTTAACTTTTGGAACGGGCCTGCAAATCCAAGAACAGAATGTGCGTATGATGGAGGATTCCTTTGTGGGGCGGCCAATCCTGGCCGCCGCCGC
>JBEKPY010000013.1:0-113274 GCA_049520275.1 Bryobacteraceae bacterium
GCCCCTGTTCACTGCTCCCGCCACGAGCAGCTTTCTCTCCAGCGTCACCGTCTTGCTTGATGGAGAGACATCTCTCGGAATGATAGCTCCGGGACCGCGCCTCTGTTGAACGGGCATTTGGAAGGTCGGCGCTTCGAGCTGTTTCCCTTGTGATTCAGCGGGGGCACGCTCACCGTGCAAACCTCGTGCAAACATGCCGCAGGAAACGCCTGCCTCAGGTTGCCAGAACGGCCATTGCGCCCGACGTGTTTTCAAACAGTTACCGCGCGTTGCCACTCGCTGCCGCCCCGTCAGGCGGGTTCGAGCCCCGTCGTCCCTATCGGTGCTTGTATCTCGCGCGAAACGCGAAACTATGATAATGTTTTTTAGCGACCTTTGCGCGGCGCTGCACTGGTCGGTGTCCGATGCCCGTTCAAAGGGGCGAATAGGGCGCGCACAACCAGGGTGCCTAATGGAGCTGCGAGCAAGATGCAAGAAGACAGCCAGCAATTCATGGAGCGGTACATTCGGGCTCGCGCCGTGGCACCCCTCGATCCCGATTCACCAGGTTTGCATCCACGGGACCGCCGCTCGTGGTGGGAGTTTTGCCTCTGGATGCATGAGTTCATTGACGGGATTCTACAAAACCGATTGGTTGGCCAACATCAAGCCCAGCGGCTCTCGCGCCTACAGTGGATCCTCATCAGGGGCAGCTACGTGTTTGGAACGTCGGACCCGGCGTTGCGGGGCGAGCAACGGCGCTACGTCGAGCTCTGCGTCATTCTCAGTGCCGCGTTTGCCCTCGTCGTTGACGACCCAGAGGGAAGCCGGGATGCGCTTGATTATGCGTTTGGCCCGAAGCGCTTCTGGTCGACTGGAGATCTGAAGTGGCTGGCCGAATCGGAAGCCCTGATGGAAAACTGGCTCCGCTGGTGGAAGAACTGGGAGGAGGCGAGTTCGCCTATCGGGTGGATCAAGGCGCGCGCCCGCAGCATTCACGAGCAGGATCATATGCAGGGCGGCCACGTCCGAGAAAGCGACGCGATGTACCGCACCCCGCAACGAAAGCGCGATGACAGCGGTGCTGCACTGGCGCTCGACTATCGAGAAACGCCAAGGGGCGTCGTGTCGTTAGAGCAAGTATCTGAATCGCCGAGAGTGGCGGAGGTGGCGCTTCAGCCACGGTACACTCGGATCTCAGTAGCCGCGCTGGAGGCAGAGATTCAAAGTGATGAGGACCTGCGCGCCTATGCTCACCTGCGTCATCAGGGTTGGAAGCGCCGCGCGGCATGGGAACGCCTGGGATGGCCAGCTAAGTACGGCGAGGCTGTCGACAGGCGTTACCGGCGTTTCTTGGCGCGGGTCAAAGCCAGCGGTTTTAGGCACCAGACGCGCAACATCGAGGTGGATCGAGGCGTGTTCGATGCCAGTTGCACAGTGGTGAAAGAGCGGCTGCGGATTCCGGTCCATCCAACCTCCGAAGCCACCCTCAGCGGCAGAGTGGTCTACGAACCGCGCTCGGTAGATTTCAGTGAAGCGATTGAAAAGAAAAGGAAAATAAGTAGCCACTCGAGTGTCCAAAACGCCGCATTGCCCAACACATAGGATAGGAAACAAGAACGACATGAACGTGGTGCTGGCAATCCTCTACGCGCCAGAGGGGCAGATCCCTCTGTCGATAGCGCGTGTCTATGATCGGGATCTCCTGTCGGCGGTGGCGGAGAAGGCGATCCGCGAGGCTGAGGCGGCGGCGAACGAGCTGATGGATGAGAATCCGACTCTGGGGGCGTTGCAACTGGAAGAGGCCACGAAGCTCCGGCGTGTGCTAAGTCTGTTGCTGCCGACGAGCGCGGGGTCCCATCCGCGCGCCGTGATGTAGCCACACCCAGCTTTGACGAGAACAGAAAGTCATCTATCAGGGCGTCCCAGTGGGACGCCCTTTTCATTTCGTAGGCAAGGGCACAACATGCATTGCGCCTCCGATGGTTCATCTAGGCCTGCCGTGACTCCAATATCCAACGCCGGGGAACGCTCGCGGGTTTTGACTCTGGCGCAGACCGCAATGTACCTGCAGGTTTCGAAAGCACATCTGTCGAACTTGATGACCGGCAAGGTTCCCGGCGTGCCTGTTCTCCGGCACGTCCGAGCGGGGCGGCGCATTCTGATCAAGCAAGAATGGGCGGACCAGTGGTTGGAAGCTGCCGCAGAAGGTTCGATACACCAATGGTAGTATCTGGGTCATGCCAAGAGTCAGCGCCTTCGCCGCAGGAAAGAGGCAAAATGATGCGTCGAAAGCGTTTCCAGAAAGGCAGCCTGCAAAAACGCAAACACGGAAAACATCGTGTGTGGGTTGCCTTCTGGTGGGAGGGCGGCAGCCGGCGGTCCAAGGTGCTCGGTCGGTGCTCGCAGATGTCCAAAGCGGAAGCCGAATCGGTCGTATCCGCCATTCTCAGGGACATCAACAGCGGCGTCGCTCACACAACGAAGTCGGTGTACACCTTCGAGCGATACACCAACGAGGTGTACTTGCCGTTCTGCCGTCGCAGTTGGAAGGAATCGACCGCCGGCACGTCGGAGCAGATCATCAAATCGCATCTCATACCGGAGTTAGGGAAGGATCTGCTTCATACAATCCGGCGCGAGAAGCTGCAGGACTTCCTCGACCGGAGGGCGATGGACCTGTCTTCCAGCCCAGTAAAGCACCTGCGGTGGTTCCTGAATGCCATCTTCAAGCTTGCGGTGTCGGACGCGCTGATCCCCAGCAATCCCGCAGCCGAGTTGAGGATTCCGAAACAATGTCAGCCGAGTCGGGCCATGCGCCCGCTCACGGAAGAGGAGGTGAACGATTATCTGGAGGTCTTCGAACTCCGAGAGAAACTGATCGCGAGACTCGCGATCTTCGAAGGCATGCGCCCCGGCGAGATTCTGGCGCTCCGGTGGAAGTCGGTCACCGGGGAGATAATCAGGGTCGATCAGCGCATTTACAAGCGAGTACTCGGCACGCCGAAAAACGGCAAGACCCGCGAGGGTGCCATGTCGGAGGGAACGATCGAGTTATTGAAGGTGTGGGCCGGACTGGCCCAGGACCCGGCGCCGGAGGGATTCGTGTTCCCTTCCGAGAACATCCTTACCCCGCTCTCGCCCGACAATTTGTGGCGGCGGAACATGTATCCGAAGCTGCAGAAGATCGGCCTGGGGTGGGCGACGTTCCAGGTTCTGAGGAAGACCAACGCTAGCCTATCGAAGAAGGCCGGCGTCGATCCGAAGGTCGCAGCGGACCAGCGGGGCCACGGCATCGGCGTCAGCCTGGATGTTTACACCAGTTCGGACCTGGAGCAGAAGCGAGCCGCAGTCAAGAAACTCGAAGCCGCCGTGCTTCGAAAACCGCAACCCGAACGCCGGTCAGCATGAGGGGACCGGGCTTAATGGAGTAAACGGAGTAACGAGGAATCGGTGGAGTTTCCTAAGTGTTTGAAAACATGGAGCGGGAGACCGGATTCGAACCGGCGACGTCCAGCTTGGGAAGCTGGCATTCTACCACTGAATTACTCCCGCTCGCCCTACGTCTGCAAGTATAGGAGCATCATACCCTTGATGTCCAGATCAAGCTGCTCCGAATGCTCCGAACTTGTCCAACTTGTCCAATGCGGGATGAGCCTGAAAAGGGGCGAGGGTGCCGGTTTCCGCCGGTGAATGGCAGCGCTCCAGACCCATGTGCATGCGCCTGGCGCCGCCAGAACGCCGCTCTCGGCCGCGTATCCCCGGGCGAAGCGCTATTGAGAGGATACCGTGTACTTGACGCTTTGCGTGGTCATGACATACCCCTGCAGCGCCGTGATCCTCAGCTCGCACTGGCCCGGCCTGACCATCGCTCCCAATGTCATGGGAACCGCCCCGCTGGCATCGGCGGGCGGCAAATCCGTGGTCTGCTCCGCCACCAGCTTGCCGTCCACCAGGAACTCAACGCCGGCCCTGGGAATCTCCGTGCTCGCCTTGTCCGGATACACCACGAAATACACATACGGTTGTGCGTCCTTGCTCAAAGCGGGGTTGAGCGACGGGACCACGCGGCCGGTGGCAAACTCAAACGGGTTCGCGGAGTCCGGCTGGCCGCTCACGGGAGCCACACGGCGCACCAGCATTACGCTGCTCAGGCCGAGCCCCTTGCGCTCGGGATTATCCAGCGGCAGGACGCTCGTAGTCACCCGGTTTCCTTCGCGGTCCAGCACGGCAGTCTCCACCGTGTAGTGTCCGGCGGGGAGGTTGAACGGGTGCGTCCAGGTGATGGGCAGGGTCTGGACCGCAGCCAGCTTGTCGTCCGGGATCTCGAAGGGCGAGTCCTGGCTGAACTTGTCCACAATCTGCCCGCTGGCGTCCTTTACCAGCGCCACGACGGCAACGTGCAGCCGGTGCGTTTTCTTCTCCGGCTCGGCGGTGGCGGTCACATTCGCCGCCGGCAGCTCAAAGGCGACGCCAATCTGGTTCGTTGCGCTTTCGGGCCGGAACTGGTAGGCCGCGGCTCGGACGTCGAAGGTATGGGGCAGCGGTCTGGCGTTGAGCGCGGTGAGGCCGGCCATTTCGAAGGGCATCGGCGGCGCGCCCCCGACGTCCGGCACGGCGAAATAGCCGGTGCGGCTTTCCACGGTCAGGTCGTTGCGGGCCAGTTTGACCTCTATTTTTCGCAAATGCCCGTCATATTTGTTCGAAACAGGACGATATACTGCCTCATAGTGCGTGCCCACGTCCTCAAACAGGCTCTGAAACGGCTTTCGGAGATCGTTGCCGCCGCCGATCAGGAAACCCCCGGTGCCTTCCGAAAGCGCGCGGAGAGGCGCCTGTGTGTCGCTGGTGCGGACGGCGTTATGCACGTAATCCTCCTGCCGGAACAACTCCGCCTCCTGGCCGACACTGCCCGTAGAGTTGGTATTCATCGTTGAACCGGCGGTGTCCATGGAGATCTTGCCCTGCTGCTGGCTGACCGAGCCGGCATACTGCAGGGCCTGGTTCGCAGCAAGCAGGTTGGAATTCTCCCGGAGGCCATTTGTATCGAGAGCGTACACGCTGATGTCCGCCTGGCGCGCCTTGTTGAGAACGGCCTCGAACTGCTCCGGGTTGCCGTTGCTGGGAAGCCCCGAGCTGAGCATGAGGACGGTCTTGTGTCCGGGCAACTGTGCGAGCTGACCGACCATCAGCTTGATCTGGTCGATCGATTGCACCCCCTGGATGTCTCCGAACTCCCGCTGCTGGTCCACCAGATCCCCGCGCTGGGCGGACTGCGCAAGGCCGGTGGTCTGGGTCACGTCCAGGATGGCCGCATTGTTGAGCGTGCCGGTTTGCAGTGTCTCCACCGCTCCGCCGGAGCCCCCGGCCGCGCTCATGATCGCAAACCCCTGGATCACGTCCATATTGGGGGTGCCGTTCAAAACTGCGTCCGCCATCCTGGCCATCTGAAAGGTTCCCCCGCTGAACCCCTTCGCGGCCGCCTGCAGCAGTTCGTTGCGGTTCGTGCTGAACGGATGGAGTACGCTCAGGCGTGCGCCAAGCGCGAAGACTCCCACCCAGGTATCGGGTTGCCAATTGCTCAGCAGGAACTGCTGCACGGCCTCCAGCGTGAACTTCTTCATGCTCACGTCCAGACTGTCCTGATTGTGCAAGACGATGCACATCAGGTTGACCTTCCGCAGCGGCAGAGCTGGTGGCGCCCCCTCCGGCGCACCCGGTTTCGTCGCACTGGCCTGTTCCTCCACGGGATGTCCCGCCGCCAGACGGAAGCTGCGGACCTGCTGGAGGACGCCGTCCTCGTAGATCTGCACGTCGCCGGGTTTGAGGTTTTTCACCAGCTTTCCGTGCTTGTCACGGACCACAAGGTCCAGGTCCACCTCGTTCACCGTGGCATGGATGGTGGGGCCAGACACCGTCGCGGGCACGTTCTGGGCCCCCGCGAATGTCAGGAACAGACCGGGGACGGCCAGCACGGCTACCATGAGATTCTGCATAGGCGTCTCTCCTTCCTTCGGATAACCGTCGCGCCCTTTCGCACGGCTGGCAGCGCTGCCCCGAAGCCCGCGAGCGTTACTGGTTCGCTACCGTGTACTTGACGCTTTGCGTCGCCAGGGCGTTCCCCTGCAGCGCGGTTATCTTCAGGTCGCATTCGCCCGGCTTGACCACCGCGCTCACCACCATGGGAATCGCCCCGGTGGCATCCGCGGCCGGCAAATCGGCGGTCTGCTGCGCCAGCACCTTGCCGTCCACCAGAAACTGCACCCCGATCTTCGGCTTCGCCGTGTTCGCCTTATCCGGATACACCACGAAGTACACGTACGGTTGGGCGCCTTTGCCGAGGACCGAAGTGAGCGACGGGACCACGCGGCTGGTGGCGAATTCGAACGGGTCCGCGGCGTCCGCCTGACCCTTCACTGGCGTCACCTGCTGCACCAGCATGACGCTGCTCAGGCCGAGCCCCCTGCGTTCGGGATTGTCAAACGGCAGGACGCTCGTACTTACCCGGTTTCCCTCGCGGTCCAGCACGGCGGTCTCCACCGTGTAATGGCCGGGCGGGAGGTCGAACGGATGCGTCCAGGTGATGGGCAGGGTCTGGACCGCCGCCAGCTTGTCGTCCGGGATCTCGTAGGGCGAGTCCTGGCTGAACTTGTCCACCACCTGCCCGGCGGCGTCTTTCACCAGCGCCATTAGGGAAACGTGCAGCCGGTGGTTCTTCTGCTCCGGCTGGGGCGTGGCGGTCAGGTTTGCCGCCGGCAACTCAAAGGCGACCCCAATCTGGTTCGTCGCGCTTTCGGATCGGAATTGGTAGGCCGCCGTACGGAAATCGAAAGCATGCGGCAGTGTTTGGCCGTTGAGCGCCGTCAGGCCGGCTACTTCGAAGGGCATCAGCGTAACCGAGCCGCGGATATCGGGCATGGCAAAATATCCGTTGCGGCTTACCACGCTGTAGTCGGCGTGCGCGAGCTTCACTTCGATCTTCCGCAGATGCCCGTCATATTTGTCGGAGACCGGACGATATACCGCCTCGTAGTGCATGCCCACGTCTTCCATCAGGTGCTGAAACGGCTTGCGGAGGTCGTTGCCGCCGCCGATCAGGAAGCCGCCGGTGCCCTCCGAAAGCGCGCGCATAGGCGCCTGCGGATCGCTGCCACGGACGGCGGTGTGCACGTAGTCGTCCTGCCGCATCAGCTCCGCCTCCTGGCCGACGGAGCCTGTGGTGTTGCTGTTCAGCGTTTGGCCGCCGTTGGCCATGGCGACCTTGCCCTGCTGCTGGCTGACCGAGCCGGCATACTGCACGCCCTGGTTCGCGGCCAGCAGATTGGAATTCTCGCTGAGGCCATTCGTATCCAGAGCGTACACGCTGATGTCCACCTGGCGCGCTTTGCTGAGAACGGCCTCCCAAAGCTCCGGATCGCCGTTGCTGGGAAGCCCGGGGCTGAGCATGAGGATGGTCTTGTGGCCGGGCAATTGTCCAAGCTGCCCGATCATCAGCTTCATCTGGTCGATCGATTGCATCCCCTGAATCTGGCCGAACTCCCGCTGCTGGTCCACCAGATCCCCGCGCTGGGCCGACTGGGCAAGGCCGGTGGTCTGCGTCACGTCCAGGATGGCCGAGCTGTTCAGCGTGCCGGTGGACAACGTCTCCGTCGCTCCGCCGGTGCGCGCCGCCAGGTCCACGGCCCCCACGACGACATCCAGATTGGGAGTGCCATTCAGAATTGCGTCCGCGACCCTGGCCAACTGAAAGGTCCCCCCGCTGAACCCCTTCCCGGCCGCCCGCAGCAGTTCGTTGCGGTTCGTCGTGAATGGATAGAGCACGCTCAGGCGCGAGCCTAAACTGAAAACTCCCACCCAGGTGTCGGGTTGCCAGTTGCTCTGCAGGAACTCCTGAACGGCCTCCAGCGTGAACTTCTTCATGCTTACGTCCAGATTGTTCTGATTGTGGAACACGATGCACACCAGGTTGACCTTCCGCAGCGGCAGAGCTGGCGCCGCCCCGCCCGGCGCACTCGTTTTCGTCTCAATGGCAGGTTCTTCCATCGGATGTCCCGCCGCCAGACGGAAGCTGCGGATCTGCTGCAGGACGCCGTCTTCGTAGATCTGCACGTCGCCGGGCTTGAGGTTTTTCACCAGCTTTCCATGCTTGTCACGGACCACAAGGTCCAGATCCACCTCGTTCACCGTCGCACGGATGGTGGGCCCGGATTCGGCCGGAGCCGCGGTCTGCGCCGCGGCGGAACCGGCGGGTATCAGACTAAACGAGCATACAAGGGCTGGAATCAACCGCTGAATGATTTGCATAATCCTTCGTGTCACCTTCTCGCGAAAGCGCCGCCCGGAGGGCGGAATTCGGGAACTCCGCTCACGCGGAATATTATTGGTCGGCTACAGTGTATTTGACGCTCTGAGTGGCCGATTCGTTCCCCTGCACGGCCGTGATCTTGAACTCGCAATCGCCCGGTTTCACGGCCGCGCTCACCACCATGGGGATGGCCCCGGAATCGTCCGCGGGCGGCAGATCGGCGCTCTGTTTGGCCAGCGACTCGCCCCCCACCAGAAACTCCACCTCGATCTGCGGCTTCTCCGTATTCGACTTGTCCGGATAAACGACAAAGTACAGGTACGGCTGGTCGGTTGGCTTCAGGGAGCTGGCGAGAAGCGGGACCATGCGCTTGCCCTGGAACTCGAACGGGTTGGAGACGTCCGGCTTGCCGCTGATGGGGTCGGCCCGGCTCACCAGCACCAGGCTGCTGATCCCGAGTCCCTGCCGCTCCGCGTTGTCGAACTGGAGCGTGCCGGTGCTGGCGCGGCGCCCTTCGAAATCCACCACGGCGGTTTCCACGGTATAGTGGCCCGGACCAATCTGGAACGGCAATGTGGCGTTCAGAGTTTCGGCTTTGGTGGCCTCCAGCTTGTCGTCGGGGATAGCCAATGGGTAGTCGCGGCTGAGCTTGTCCACCACCTGGCCTTTCGAATCTTTCACTAGGGCCAGCAGGGAAACATGCAGCCGGTCCTGTTTCTGTTGCGGCAAAGCGGTGGCGGTCATATTCGCCCCGGGCACGGCAAAAGCAATCGCATACTGCGACGCAGCCGCTTCCGGACGGAACTGATACGCCGCGGCGCCGAAGTCGAAGGCGTGGGGCGGCGGATTCGTGCCCAGCGCCATCAGGGCCGGGGCGTCGAAGGCCTTGAGCCCCTGCGGATCGGGGAGGGCGAAATAGGCCTTGCGGCTTTCCACGGTCAGGCCGGCGCGAGATTTTACCTCGATCGTGCGCAGACGTCCATCCCAGACCTCGGACACGGGACGATAGGTGGCCTCGTAGTGGGCTCCGAGGTCGTCGACGATACGCTGGAACGGCTTTCGCAGGTCGTTGCCGGAGGCGAAGGCGCCGCCGGTGCCCTCCGACAACGAGCGCAGGGGAGCCTGTGTGTTGGAGCTGCGCACGGCGTCGCGCACCTCATCGCCCTGCCGCGCAACCGCCGCCGAGTCGTTTAGCGAACCCCCGAAGCCGGTGCGCCCGCTCGATGAGGCGGCATCCTGCGTCATGTTATTACCAGCCAGAACGTTGGAATTATCTTGCATACCGAGGGCGTCGACAGCATAGATGGTGATGTTTGCGCCGTTCGCCGTGGTCACCAGGGACTTGAACTTATCGGGGTCCAACCCGGTCGTGTTTAATCCCGGGCTGAGCAGGAGGACGGTTTTGCGGCCAGGCAGGCTTCCCAGTTGCCGGATCATGGTTTGCATCTGATCGAAGGCCTTCTGACCCTCAATCCCTCCGTATAGCCGGCGATCTTCCGCTGCCTGGCCCCGAGCTACGTTGGAGCTCTGGTCGTTGGAGACGTCCGCCCCGTTGATGGCGGCGGTGTTGAGTTCGCCTCCGCTGATCACCAGAGCGCCCGCGCTCGCCGCGCTTCCAGGCCCGCCCCCGGCGCCGGCGCCCACGACGTTCATCTCCGTTGGGGTCGCGCTGTTGACCAGCGCGGCGCTGGTGGCAAAGTCCGGGTTGACGCCGACGTAGGCTTTCCGCGATGCCTGCAGCACGACATTGCGGTCGGTGGTGAACTGCTGCAGCACGGTGAGGCCGGACCCAAGGTTGAAGACGCCGATCCAGGTGCCCGGCGGGAGCTGTTTCGCCAGAAACTCCTCCACCGCCGCGGTGGTGAATCTGCGCGTGTGTACGTCGATGTTGTGGAGGACGATGCAGACCAGATTGCTGGTCCGCAGCGGCGCCACTCTCGCGTTGCCGCCGGCCTGCGCCGCCGTGGTATCGCGTCCCTCCACGAAACGAAGATCCTGGATCTTCTGCTCCACTCCATTCTCCAGAATCTGCACATCCTCGGGCCGCAGGTTCCTCACCACCTTGCCTTTGCTGTCGCGCACGATGAGGTCGAGCGAAACCTCGCGCACATTAACCGTCGTGGTAGGGCGGGAATCGGTGGATTGAGCCGACACGCCAACGAGTGTCGAAGAAATCAGGCAAACGGCGGCCGCAACGGGGAGGAGGAGGATTCGCATGCCTATATCGTACCGCCGGAACGCGTGTCGCCCCAGGGCACGCGGCGACAGCCGCGCCTTTGCCGCGCCGGGCGAGAACGCCGCCGCCGCACCCCCTGCCGCCGGCTTTGTGTAGTGCGCTAAATCTGTGTGCCTACGACTGTGGGGGACGCGGCATGGAAATCTTCCCACCAACGGCATTGGTCAGGAGAATGAAACTGGCAAGCAGGATGTATCCTGCCAGATCTTTACCATGGACGTAAAGATAGATGCC
Source organism: Bryobacteraceae bacterium (assembly GCA_049520275.1). Lineage (GTDB taxonomy): Bacteria > Acidobacteriota > Terriglobia > Bryobacterales > Bryobacteraceae > CAWACP01. Next base: position 10,755 of record JBEKPY010000013.1, read on the forward strand.
AACGGTTACGCCCGCGAGCGCGGCAACCAAGACCACGAGCTGGATTGCGGTTTCGTGGTTAAGGCGCTTGCGGCGAAAACCGTCGTCCCGCTTGTTCTGTTCATCTCGATTTTTCAGGGTGGCTTCATACCCCTTCAACCGGGACTGTTCAGCGTGCATCTCTACTTCGGCAAGCACCTTGGCCGTTGCAGGATCTGGACCAAAAGTACTGGTTCTGGAAAACGCTGTAACAACAGCCAATAAGGCCTTCGGTCCTCCCGCCTCAATGACTTTCTGGAGCGCTTGTTCTGCCTCAGGGGGCAACACCTGAGGAGCTCTTGCGTCCTCAGACGAATCACCAGTGGTGGCAACCTGTTTGGGTTCTGCGAGTGCCGGCTCTTTGGTAGATTCCTGCTCTTGGCTCATTTCTTGATGCTCTTGGCACCCCACCCTATCCAGCGACGCATGAGCTTGGACAGGAGGTCCGCATAAGCTTCCGTGACGGGAACGGAGTCTACCTGGAAAGTGGTGATGTTCCGATCTGCGGGCACCACGCGATGAATCTTGTCAGGGCTATTACCGCGCAGTTCGGAAGCCTTCTTTATGGCATCCTCCAAACTGAGCGGAGTCTGATCGTAGTCTTTGTAGTCGAAGAGGTCGTACTCTGGCGCGTCGGTTGTTCCGGGCATTAGGCTACCTAGAGGAAAATAGATAATACTATAGGGGAGCCTCTCAGGGGTGGACTCGCGGCCCACTGAACTCCTCCTTGCCTCGCTTTGATTGTATAACATAGCGTATTGCATCAGGTCAAGCCGCTTCCAGCAGTTCGCGCACGGTCCAGATGGGGCTGGCGATTCCGGCAACCAGGATTTAGCGCATTACCGCCGGCTTTGTGTCGCGCACCCGTGCGCTACACTCGCAGATGAATGCGTGTTTCAAGTCCGCTGGCGGCGGCCCTCGCGCTGGCCGCGCTGGCGCTTCTGGCGGCCTCTCCCGCGCTCGGCCCGATCACCTTCGAGGAGATTTCGGAGCGCGCCGGAGTCCATTTCGTCACCGACAGCAGCCCCACGCCGCTCAAGCATCAGCCGGAGGATATGGTGGCCGGCGTCGCGGTGTTCGATTATGACGGCGACGGGTACCTCGATATCTATTTCGTCAACGGCGCGGGCATGCCTTCTCTGGTCAAGGACGGGCCGCAGTACAAGAACCGCCTCTTCCGCAACAACCACGACCTGACCTTCACCGACGTCACCGACAAGGCCGGCCTCGGTGGCGCGGGCTACGGCATGGGCGTGGCCGTCGGCGATTATGACAACGACGGCTGGCCCGATCTCTACGTCACCAACGTCAACGGGAATCAGTTGTTTCACAACAACGGGGACGGCACGTTTACCGATGTGACCGAGAAGGCGGGCGTGGGCGGTGGCTACTATCAGGGCCGCAGGATGTGGTCCACCTCCGCGGCGTGGCTGGACTACAACAACGACGGGAAGCTGGATCTGTTCGTGTCGAATTACTGCCGCTGGGATGCGGAAACCGAGAAGCCCTGCCTCCAAAACGGGTATCCCATTTTCTGCAACCCGCGTGCCTACGGGCCGCTTCCCGACACGCTTTACCGGAACAACGGGGACGGCACATTTACCGACGTTTCCGCCGAGGTCGGCCTCGACAGGTATCTCGGCCGCGGCATGGGCATCGCCATCGCCGACTACGATGGCGACGGTTACACGGATGTGTTCGTGGCCAACGACGACGCGCCCAATCAGCTCTTCCACAACATCGGCGGCAAGCGTTTCGAGGAGGTCGCGCTGGACGCGGGCGTCGCTCTGACGGAATCCGGGAAAGCGATTTCCGGCATGGGCGCCGATTTTCGCGATGTGTTCAACCGGGGGCGTCCGGATATATGGCTAACCGCCATGGAGAAGCAGACCTTCCCGTTCTACCGCAACCTGGGCCACGGCCAGTTTGCCGAGGGCACCGCCCTCGCCGCGCTCGCCCTGGAAACGGCGGGCATGTCCGGGTGGTCCAACGGGATTTTCGATCTGGACAACGATGGCTGGAAGGATCTGTTCGTGGCGCGGTCGAATGTCATCGACAACGTGGAGCTGTTCTCGCCGCGGCATCATGAGGAACCCAACGCGGTGTTCCGCAATCTGGGCAACGGCAAGTTCCGGAACGTGAGCGCCACCGCCGGAGAGGCTTTCCAGGTCCCGGCCGTCTACCGTGGGACCGCTTTCGGCGACCTCGATAACGACGGCCGCATCGACGTCGTCGTCAGCGTGCTCAACGGCGCGGCCAGAGTCTTTCACAACACCACGCGGAATAGCAACCATTGGCTGCTGCTTAACCTCAGGGGCACGAAGAGCAATCGCATGGGCATCGGCGCAAAGATCAAGCTGACCGCCGCGGACGGTTCGGTGCAGTACAATCACGTCACCACCAGCGCCGGGTACGCGTCGTCGAGCGATTCGCGCGTGCACTTCGGCCTGGGCGCTTCCGCTTCGGCGAAAGAGATTCAGATTATCTGGCCCAGCGGCATCCGGCAGACCCTCCGCGACGTGGCCGCGGATCGCATCGTTCCCGTCACCGAGCCGGGCCAGTAGCACCCTCGCCGCCCATTCCCGCCGGAATAGGGAGGGACAGCGGATCCTGCTGTCTGGTGAGGCGGATGAACTCGTCCTTCTCCCGTTTCGCGTCTTCTTTCCGCCCAGCCAGGCTGTACGCCTTCTCCAGGTAGAAGTGCACGGACGTGTTGGCCGGCTGCTGCTTCACCGAAGCCTCCAACGCCGGGATGGCTTTCTCCGGCTCGCCCATGGTCAAGTACGCGTGTCCGATGGCGGCCTGGCTGACCCAGCGGTTCCGCGCCGGCTGCAGCCGCATGGCCTTCTGCGCCAGTTGGACACTCGCTTCCGGGTCGCCGTCCCTTGTCTTCAGAAAGGCGATCACCAGCATGGAGGGCCAGTGCGCCGGGTTGGCCTTCAGCTCTTTTTCGAACTCAGCCAGCGCGACATGCTGATCCACCTCCATCTGATACACGCCATACGCGTAATGAACGCCCGGGGCGTCCGGATACTTCGCCATCAGTTCGCGAAACCCGTCCGCGGCCTCGGTGGAGCGCCGGCTCATATTGGCCCAGGATGCCTGGCCCGCCAGGTCGGCAACGGCACGCTCTCGGGCGGATAGCGTTTCCGGCCGCCGCGCCATGGTCAGAGCGCAAAGGCCGATGGCTTCCGTTACGTCGGGAGAATTCACTCCCCGCTTGGAAAGGGGCCCCAACTGCGCCAGCGCCTCGTCAAAAGCCTGTGCGCGAATCAGAATCAGGGCCGCTCGATCCCGCACCACCGTCTCAAAAGGCAGGTTGGGGCCGAGACCCATCATCTCTCCCTTCCCGATGTCGGTAAGCGCCGGGTCCAGATCGCCCAGCTCGTATTCGCACAGCCCGAGAAAACCGTACGCCGTGCCGCTCGGCGCCAGCCCGATCCCCTTCCGGAAGGCCTCGCGTGCCTCCCCGTAGCGCTGCAAGCCGTACAGGTCGGCCCCCATGTACAGCCATCCTTCCGGCCACGACGGCCGCAACGCCAGCGCTTTCCGGAAGAGGTCCACGGCTTCGGCGGGCTTGCTGTCCACCTCCGCCTGGGCGCGGGCGGCAAGGTCGTCGAAGCTGTCGGATGGCGCGGTCTGAGCCGGCAACAGGGATGCGAACAGGATGGCGCAGGCGCAGAACGAAAAGGGCCTCATGGCTGGACGAATTCAGTTCATTGTATCGTGGCCTGAAGGACGCTCGCGGCGAGCCGCGGGGCGCATGAACGCGGCTGTGTCGCCGCATGTCCCTCGGACTGACTCAGGCTGCGATTGCTGTCGGCATCCACTTCCATGTCGTGCACGCCGAGCGTCGCGGCGGAGCTATGCTGAGGGTGATGCGTGCCGCCGCCCTGCTGGCGTTCCTCATCTGCGCGGCTTTTGCGCAGGACGCCACGCCCGAACAGCTCTTCCGGGATGCCGTGGAAGCGCAACAGCATGGCGACTACGAGCGCGCCGTGCAGAAGTACCAGGCGCTGCTCGCCCTTCGCCCGGACGTCCTCGAGGCGCGCGCCAACCTGGGCGCGGCGCTGGTCCGCCTGGGACGCTTCGATGAGGCCATCGCGCAGTACGAAAGCGCCCTCGTGGCCAACCCCAACCAGCTTCAGATTCGAATGAATCTCGCTCTGGCGTACTATAAGGCGGGCCGCATCGGCCAGGCTGCGTCGGAGTTTGCCACGCTGCACGGCGCCGCGCCGGCCGAAAAGCGCATCACCCTCCTGCTGGCCGACTGCTGGCTGCAACAGGGCGAGAACGCCAAAGTGATCGATCTGCTGGCGCCCCTCGACGCCGACTATCGTGACGACCCGGCGTTCTCCTACCTGTACGGCTCCGCCCTGATGCGCAGCAACCAGATGGATCGCGGCCAGGCGGTGATGGACCGCATTCTGAAAAATGGCGATTCGGCCGAAGCCCGGGTGCTGATGGCCACCGCGCGGATTCGCCGCCTCGATTACGGGGGCGCAAAAGAGGATCTCCAGCGCGCCATCGACCTGAACCCCGCGCTGCCCGGTGTGCACTCCCTGTTAGGAGCGGTGCTCGACGGCCTGATGGACACGGGCGCGCTGGCCGCCTACCAAAAGGAGCTGGAGATCAACCCCAACGATTTCGACGCCAACCTCCATCTCGGCGTCGCGGCGCTTCACGATCGTCAGCTCGAGCAAGCCGAATCGCATCTCCGCCGCGCGCTCGCCGTGCGGCCCCAGGATCCGGGCACGCTGCTGCAATTCGCCAATCTCCTCTCCGCGCAGAACAAGCGCGAGGAAGCCTGCGGCGTTCTCGAAGACTTGATCAAACGCTTCCCGGACTTTCGCGAAGCCCATGTGGTGCTGGCCAGCGCCTACTATCGCCTGCAGCGGAAGGCCGACGGCGACGCGGAAAGCGCCATCGTGCGGAAGCTGAGCGCGAAACAACAGGCGACAGTCGCCCCAGTGTCCGGCAGCGCCGCGCATTGAGGAAAGGCCGTCCCGCCTCTCCGCTACCCCACAATTCCCTTCCCCTCACGAATTGTGATGTACCGGTTGAGCGGCAGCGAAGTGAACCGGTCCACGCGTTTCGATGGCGCGGGCCAGCGGATTTCCACGAAATCCAGCTTCTTCGCCTGTCCCACCCCCAGCACCATTCGCGGGTCGTGCGACGACAGATAGCTTCCCCCGCCAACCTTGAGCTGGCTCCGCGTGATTCCTTCGAATCCCCAGGTGACGCGCGCGCCCACCGCATCGATGTTCGCGGTGGTCCCTATCAGACGCAGACCGAGCCAGTTGTTGCGCGCCCCGGCCAGGTTGTGCAGCAGCAGCGGCGCCGACCCGTTGTTGTTGATGAGCGCGTCCACGCCGCCGTCGTTGTCGTAGTCTCCGATGGCCAGCCCGCGCGCCGGCCAGTGGCGGCGAAAAGCGGGACCGCCCTGGCTGCTGACGTCGGTCCAGGCCTTTCCGTCGTTGTGAAACAGCAGCAGAGGCTCGGCCCAGGTCACCCCTCGCAGAAGCACCTCCACCATGTCGCTGGGATGCCCGTTGGAGAGAAACAGATCGACGTTTCCGTCGTTGTCGTAATCGAAGAACTTCAGGCCCCAGCCGCTCAAATAGAATGTGGCCTTGCCGATCCCGGTGTCGTCCGCGTGGTCCGTAAAACTCTCGTTGCCGTCGTTGTGATACAGGGAAAAACGCTCGCTGTCGATGTTGGCGACGAACAAATCCTGGAAGCCGTCATTGTCGTAGTCGGCGGAATCGACGCCCATGCCCGAGCGCGCCTGACCGTCGGCGTTGTAGGCCACGCCCGCGGATAGCCCGATTTCCTCGAATTTCCCGTTCCCCCGATTGACGTACAGATAGTTGGGAACCGCGTCGTTGGCGACAAACAGGTCCATCCAGCCGTCGTTGTTGATGTCGGTGGCCACCACGCCGTGCGCTTTCCCGGGGTTCCTGCCGATGTCCGTCAGATGGCCCACTTCGGTAAAGGTGCCGTCGCCGTTGTTGTGGTACAAGACGCTGGGGCGCGATTCAAAAATGGTCGGAATGCAATAGGAGTACTTGTGGAGCTTGTCGCTGCCGCAGGTCTTAGGGTTGGGCCCGCTGTAGTCGACGAAGCCGCAGACGAACAGGTCCAGTCTCCCGTCGTTGTCGTAATCGAACCAGACCGCGGAGGTCGACCATCCCCCTTTCGCGACGCCCGCCTGGCGGGTCACGTCGGTGAACGTGCCGTCGCCGTTGTTGCGGTAGAGAACGTTGTCGCCGTAACAGGTGAAGTACAGGTCCGGGTACCCGTCGCCGTTGAAATCGCCCACGGCAACGCCCTCGCCCCAGCGCGCGGCCTCCAGACCGGCCTGCCGGGTGACGTCCGTGAACGTCCCATTGCGGTTGTTCCGGTACAGCGCGTTGTGCGGTGAGTTCGTCGGGTGGTGAAAAGCGCACGGCCCCGTGTTGATCAGCAGGATGTCCATCCAGCCGTCGTTGTCGTAGTCGACAAAGGCGCACCCCGAGCACATCGATTCCGGCAGCCAGTGCTCCACGGATTTGGCGTTGTCGTGAACCCAGGTGATGCCGCTTTGCCCTGGAGGAACAATTTCGAAAATGGAGTCGCCCGGCGGCTGCGGAGCGAAAGCCGCTGCTCCCAGACAAGTGATAAGTTCGCGGCGGGTGAGCTTCATCGAAGTTCCATTGTAATTGGTGGGTGGGCGTATTCTGGAGATGATGCGTCGCGCCGCGTCTCTGATCTTCTTCGTATGCGCCGCCATCGCCCAGGTTTCCACCCCCGAGCTGCTCTTCCGCGAGGCCGTGGAAGCGCAACGCCGCGGTGACGACGCCGCTGCCGTTCAGAAGTATCAGCAGCTCATCAAACTTCGCCCGGACGTCGTCGAGGTGCGAGCGAACCTGGGCGCCGCGCTCGCCCACCTGGGGCGCTTCGACGAGGCCATCGTGCAGTACCGCGCCGCCATCGCCGCACTTCCCGGTAATACTGGCCTGCGGCTGAACCTGGCGCTCGCCTTCTTAAAGAAGGGCGCATTGCCCGAAGCCGTTCGCGAGCTGAAGCCTCTCCACGAGGCCGATCCCTCTGACCTCCGCATCGCCATTCTGCTGGGCGAGTGCTACTCGCGTCAGGGGCACGACGCCGACGCCATCGCGCTGCTGGTTCCTCTTGAAGCAACGCACCCTGACGATCTCGATCTGGCGTGGGCGCTCGGGCAGGCGCTGGTTCATGCGGGCCGCCTCGCCGACGGTCTGGCCCTTGTGGAGAAGGTGGCCGAAGGACGCGGCAGCGCGGAGGCCTGGCTGCTGGCCGGAGAAGCCGCTTTCCATCTCAACTTCTTCGAACGCGCGCAGAGGTACGCCGATGCGGCCGCGCGCGTCAATCCGCGGCTCCCAGGCCTGTACACGCTGCAGGGCCAGGTGCTGCAGGATCTCGGCGATAATCAGGGCGCCATCGCCGCGCTGCGCAAGGCGGTGGAGGCCGATGCCAACGACTTCGATGCGCACCTCACCCTAGGCGCCGTTCTCAACGTGGAGCGCGACCTGGACGGCGCGAAGATGCACGTGCAGCGCGCGCTTCAGCTCCGGCCCTCGTCGCCGCTGGCCCGCTTCGAGATGGCGCGAGTCGAGCGCGCCCTGGGCCAGTTGGACGCCGCCGTGCGCGACATGGAGACCGTGGAACACGGCAGCCCGAACTGGCTGCAGCTCCACGTGGAGCTCGCCGCCCTGTACTACCGTGTTCAGCGGCCCGATGACGGAGCGAAAGAGCGGGCCATCGTGGACCGCCTCACCGCCGAACAGCAGGAGAAGGGCGCGCAGCCCAAGTGACGCGGCTCCTGGTTTCGCCCCAGGGGACACGCGGCGCGAGCCGCGTTCTTTGCGCTGCCACCGCGAGTCTTGCCGCCGGAAAGGGGACTACGGGCGGAGTGCCCAATGGCACTTAACTTTTGGAACGGGCCTGCAAATCCAAGAACAGAATGTGCGTATGATGGAGGATTCCTTTGTGGGGCGGCCAATCCTGGCCGCCGCCGCGTTTCCACGCGGCGATTGGGCGGAGTGGCCGCGCAACAAGTCGATTGTCAATTCTTAGATGGGACAGACCCCTGCCGCGCCGGCTCCTTCACGTGGAGCACGCGATCGGCGGGCACGTTCAGCAGCGTCTGCACGACGCCCGACGGCCAGTGAATCTCGATCGAGTCCGCCTTCGCGTCCGCGCCCAGCCCGAAGTGCACCGGCCCGCAACTGGAGGATGCGAAGCCGACGCTGGTGGTCATGTGGTTGTACTGCGCGCCGCTCCTGGTTACCAGCTTGATGCGGGCGCCGATGCCGTCGCGGTTGCTTTGCCTGCCCTCCAGCGCGATATCCAGCCAGTGGCCGGAGCCTTCGCTGCGGTTCATCCAGATCTCGGCGTCCGCCTGCAGCGCGGTGGTCACCACATCCACTCGGCCGTCTCCGTCCAGGTCGCCGAAGGCGCAGCCGCGGTGACGCGCGGGCGGGGCGGCGTCGAACCCGGCCTCTTCGGTCAACGCCTGCCACTTCCCGCTGACGCCCAAATTTCGGAAGACGGTGTTGGGCTGGTCCACCACGGACCCGGGCATCGCCCGCGACAGCACGTCGCCGCGGCTGACGAACAGGTCCTTCCAGCCGTCGTTGTCGAAGTCGAAGAGCCCCGGCCCAAACCCCGCGCGCGGCATGCTCAGCGCGCGCATGCCGCTTTCCGTGGTAATTTCACGAAAACCGTGGCCGGCCATGTTTTTAAATAGCGGAAAGGTCTGATTCTGCAGCGCGACAAAGGCGATATCGGGATATCCATCGTTGTCGATATCGCGGAAATCCACGCCCATTCCCGAGATAAAGTTCCCGTCTTCCGCGAGCGCGATGCCCGTTTGAAACGCGATCTCCTCGAATCTGTTGCCTAGGTTGTGGAAGAAGGAATTGTAGGAGGCATCGTTAGTGACAAACAGATCCGGCCGCCCATCCAGATCGTAATCGGCCATGGCCACGCCCATCGCTTTGCCCACGTGCGAGCGGATTCCCCATTTCTCCGAAACGTCCTCGAACGTCCCGTCGCCCTTATTCAGAAACAATTGATTGGGCAGTCCTTTGTACTTCCTCGGATTGCAGTAGTCGCTCGCGCCTTTGTACTCGCACAGCGGCTCGGTGGCGTAGTCCCACTGCAGGTAGTTGGCGATGAACAGGTCCAGAAGGCCGTCGTTGTTGACGTCCACCCACACCGCCGTGATCCCCCACAGGGGCCCGTACTGGGAATCGGCGCGATCCAGACCCGCCTTCGCGGTCACATCCGTGAATGTCCCGTCGCCATTGTTGTGATAGAGCGTGTTGTGATGGACCCCGGTGACAAACAGGTCGGGGTACCCGTCGTTATCGTAGTCGCCGACGGCCACGCCATTGTCGAACCCCGTCCCCGCCAGGCCCGCTTTTTCGGTCACGTCGGTGAACACGCCGCCGCCGTCGTTGCGAAACAGGCGATTCCTGTATTTCGCGTCGTCCTTCTTCAGCGTGGCCAGATTAGCGCCGTTGGTAAAGAAGATGTCCGGCCTTCCGTCCTTGTTGTAGTCGAAGATGGCGACGCCGCCGGCCATCGTGGCCGGGACGTGGCGCGCTGTGATCTCGCCATTTTCCAAATGGAACGGGATCCGGGAAAGTGAGAAACGGATAGCTGAGCGGGAAGGACCGCCCGCGGCGCACAAAAGGAGAGACACTCCGATCCCCGCCGCGCAGGCGACGCCACAGTCGCGCCTCGTCAAACGTAACGTCATAAAGTGTGTGCAAACAGCCGTGCTGCGCCCCGGCCCGAGCGAGGCCGCGCCCGCGCCCCCAGCCGCAGGCATGCGCCTGCCATCACTCCGAGCATAAAAAAAGGGGGCGGCCTTCGCCACCCCCTGCTGACTTGCGGTTCCCGGGGGAACCGTTAGAAGTTGTACTTGAGACTCAACATCACCACGCGGCGCCCGACCGTGTTCAGAGGTTTCCCTGTGGTCAGGGCGTTCTGGTTGGTCATGGCGATGAATCCGTTGTTGTTGAAGTTGAGGCTGATGTCCGAGTTGCTGCCGCTGGCGTTGAACTCCGACAGCGGATGGTTCAGGAAGTTATAAGCCTGGAACCGGAACTGGAGATTCTGGTGCTCCTTGAACTGGAAGTTCTTGTACAAGGAGAGGTCGCTGTTGAAGTACGCGGGCCCCTTGATGTACGGCCAGATGAAGGCTCCCTCCTGTCCCACGGTGGTTTCCGGAGCGAAGCAGGCGGGGTTGAAGTACTGCCCCGAGCTCAGGCCCTTGCGCGGATCGCAGGTCACCACCAGGTACAGGGCGGAGTTCGGCCAGGCATTGGTCCCTTCCATCTGCTGCTGCCCGTAGCCGGGATTGTTGGAGCCGAGTCCCTCGTCGATGAGCTTGCCGGGGTAGCCGACGTTCATCTCGCCGCCCGTATTCGGCTGAATTGGGGCGCCGCTCTGAAGCTGCGTGATGCCCGACAACTCCCATCCGTTCACGGCGCCACCCAGAATGGGGTTGCCGTGAATTGGGCTGGGCAGGTTGAAGACATACGCCGCGTTGAAGATTTGCGTATGGTCGAACGAAACCACGCCGTAGTTGGCCGCCAGGTTGAAGGGATCCATCAGAACGCCTTGGCCGGCTCCGTTGTCGGTTTCGCCGTCGCGGGTGCCCAGCGCCTTGCTGAAGGTGTAATTGGTGGTGAACGTAACGCGGCCGGTCTGTTTCTGCCACGTCGCTATAAACGCGTTGTAGTTCGAATAGCTGCCATGGCTGATCAGCGTCACCCCCGTGTAGTTGTGCAGCGGGTAGTAGTCGTTGGTCGGGAAGCTGCCCGAGTTGGGATTGTTGACCACGCCCGTCAGCGGATCGGGCCCGAAGAAGGCGCCCTGCGGAATCAGGTCCTGATTCGCCAGCGCGCTGTCGAGCAGCATGTCGCGAGTTCGGTTCCCCGAATACTGGAATTCCGCCACCGAGTTCCACGGAACCCTCTGCGAGAGGGTGACGTTGTAGGTCATCGTATTTGGAGTCCGGCTGTCGCCCATCTTCATGAGACCGTTGGGGCCAGTGCCCAGCCCGGCCAGGCCGAGTGACGGTGAGTACTGGTTGAAGGACTCCCATCCCACGCAGCATCCCCAATTGGTGGACAGGCTCTCGTAACCCAGCGGGTCGTTGAGCGCGTCTTTGGAGGCGGAGTTGTAAGCAATCTGGTAGCGGTAGACACCGAAGCCGCCGCGTACCACGGTCTTGCCGTTTCCGAACACGTCATAGGCAGCGCCGATGCGCGGCTCGTAGAAGAAGGGCTTGGACACGAGGCCGGACACGGGAATGCTGGGGTCGATGGCATGCCATTCCAGTCCGGTCCACGCGGGAGCCGCGGAGGTGTTGTTGTAGGTGGCCGGATCCCAGACGGCGAGACCGGGGCCGCTGCTCGGAACCCAGTTGCCCATGTGGTCGAAGCGAAGACCGTAGGTAAGGGTCAGTCGGCGGCTGGCCTTCCAGGAATCCTGGGCGTAGAACGAGTATTGATAATACTTTTCGTCATCCGTCGGGCCGCCGCTCGCCTGGTAGAACGAAGACGGGCGCGCCATGACGAAATCGGCAACCGGATTGCCGGAGCTGTCTGCGCCCCAGTTCTCCCATTCCGCGGTACCCTGCTGTGCATTCTGAGGGCCGGGTCCGCTGGTCTGCTGGTTGCGGTCGAAGTCCCAATAGAAGCCAACCTTGATGGTGTGAGTGCCCCACACCTTGCTGAGGTTATCCGAAACGGTCGGCGCCTGGGACAGCTTGCCGAAGCCGGCCGAGAAGCCCTTGTCGCCAAACGTGTATGCGGAATACCCACCGAAGTTCCCGCTGCCAGACCAGCCGCTGAACATATTGGGGATCTGCGGCGTGTAGGGGGCACCGGTCGGGAACAAACCGTTCATCTTGAACCCCAGCGCGCTGGGATCCACCTTGGCCGGATTCGTCAGGTTGATCGGGTTCAGGAACGTGGCGTCCGCGAACACGAACTCATTGGTCAGAGTCGGGGAGAATACATGCGTCAGGTTCGCGCTGTAGACCTGGGAAACCTGGTGGGCAGGCATATCCGTGGGATACGGCAGGGCGCCGGCCAGCCACCACCACACGTTGATGGGGTTGTCGTCGGTTTCGTCCTGGCGGTTCCAGGAGAAGAACAGCTTCGTGTTGTCGCTGATGTTGTAGTCGCCGCGCAGCCGGAGTTCCCAGCGATTCTGCGGCGGTGCGGCCAGGTACCGGAAATCGGCGCCGGCCGAGTTGGACGTCGGGTCGGCATTCAGAGCCGGCATGGTCTTGTACATGATGGCCGAGTTCGGATCCAGCATGTTCGACGGAATCATGCCGCCCGGGAAGTTGCTGGCCCCGGCGTTGCCGCCCAGCGCCACGTTGTCGCCGCCGTAATTGGCCGCCCAGCTCGGTCCGAGACTCTTCAGGTAAGTCGGGCTGAAGTTGCCCTGCATCATCTCGGGTGTCGGGATGAAGTAGTTGTGGAGCGATCCCTCCTGCTGCTGCCACATGTACTCGAACGCGGAGTAGAAGAACAGCTTGTTGCGGTTGTGGTTGAACTTCAACCCCGGGATCAGCACCGGGCCGCCGAAGTCGGCGCCAGGATAGTAATAGTGGTCCTGCGGCGCCGCGATGCCCTGGCTCTTCAAGTAAGAGTCCTCGGCGTTCATCACGTAGTTGCGCTCGTAGAAGTAGCCGCTGCCGTGGAACTGAGCTCCGCCGCTCTTGCCGATGGCCTGGAAGGTGATCGGGCCCTTGGCGAATTCGGCGCCGTACGCCGAGGTGAGCAGGGTGACTTCAGCGGTCTGGTCGGCGTTGATGTTGGCCACCTGGGTCCCCTGATTGCCGGGGTCCAGCAGGTTGGCGCCGTCCGAGCTCATCGTCATCGCGCCGTTTGGCTGGGTTCCGTTCGCGCTGTACTGCCCGATGGGGCCGGTGTTGTTCGCGGTGCCCGTGGTGGGATCGAAGGAGGCCTTGTTGGTGAGGCCGTTGGTCATGCCCATTGCCGGCATGATCTTGATCAGCTCGGCGGCATCGCGCCCGGCCAGCGACAACTGCGTGATCATGTGCTGGTTCAGCGTGGTGCTGGTCTGGCCGGTGTCGGTCGGCACGATCACGTCGTTAGCCGCGACAACCGCGACTTCCGACTTGGTGCCGCCCACCTGCAGGACGATGTTCGGAATGGTAACGCTGGCGCCCTGCGTGAACGGGATTTGCCGTTCTTCCCAGGTGGTGAAGCCCGGGGCCGACACGGTCAGCGTGTACGTGGTGGGCCGAACAGCTTGGAAGTTGAAGAACCCGCTGCCGTTGGAGACCGACTCACGAATGGTCTGCTCGGCTTCGTCCTTCAGGACGATCTTGGCGTCCGGGACCACCGCGTTGGAACTGTCGGTGACCACGCCGCTCAAGGAACCCGTTGCGTTCTGGGCATATACGGGTAGTTGACAAAGTATCAGGACTGCGAGACACAGACCTGCTAAAAACATGAAGTACCTGAGTCTTCCCGAGGCCGGCGTGGCCTTCGGGAACACTGATTTTTGCATGATTGACCCCTTTCGATGCAGTTGCTTCTGCGGGATGCAGTTGCTTCCGCCGGGCGCGGCAGACCCTGCGTTTACCCGGTCTGCCGTACATGGCGCTTGATGGAAAAGCATAGTCGTCTAACCGAGGGGCTTACTCACGATTCGGTTCCCACGGGAATCGGCTTGCCGTCCCATCGGAGCTGCGGAATCGCACAGTTCGCACTCCAAAGGCATGCTGCGACCTGATACGTCTATAGCTGCTTCTGCCCCTTAGTGTGTTTATACTATCGCCTTGCGGCCCGTCATGGAAGTGAAATCAGGCGTTAAATCGCGTATTATCTCAAGTAACTTGTTGCCTGCCGGGGTGCGTACGGACCATGGGATCGGCACTGGCAAGCGGTTCCAGAGTATCAGATTGGTAACATTGCGGACGGTTACCTGTAACCTGAGGGCTACCGCTGGTGGACGGCAACCACCTCGGATTCGATCGGCACCCCACCCCGGATAGTCGTACGCAGAAGTGCCTCGAACATCGGAAGGCTCCCGCCAGTCCTCACGTTCAGTCTCGCCAGAAGAATTCTCACGGAGTCTTCCCGGGTCACGAACTCGGCCGCCGCCTGGGTCCCGTATTCGGTAATCCCGGCCAGCGCCAGCGTCCGATGGCTCGGATTCACCGAGGGCCTGAGCGCTACCACGGCATAGTCGAATTCAAAAGGACGCGCCTGCGGCCCGAAGTAGATGGAAGACTCGCCTTTTCGAGGGTGCAGGTTCAGTATTGCGCCCGACGGGCCCGGTATCCCCGCTCGCCGGTTGCGGAACTCGAACTCGGTCAGTATGGGCACTTCCCGAAGCGGGGTCTGCGCCAGCGGCCCTCCCACAAAGATAAGGTTGCTGTCTCTGGCCTCGTCCCAGGTGAGCAGCGCGCCGTGCTTGGCGCGCAGAGGCTGGTGCAGAAGCGTCAGTAACCTGGTGATTTCAAATACCCCATTGACCTCGCCGATGGTGGTATAGGTATCCAGAACGGGCTGCTGCGCATCCAGCTTCGGGTCGAACTCACGCAGGCCGCTGTCCAGCGACCCCACCAGCCGCAGGTTCGAGTACACCACCACCGGCAGATCGCTCCCGCCAATGAACGGGCGCCAGAAGGTGCGCAGCGCCTGGGGCACGGCCGGGCCATCGCTCTCACGCCGCAGGGTCCAGCCGGCCAGCCAGGTAATCACTGCGGTGGCCGCTATCAGCAGCAGCAGGGCGGCAATAACAGCCGGGTAAAAATATGCCCTGTGCCGAACACTCGGCACAACATGGCCATTGGAGACTGGCGGAGGAGGAGCAAGCACCTCTCCGGCCTGCATTCCGGTCGGCTGGCGATAGCGCCACGAAAGCGCGTAGCTGCCCCTTGGTATAGAGATGACGATGGGATCTTCGGCGCCCTCGGTCAGGTAGTATTCAGCAAGTTTCGAGCGCAGGCGCCCTGTATGCACGCGCACGATGGAATCCGTCTGCGAGTCGAAGTCGTCGGATCGCCCGAACACACCGGTAGCGATCTCCCTGACCCGGACCGGCTCGGAGGCGCCCTCGGCGGCCCGCTTGGCCAGGTAACTAAGAAGATGCCGAAGTATCTCAGACCCGCGGAATGGCCCGCTGCGGACAACCCGGTCCGCCTGCTGAACCAGTTCCTGCTCCCACGCAACGGACGCCGTGTCGGTTTCCACTCTCAAAGACATGGTGCGAAGCCCGAACTAATTCGGTTTCGTCGCAGGCCGGGAGGACGACCCCTCGGCCTCCGAACCCACGAATCGCAAGACTACCCTATACGGGGTCAAGAATACCACAATCTCCGGGTGTATTGAAGTCATGGGTAACCGGGATAACCGGGGCGCCCTTTCCTAGGTTCCGCGAACCGGGGTTGCAATGGAACACTGCCAGGTGTCCCTGAAACTGAACTATAAGAGATTCCAGCGGGTGGCTGTCCATTAAGAACTGGTTACATTCCGGGGTGATCCTGTTCTTGCTATGTGATTGATTCAAATGCGGATACGTGAGATGGAAGTTCATGGTTGCTGGCTGGCGGATGTGCTATGCTGAAACTCCGCTTCTCGAGGCGGCTGGCTGCGGAGGTTCAGTCGTCCTCAATACAACACCATCGGCAAACAGCCCGATTTGATGGGAGTGTCGATTTCCACACCTGTGGGAATCTTGTGGAAATAGTGCGTATGGACAAACAGAAATGAACTCCTGGGAACAGATCAAGTCCCGCCTGGCTCAGCAACTGACGTCGGAGGCGTTCCAGAACTGGCTATCCCGAACCGCGTGGCGCGCGTCGGACGGTACCACCATGCGCATCGCGGTGCCTGACGACGTCACCCGGGTCTGGCTGCAGCAGGAATACTCAGGTGAGATCTGGACGGCCATACGCGATCTCGGCCTTCCGTTCACCCAGATCATCTATGAACTGGAATCGGCGCATCTGAGTACCACACTGCACAGGCTTGAGCCGGACCCAGGTGGAATGTCATTTGCACCCTCGGTCAGCCTGAACCCGCGCTTCACGTTCGACACCTTCGTGGTGGGATCGTGCAATCAATTTGCGCACGCCGCAGCCAGGGCGGTAGCCACCGTGCCCTCAAAAACGTACAATCCGCTGTTCATCTACGGCGGCGCCGGCATGGGCAAGACCCATTTGATGCATGCCATCGGCCGCGAACTCAACAACCGCTATACCAAGATCAAGGTTTTATACACCTCGAGCGAACGGTTCATGAACGAGATGATCAACTGCATCAAACTCGACCGCATGCAGACCTTTCATACTCACTACCGCTCGGCCGACGTCCTCCTAGTGGATGACATCCAGATCCTCGGAAACAAGGAGCGGACGCAGGAAGAGTTCTTTCACACGTTCAACGAGTTGTATGAGCATCAAAAGCAGATTGTGATCTCCAGTGACTCTCCGCCAAAGAGCGTTACCGGGTTGGTGGATCGGCTGCGCTCCCGATTTGAATGGGGTTTGATGGTAGATATGCAGCCACCCGACCTGGAAACCAAGATGGCCATCCTGGACAAGAAAGCGGAGAGCGAGGGGATCAAGTTGCCTGAGGACGTGCGCATCTTCATTGCTACGCGAACGAAGTCGAACGTCCGAGAGTTGGAAGGATCACTCGTCAAGCTGATCGCCTACTCGTCCGTAACCGGCAGTCCCATTACAATGCCCATGGCACAGCAGGCACTAAAGCACCTCACCATTGGAACCGAGCGCCGAATCAGCATGGACTCCATCATCCGGGCAGTCGCCGACAAGTTCAATCTCCAGCCCGCTCAACTCAAACAAAAGACGAACGTGCAGGACATCGCCTACCCCCGGCAGATCGCCATGTACCTGATCAAGGAGCTCACCCCCGCCTCTCTCCCCGAGATCGGCCGTGCCTTTGGCGGCAAGCACCACACTACCGTTCTGCACTCCGTTCACAAGATTGAGGACCTGCGCCACAAGAATCAGGATTTGAACAGTCTTCTACACAGCATAAGTGATTCATTCCATTGATGATATTGATGCCCCTTGCCGCCCGGGCAGAGCTTCCTCTGTGAACCCCTGTGGAACGGCAGGCAGGCATCCACCTCCTGCACAGTTCCGATACTGCTTTCCACACTCCACAGTGGCGGGAACTGACTGGTTTTTGTATAATTTAGAGAGAAATCAACGAATCCACAGAGCCTATGACTACTGTTCTAATCCAGTACGTATTTGAAGGGTCTGTAGGAGTACTCAAAGCAGCACGGAGCCAACCATGGAGTTCACTGTAAGCAAGACCGATCTGGTTCGTGAACTGAGCTTGTCCCAAGGGGTGGTGGAGAAGAAGACCACTATTCCAATTCTCTCCAACGTATTGCTGGAAGCGTTGGATGGCCGCATTCAGTTGACCTCGACCGACCTGGAGTTGGGTGTTCGCTGTTCTTGTCCGGCCCGAGTGAGAAAGCAGGGAGCTGGGACCATTCCCGCCAAGAAGCTTCTCGATTATGTTCGCCTGCTTCCGGATGCCGACCTTGATGTCAAGCTTCAGGAGAATCACTGGGCCAGTTTGACGTGCGGGCGCTCACGCACGAGAATTGCAGGGATGTCGCGGGAGAGCTTTCCGGAGCTTCCGGTCATGCCGGAAGCGATAGCGGATCTTCCGGTGAAGACACTGTCAACCATGATCGCGCGCACCATCTTCGCCATCTCAATGGAAGAGTCGCGATTTACGTTGAATGGGGCACTCCTGCTGTTGCGGCCCACTGAGATCATTATGGTGGCGACCGATGGGCATCGCCTGGCCATGGTGGAGACGGCTATGGATTTGCCCTCCATCGTGGGGCAATACCGCGCATTGATGCCGCGGAAGGCTATGGGGGAGATTCTGAAGCTTGCAGCCGAAGCGGGACCTGACGATACAATGCAGTTCTCCGGTGACGACAATCACCTGTTCTTCCGCTTGGGAGAGCGGCTGCTGCTGAGCCGCAAGCTCACCGGCAACTTCCCCGATTTTGAGCGAGTGCTTCCCAAGGAACATCCGCATGCGATCCCGCTCAACCGTGAGGAGTTCCGTGGCGCTGTGGACCGCGTTTCACAGTTCTCCGATGAGCGCAGCAAAGCCGTACGCGTCAAGTTCTCCCCCGGTGAGTTAAGCATCCACTCGTCTCTCTCGGATACAGGCGAGAGTGAAGAGACTCTCAGTGCAGAGTACGACGGTGACGTAATGGAAATTGGCTTCAACGCGACCTACATGCTGGACTTCCTGCGAGTGGTCTCCGACGACCAGGTAACATTCCTTGTGCGCGACCCCAACAGTGCAGGCGAGCTACGGCCAGCCAGCCCAGCGGAAGGATCCAGCTATCGGTACGTGGTGATGCCGATGCGCATCTGAAGTAACCCAGACTAACTATGGCAACAAACGATATGAGCGGCACGGGGGGAATGACCGGCCCGGGCGGTGTCTACGATTCCAGTTCCATCAAGGTGCTGGAAGGATTAGAAGCGGTACGCCTGCGCCCGGCAATGTACATTGGCTCCACAACGGAGTCCGGTTTGCATCACCTCGTCTACGAGGTAGTGGACAATTCCGTCGACGAACACCTGGCTGGTTACTGCACCGAGGTGACCGTAACTATCCACAGCGACAACTCAGTCACGGTGATTGACAACGGCCGTGGCATTCCCGTGGACATGCACGACACCGGTGTCTCGGCAGCGGAAGTGGTGATGACCAAGCTGCACGCCGGCGGTAAGTTCGATTCGAACTCATACAAGGTCTCTGGCGGTTTGCACGGCGTGGGCGTCAGTTGCGTGAATGCGCTGTCGGAAACGCTGCAACTGGAGATCTGGCGCGACAGGTTCACCTGGGAGCAGGACTACGAGCGTGGTATCCCCCAGGCTCCTCTGAAGCAGACCGGTAAAGCCGGGCACAAGCGCGGCACCAAGGTGACCTTCAAGCCGGATACCACGATCATGGCCGTGACGGAGTTCAACTTCGACACCCTCGCCCAGCGGCTTCGCGAGCTCGCCTTCCTCAACAAGGGGCTGAAGATCACACTCACCGACGAGCGCGCCGACCCGGCCAGGATCTCCGAGTTTCACTACAGCGGCGGTATTTCCGAGTTTATCCGCCACCTCAACCGTGGCAAGTCCGTGCTGCACGACAAACCCATCTACTTCGAAGGCGACCGGGTAATGGACAACGGCAGCACGCTCAGCATCGAAATCGCGCTGCAGTACAACGACACGTACTCGGAGAACCTGTTCAGCTTCGCCAACAACATCAACACCGTCGACGGCGGCGCGCACCTGAGCGGCTTCCGCACCGCGCTCACCAGCACCATCAACAAGTACGGCAAGAGCGGCGGGCTGTTCAAGGACCAGAAGGAGAACCTCAGCGGCGACGACGTCCGCGAAGGCCTCACCGCCGTTATCAGCGTGAAGCTCCCGCAGCCGCAGTTCGAAGGGCAGACCAAGGGCAAGCTGAACAGCGATATCGGCGGATACGTCACCCAGTTCCTCAACGAAAAGCTGAGCGAGTATTTCGACAAGAACCAGGCGGTGATGAAGCGCATCGTAGGCAAGGCCATCGACGCCGCTCGCGCGCGCGAGGCCGCCCGCAAGGCCCGCGACCTGACCCGCCGCAAGGGCGCGCTCGATTCCGGCGGCCTGCCCGGCAAGCTCAGCGATTGCCAGGAGAAGGACCCCGAGCGCTGCGAGCTGTTCCTTGTGGAGGGCGAATCGGCCGGCGGCACCGCGCGCACCGGGCGCGACCGCCGCTATCAGGCCATCCTGCCGCTCAAGGGCAAGATCCTCAACGTGGAGAAGGCCCGCTACGACAAGATGTTGGGGCACGACGAAATCCGCTCCATGATCACGGCCATCGGGACGGGCATCGGCAAAGACGACTTCGATCCCGCGCGCCTGCGCTACCACAAGATCATCATCATGACCGACGCCGACGTGGACGGCTCGCACATCCGCACCCTTCTGCTCACCTTCTTCTTTCGCCACATGCAGGAGCTGATCAAGCGCGGCAAAGTCTTCGTGGCGCAACCGCCGCTATACCGCATCAAGCGCGGCAAGAGCGAGAAATACATCAAGGACGACAAGGAGTTCACGCGCGAGATTCTGCGCCGCGGCACCGACAACCTGGCGGTGGTGAACGGCGCGGGACGCCGTCTGGAGGGCGCCGAGCTGCGCGGGTTCCTGATGACGCTGGACGAGTTCCAGCAGGTGTTCCGCCGCGCCGAGAGACGGTTCCGCGAGCCGCGGGTCGCCGCGGTGCTGGCCAAAGTCGACTACCACGTGGACGTCAAGGAGGATTTCCAGAACGAGGCCAACGTGACGCCGGTTCTGGAAGCCATTCGCGCGGCCGGCGTGACCGCCGAAATGCGCTTCGACGAAGAGCACTCCGCCAGCATGATCGCCTATCGCGACCAGACCAACGGCGAGCGCCTCATCGGCTGGGAGCTGGCCACCATGCCCGAGTATCGCCGCCTGCGCATCATGGCGAAGAAGGTGGCCGCGCTCAACGTGGCGCCCTTTAGCGTCACCCGCGGCGACAGCAGCGAGACGCGCGGAAGCTGGAGCGAGCTGCTCGATTACGTGAAGTCGGAAGGCACCCGCGAAATCTCGGTGACCCGCTACAAGGGTCTCGGCGAGATGAACGCCGAGCAGCTCTGGGAAACCACCATGAACGCGGAAACGCGCACGCTGCTGCGGGTGGACCTCGAGGACCTCACCGAGACCGAAGCGATCTTCTCCACGCTGATGGGCGAAGACGTGGAAGGCCGCCGCAAGTTCATCGAGGAGAACGCGCTGGACGTGCGGAATCTGGACGTCTAACGAGGCGTAAGCCTGCGGTCCGGGTGACAGGTGGCAAGTGGTCAGGCTGGTTGAAGGTGCAGTACAAATGCAGTAGAATCTAAGCATGCCTCGGTACACAATCGACTTCGACAAAGAGTTTGACAAGACGCTCTCCGAACTCGTGGAAACCACCGACGCCACCACGAAGGCGGACGTAATCCGCCGGGCTGTAGCCAGCTACAGCTACCTGAAGAAGGCGCAGCGCGAGAACAAGGGCGCCAAAGTCGTGGTGACGGACGACGACAAGGTTAACAAGGAAATCGTCTTACCCTGATGGCAGAGCGGGAAAAGGGGAAAAGGTCACTTCGACTGATATTCTGCGCGAAGAAGGGGCGGCCAGCCCCGTCACCGGCGGCACGTGGCTGCAACGAACTGGCGCTGTGCTGGCGGCATGCGTTGGGACGCTCGCGGCGATCGTGACAATCGCCCTGGTTGGGAAGTGGATGTGTGTCGCTCCACAACTCCCGGCCATTCCGCCGGGTTCCGATATCAACACCGCGAAGGCGATCCTCGAGAACTACAAAAGCCTTCAGCAGGTTGCCCTGGAGCCCTACACCGCCCTCTTCGACTCGATCGTCGTCAAGGTGCTGCTGCCGGTCTTCACCAGCATACTGGGCTACATCTTTGGTTCGCAGAGAAGTCACCGGGAGGGGTGACGATTCAGGCCCCCACCGCCGCGCTGCCGTCCACCAGCACTCTTAGCTGACGAACCGCCTGGGTCATGGTCCGCGCTTGCGCCGAGAGCTCCTCGGCCGCCGAAGCGCCTTCCTCGGCGGTGGCTGCGGTGCTCTGCGTGGTCTGATCCATGTGCGCCACCGCTTTGGCGATCTGTTCGATGCCCCGGGCCTGCTCCTGGCTGCCGCTGCTCACTGCGTCCACCAGCGTCTTCACTTGTTCCGCGCTGGTGGTGATGGAGCGGATCACCCCGCTCACGTTTTCCAGCCGCGCCTTGCCCGCGCGCGAGCTGGCGATGGATTCCTCGATCAGTACCGCGGTGTCCTTCGACGCCTGCGCCGAACGCTGCGCCAGGTTGCGCACTTCGTCGGCCACCACCGCGAAGCCCATGCCGGCCTCGCCCGCGCGCGCCGCCTCTACGGCCGCATTCAGCGCGAGGATGTTGGTCTGGAAAGCGATCTCGTCGATCACCTTGATGATCTTCGCGATCTTGTCGCTGGAAGTGTTGATCTCCTGCATGGAAGTCATCATCTCTTCCAGCGCGCGATTGCCCTCCGCCACCTTTTGGTGAACGGTGGTCATCACTTCGGCGGCCGATTGCGAGCTTTGCGCGTTGTTACGCGTCATCGAAGTGATCTCCTCGGTGGACGCGGAGGTCTCCTCCAGCGACGCGGCCTGCTGCGATGCCCCCTCTGCCAGAGACTGGCTGGAAGTAGCTACCTGCGAGGAGGCGCTGGTAATCCCGGCGATGCCGTCGTCCAGCTCCGCCGTGGCGGCCCGAAGCTGGCGGCTCAGCGCCATCACTACCCGGGTCACAACGGCGGCGGTCAGCAGCGACAGCAGGGCCAGCGACCACGTGAACCACCGGGCGACCGAGGCCTGCTGAGCGCCGGCGGACAACGCCTGCTGGAACAGGCTCCGTTGCAGCTCCTTCAGATCCGCGAGGGCTTTCTCGATGGCGTCGGCCGCCGGGGCGGCATGGTCACGCATCGCCGCAATCGCGTCGGTTGTCTTTCCCGCTTCGGACAGTTCCCGCACCTCCTGTCCGGCTTGCACGAACGTGGGCAGTTCCCCGTCGATGGTTCCCAGGAGCTGACGGCCGCGCTCGGTAACCAGCATCGGTTTCATTTCCCCGATGAGCTGGCCGAGTGCGCTGGCTCGCTGGCTGAGCAGGTTCGCTTCGTTTCTGACGTGGGCCGGGTCGTTAATTGCCGAGAAAGCGATCATGCCGCGCACGTTCGTGCGCATCATGTTCAACAGGGCGGCCATCTCGCCCGCCATGTCCATCTTCTTTCCAGTGGCGGTCACCGAGTTGGTCAATTGGCTTTGCAGGCTGCCGATGCCGTACAAAGCCGAGGCGAGCATTCCAACGAGCATCAACGATATGGCGCCGACGCTGCTCAGCAGCTTCTTTCCAATTGCGATTTGTTTCTTCACGGGTGTCCTCCGGCCTCATCACACGTATCGGGTAGAACCGTTCAGGTATGAACGCCGTACTCGCGCGGGGGCCGATTGTAGGATGTGGGGCGGCACGCGAAGATGCGCGCTTCGGGCCTTATGAGCTATTCGACGTACACCCGCTTGACCCGCGCGTGTATACCGCACAGCACGCTGTAGGAGATGGTGCCGGCCGTGCGCGCGATCTGCTGCGCGTCGATGCTTGCTCCGCCCTCGGCGCCCAGCAGCGTCACCGCATCGCCCGGCTTCAACTCCGGTGCGGTGGTGGCGTCGATGGTGGTGAGGTCCATGGACACCGCGCCGCGGATGGGCACGAGCTTCCCCGCGGCGATCACCGCACCGCGATTCCCCAGACGATGCGGGATGCCGTCGGCGTAGCCCGCCGCCAGCACCGCGATGCGCATGGGACCCGGCGCGCGGTACATGCCGCCGTAGCCGACCAGAGCGCCGGAGGGCAGCTCCTTCACAGCCAGCACACTGGCCTTCCACGTGAGCGCGGGCTTCACGTTCAGCACGCGTTCGGGCGCCGGGCCTTTCGAAACCTGCGACACGTAGCCGTAGATGGCATGGCCCGGCCGGACCATTTTCTGCCAGGCTTCGCGCCGCCCGTAGGCGACGGGAATGCTGCTGGAGACATGCACGTAGTCGGGACAAATGCCCAGCCGCCCCAGCTCCGTCTGCAATCGCGTGAACGTGGCGATTTGTTCGCTGGTCTGCGCGCCGCTGTAATTGGCCGCCGAAGCCAGATGGGTCATGATGCCTTCGAGGCGCACGCCGGGAGCCGCATGCACGGCCGCGGCGATTTCGGCCGCCGTTCCGCGCGTGCCCAGCCGGCCCATCCCGCTGTCCACCTTGAGATGGTAGGGCGCCGCGCAGGCGCGTTCCCGGCATAGCGCGTCCCACGCGGCAATGTCCTCCAGCGCGTGGATCACCGGAGTGAGCCGGTACTCCAGCAGACCGGAGCGCTCGGCAGGCAGGAAATCGGCCATCACCAGCACGCGCGCGCCGATGCCGGCATCGCGCAACGCCGCGCCCTCTTCCACGCTGCTCACCGCCAGCCAGCGCGCACCTTCGGCGATCAGCCGGCGCGAAACCTCCACCGCGCCGTGACGGTAAGCGTCGGCCTTCACCACCGGCATCACTTCCACGCCCGAGCCCACCACCGCGCGCACGGCCTGGAAGTTGCGGGCAATCTGCCCCAGCGACACCTCCACCCAGCTCCGATATGCGAACGAGTTCACATTCTTATATTAATGAGCCGCCGGGTTTCACGCCGTGACGGCGATCTCCCGCGCCGAGTGCAGTTTGAGCAGCAGAGTGCGCACCACCAGCTCCACCGCATCGCGTACCTGGCGATGCAGATTCACGTCGCCGCGCCCCGGGTCGGGCAGAGGCGCGGGCAGCACCCGCGCGCGGCTGGGCGGAAGAGAACGGTTGCTCAGGTTGACGATCAGGTCGAACGAGTCGAGATCGTGTAGTAACCTCAGGTTCTTCCGGTCATCTCCTGGAAAAGCCGCTCGTAGGCATCGGTCACCGCGTCCCAGTTATAGCGTTCGCGAACGCGCTCGGCCGCGCGCCGGCCCATCCGCGCCCGTTCCTCGGCGGACATGGCCAACACCTCGCGCATGCGCTGGGGCAGAGTAGCCGGCTCGAAGGGGATGCCCACTCCGCCGGCCACCTCGGCATTCTCGGGCGTGTCCAGATACAGAATCAGCGCCCCCCGTCCCATCGCCTCGATGAGCGCCGGGTGCGTCCCGCCCACCTCGGTGGCGTGAATGTAAGCGAACGAGTGCGACTGCAGCTCGTGGTACCCGGCTCCGTAGATCGCCCCGGGCATCACCACGCGGCCGTCCGTGGTGTCGCCCACCCGCCGGATGTACTCGTCGGCGTAGGGCGCGTCGCCGATGAGTGCGAGGCGCAGGCCGGTCTCCACCGTTTCGAAACATTCGCGCACCAGCAGCGCGTTGTTCTCCGGCTCCATGCGGCTGACATACAGGAAGTATCCGCCGGACTCGAGACCCAGGCGCCGCAGCGTCGCGGTTCC
The DNA here is from genome assembly GCA_049520275.1 of Bryobacteraceae bacterium. GTDB lineage: Bacteria > Acidobacteriota > Terriglobia > Bryobacterales > Bryobacteraceae > CAWACP01. The sequence goes on from JBEKPY010000013.1 coordinate 35,891, forward strand.
CTTCACCGGGCCCGTTTCCGCGCCGTAGGGGATGAACGTGGTCGGCTTCGCCCAGCGCCGGCGATAGTACGCGGCAATCTGCTCCGCGTCGGTCACCACGCGCGACGGACAAAACGTGGAGAGCCACTCGGAAACCAGATACCAGGCGCGCGCCAGCGCGTTCCACTTTTTGCGTTTGCGTTCGAGGCCGTCGACGTTGAGCGCCACGGGCATGCCCAGCAAACGCGGCCACGGGGTGAAGATGGCGTTCGCGCCGTTGCAGTAGAGGGCCGCGTCGACGCGATGGGTGAGCAGGTGCAGTGTGGAGAGGAAGGTGTGGACGATGGTGTCCAGGTACTTGTGCCGCAGGGTGGGCAGATACGTCAACCGCACGCCGCGCCACAGCGGCTCCGTCCAGCGATAGCGGCAGTACACCCGCACGTCATGCCCGCGCTCGGCCAGGCGCGTGGCCAGCTCTTCCGCGAAGGTCTCGAAACCGCCGTAGTTGGCCGGAATGCCACGGGTTCCCGCGATGGCGATGCGCAGCTTCTGCAAGACACCAATCTACAGCACGGCGGATCGACCTGAAGGGACGCTCCGATGTATTCCGGCTACTCTAGAGGCAGGACGTTCTCGTTGCGTACTGAGTTCAAGAAGCTGAATGAGGGATGGGACGCTGAAGGCGGCGCTCCCTACCCGGCCCACCCAGATTCCGGATCGCAGATGCGCGGACTACGGTAGGGAGCATTCTGGTGGACCTGGCCCGCGAACCCATTCGGATGGCCCGAAGGTGGTTCCGCCAAATGAAGGTTCAGTGACCTACCCCCGGAACGCCGCCTTTGACCGCGCCATCACCAGAGACCGGATGCGCGCCGGCTTGCTGACCGGCCGGTAGGAGAACCAGCCCGCAATGTACTCGTCCGTCACCCGCTTGCGCCGCATGATCTCCCGCCGCTTTTCCATCAGCCGGCCCCAGTTGCGGGCGATGTAGAACAGCGCCCGCAACGAGCTCTGCTCGCGCAGCAGGCAGCAACCAACCACAATCAGGTCCCGCGCGGTGATGGAAAGCCAGTTCCTCCAGTACAGATGCCCGGTCATGTTTTTGATGCGCATCAGGAACCGGTTCTTCACCGAGTGCATGTTGATCACCGCCGGCAGGGCGCGGCGCTTGCCCGGCAGCACGCTGCGCACGTGATAGCCGCGCGCGTGCGGCGTGTAGATGCACTTCCAGCCCATCAACTGCGCGCGCCAGGCCACGTCGGCGTCCTCGCGGTAGACGAAAAAGTCGCTGTCGAAAAACTCGCCGTCGATGGCCACGTCGTCGATCATGGAACGCCGGTACAGCGCGGCCGCGGCGGTGGCACCGAACACGTACTCGTAGTTGACGTAGTGCCCGTTGTCCACTTCCTGGCTGCCGCGGTCCAGGTGGCGCAGCATGGGCGTGAAGTAGATCCCGGTGGAATCCACCAGCGGGCGGTCGGGCAGATCGAACGAGGCCAGAATCGCCAGCAGCTTCCCGCACACCGCCCCGATTCGCTCGTCGTAACTGCCCGCGTCCACCAGCGACTGGATGAAGTTCGGCAACAGCAGAACGTCCGGATTCAGCGTAAGCACCCATTTGCCCGCGGACAGCTCGATGGCCTGGTTCTGGGCCGCGGCAAAGCCGATGTTCTCGTCGTTGTAAGCGATCTGACAGCGGTCCTCAAATTGTTCCAGAATGTCCGTCGTTCCGTCGGTGGAGGCGTTGTCGATGACGATGATTTCTTTGTTGGGGTACTTCTGGGCCAGCACGGATTCGAGGCAGCGGCGTATGAAACGGCCGCTATTGTAGGTCACTATGGTGACGGACACCCGATCGTTGGAGGACATGAAGCTCGTTTTTATCCTTAAATGTTCCTTGCGCTGGGTGTAGCTTGTCCGGATCCTGTCAGGCTCGATACCGCCGCAATCTGGCGCCGGAGCGGCCCCGGGAGGCCGGGAACCCGTCCCGCCACCAGGCATCCGCCCGCGAAACGAATCACTCTGCAATAAGTAGCCGCCATGGCCGCGCCACCACCGGCCACAAGGCTGGCGATTGCCCGCAGAATGGCGCCGGGCACCACCGCCGCGCTCACCAACCGGAATCCGAGCGGACGGAAGTGCTTCGATGCGTACCTTAGAAGGCTAACATACCAGTACAGTTCGCGGCACTCCCCTGGCAGAGCGCGTACGCTGTGCCCTCCCCGGTGCCGGGCCTGCACAGCGGGATTATACACGATTTTGTAACCCGCCTCACGAAGGCGCTTACAGAAGTCCACGTCCTCGAACCACACTGGATAGAAAGCCTCGTCGAACCCACCCAGACCGTCCCATACCTGCTTCCGAAACAACAGAAACGCGCCTGCTGGTTGATCGACTTCTCCCGCGGCGTCCAGGTTTCTACCTAATTCGCGATATCGCCGATTCACCGGGTTCCAGGGAAACAGCCGGTTGACCCCGAGTACCTCGAAAGTAAGTGTGACCGGACTCGGGAAGGCGCGGATGCCAAAGCCTTTTTGCGGGCGGTCGTCTTCCCCCAGAAGCTGGCCCGCGGCGGCGCCGGCGCCCCCTGTGCTGCAGCTTTCCACCAGCGGGGCGATGTCAGTAAGCAGGGTGACATCCGGGTTGAGCAGGAGAACAAAATCGGTATCGCACTTACGAACCGCCTGGTTGACGGCCGCTGCAAACCCGCGGTTTCCGTCATTGGCGATAACGCGGACGTTGGGAAAGCGCCGCGCCGCCGCCAGCGTGCCGTCCGTCGATGCGTTGTCGACTAACATAACCGGGTACTCGCGGCACGATTCCAGACAGGCGGCGATCACCTGTTCCGAGTTAAACGTGACGGTAACGACGGTCAGGCCGGTCATGTCAGCGCAAAATACAGCCGCCAGAACAGGTCATAACCGGTCGCCTTCTGCAGCGCTTTGATCTCGTCCTCCGCCTCCAGGATTATTCTGTGGAACGTTCGCGCGTCGTGGGCAGGCCGGTTCCGCCGCAGCGCCCGAAAGAGCCTCGCGCCCTCCATCTTGCCGCGAGCCCAGGCGCGGAACTGCCCGTGACGCGCCGCCAGGACTCCCCAGAGCACCTGGGCCACCATTACCGGCCAGCCGTACCGGATCAGCCAACTATCGGGGAAATTACGAGCGATCAGGACCGCCTGGTTCCGCGCCAGCAGCCGGACCGTGTCGTAGCTCCACTGGCCGTATGTCGCACTGCCACGGTGCCGGCACCGCGCTTCAGGAACATACAGGCCTTCCACGCCGTTCATTGCACATCGGATGCCGAAGTCGACGTCCTCCATGTAGGACTCGTAAGTGTGATCCAGCATACCCACGCGCTGGAACACGCTGGCTCGGAACAGCACCGCCGTGAACGGCGCGAAGCGAATCGGCCGGCCCCGATTCCACACTTCCGCATCCGCACGGCCCTGCCCGCAACGCCAGGCGCAGCCGCCCCGGCAGATTTCATCCCAGGTCCCGTCGATCACGCCGTCGCGGCTGGCGTCCAGCAGCTTGCCGGTGGCGAAACCGTACTCGCTCGGCGCGAGACTCGCCCACAGGGTCTGCAGCCAGGCGGGCTCCAGATGCACGTCGTTGTTGACGACGGCGATGAAGTCTCCGGTGGCCGCCTGGATGCCCGTGTTGACGGCGCGCGCGAACCCCGCATTGGCGTGCATCTCGATCACCCGCGCCCCGGCCGCGTGGGCCACCTGCACGGAATTGTCGGTGCTGCCGTTGTCCACCACGATGATCTCCTCCGCCGGCCGGGTCTGCCGCCGCAGCGAATCGAGCGCCGTCTCCAGCAGAGCGGCCCGATTCCAGTTAGGGATCACCACCGTTATCATCGCGATCTTCTGAAGCGCTTGCGCACCAGAAACCACAGGTTGTACAAACCGTCCCGCCACGGGTTGAGCTTGATTTCGCCCAGGCGCGAAGAATACAGAATCGAGATTTCGGCAAAGCGAATGCCCCGGTTGCGCAACGCCTCGATCTTGATCTCCTCGGAGAACGCCATACCCTCCGCTTCCAGAACCATGTGCTCCAGAATGGACCTTCGGAACACCCACATTCCCGACTGCGAATCCCGCACCCAGCGGAAGTACAGGATGGACATGGCCAGCGAGAGAATCAGGTTTCCGAAATGGTGCTTGAGGCTCATCGCATGCGAGTCGCGCACGGGAAAGCGCGATGCGTTCAGGAAGTCGACCTCCAGGTGCAGGAACGCCTCGAGCAGATACGATATGGCGTCGGGCGGATAGCTGTGGTCGCCGTCCAGCGTCACGATGATGTCGCCCTGGGCGCTGGCGAATCCGCGCTTGTAGCTGCGCCCGTAACCGCGCACTTCCTCGCGAATCACCTGCGCTCCCCAGGCATGGGCCACGTCCGCGGTTCGGTCGGTAGAGCCGTTATCCACCACAATCACTTCGTCCACAAACGCCGGCATGCGCTGCAGCACCTTCTCGATGCCCTGTTCTTCGTTGAGGCAGGGAATGATGACCGTGATCTTCGAGGACTTGTACACGAAACAACCACGCTATCATGAAGGGATGAAGTGGTTTTGTGTCATCGGCTTGTCCAGCGTTGCGGCGCTGGCGGGACTGGCTGTTGCCGCGGGCGAGGCGGCCTCGCCCCAGCTCGCCGCCGTGCGGACGGTTTACATTCTGCCTATGGGCGGCGGAATGGATCAGTATCTGGCCAACCGGCTTACCGCTATGCAGGTGGTGCAGGTGGCCGCCGACCCGCAGAACGCCGACGCCATCTTCACAGACCGGTTGGGTGAGACTTTCGAGCGCCGTTTGGAGGATCTGTATCCGAAACCGCCCCCGCCCAAGGCCGCTGACGACAAAGACAAGGAGACGGATGAAAGCTCGTCTGTCAAGGACGCGGTTGCCCTTGCCGACAAGGGTCAGGCCACCGCGCCGGTATCCACATTCGGGGGCGGGAAGGGCACGTTCTTCCTGGTGGATCGCAAAACGCGCAACGTCCTGTGGTCCACGTACGAGAAACCCGCGGGCATGCGGCCGCAACAACTCAAGCATACGGCGGACGTCATCGCGAAGGAGTTCCGGACCGCTCGCACCGGCAAGTAGGGGACACGCGGCGTCGACGGCGGGCTCTCAGCCCCGTTCAAATCTGGGTTGCGGCTCCGCTGTTTTGTGGGGCAGGATTCCATCCTGCGGCCGATTTTCAATCGGCTTGCGCTTGCGCTCGATCACCCGCCAATAGCTTTTCACCAAAGCCTCGGTCAGACGGCCGCAATCGTGCTCGTTTTCGACGTACGTTCTCGCGCGCCGGGCCATCGCTTCGGCCTCTTCCGGCTTTTCGAACAGCTCTACGATGGCGCGCGCAAAGGCGTGGCTGTCGTCGGCCAAGCGGCACAGTTCTCCATCCCGCTCGGAGATTCCCTCCGCGCCGATGCGGGTGGCGACCGCGGGAATGCCGGCGGCGAAGGCCTCCAGCAGCTTCACTCGAATGCCCGAGCCACTGAGTACCGGGCAGACGAACAGGGCGTAGCGGGCCAGCGGTTCCAGAACGTCGGGCACGAAGCCGCGAATCTCGACGCCAGGCGGCGCGTCATCGCGGTGCTGCATTTCCGAGCCCACCACAATCACGCGCGCCTGCGGATATCGGGCGCGCACGCGCGGAAGGACGCCGGAGGCGAACCACTCGAAGCCGCGGAGATTCGGCGCGTGGCGAAAGCTTCCCAGAAAGAGCATGGTCAGGGGCTCGCGGCCGCCCGACGCGAACGAGTACCGCTGGACATCGATGCCCGTGCGCGTGCCGCTGTCGATGCGCGGGGCCAGCCGGGGCGCGAAGGAGAGCAGGTAATCGCGGTTGGCGCGAGTGCATGCCTGAATGAGGTCGAATCGCGGCAGAGCGCGCAGCTCGAAGCGTAGCGCGCGCAGGTACTCCCACGCGGTTCTCAGCGTCAGGCTCCGGCCCACGGATTGAAAGTAGACGTCGTGCTCGAACAGCACGCAGGCCAGCCGCCGGTACTCGCCGCCATACTGCGCCATGTTGGTGTACTCGATCTGCAGCACGTCGATCTCACGCGTGAAAACCAGACGGTTCACGTCCCACTGCAGGTCGCGATAGGCAAAGTCGCGAACCGCGTACGGCAGCGAGTATGGGGCGTCGCGATCCTTGGGCGAGTTGCGGTCGAAGTACTCGACGGACGCGGCGACACTCTCCAGCTCCGCGTGCTCGGCGCGGTGCTCGGGACGGTCCAGGACAATCAGCAGGTGGACGTCGCAAAGCTTCGCCAGCTCCCGCACGGTGTTGTACATGAATACGGCGCCGCCGTGGACGGGCGGACAGATGGAATACGGCGAGAGGAACAGCACGCGCAGGGGGCCGGGGGAGGGCGCGATAGCGGCGAAGCGGTCGCGAAAATAGCCGGCCAGCGGTCCGCGGAACGCTTCGGTGTCGGAGACCTCAGCCAGCGCGCGGGCGCGGCGCCGTGAGCGTAGTGCCGCGGGAAGCTGTAACGCGGCTCGCCACAAGCCGTTCAGGTTGCCGCGCGCCACCGCCCGGGCCGCGGCAAAGACGAAATGCTGGGCAAGCCTGGGCCATTCGTGAATGTTCTTCCAGCAGAACAGGAGCCTGTTCTTGTCGAGCACGGCGCCGATGCGGGCGTCCGAATAGTGACGGCCGATGGTCCCGCGATGTTCGTGCCACACCACGCTGCGCGGCTGATATAGCACCTGCCAGCCGCGCTTCCACGCGAGGTAGCCCAGGTCGGCGTCCTCGAAATAGAAGGGTGCGAAGAGCTCGTCGAAGCCGCCGAGCTCCTGGAACTTGCGGCGGTGGAAGGCAGAGGAGCCGCCGCCGCCGTAAAAGCATGGGTACGGGTCCCTGATGCGGTGATCCACGCGGTGCCCCACCTGAAGAGCGCCGCGATGCCAGCGGCCCTCGGTCAATCCGGTCTCCTCGCGCCGCCGGGTGGGGTCGGAAAAGAAGATCTGGCAGGAGACCGCGAAGACCTTGTCGTTGGTGAACGCGGCCAGCAGCGGCGCGAGGAAATCCGGCGCCACGCGCATATCGCTGTTCAGCAGCACCACCACGTCGTTGCGCGCGGCGGCAACACCCGCGTTCGACCCGCCGCCGAATCCCAGGTTCTTCTCCAGAGCGACAACGCGGACGGTGGGAAATGTTTCGCGAAGGAAATCCACGCTGCCGTCCTCGGACCCGTTGTCGACGACAATCACCTCGTTGGCCGGATTGCCGGCCGTGGCTTCGAGAACGGAAGGCAGGTACGTGGCCAGCAGCTCCCGGCCGTTCCAGTTGGGAATGACGATGCTGGCGGCGGGAGTCTGGGGCAAAGAAGGGGACGGCGGAGGGGGAAACAGGGGACACTCTATTTGGTCACCGCATCGGCTCAAGTTGCGTTCAGATAGAGTGTCCCCTGTTTCTCCCTCCGCCGGTGGAGTGTCCCCAAACTGCCGGCCGTTATTTGTCCCAGATTCCGCGCGCCGGGGCGGGAACAAATCCGAAACGGCAACAGCGATGGCGGCGACGAGAGCCAGCGGCGGCGCGATGAGCAAGGCCGCGATGCTGCGAAGAATCCTCACTGCGCGGGCTTATCCAGTCCCGGAAGCGGCGGGCCCAGGCCGATCTTGTGTCCCGCGCGCACCCAGCGCGAGGCGATCACCATGGCAATCTGGCCGCTGAGATTATCCACTTGCGCCCTGAGATTGTCGACTTCGGCGGCCAGCGCGAGAGCCCACTCGGTCTTCTTCCGATCCTCGGCTTCCAGCGCGTCGATGCTCTGCTGGGCGCGCTGCTGCTCGGCGGCGAACTGAGACTGCAATTCGACGATGCGTTGGCGGGCTGCGTCGAGGTCCGCCGAGAGGTGCTCGGCCCAGCGATTACTTTGCTCCAGCGCGGTTTCCGTTTCGCGCGCCAGCTCGAGAGCGCGGTCGCGTTCTGCGGTGACGTCGGCCAGCCAGCGCTCCTTCTGCGCGAGCTCGCCGCGCAGCTTCTCGATGTGCCGTTCGCGTTCGCGCAGCAGGTTGGCGACGCGCGGCACGTATACCAGAGGTTCGACGGCCGGGAGCGGCGCGTTCGAGCAGAGGGCGACGAAGAAATTGGCCGCCTCGGCGCGGTCGGCGCCCGGCTCCGCGAGGGTCTGGCCGCCGCGCCAGCCTGAGGGCGGGTAGAAGGCGAAGCACTCGCTCCGGTTCTGCAGCAGCAGGGAGACGTTGGCGAACTGCGCCCGGAGCGCAGCCTCGAATTCGTCGGCCTCGAATTCGTGTTCGTGAAAAGGATTCGGCCCGGCGTCCGCGCGCGCTTCGGCGTAGTAGAGCGTGTTCGGCGTGGAGACAACGAGCAGGCCGTCGGGCGCGAGCACGCGTCGGCACTCCGCCAGAAACGAGGTCTGCTGATGAAGGTGCTCGATCACCTCGAAGGCCACCACCAGGTCGAATGCGCCGGCGGGGAACGGAAGCATCGCGCAGGAACCGTTAAGAAACGCGGGCGCTGCGTAATGCCGGCGGGCCCACTCGATGGCCTCGCCGGAAAGATCGAGCCCGATGACACTGGCCGCCGCGCGCGCGAGTTCCGCCGACCCGTACCCGGTGCCGCACCCCGCGTCGAGCACGCGCCGGCCAGCGGCGAACCGGGCCGCAAACACGTACCGGGCCAGATGCTCGTTCCAGAGATCCGGCTCCACCTGGCCGGGGACCACTCGCTCTCCGGTGAATTCAACCATGATTCAGCTCGACGCGGCAGGGCAGGTGAACGTACCCGTAGACGGGCTGGTCGGCGCGGCTCATCTGCAGGGCGAGGGCATTGTCGATCCAGTCGCACATGGAATAGGTGTCGAGGGTGCCATCGGCCACCGCCGGGGAAAAGGAGAACTGCGACGGATAGAGCTGCGGAAGCTGCACGTGAAAGTCTACGGTATACACGTCGCCGGGATTCATGGGCGGGAGGTCGAAGCCCTCGCGAGCGGTATTGGTTCCGGCAAAATCGACGCCCATGTGGTTGCGAAGCATGAAGCCAACCATGGGCAGCTCGAGCGCCTGGTGGGCGATGACGCTGATGCGAACCACGATGGCCGCTCCTGGCTCGAGCATTCTCACGGGAACGCCGGCGGAGTCGAGCACGGCGATCCCGAGCAGTTCGGCGCGCCGGTCTCCGTAACGATGGTCGATGTTCGGGATGTCGCGGACCACCTGATCGCCGGCGGCCACGGCAGGCACGGCGGGGGCGGTGCGGCTGTGCTTGAGGAATACGGCGTCCTTCTGCACGATGGAGGCGAGGTATTTCGAGACTACGTGGTCGGTGGGGCCGATCTCACGCACGCGGCCGTGGTCCAGCCACATGCTGCGATCGCCGATGGCTTTCACGTCGGCGGTGGAGTGGGAGACAAAGACGATGGTGACCCCGCGCGCGCGCAGCTCGTTCACCTTGCGCATGCAGCGGTGGCGAAAATAAATGTCGCCCACAGCGAGGGCCTCGTCCACCAGCAGGATGTCCGGGTCCAGGTGGATGGCCACGGCGAAAGCAAGCCGCACCACCATGCCGCTGGAGTAGGTTTTCACGGGCTGGTGGATGAACTCGCCGATCTCCGCGAATGCCTCGATATCGCGAAACTTGCGGTCGATGTCGCGCTGCGAGAAACCCATGATGGCGGCGTTGAGGTAGACGTTGTCGCGCCCCGTGAATTCGTGGTTGAAGCCCGCGCCGAGTTCGAGCAGGGCGGCAATGCGTCCGCGAACGACGACCTCGCCCGTGGTGGGATGCAGAATGCCGGCCATGAGCTGCAGCGTGGTGCTTTTGCCCGATCCGTTCTCGCCGACAATACAGAAAGTCTCGCCGCGCGGGATCTCGAACGTGACGTCCGCGAGTGCGTGGAAATCGCGGTGCCAGGAACGACGATTGAACGTGGCCAGCTCGCGCAGACGATCACCCGGCGAGCGATAGATCGGATAAGTCTTGGAGACGCCGCGGAACTCGATGATGGACGGATCCACTAACTCGAATCTACTGAGCGCGAAAGGGGAGTGTCAAATGGGAGGTGCGTCGGAAGATCAGGGCGGACGCTGGCACCTGCCCGGATACCCTTCAGGCGTACCGCCGCAGCGCAATTTGCTGCCGACCAGACTTACAGGGGCTAGCCCTTGGTCGTCGTTTTGCCTTTCAGGCTACCGGGTCGAGGAAGTCAGTATCCGCCCTGAACACGTGTTCGTTCTCGATAGGCTCCCTCCTGTAGGGGCTCTCGGACCGACCAATCCGGTCTCTACCCGAGATTAAGATAAGTCCATTTCTAATGATAGTCAAGTTTTTTCGGATTTCGGGAAGGAGAGTTGCGTGGGGGGTGGTGCCGGCGGCAGGAGTTGAACCTGCGACCTACGGATTATGAGACCGTCGCTCTAACCACCTGAGCTACACCGGCATTCTCTTCGAGAGTAACACGGCTAGACCTCCTTGGCGATCAGCCCGTAGATGCGCTGCAGGTCGTCCTGGGAGTAGTATTCGATCTCAATGCGCCCGCGCTGTTCGGTTTTCTCGACAATGCGCACGCGCGTGCCGAGGGTCTCTTCGAGTTGCCGCGCTGCCGCCTTGACGTTCGGGTCCTGAGTCTTTTCCGGCTCGGCATCAGTGGCAGGGCGTTCATCTGTAAGACGTCTTACGATTCGCTCAACATCACGGACAGACTGGCCATGAGCGGCGGCGCGGTTGGCGATCTCGATTTGGCGCTCTTCATTGGGTACGCCGAGGATGGCGCGGGCGTGTCCCATGTGCAGGCGGCGCTCGGCGAGGAGGAGCTGGATGGGCTCCGGCAGGCGCAGGAGGCGAATGAGATTGGTAATGCTGGTGCGATCCTTGCCAGTGCGGTGTGCGATTTCCTCGTGGGTGAGGCTGAGGTCGTTGGCGAGGCGTTCGAAGGCCTGCGCGGTTTCGATGGGGTTGAGGTCCTCGCGCTGGATGTTCTCGATGAGGGCGAGCTGCAGGAGCTGATCGTCGGCGAAGTCCTGGATGACCACCGGGACCTGAGTGAGGCCGGCTACTCGGGCAGCGCGGAGTCTGCGCTCGCCGGTGATGAGCTGGAATCGGTGGCCATGATGGCGGACAATGAGCGGCTGGATGATGCCGTTGGAGCGGATGGACTCGGCAAGCTCGTCAATCCTTCCCTGGTCGAATTGCGCGCGGGGTTGGAGGGGATTGGGATCTATATCCGTGACGGGAACTTCGCGGACAGTTCCGCGGTGGTCGGGCGGGTGAGGTTCGGAGGCGGCCGTCGTGGAAGAAAGGGGGGCGGGCGGGCGCTGCGGGAGAAGCGCCGAAAGGCCCTTACCTAACGCTTTGCGGGTCTCTGGCGGTTTGCTCATGTGCCAGGATCTCCTTTGCCAACTGGATGTAGCTCTCGGCGCCGCGGGAGCGGACATCGTAGGTAATGATGGGCTTGCCAAAGCTGGGGGCCTCGGCGAGCCGGACGCTTCGGGGGATGACGGTCTGGAAAACCTCGTCGCGGAAGAACTCGCGGAGATCGGCCTCCACCTGGCGGGTCAGGTTGGTGCGGTCGTCGTACATGGTGAGCAGTACGCCCTCAATGGCCAGGGTGGTGCCGAAGGCGGAACGCACGCGGTCAACGGTGTCCATGAGCTGCGAGATACCTTCGAGGGCGAAGAACTCGCACTGAATGGGGATGAGAACGGAGTCGGCCGCCACCAGCGCGTTGATGGTGAGGAGGTCGAGTGCCGGCGGGCAGTCGATGATGATGAATGGGTAGTTGTTCCGAATCGGCTGGAGGCGGGTGCGGAGGCGGGTTTCGCGGTTTTCTTCGTCGACGAGTTCGATGTTTGCAGCAACGAGGTTGCGATCCGCTGGGATGAGGTCCAGGCCCTCAAAATCGGTTTTCAGAATGGCTGCAGCGGCTGGCGTCTCGCCAAGGAGCACATCGTAAATGGTCGGTTGTCCAGCGGTCTTGGCCACGCCGAGGCCGGTGGTGGCGTTGCCCTGGGGATCGGAATCAACCAGCAGAACGGGGACGTCGTTGGCGGCGAGCGACGCAGCGAGATTGATGGCAGTGGTGGTTTTGCCGACGCCCCCCTTCTGGTTGGCAACAGCGATGACTTTGCTCACTTGTGCACCGAAACAGCAGGATATCACGGCGAGGTGAGCCAGGGCTTGTGGTGGATGTTCCACGTGGAACATAAACAAACGGAAGGGCCCCCTCCTGCTGTAACTGCATAGCACTGCCCCTCCGGTGTGCTCCCGTAAGTGGTTGCAAACACGAAGAGACTGCGCTGGATCAGCGTCCATCAGGGTGTGATGTAGTGCGACGCTTGCAAAGTCCCGCTGATGGGTTCGTTCCGTGCCGAGGGGCGGCTACTCGCAGCCGAATTCGCAAGCTACAGACAATGTTCCACGTGGAACATCCCGAAGACAGCCCAGCGGCCGTCGCCCCACGGCAGCTTCGTCGGCTCTTCCCACTCCATCCTGCGAAATTGCCCCCCCTCACGCAAAAAGTCGTCGCCCACTAGCATCCCGACCCGTGGCGCCAGCCGGGGTACCTGCGCCAGGACCTCCGTCGGCCTCACGGCGCGCGAAACGAGAATGTCCCAGCCGCCCGACACATCCTCGGCCCTCTGCGCCAGAACCTCGACGTTGCGCGACTCTCGACTGGCCTCCCGCAGAAACACCGCCTTGCGCTGGTGCGATTCCAGCAGAGACACGGTGCACCCCGGGTGAAGAACAGCAATCGGGATACCTGGGAACCCGGCGCCCGAACCAAGATCCAGCACTCGCCCAGCCCCCGGAAGCAAGGAGGCAAGGTAGAGGCACTCACAGTAGTGCCGGACTACCGCCTCCTCCACGTTGCGAATTGAGGTGAGGTTCAGAACGCGGTTCCAGCGGACCAGCATGTCGTAGTGCCGCTCCAGCGCGCTAAGCTGACCATCGCTGAGCGCCACGCGGCCCCCCAGGTGGCGCCTGAGAAGCGTGACGAACGGCTCAGCCACGGCTCGACAAGCTCAGGTACACGTCCAGCACCGCGATAGCCGCCGGAGTGACACCGGGAACGCGGCCGGCTTGTCCAAGGGTCTCAGGACGCACCCGCTCCAGCTTCTGCTGAACCTCTCTCGAAAGCCCCGGCACGCCCGCGTAGACAAACGCCCCGGGAATGCGCCGCCGCTCGGCGTCCTTCAACCGCGCCACTTGCCGCTCCTGTTGCGCGATGTAGCCTGCGTACCTGGCCTCGGTCTCGATGGTAGTAAGCACGCCCTGCACAGGCCGTTCACCGGAGGTCTGCTCCAGCCACGCGGCCAGCGCCAGAACGCGCGATTCGGGACGGCGCAGCCAGTCGATCAGCCGGGGCCGGTCCTCGGCGGAGAGCCCCAGTCCGGGAAACAGCTCGGGATCCACCCGCTGCTCGCCCAGCATCGCCGCGAACAAGCGCCGCTGGCGTTGTTTCGTCTCGTACACCTGCCAACGCTCATCCGTAACCAGGCCAGCGCGCCTGCCAATCGGCGTCAGGCGCTCGTCGGCATTGTCGATCCGCAGATGCAGCCGAAACTCCGCGCGCGAAGTGAACATGCGGTACGGTTCGTCGGCGCCCTTGCTGACAAGGTCGTCAATCAGGATCCCGGTGTATCCCTCGGTGCGCCCGATCACCATCGGCTCGCCGCCGCGCAGCTTCCAAACGGCATTGATCCCGGCCACCAGCCCCTGGCAGGCCGCCTCCTCATAACCGGACGTCCCGTTGATCTGGCCCGCCAGGAAAAGCCCCGGGATATTCTTCACTTCGAGCGTGTGCAGCAACTCCCGCGGATCGATGGCATCGTACTCGATCGCATATCCCGGGCGGATCATCTCGGCGCCCTCCAGACCGGGGACGGACGCCACCATGGCTTCCTGCACGTCGATCGGCATACTGGTGGACATGCCGTTCACGTATACCTCATAGGTGTCGAGTCCCTCGGGCTCCAGGAAGATCTGGTGCCGTAACTTGTCCGGGAACTTGACCACCTTATCCTCGATGGACGGGCAGTAGCGCGGGCCCACACCCTCAATCTGCCCGCTGTACAAGGGAGACCGCGCGATGCTCTCCCGCAGGATGCGCAGCGTCTCATTTGATGTGTATGCTATATAACACTTTATCTGCTCGCGCTCGATCCTCTCTGTCAGGAAGGAGAACGGGGTCGGGTTGGGGTCGCCAGACTGAGCCTCGAACCGGCTCCAGTCGATGGTCCGGCCATCGAGGCGCGGCGGGGTGCCGGTCTTCAGGCGGGTCCACTGCAGGCCGAGAGTGCGCAACTGGTCGCCGAGCAGATTCGACGGCGCTTCCCCGTTTCGGCCACAGTTGTACTTCATCTCCCCGACGTGAGCGAGACCGTTCAGGAACGTGCCGGTGGTGATGATGACCGCTTCGGCGGAAATCGCCCGGCCGTCGCGAAGCAGCACTCCGGTCACCCGGCCGTCCTCGATATCAATCCGCGCCGCTTCGGCCTGGAGGATGCGAAGATTCGGCTCGGCCTCGAGCACCTCTCGCATGCGCATGCGATACAGTTTCTTGTCGCACTGGGCGCGTGGAGACCACACTGCCGGCCCGCGGCTGGTATTCAGCAGGCGGAACTGGATGCCCACCGCGTCGGTCACCTCTCCCATCACGCCGCCCAGCGCGTCAATCTCGCGGACCAGGTGCCCCTTGGCGATGCCACCCACCGCGGGATTGCAGGACATCTGCGCAATGAGGTCCAGATTCATGGTGACCATGGCGGTGCGCTGCCCCATGCGAGCGCAGGCGCGCGCGGCCTCACACCCGGCATGCCCCGCTCCCACCACCACAACGTCGTACCGCCCGGACCTCACCACAGGTATCATGGTAACGCAGCAGCATGAAAATACTCGTCATTGGCAGCGGTGGGCGGGAACACGCCCTGTGCTGGAAGCTGGCCCAGACCCCCGGCAACGAAGTGTATGCGACACCGGGGAATCCCGGCATGGCGCAGATTGCGTCGTGCTATCCGGCGTCGGACCCATTGAAGCTGGCGGAGACGCTGGATATCAACCTCACCGTGGTGGGGCCGGAAGCGCCCCTCGCGGCGGGCATCGTGGACCGTTTTCGCGCCCGCGGACTGGCCATTTTCGGACCTACCCAGGCGGCGGCCAGACTGGAGAGCAGCAAGACCTTCGCCAAGGAATTCATGCAGCGGTGGCGCATTCCCACGGCGCGTTTCGCCGCCGCCGCTTCCCCCGGGCAGGCTCTCGACGAGCTCCGCAACTTCGGCTATCCGGTGGTGCTCAAGGCCGACGGACTCGCCGGGGGCAAGGGGGTCATCATCGCGCGCAGCCGCGACGAGGCCGAACAGAGCATCGCCCCGCTCATGTCCGGCGGCCACCCCCTGGTGATCGAGGAGTTTCTCCAGGGCGAAGAAGTCAGTTTCATCGTCCTCAGCGACGGCAACCGTGTGGTCGCGCTGGAGGCCACCCAGGACCACAAGCCCATTCACGACGGCGACCAGGGACCAAACACCGGTGGCATGGGCGCTTACTGCGACGGCCGCATCCTTACGCCCGAACAAAGCGAGACAATCCTCAGGACCATAATCTATCCAACGATTGAGGCAATGCGCGCCGAGGGCGCCCCGTTCACCGGCTTCCTCTACGCCGGCCTCATGATGACCGCCGACGGGCCCCGGGTGCTCGAGTTCAACGTCCGCCTCGGCGACCCGGAGACCCAACCGCTCATGCACCGGATGCGCGGCGATTTCACCGGCGCGTTGCATGCGGCCGCGCTGGGGAAGCTGCCCGCCACCGCGTTCCAATGGAAACCCGAGCCGTCGGTATGCGTGGTGCTGGCCGCCGCCGGGTACCCAGGTACGCCCCGCCGCGGCGACCGCATCACCGGCTTCGAACACGTGAACCACGGGGTGATTTTCCAGGCGGGCACCGAGCTGGATCTCTACGGCCTGAAGACCGCCGGCGGCCGCGTGCTGGGCGTGACCGGCTCGGGCTCGGACCTGGACACGGCCATCCGCAACACCTACGACGAGGTGGCGAAGGTGCACTTCGAGGGCATGCACTACCGGCACGACATCGGCCGCAAGGGTTTGCTACGCTGGGCCTGATTCAAGACACCCTCTCACTCTGGTCTGCCACTTGTCCGGCGTCCGAAATGGCTCCAACAGAACGCGCAGCCGATCGGAGATCGTCGTGCAACTATAGGTGCCGTTCTGCCAAGCCCGCGTCTTTGTAAAACCCACCGCTCGTGCGATGCCCATGGCTTCCCCGATTGTCATCGCATAGGTTACGGTACTGCTCGGCTCAGCGACGTGCCACACGAAAACGAGCAAGAGTCCTGGGAACTTCTTGTGCTTCGAATGCACGCTGAAGGACTCCTCAGACGCGGCTTTCATCTGAATGGGACACGCGCCAAACTTCCTGAGGACCTCTGCCCTTGTCCGCATAGGCGATAAGATCGATACCGCGGTCGCGAATCGGAAGAGCCACTTCGAGGCCAGCCCCCAGAAGCTCAGCAATAAGCAGGTTCCGCCCGAGCACTTTCACCACTTGTGAGTCTCTTTTCACCGCGGTAACAGATCCAACGCCCGAGATCAAGGCCCGAGATTTCGCCTTCATTGATTCCGATCTTAGCCGACGCCGAGATCAGGCGGACGGAAGAGAGTCAGATACCGGCGTGATTTAGAATCAAGATGTAGTCCTGAGTGGGGACGTAGCTCAGATGGATAGAGCGGTCGCCTCCTAAGCGACAGGTCGGCAGTTCGAATCTGCCCGTCCCTACCACTTCCCCCCTCATACCGTCGCAACTCCTGCCGATGAGTATCGGCGGAGGGTTGAGACATGACATTGTCGAAGGTGCTCATCGGCGTGGGACTGTGCGCGGCTCTGGTCCAGGCGGCAGGCCCGGTGCGCGTCGCCACCGTGCAGGCTGAGAAGCAGGCAATCAACAAACCGCGGCCCATGTATCCACCCGCCGCGCGGCAGCTTCGCATTGCCGGCGACGTGGAGGTGGATGCCACAGTGGACGAACAGGGGAATGTCGAGAAGACGGAGGTCGTGAAAGGCAACGTGATGCTCACCAGCGCGGCCCAGATGGCCGCCAAAAACTGGACCTTCAAGCCCTTCACCGAGGATGGCAAGCCGATGAAAGTGATCGTCCGTCTCACCTTCGCCTTCTCACTGTGAGGCGCCGCGTCATAATCGGGTGATGCCCGAAGCTCCGCGTTTCGACCCGGACCTCGGCGCCTGGGTGCTGAGCCGGTATAACGATGTGCTCGCCGCGCTGCGGGAGCCGAGCTTCCTGCAGACGGGCGAATCCGGAACCATCGACGCCGCCGCGCAACAACGCGCCCGCGCGGATGTGCTGGCCGCGCTCCCTCTCGCGAAACTGGAGGAATGGCAGGCGTGCATTGCGCCTCTCGCCCTGAACATTCTCGAGCGACTGCCGGCGGACCGCCCGGTGGACCTGGTCAGCGAGTTCCTCAAGCCCTGGTGTGACGCCGTCGCGCCGATCGTGATGGAAGAGCACCGCAACCTCAAGCCGCTCTCCAAAGGCCTCTCCGACACCCTGCCCACATTCCTTGCTAATGCCCTGCTCGACCTGCTCAGGAACCCCTCGGAATTCGCGCGGCTTCGCGCAGAGCCCGTCCGGATGACGCGAGCGGTGGAAGAGCTGCTGCGCCATGCCGGTCCGGTGCACACGCTGGTGCGCACGGCAACGGCAGGCGTCGAGCTTGGCGGCGTCCTAATTGCCGCTGGCGACCGGGTGATCCTGAAGCTCGCCGCCGCCAACCACGACCCGGCTCAATTCCCCGAAGCCGGCCGGCTCGACGTCACGCGCAAGGCCGGCGGGCACGTGGCATTGGGGGCGGGTGCGCATTCGTGCGCCGGGGCGCTGGTGGTTCGCATGGCCACTGCCGTGGTGGTGGGCGCCTTCGCGCAGAAGTTCGCGGCCGCCGAGCTGGCCGGCCCCGTGGAATGGCACACGGGCTCCACGCTCGCCTGGCCGGTGTCGCTGCCGGCGATTCTATTTCGCGCCGCCCTCTGACCATGGCGGCACTATGCCGTTCATGCGCGCGTAAGCCACCAGTTGCCCCATGTGCTCGTTGGCGTGGATGATGATTCGGAGATACATGCCATCCACGGTGGCGTCTCTGCCGAAGACCCTGAGTTTGCGCTGGAAGTCGGCGGGCTTCAGGCCCGCGCGAGCAACTTTGACGGCGTCCAGCGAGCGCTTCAACCAGTCGATGACGTCGGCCTTCGCGGTCACGGCCTTTTCCGAGTCCTCTCTGAGGTCGGCCGGCATTTTCGGCCCGGTGACGCTCAGCATATAGAAGTTCGCGGTGGCGATGTGCATGAAGACCTCGCTGGTGGAGCGCACGCCAGGCGCGGGGCGCCACGCGTACTTTTCAGCGGGGATCGCCTCGGCCAGGGCGACGAGTTGCCGCGAAACATGGACCCACTCTCCGTCGTATCCCTGCCACACGCCTTCCAAAGGATCTGACTGGGCGTGCAGAGTCAGCGCGCCGAGCACTGTAGCCAGCAATAGCGTCTTCATGATCTTTCGATTTTAAGCGATTACAGTTGAGTTCTGCTGAGGAGTTTCCCCCGGCGGCCGTGCTCGGTGCACCCGAATTCCCGACGCACAGCACGAATCCCGGAGCTCGTC
Organism: Bryobacteraceae bacterium; assembly: GCA_049520275.1. Lineage (GTDB taxonomy): Bacteria > Acidobacteriota > Terriglobia > Bryobacterales > Bryobacteraceae > CAWACP01. Next base: position 54,524 of record JBEKPY010000013.1, read on the forward strand.
GCCTGCAGTTCGATTTCAGTTTCGATGTCACTCCCGTGGTCGCCACAGCTCCAGTCCATGACGCGAATCGGACCCGCGGAGGACCGCAGAGCGTCCCATTGCGGCTTCTGCAGATCGAGCGGCTTCCCGGGATGCAGGGCGCTACCGAAGGCGTGCAGCCGCGGGTTCCCCGGCGACAGGCCAATCACCACGCCCATTATCTTGCCGCAAGGCAGCACGCCGGTTTGCAGAAAGAACTCCGTCCTTCGGCCGTCGTGATCGTAATCCGCCAGATTCATCACGTTCACCACGGGCCGCGACTGGAGGCGCCGCGCCAACTGACGCGGGTCACTCTTCATGTCTCCATCCAGGCTCGCCCAGCGCCGCACGAGCGCCTCGGGCGGATCGAAGGGAAAATCATCGTGTCCAAAAAAGGGCGTCAGGGAAAGGTGGTCGATCTCACGTCCATCGCTGATGCGAACCAGATCGAGCTGGCCCCGTTCGCCAAAGGCGAATCCCACACACGGACACGTGAACCAGCCGGCGTCTTCCGGCGAGCACGCCGGCTTCGGAGCGCGCTCCCACACCAGCCTCCACAGCTCGGTGGCGCCGTCCACAACAACCGGTTTCTCTTCGCGGACGAGCCCCTGCCCCAGCAGCGCGGGACACGCCAGCAGCAGGAAGTACTTCGCGGCGCGGTGGGCCATAGCCTCCCTCAATATATACCCGCATTTGAGGGTACTGGCCCAACATCCCCTCCAGTTTCATTAGAAACCGCTCCCATCGCATGCGATATGACTGCAGCCATCACCAAGGAGCCCTTGACCATGCCGCTTGATGTTCTTATCGTGGACGATTCGGCCGCCATCCGAAAGATCCTGCAGCGCGTGCTCGCGCAAACCGACGTCCCCATCAACAGAGTCCTCGAAGCCGGGGACGGCAAAGAAGCTCTGAGCCTTCTAAGAACGGAAAAAATCAACCTGGTTCTGAGCGATATCAACATGCCCAACATGGACGGCCTGCAGTTCCTCAGCGAAGTCCGCGCCAATGACGACTGGAAGAACCTGCCGGTGCTCATGATTACCACCGAAGGCAGCCAGGCCAGGGTGATGGAGGCGGCTCAGCTCGGCGCGACGGGATACGTGCGCAAGCCCTTCACGGCGGAGCAGATCAAAGAGAAGCTTGCCACTATCCATTTCTAAGACGCCAGGAACAAGGAGAACTGAAATGACCGCCACAACAAAAATCGACCGGCTGGACGAAGCCCTGGTGACCGAAAGCCTCTGCCGGGCCACTCTCGACGTGTTCGGCACCATGCTGGGCGTGGACGCCGTCGCCGGCCCGCGCTTCACGGAGAAGCAGCCGCCGCACCCCACTCATGGCCTGGTGGCGCTGATCGGCCTGGCTGGCGGGTGGGTGGGCACGGGCGGACTTTCCTGCTCGGCCGAGCTCGCCTGCAAACTCTCGTCGCGCTTCCTCATGGCCGAATACGATTCGGTCAACGACGACGTGCTGGACGCCATGGGCGAGCTGACCAACATGATCATCGGCAACTTCAAGAACGAAATCGAGGCGCACGTGGGCGGCCTCGGCTTGAGCATACCCACGGTTATTTTCGGCCGGAATTTCGTGGCGCGCAGCGCCGCCGAGAACGACTGGATCGCGGTGCCGTTCGAGTGCGAGGGAGAAACCATGACGGTGAAGGTGTGCCTCTCGCCGCAGGCGAACCGGCCGGTAGTGCGCGGACACGCGCCGCCGCCGTACATGGTGGATTGAGCGGAGGAAAGGCAGCACGAAAGTGCAGGTACGAGGAATTGAAGGAGGTCTCATGTCCAGTTCAGGCGTGATGCAAACCGAACAAACGAAAAAAACCAGCGCCCAGGCGGGCAAGTACCTGGTGTTCCAGCTCGCCCAGGAGGAATTTGCCATTGGCGTCCTGAGCGTGCGCGAGATCATCCGCACGCAGGACATAACGCGGGTGCCGCACACCCCGCCGCACATGAAAGGCGTGATCAACTTGCGCGGCAAGGTGATTCCGGTGATGGACCTGCGCACCAAGCTGGGGTTCCCGGAAACCGAATACGACCAGCGCACCTGCGTGATCATCGTGGAGATCCTGACCGACGCGCGCACATCCCTGTACATGGGCCTGATCGTGGACGGCGTGGCGGAGGTGCTGAACCTGGCGCAGGCGGACATCCAGGACGTGCCCGATTTCGGCTCGGCGTCGCCCTCTCCGTACCTGCTGGGCGTGGCGAAAACCAAGGGGCGGATACGCATCCTGCTGGACATCAACAAGGTGCTGGCCAGCCATGAAGTGGGCGGGCTGCAGGACATTCTGGAAGCATCCGGCGAAGCGGGAAGCCAGAGCAGACTGGCGGACGGCGTCCACGTATAGGCGCCGCGGGAGGGATGGGCATGCAACCGGAAACCGCCGCTCTCGAGCGGTATGTTCAGGAGCTGGCGACGCAATTCGTGTTGGGCGGGGACCTGGAAGACGGCCCGGCCTCGATTGCGCAGATGCTGAGCACGCTGGGACGGATCTCGGAGACGGCCCGGGCGGCTGGTTCGCAGGCCGTGGCGGACGCTTCCGGAGAACTCGCCCGGAAACTCGAATCCGCCAGTGCAGGCCCGCCGGAGCGCGGCGCCGTGCAATCGGGTATCGAAGCGCTGCAACGCGCCATCGGGGCGCTCTCCACGGCAACGGTGACGCCGCCGGCGAATACGTTCGGCAGTCTCGCGCAGGATCTGGAACTGGTATCGGACTTCATTGTGGAGGCTCGCGAGCATCTGGGCAACGTGGAGAGCCAGTTGCTCGTGCTCGAACAGGATCCCTCGCAGACGGGCCCGCTGCAGTCGCTGTTTCGAAGTTTCCACACCATCAAGGGCCTGGCGGGGTTCCTCGAATTCCACGAGGTGCAGGAGGTCTGCCACGACGTGGAGACGCTGCTGGACCGCGCCCGCAACAACGAACTGGAGATCACTCCCGAAATCACCGACCTGCTGCTGGAGAGCGCGGACTACCTGACGCGCGAAATCGGGCGGATCGAGCATTGCATCCTGGGAAACGGCACTGCCGCGCCGGCTTGTCCGGCCGTATTGCTGGAGAAGGTCCGGGCCGCGCTCGAAGGGCGCGTGGTGGAAGAGGAAGTGGAGGAAGCCCCGGAGCCGAAAGCGGTGGAACCGGAAGCGGATGTCCGGGAGAACGCGCCTTTCGCTGCGTGTCCGGAGCCGATCGCGGCAGCGCCGAAAACAGCACCCGTGCCGGCAACCGTGAAAACCCCGGCCGGCGCCGCCTCTCCCGCTAACGGGAACAACGGCCAGCAACTCCGTGGGGACCGCCTGGTTAAGGTGGACACCGGCAAGCTGGACTACCTGGTGGACATGGTGGGCGAGTTGGTGGTGGCGCAATCGCTGATTCGCCACGACCCGGCGTTCAAGTCCACCACGGACATGCGCCTGCAACGCAACCTGCTGCAACTGGGCCGCATCACCGACGAAGTGCAGCGGGCCTCCATGGCCATGCGCATGGTGCCCATCGGCCAGTTGTTCCAGAAGATGGACCGGCTGATTCGCGACCTCTCGCGCAAACACAACAAGAAGATCGAGCTGGAGACGCACGGCCGCGACATCGAGATGGACCGCAACATGGTGGAAGAGCTGGGCGATCCGCTGATGCACATGGTGCGCAACGCGGTGGACCACGGCATCGAGACCACCGCCGAGCGTCTGGCCAGCGGAAAGCCGCCCGTCGCGAAGGTGCGATTGCGGGCGCAGCATCAGGCCGGCCAGATCCTGATCACCGTATCCGACGACGGACGTGGCATCGACCGGCAGAAGATCCTCGAAAAGGCCCTGCGCATGAGGCTGGTGGAGCCCGGCGCATCGCTCACCGACAACGACGTGTTCCATCTGATCTTCGAACCGGGTTTCTCGACGGCCGAGAAGGTCACCGACCTCTCCGGGCGCGGCGTGGGCATGGACGTGGTGAAGAAGCAGATCCACAAGCTGCGGGGCCGCATCGAGATCGCTTCCCGGCCGGGCCAGGGAACGGACTTCCAGTTGAAGCTCCCGCTGACGCTGGCTATCATCGACGGGCTCATCGTCAAGGTGGGCGGCGAGCGCTTCATCGTGCCGCTGGCGTCGGTGCGGGAGGTGCTGCAGCCGCGGGAAGGCATGCTCACCACCATGGAAAACCGCGCCGAGGTGGCGGTGGTGCGGGATCATTTGTTCCCCATCGTGCGTCTGCACCAGCGCTTCGGGATTGAACCGCGCTCCCGGAATCTGCTGGACGGGCTGCTCATGCTGCTGGAAACCCACGGGCGCACCTACAGCCTGGCGGTGGACGAGCTCATTGGCAAGCAGGAAGTGGTGATCAAGAACCTGGGCGAGACCTTCCGGGACGTGCCCGGCGTGGCCGGCGGCGCCATCCTCGGCGATGGCCGGGTGGGGTTGATTCTGGACGTGGACGGCCTGTACAAGGGGTCGCGGAATGCCTGAGGCGGCCGCTCTCAGAATCTCGCCGCGAGACTTTCAGCACCTTTCCGCTCTGGTGAAGGAGCGCTTCGGGCTGGTGCTGGACACCAAGGAAACGATGGTGACCACGCGCCTGTCGAAAAAACTACGCGAGCTCCACTACTCCAGCTTCAAAGACTATTACCGGCACGTGACCGCGGACGCTTCCGGCGCCGCTCTGAAGGACATGGTGGACGCGCTGACCACCAACTTCACCAGCTTTTTCCGGGAGCCGGAACACTTCGATCTCCTGCGGGACAAGATTATCGCGGAACACGCCGGGCACGATCCGCTGCGCATATGGAGCGCGGCCTGTTCCACGGGGGAAGAGCCGTACTCCATCGCCATGGCGCTGCTGGAGGCGCTGGCCAACTCGCCGGGGCGTTCCATCGAGGTGGTGGCCAGCGACATTTCCGGCCGGGCGCTGAAGCGCGCCGCCGAAGGCCTGTATCAGGCCGAGCAGGTGGCCACCGTCCCCAAAGTGCTGGTGCGCAAGTATTTCCTGAAAGGCGAGGGGCAGTGGAGCGGGTGGTACCGGGTGAAGCCGTCCCTCCTCGAACTGATCCAATTCCGGCGGATCAACCTGATGGACCCGCTGCCGTCCCAGCCTCCGTTTTCGGTGATCTTCTGCCGGAACGTGATGATCTACTTCGACCAGCTCGGGCAGGAGAGCGTGGTCAACCGGCTGGCGCCGTACCTGGAACCGAACGGCTATTTGTTCATCGGTCATGCCGAGGGACTGGCGGGCGTGGAGCATCCCCTGCGCTACATACAGCCGGCCGTCTACAAGCGCGTCAACGGGAGGGGAAAGTGAGAACCGCATGGACGCTCCACCTGCGCTTCTACAGAACTGCAGGCAAAACGGGGGACAGACTACTGCGCGCGCGTATGCTGGCTCAAACCACATCAGTCAGTCTGTCCCCGTTTTGCCCCAAAAGGCCGGGCTGTGACTCCGACTGGATACTCGCCGAGGAGAGCCGAATGACAACTGTGGTGGTAAGTACTGCGGACTGCAAGGTAAGCGGCGACCCGGACGCGACGCTGGTGACCTACGGCCTTGGATCCTGCATTGCGCTGGTGGTGCGCGACCCGGCGACGAAGGTCTCGGGCATGCTCCATTTCATGCTTCCGGATTCGAGTATCGATCGCGCCAAGGCGGAGGCGAACCCCTACATGTTCGCCGACACGGGCATCCCGCGGCTGATCAACCAGGTGTGCGAGCGGGGCGTCAACAAGCGCCACCTGAGCATCTGGGCGGTGGGCGGCGCGCAGGTGCTGGACAACGAGAACTGTTTCCAGATTGGCAAGCGCAACCACCTGGCCGTGCGCAAGATCCTGTGGAAGAGCGGGTTGTTCGTGGGCAGCGAGGACGTGGGCGGGACGCTTTCGCGAACGGTCCGCCTGGAAGCCGGTACCGGCCGGCTGGCGATCTACTCCGACGGCGTGCAGCGGGAACTGCCCGCGGGGAAAATGTCAGGAGGTGCGACATGTCTTACCGCATTCTGATCGTGGACGACTCGCCCGGAATGCGCGCCGTGTTGCGGCGAGTCATCGATCTGTCGGGCCTTCCGGTGGAAACCTGCCTGAGCGCGTGTCACGGCCAGGCGGCGCTGGCCACGCTGCGCAGCGAACCGGTGGACCTGATTCTCACCGACATCAACATGCCGGAGATGGACGGCGAGACGCTGGTGGCCGAACTGAAGAAGGATGCGGCGCTGCGCGAGATTCCGGTCCTGGTAATCTCGACGGACGCCACTTCCAACCGCATGCAGCGGATGCTGGAGCTGGGCGCCGCCGGATACGTGATCAAACCCTTTCAGCCGGAAACGTTGCGCTGCGAGGTAGAACGAGTTCTGGGAGAAGTCCATGTCACCGGATGAAGTCGACCGCGCGTTGACGCGTTGCACGGGCCGCGTTCTGGAGACCATGTGTTACGCGGATCCGCTGCCTATTACCGGCCTCGAAGAAGGACAGCCGTTCGTGCGCGCCGAGTTGAAGTTCCACGGGACCTACTCGGGAGTGTTTCATCTGGACGTCACCGAAGACGCCGGACGGACTCTGGCCACGACGTTTCTGGGCGCCGACGAGGACGTCCCGGCGCCACAGATGGCCAGCGTGATCTGCGAGCTGACCAACATGATCTGCGGCTCCATGCTGAGCGCGCTGGACGCGCAGGCGGACATTCAGCTAGACACGCCGGAGCTGGTGGAGGACGCCGTGTCCGGTTCCGGCAGCGCCCTGTCGAAAGCGTTTGAGATCGATAACGGCCAGATGGCCGTGGCAATTCGATTCAATTAAGGAAGCCCATGGAGAGCCCGGCGCGGCGAATTCGCGTTCTGGTGGTGGACGATTCCGCGATCGTCCGGAAGATCCTGACGGAGACTCTGTCCCGCGAGGCCGATTTTGAGGTGGTGGGAACCGCGCCCGATCCGTATGTCGCGCGGGACAAGATTCTGGCCCTCAGCCCGGACGTACTGACGCTGGACATCGAGATGCCGCGCATGGACGGGCTCACCTTCCTGCGGAATCTCATGGAACACCACCCCATGCCGGTGATCGTGGTGAGCTCGGTGGGAGAGTCGAACTGCCGGGCCGCCGTGCGCGCGCTGGAGCTGGGCGCGGTGGACGTTCTGACCAAGCCCGGGGGCCCTTATTCGGTAGGCGAACTGCAAGCGTCGCTGGCGCGGCGGGTGCGCGCGGCGGCGGTGGCGCGGCTGCGGGGACCTTCAGCCGCGGCGCCGGTTCCCTCTGTAGCCCCGGAAAAGACGGAGACCCTTCCCAAAAAGAAAGCGCCGGTGCCGCGGATCGCCTCGGGGATTCCTTCGCCGCTGATCGCCATCGGAGCGTCTACAGGGGGGACGGAAGCCATCCGGCGTATCCTTCGCGGCCTCGAACCAGGCAGCGCCGGGTTCGTGATTACGCAACACATCCCGGCGCACTTCTCGGCCGCTTTCGCGCAGGGCCTCAGCGGCATCTGCTCGCTGGAGGTGAAGGAAGCGCGGGACGGCGACGCGGTATTGCCAGGACGCGTGCTGGTGGCGCCGGGGAACTTTCACATGGCGCTGAAGAAGAACGCCCGCGGATACTACGTGGGGGTGATGGACGGTCCGCTGGTGTGCTATCAGCGGCCCTCCGTGGACGTGCTGTTTTCGTCGGTGGCGACGGCGTGCGGCCGGGGCGCTATGGGAATCCTGCTCACCGGCATGGGCAGCGACGGAGCCAGCGGGCTCCTGCAGATGCGCAAGGCCGGCGCGTGGACGGCCGCGCAGGACGAAGCGTCGTGCGTGGTGTTCGGTATGCCGCGGGAGGCCATCCGGCTGGGTGCGGCCGAAGCGGTAATGTCGCTGGAGCGTATCACCGAGACGCTGGCCGCGGCCAACGCGAGCGCGGTGGCCGAAGTCGGCTGAGGGCCGTGGCCGGCGCCCGGACCAGCACACCCACGGTCCTTCTTCCAACGTGTAAACAAACGGAAACGGCACGCAGCCGTCCTGCCCGGAGTGCATCCTGCCTTCCGGCCCTGGTACCCCGGCTACGGCCGTCACATTCCTTAGAATTCGGGCGAAAGCCTCACGATATGACCGTTGTACTGGCCTGATACTGCCAAACGGCTGTTTTCGCGTGCGACTATTCGAGGGCCCCCGCGCAAAACGGACCGCGAGCGCTCCTCCGGAACGTGCGAGTTTCCGGATCTCGATGGCGGCGCGGCTCGCGGCCTTCGCGCTCTTACGGCGCCTCGGTGAGTGGTAGCGGATAGAAAGGGAGGTTACCGGTTCGATGAGGAAGATGACGATTGGAACGAAGCTGATCGGCGGCTTTTCGGCGCTCCTGCTTCTGATGCTGGTTCTGGCGTTTACGGCGATGACCACGATCCGTTCGGAAGGCAAGGATCTGGACCATGCGCTCGCTGTTTCCGTGAATCGGACAGTGGCTCTGGGACAACTGCGCGCGGCCGTGGCGCACATGTCCTCGGCGATGAAAGGCACCATTCTGTTTTTCTCGATCGGTGACACCGGCCAACTGGACGCGCACAAACAGGAATTCGACGCCGCCACGAATTCCGCCGACCGGGCGCTGAAAAACCTGCAGCCGCTGCTGCAGGACGACCATAGCCGCGCCGTCGTGCAGGAGTTGCAGAACAGCCAGGCGGCCATGGCGCAGTACTTCCAGAACATGTTGCAACTCTGCGCGCAACAGAAGCCCACCGAAGCCATCGACATGCTGTCCAAACAGGCGGTGCCGGAAGTGCAGAAGGTGGAGAGAGCGGCAACGGAATTGCTAGACCTGCAAACCGCCGCCGACCACCAGGACGGCCAGCGCGCGGAATCCAGCGCCAGCGTGAGCAACTGGATCAGTTGGGGAATGCTGGCACTGGCGATGGCGTTGGGCGCGGGCGTGCTCTATTCGGTAATCAGGGTGAGCACGGATCTGCGTCAGCTCGCGGCCAGGCTGGCCGAGGGGGCCCATCAGCTCTCCGGGGTGGCCGGCCAAGTTTCCAGCGCCAGCCAGTCCCTGGCGCAGGGGGCCAGCCAGCAGGCGGCATCGCTGGAGGAGACCTCGGCATCGAGCCAGGAGATGGCCTCGATGACCCGCAAGAACACCGAGAACACGCGGGCGGCGACGGACCTGGTTTCGGATGTGGACCACAAGGTGCAGAAGGCCAACGACAGCCTGAATCAGATGGTGACGTCGATGAGCGAGATTAACGCGTCCAGCAACAAGATCTCGAAGATCCTGAAGGTCATCGACGAGATCGCGTTCCAGACCAACATTCTGGCGCTGAACGCGGCGGTGGAGGCGGCGCGCGCCGGAGAGGCGGGGATGGGCTTTGCGGTGGTGGCCGACGAGGTGCGGAACCTGGCGCAGAAGTGCGCCCAGGCAGCCAAGGACACCGCGGTGCTGATCGACGAATCGATCGCCAAGACCAACGAAGGCGCGGCCACGCTGGATCAGGTGGCCACGGCCATCCACGACGTGACCGACAACGAGCGCAAGGTGAAGGTGCTGGTGGAGGAAGTGAACCTCAGCAGCCAGGAACAGGCGCGCGGCATCGAACAGATTTCGCAGGCGTTCGTGCAGATCGAGCAGGTAACGCAAAAGACCGCGGCCAGCGCGGAGGAAAGCACAGTGGCCAGCCAGGAACTGAACAAGCAGTCCGAGGCCATGGCCGAAGTGGTGCTGCGGCTGCGGGATATGGTGGGCGGCAACGCGGACGCGGCGGACGTGGTGGACCACCATCCGGCACGGCGAGCCGCCAGCGCTCCGGCGCGAACGCACGCGCACGTGGGCAACCGCTCGAAATACGAGCCGGTGAGGGCCGGCCGGGATGCGTTCCCGCTGGACGACAGCTTCAAGGAGTTCTGAGGGGCGGTACGCAGGCAGGGCAGGGGGGCGGGCGCGGGCTCGCTCCCCTGTTTCATTTTTTGCGGGGCTGACTCGGCGGGCGATTGCCAGGCGTGCATGGTCCGCCGCTACGGTGCTTCGTGAAACGAATCCCGCCAGGCCGCTTCGGCGGCGGAGACTTCCGCCTCGGTCATTTGAGCGAACTCGTGTTCGCGCGCACGCCCGGAGAGCCGTCCGCCGTTCTGGTGAAGAAAGCGGAATAGCAGATCGATTGTGCGATCGGGCATATCCGCAATCGCTTCGATGCGTGCTCGAAACTGGTCGTACTGCGTAAGGAATTCCGTCTCGCGCGGCAGATCCTCTTCGATCGTCTTCCTGACACAGGCATAAAGGAACTCGGCGTGAGGCGTCGCGTCGAAGAAACGGTAGAAGTCGGCCGTGTCGTTCAGGACCTTCACGTTGCCATCCGCGGTGGGTTGCCAGTCGATCGCGGGCAGCAACCGCCGCGAATAATCCTCCAGTACGGCGCGGTATTCGTCGGTCCGCTCGAGGATCGCCGCGGAAACGGGAAACACGACCCCGGCCGGATTGAACCCGCGCTGAGCGAGCACGTGATGGATGAGGTAGCGGTGAATACGGCCGTTTCCATCCACGAGTGGATGGACGTAGACGAACCCGAAGGCCAGGACGGCGGCGGCGACGACGGCATCCAGGCTCTGTGCGGCCCCGCAGTCAAATTCGGCCATTCCCTCGATCAGCGGCGGTAGATCGTCCGCTCGGGCGCCGATGTGGTCCGGAATGGGCATGCGCGACTCCCGATCGTGTTCACCAACGAACCCGCCCTCGTCCCGCAGTCCCAGCCGCACAAATCGCGCGTCACCGATAACCACCGCCTGCAACCGCAGCAGTTCGTCGAGGTTGATCGGCCGCCGGCCCGCCTGGCCGATTGCCCGCCCCCAACGCTGGATCCAGTCGTGAGGGGGGCGTTCCCCTTCAATGGCGTAGCTTGATCTCGAATCCTTGAGTAACAGGAAGGCCGCCGTGCGGGTAAGAAGATCCCTGGGCACGCCGGCCACGGCTTTCCGGGCGCGCTGGACGAGATCCATCGCCGCGAATTCCTGAAGCGCCTGAGTCCGGAAAACCAACGGACAGAACGCCGGTGTACCCGGCAGGTTGGCGCGGACACGGTGGCGGGGTGAGTTCTCACCCGATATCGACCATTGCCGCTCCGGATCGACGACCGGCTCATAGCTGCCCTGGCTGGCATCTGGAAGATCCAGACGTGTTCCCATGAGCCACTCATGAAGGAACCAGATCCGCCGGGAATACCTTCCGGTGGGCCTCGCCCGAACGATAGCCTCTATTTCGCGAGGCGCCACGGTGGCGAACAACCGCTTCAGAACGGCGAGATCGAGGCCCTCGTATTTCAGCGCGAACGTGAGATGCCCTTCCAGGCTGGGCGCCGGGGCATGGCGCGGCGTCAGGATGCGCCATCCGGCCTCGTTCCTTATATGATGGCGCTCGCCGGTTGCCGAGAGCGTTCGGGGCAGGGGTACCCGAAGACTGAAGGCGTCGATCAGGGCAGAGTATCCAGCCGGCGTGGCCCTCTCCGGCAATGGCAACTCGTGAAAAACGGTTATGGGTCCTGAAAACTGATGCTGGCCGCTCATCTGTGCAAATATCTACTTCGCCATGGCACGTTCCATGAATAACCATTATAATCCATGAAAACTGATTTCATACGGCCATGTATTATGAAAACGCATGTAGCTGATGCGGTGTTCCAGCGCCAGGTGTGTCGGGACCGCCTACCCGCCGACTCTTCGCTGCAGAATCCGCGGCAGCAGGATCAGCGTGCCTCCGTAGAACAACAGGGAGACCACCAGCGCCAGGCTGTGTTCGTGCTGGAAGTCGCGCGCAACCAGCTTCCACGCGGCCAGCGCCATGAAGCCGTACACCAGCCACACCAGCTCTCTCCTTTGCCAGCGCATGCCGGACCAGGCCAGGCCCACCGACAGCAGCGTCAGCACGGCCGTTCCCAGGGTGTCGGCGGGAGCGCCGCTGCCCGGCCAGGCGGCTACCAGCCCGTGGGTTGCAGCTCCCGCCAGAATCCACGTGACGACTGCCGCAAAGGTGAAAGCGGACGCCTGATTGCGCCAGCGTGCCGTCTCCCCCGGCGAACTGGCGGCGACGGCCACCCACGCGGCCAACGCGGAAGCCACCACCAGCGCCGCCCACCACCAGCGCGGCGAACCGCTCTCCCCGCCGAACAACCGCGCCAAAGGCTGGCCCATGACCCCCGACGCCAGCGCGCCCAGCAGCAGATAGACGGCGCCGTGGAGGCCGAGCGTGGGGCGGCGGGACGCCATGGCGGTCCAGCAGCAGGCCACCGCGCATCCACACCAGAGCATCCAGTAGCGTGCCTCGGAGAACGGCAGGAAGGTGCCGGCAAGGACGAGGAGCAGGCCAAACGTCGCCCACGCGCGGAAATTCCACTTGATCCGCAACCCGACGACGACGAAAGAGATCACGTAGCAGGCCAGGCCACCAGCGAGAGCGACCAGGCCCAGAGCGGCCGTGGCGCTGGCGCTATGGGCGACAATTGCCGCCGCGCCGCCGACGGCGACCCCCGACGATGCCATCGTCTGCGCCGTTTCGAGCAGCGTGAAGCAATGGCCCTGGACCAGCGTTCGCGTCACCGCGCTGGCAGCGTAGATGGCCAGCAGCAGGGCCAGCGCCACCAGCGCCGCGTGCGCCGGGATGGCTGCGTAGCCTTCCGGCAGCTCCGGGCGGGAGGCGATAAAGGTGAGCAGGATCACGGCGAGATCGGCCAGGGCCGCCGCCAGCCATCGCCAGCCGCCCTGACGCCCGCGGCAGGCCTCGAATTCCAGCGCCGCGGCCATCGCCAGCAGAGCCAGCGTGAACGGGTAGAGATCGTGAGTGGCCAGCAGCAGCAACGCCGCCACCGAAGTGGAAGCGAGCGACACAATGGCGGGAACGACGGCGCTCTCCGTTCGCCAGGACAGCGCCAGAGCGAGCACGACGTAGCCAGCCAGCACGGCGGCGCACGTCCACGAAGAAATGGCATTCAGCCGCGCCGAAGCCTCCCACAGAAGAGGAGCCACGATGGCCACCGACGTCACCGCGGAAAGAGCCACGGGGAACTTCGGTTTGGCCGGCAGCCGCGCGGCCACGATCAGCCAGGCCACGCCGTAGACAAGCCCGGCGGTGACACCGGCCGCATGCGAAAGGGCGCCCAGCTCGGTGAGGGTTCGCAGCACGTACGCGCCGGCGATCGCCAGCAGGGCACGGCCGAATGCGGGCAATGCATTCGGGGGCAGGCGCGGGCCGGCTTCCACGGCGCCGGTCTCCACTGCAAGGGTTTCGGCGGGCGCAGGCGCCTCCGGACTCGTCCCCAGACGCTGCTCCAGATTTTGGACCCGGCGCTGCAAGTCTTGCACGTCCCGCACCAGCGCGCCGATGTCCATCTCGGTCACGTGGCCTTCTGTTCCTCCCACGGCGGCAGCAGCTTCAGCAGCACCCAGAGGATGGGGAAGGGAAGGATCATCAGCGCGATGGCCGGCAGCAGACCTTCGCGCGTGGCGAACTCCATCTTATATGTCGTGTACCCGAGGAAGCTCTTCGAGAACAGTTGCCCGCCGATCACCACGTTCCAGCGCATGGCCAGAATGCCCACCAGCGTCAGACTGCTCGCGGTGGTGTAAAGAACGCGGCGTACGGGCGCCCTCAGTTTCACCACCTGCGTCAGCGCCAGCAGGGCGATGGGCAGCAGGGTGCCCAGGTAGATCTGCAGGACAATCTGCGAGAAGAACAGCCGGGTGTGCACCATGAAATCCAGCGCCCGGAAGGACTCGTTCGATTCGTACGTGCGATGCACCAGGTCCAGCATTTCCAGCGAGAAGTCGACGATGAAGACGTAGAACAGGTATTTGGCCACGGTATCGAGACAGGCCATGTCCGCTTCGCGCTTCCGGATTCGCGCGATCGCCTGGTAGATCACCAGCACCGCGGCAATGCCCGACACCATCGCCGAAAACAGAAACACGATGGGCATCAGCGGCGTCGACCACCACGGATTGGCCTTCACCGAGCCGAAAATGAACCCCACATACCCGTGCAGCAGAAAGGCCGATGGAATGCCGATCAGCGTCACCGCCCAGCCCACCCGGTCGTCGATGCGCCGCGATTCAGGGCTGACGTTATACGAGCCGAGCGTCAGCACCGCGTAGATCCATTTCATGGGGCCGCGCCGGCTCTGCGCCTGCCGCACTATGTCCCCGCGGTAATCCAGCCAGATCTCGGTCAGCAGCACCACCAGCAGGTACCACAGATAGACGAAGCCGAACATGGCCATCGCCGAGGTCTTGTGCGGCGTGAGGTACATCTCGAACGACCGTTCCGGATGTCCCAGGTGCAGTTGCAGCGGCAGCGGCGCCACCAGCAGAAAGGCCAGCGCCGTCAGCAGGGACAGCCGGTAGATGGGCTTGACCGCGGCAATGTTGAAGATCCGCGACAGCGACGCCAGGATGAACGCGCCCGCCACCAGGCCGGTGATGTACGGATACAGGACAATGAGCACGCTCCACTGCAGCTCCACCTCGTTCGGATACATGAAGCCCTGAACGCCTGGCGCCATATTCGCTCCTCTACCTCACCGCCCCGTCCAGGTCCTTGTAGTAGACCTTGGCGCGCGTGGCCATGTACGGCTTGAGAATCTGCACATTGTTGTTCCGCAGGAACTCGTGCACCGGGTCGGCGGGGTTTTTCAGGTCGGCCAGTGTCCGCGCGCCCGTGGGACAGGCTTCGCAGCAGGCCGTGGTGAGTCCTTTGGTGATGCGGTGGTAGCACAGGGTGCACTTGTCGGCGGTGTGTTTGGTGGGGTGCAGATAGCGGCATCCGTACGGGCAGGCCATCACGCAGTAGCGGCAGCCCACGCAGTACTTCTCGTCCACCAGAACCACGCCGTCCGGAGAGTCGAACGTGGCGCCCACCGGGCACGATTGCACGCACGGCGAATCGGCGCAATGGTTGCAGAGCTTGGGAACGAAAAAGCCCTTCATGCCGGACTGATGCCGCGGCGGAAAGCCGTTGAACCCCCCATCCGGCGAATCCACCTGGGGATGCTCCATGTCGGCGCCGTTCACCTGGTAGCGTTCCACCCACGTGCGAAAGTACCCCTTCGGAACGCCGTTTTCCGCCGCGCAGGCGCGCACGCAGTTGCCGCAGCCGATGCACTTGCCGACGTCGATGGTCATGCCCCACCAGTGTTCGGCCATGTTGTACTTCCCGGTGTCGCCGTTGAGGGCTGCCCGCGCCGCACCGGACAGGATGATGAACTTGCCCGCTCCCACCAGCAATTCCCGCCGATTCAGATCCATGGCTTCGCCTCCGTTCACATGGCCGGACTATGAGGGTTGTGACATGTGCCGCAGGACTCGCCCCCGGCATGATCGCTGGAAACCACCTGCGGAAAGCTTTTCGGCTTGGCCGAGTCCGCCTCGTGACAGCGCACGCAGAGCGTGGCCGGGTTGGGCTTCACCGCCTTGTTGGCGAACGGGTCGTCGGCGTGCGCCGCCAGCGGGCCGTGACAGGCTTCGCAGGACACCTGGGCGTGCTTTCCCTGGCCCTTTGTCTTTGCCTGCTCATCGTGGCAGGTCTCGCAGGCCTGGTGTCCGGCGAACGAGATGGGCCGTGCGCGGACGTCGTCGAGGGAGGGGGCGCGGTAGTGTCCATACCGGCCGAACCCGGCGGGGACGACGGCCCAGCGGATGACGAGGAATGCGACAACAAGGACGGCGGCCAGCAGCGCCAGGCGGACCAGATGCTCGGATTCCCTGAGGAATTTCTTCACAGACGGGGTGTGTGGTGCACGCCCGATGCCAGTCCGAAGTGTCGCAAAACACTACGCTTCCGGCCAAGGCCGGGTTATCCGGCGCGGGATTGTTGCGCGATGCCACGCATCGGTTGGGGCTGCTGGGTGATAGCGCGCGGGGAGGGCGCCAGTCTGCCGTCCCGCATCGCCGCTCAGTATGCTGGTAGCGGGCTATGTACCAGGTCGTGATCGACACCAATGTGCTTGTCGCCGCGCTGCTCTCCAATCGCGGGGCATCTCACCGTCTATTGCGGCTGGTGGGCGATGATCGATGGCGAATGAACCTCTCAGTCCCTCTGGTTCTTGAGTACGAGCAGACGCTCAAGCGTGTCTGCGCTGGCGGAGCTCTGTTAACTAAGCGGCGACATCGACAGCGTGCTGTACTTTCTTTGTGCCAGTGCGAATCTGCGCCCCATCTTTTTCCTTTGGCGGCCTCTCCTGCCCGACCCAAAGGACGACTTCGTCCTGGAATTGGCCGTGGAAAGCCGAGCCGACTTCGTGATTACCTTCAACACCAGGGATTTCGTCGGTGCCGATCACTTCGGCGTTCGAGTGATCTCACCTCGGGAATTCCTGGCGATAATAGGAGAGGCGCCATGACCCTCAACGTGACCGTTCCCGACACCGTGTACCGCCAGATTGCCGAGTTGGCCGCGCGGCAGCAGGTTTCCGTGGAGCGGATCGTGGCGGAGGCCCTGGCCGAACAACTTTCCGGCTGGACCCACATGGAGCAAATGGCCGAACGGGGCAGTCGCGAGCGTTTCCTCGCCGCGCTGGACAAGGTCCCGGCAGCCGAACCCGCCCCGGAAGACCGGCTCTCCCTGTAGCTGCCCAGAGCACAGGAGGCACCATGGCCGGAAATCATCTCGAAGCGCTCGTGGCGGAATGGTATGAAGTTCGGGGCTACTTCGTTCGGAGGAATGTCCGAGTTGGGAGACGGTTTAGCGCCGCGCGGACGAGATCGGCGGCGATCCGCTCATTTAGCTGTTCGCTCGTCGCCTACTCGCCGCCTATGGAAAGTGTATTCGGCGCGCCACCTCGAATCCAGTTCCAGCGCCGGCGCCAAACCCGAATAGCGTAAAACCAAGGCGGAGGACGAGCCGTTGCCACGCCAGTTCGTGTCGTCATAGAGCGCGACGAGGAAGGGTTCTACGTTGCTTCGGTCCCGCAGCTTGCGGGATGTCACACGCAGCCGCGGTCCCTCGACGAGGTTACGCAGCGTATTCGCGAGGCCATCGAACTGCGTCTCGACGTCGAAGGTGCGCCCGAGCAGAGTCTTGAGTTCGTCGGCATTCAACGCGTCACCGTCGCGGCATGAGCCGGACCCCTCGGATCACCGGCCGCAGTACGGTGGCGCCCGTGCATTCGGGCGAGACGCTGGGACCCGGCTTGCTGCACAAGATCCTGCGCGACTGCAGTCTCAGCGTTGAAGACTTGTGGAGACTGGCGCAGACGCGATAGGCAACAACAGCCGCGCATTCGAGATTCCACGCGGCCGGCGCACTCAAGCCCGATCCTCTTCGACAACGTTCGGCGCACCGGACACGCACTGGCGGCGTGGAGAAGTCTCTCCAGTTGCTCCGCGGTCAGCTCACCGTACAGGCCGGCTTCGTGCCGGAACACAACCTCGTCGTACCGGGTCCTGTCCACGCTGACGTTCGTAGTGACGCCATGCACGGGAATTCCGTGGTTATCCGCGTACATTCGAACGGTCATGTTCACGCAGG
This sequence comes from Bryobacteraceae bacterium, assembly GCA_049520275.1. Classification (GTDB taxonomy): domain Bacteria; phylum Acidobacteriota; class Terriglobia; order Bryobacterales; family Bryobacteraceae; genus CAWACP01. Next base: position 71,978 of record JBEKPY010000013.1, read on the forward strand.
TGGCCAAAGCCGCCTCCAGCAGGTCGTGCGGCCGGAAGCCGGAATGTTCCCCGCACGGACTCGCCATCCCAGCCGGCGCGAAATAGCCGTTCATCGCATCCTCCTCGTTTGTTTTCTTTCAACACCGTCATCTGCTGCCATACGCCCTGCTAAGACCGGGGGATAGCAGGGAACTTTCGCGGCAAGCCGCGATCTGATGGCCTGGGTGAGAATACCAGCCGCATCAGCCCACCCAATCAGGGGTGGATACGTCCGTGTGGTTGCTAGTGCGCGCCCTGCGGGAAGGGTTTGACAGGAATGGGATCGGCTGAACAAAAAATCATGGTGGTGGAAGACGAGGGCCTGATCGCGGCCGACCTGCAGAGCAGGCTGGAGCGCGTCGGCTACTCGGTGCCGCCCGTCGCCGGTACGGGTGCGGAGGCGCTGAAGATCATTCGCGAGACGTCGCCGGACCTTGTCCTTATGGATATTCGGCTGCGCGGCGATCTGGATGGGATCGAGGTGGCCGAGCAGGTCCGGCGGGAACTGGATATTCCGGTGGTATATCTGACCGCCTACGAGGACCAGGAGACCCTGGAGCGCGCCGGCCACTCGCAGGCGTTCGGTTACATTCGCAAGCCCATCGCGTCGGCGAGCCTGCAGGGAGCCATTGAGATGGCCCTTTCAAAACACCGCTTCGAGCGGCATCTGCGGGAGCAGCGCGACTGGCTCAGCGCCAGTTTCGCGGCGGTACCCGACGCGGTGCTGGTGACGGACAATTCCGGCCGTATCTGCTATCTGAACCGGGTGGCGGAAGAAATGACCGGGTGCACCTCGGAGCAGGCCCTTGGCCGGCCTTCGAGCGAATTGTTGTGGCTGGTTTATCCGGACGGGGAGCCGGTGGAAGACCTTGTGCGCGTGGTCCTGATCGAGGGCGAGATGGCGGCGTTGCCCGGCAACGTCTGCCTGCAGGGCGGCCAGGGACGCCGCTACGCGGTGGAAGGCAGCGTGGAGCCGAGGCGGAACGAGGGGCATCTCGAAGGGGCTATCGTCGTTCTCAGAGACGTAACCGAGCGGCGTTTCGCGGAAGAGGTATCCCGGCAGGAAGACAAGCACGATGCGCTGATGCAATTTGCCGACGGGATTGCCGGCCACCTGGACCCGGAGCTGAGCGCGGTGGCCAGGCAGGGGGCGCATCTGCTGGGAACGCTGGCCCCGGGAGTGGCATTGCGGCCCGCGGCCGAGATCATCGAAAGCGCCGCCGCGAAGGCTCTTGCGGTCACCTCCGGCCTGCGGACGTTTGCCCGTCCGCCGAAGATCGAACTGCAGGCGGTATGGGTGAATCAGATCGTGGCCAGCCTGGAGCCCGCCTGGAAGAACATCATCCCGGCTCTCACCCTGCAGCTCGACATGGACCCCAGACCGGCTCACGCCAACGCGCGCGAACTGACCAGGGTTCTCGAGACGATTCTCCAGCATGCGTGGCTCAACGTGGAAGCCGGCGGCTGCACATGGGTGGACACTTCACGCTCCCGAATGGGAGGAAAGGCCGAATGGGTGCGCGCGCGAGTATCGTACGCCAGCGCCAGCGAGACGGTGGATTCGGTGGAGCGCGCGTTCGATCCCTGCTGGGAAGGAAAGTGGGACGGGCTGGCGCTCGCCTACGGGCTGACCAGGCAAATGGGTGGCATCCTGACCGCCCGGCATGAAGGGAAACACACGGTCACCTTTGAGATCCTTCTCCCTTCCGTGGAAGCCGCGGCCGCCGGCGCTCCGTCGCTGTGGGTGGAACGGCCGGTGATTCTGTTGATCGAGCCCAGCTCCGCCATCAGCGGCCGGCTTCACGCCTGGTTCGACCGCCATGGCTACAACGTTCTGGAAGCGGCCACCTGCCAGGAGGCGCTGCTGGCGGCCGAGTTGTACGAGGGACCCATTCCGCTGGCAGTCGGCAACCCAGCCGCCGACGACCCGGGCAAAAGCAGTCTGACCGAAACGCTGAGGGCCACGCGGCCCGGAACCTGTCTGCGGCTGTTCGACGGCGATTGGCAGGAGCGCACGAAAGAAGGCGCGGTGGAGCCGGGTTCGGCTGGTCATCCGGTAAGCGGCCCGGAGTTGCTGGAGTGGGCGAATACGATACTGGGGCCGTCCAGAGCCCAGGTGTCATCCGGCGGGTAACCAAGCGAAGGAGAGGATAAGAAGCATGAGTGAGGGAGCGATAGAAATCCTGTTGGTGGAAGACAACGCCAGCGACGTGGAACTGGTGCTCCACTCGCTGAAAAAGAACAATTTCGCGAATCGCATCCGAGTGGCCCGGGACGGGGCCGAAGCGCTGGACATCATGTTCGGAAGCAACGGGGATATTTTCCCCGCCGACTCCCCCAAACTGATTCTGCTCGACTTGAAATTGCCCAAGGTGGATGGCCTGCAGGTGTTAAGCAGGCTGAAGACCGATCCGCGCACACGAAGCATTCCGATTGTTGTCCTGACTTCCTCGCGCGAGGACCGCGATCTGCATAGCTGTTACAAACTGGGCGCCAACAGCTACATTGTCAAGCCGGTAGACTTCACTCGCTTCGCGGAGGCGGTGCGCCAACTGGGCCTCTATTGGCTCCTCCTCAACGAAAAGCCCGCGGTCTGGCACGAACAACAGGAGCCATGAAATTGATTTTGAGCGTTCCAGCCGTACGGCGGTACGGATTGGCAGTAGTGTTGGTAGCGGTTGCGCTGGGTATCCGAATTGCCATTGAACCGGTCGCCGGCCTGAAGTGGCCGGCCATTGTGTTTGCTCTCGCGGTCATGGCGGCGGCGCGCTTCGGCGGACTCGGCCCCGGCCTGGTGGCGACGGGAGCGAGCGTGCTCGCAGTCTGGTACTTCCTCATCGAGCCGGTCTATTCCTTCGCCATCGCCGATCCATCCGACATCGGCGGGCTGGTGGTTTTCGTCATTGTTGGCGCGGGCATCAGCGTGCTGAGCGGACAACTGCGCGGCTCGCTGGTGATCCTGGGAACCGAGATGGCCGAGCGCAGGCTGGCGGCGGAGCGTCTGGCCGAAACCCAGAGCAGGACCAACGCGATTCTGGAGGGCATCTCCGACGGTTTCAACACCTTCGACCGCCAGTGGCGCTACACGTACGTCAACGCGGCCGGCGCGAGACTGGCGGGCAGGACGCGCGAGGAGCTGTTGGGCAGGAACGTCTGGGAGGTGTGGCCACACGTCTGGGATTCGCCCTTCGGCGTCGCCTACCGCCGGACCGTCGAGGAAAACGTGCCGCTGGTGGTGGAGGCCTTTTACCCCGAACCCCTCAACGCGTGGTTCGAGGTCCGCTGTTATCCGTCGCCGGAGGGGCTGTCGCTGTTCTTTACCGACACCACCGAGCGCAAGCGGACCGAAGAGCGGCTGCGGCTTCTGGAATCGGCCACTCTGCAGACCAGCGACGGCATCCTGATCGTCAAAGTGTCCGGAGAGAGTGTCTGTTGCCAGGATCCCATATTCGCCAACCCCGCTCTTGAGCGAATGACCGGCTTCGGTCTGGCAGATCTGCGGGAGGGGGCCCTGCGGCTTCTGTACGGCCCCCGGCCGAACCCACACCTTGTGGAAGCGAGGGAAGTGGGCTTTCGCAAGGCGTGTCCTGGGCGATCCGAAGAACAGATTGTCCGCAGGGACGGCTCCGAGTTCTGGGCGGAACTGAGTGTGGCGCCGATTGCCGGCAGCAATGGCGAATACACGCACTGCGTATGGACCTTCCGCGACATTACGGAACGCAAGCGGGCGGGGGAGACGGCGCGGCTGCTCAGCTCCATTGTGGAGTCATCCGACGACGCCATCCTCAGCGAGAGCCTCGACGGCATCGTGCTCAGTTGGAACCGGGGCGCGGAGCGGATCTACGGTTATACGGCCGAAGAGATTGTCGGCAGGCCGATTTCTTTTCTCAGGCTTCGCGGTGCTCCGGACGATTATCGAGCGATTCTGGGGGACTTGAAGCACGGGCGAACGATTGAGCATTACGAAGCTCGGCGGGTGAGGAAGGACGGACGGCAGATCTTTGTTTCTCTGACCGTCTCGCCGATCCGGGACGAATCCGGCACGGTGGTAGGGGGATCGGTGGTTGCCCGCGACATCACCGAGCAGCAGCGGGCCCGGGAAGCGCTGCGGCTGAGCGAGGAGCGGTATCGTTCGCTGGTCCTGGCCACCACGCAGACGGTGTGGAGCACGAACGCGCAAGGCGAGGTGGTGGACGACTGTCCCCAGTGGCGCGCGCTCACCGGCCAGAGCTTCGAGCAGGGCAGGGGCTGGGGATGGTTGGATGTCGTGCATCCGCAGGACCGCGAGCGAATCAGGGCCGAATGGTTGGAAACCGTGAAGCGCCTGAGCTTCTACAAAGCAGAGTATCGTGTGCGCCGGAGCGATGGCCAGTATCGGTACATGGCCACGCACGGCGTGCCCGTTCTGGAGCCGGACGGGACGGTGCGCGAGTGGATCGGCACTGCGGCGGACATCACCGAGGCCCGGCTGGCCGAGGAAGAAGTGCGCAGACTTCACGAGGAGCTGGAGAGCCGCGTGGTGGAGCGCACGGCCGAGCTGGAAGCGGCCAACCAGGAGCTGGAGGCCTTCGCCTACTCCGTCTCGCACGACCTTCGTGCGCCTCTGCGCGCTGTCGATGGCTTTTCTCGAATCCTGCTGGAAGAGTACGCACCGGGGCTTCCAGAGGAGGCGCGGCGTTACCTGGAGGTGGCGCGGCGCAATGCCGTGCAAATGGGCGAGCTGATCGACAAACTGCTGGCTTTCTCCCGGCTGGGCCGCCAGCCCGTGCGCAAGCAGCTTGTTGCGCCGTCCGATGTGGCGCGGCAGGCGTGGGAGGATCTGAGCGCGGAGTGGGAAGGCAGAAAGGTGGAGATGCTGGTGGGGGATCTTCCGCTTTGCGAGGCCGATCCGCTTCTGCTGAAGCAGGTTTTCGTGAACCTGCTTTCGAACGCGCTGAAGTACACGCGCACGCGCGAGGTGGCCAGAATCGAGCTGGGCTCGCTGCGGCTGGCCGATTGGAAGGAAGCCGCGGCGCCGCCGCTTGCCGCCGCTAACGCCGAGGTGGCCTACACGGTCCGGGACAACGGCGTCGGCTTCGACATGCGGTACGCGGACAAGTTGTTCGGAGTGTTTCAGCGGCTGCACCGCGCCGAGGAGTATGAAGGCACCGGCATCGGGCTGGCCAACGTGCAACGGCTGGTGCACCGGCACGGGGGAAGCGTGTGGGCCTGGGCCGACCTGGGCCGCGGCGCGACCTTCTATTTCACGCTTCCCGGCGCGGGCAGGCGCCCGGAGCGCCCGGCGGCGGACGAACAGGAGCAACTGCAGGCATGAGCGGCGAGCCATTGGAGACGGCCATCGAATCCTCCTCCGAGGCGCTCGCCCCAATGGCCGTCCGCGTCCTGATTCTGGAGGATCGCGCCGAGGATGCCGAGCTGATGCTGCATGAGCTGCGTCGAAGCTGCTTCCTGCCGGTATGGCAGCGGGTGGACACCGAAGCCGCCTACCTCAAACAACTGCAGCCGCCGCCAGACGTGATTCTGGCGGACTACCACATGCCGGCTCTCGACGCGCACAGGGCGTTGAAGCTGCTCCAGGAACTCGATCTGGATATCCCCTTTCTGGTGGTCTCCGGGGCCATCGGCGAGGACGTCGCCGTGGCCATGATGCGCCAGGGCGCCACCGACTACCTGCTGAAGGATCGCCTGCGGCGCCTCGGGCCGGCGGTGAGGCGAGCGCTGGCCGACAAGCAACTGCGCCAGGACACGCGCCAGGCCGAGAGGGCCTTGCACGCGAGCGAGGCCCGTTTCTATTCCTTCATGAACCACACCCCCGCGCTGGCGTCCATCAAGGACGACCGGGGCCGCATCGTGTACATCAATCAGGCCTGCGAACAGGCCTGGCAAAGAACGTTGTCCGAATGCGAGGGGAAGCTGGACTCCGAACTCTGGCCGGAAGACTATGCCGGGCGAGTGCGCGCCAGCGACCTCTGGGTTCTCCTGAACGGTCAGCCGTCGCGCCTGCTGGAAGAGCAGCCCGCCCGCGACGGGCGCGTTCGTCAGATGCTCTCGTTCCGGTTTCCCTTTACCGACGCGGAGGGTTCGCTGCTGCTGGGCGCCGTCTCCATCGATATCACCGAGCAGATACGCACCGAGAAAGCGCTCGCCTCCGCGGTTGCGGCAAAGGCGGTGCTGCTCAAGGAGGTGCACCATCGCGTAAAGAACAACCTGCAGGTGGTGTCCAGCCTGCTCAGCATGCAGGCCGCACTGCTGCCGGGAAGCGGACTGAGCCGGGTGTTGAATGAGAGCCAGCGGCGGGTGGAAGCCATGGCCATGATTCACGAGCGGCTGCACAGCACGGACGACACGGACCGGCTGGACTTTCGGGAATACGTGGAGGCGCTCGCGCGCGAGCTCTTCTGCGTGTACGGCGTGAATGCGGATCGCGTGCGTCTGTGCCTCGATTTGGGCGCGGTGGAGCTGGGGTTGAATCAGGCCATACCGTGCAGTCTTATTCTGAACGAGCTGCTGACGAATTCGGTCAAGTACGCTTTCCCGGACGCGCGTCAGGGGGAGATTGTGGTGGCTCTCGGTTGCGACGAGAATCGTGTCACGTTGCGGGTGGCCGACAACGGGGTCGGGCTGCCTGGCGGATTCGACTGGAAGCAATCGCGATCTCTGGGGCTGCGGATCGTCGACATTCTGGCCAGGCAACTGGATGGAGCACTGCAGTGGGAGCCGGGGCCGGGCGCCGCTTTCGCCCTGACCTTCCGCAAGGCCGCCGAGGGATGCGCCACCGGCGCGCGGTAAGAGCACCGGCAGTGAAAAGCCGGGTTGGGTGAAACAAAATGGACGAACGCGCAGTCCTGTAGCCGTCTGAGGGTAACCAGGCGCGCCGCGTGGTGGACATGGGCGGGGCCGCCGCCGAATCAAATGAAAACGATTGGGAGCGGCGAGTCAGGAAGACCGTGAGGGCGGGGCTGAGAGCCCCGCGCAGGCCGGGGGCCCGCCCCACAACGTGCCGCACTGCGCCTTAAGCTTAAGAGCCCGCCCCACGTCGAATCCTCGCGCTGCGAAGATTCCTGGGTACAGTAGTACGAGGCCGGACGACGTTCCCTCCCTCCGCAGGAATCGGTGAGATATTTTGCCGTCGTGGGGCACCCACCCATTGACCGCAAACTGCATCAATCGCGCGGGCGGGCCGCCCGCGAACGCGCTTCACAGCATCCTTTATGCGGCGGCTCAACGAGTTCCCCGCCGCGGTGGGAGAACCTGGTGCAACCTGTGGTGAAAGGCCGTGATGAACAAACCGTTGTCTGTTCTGCAAGTCGAGGATTCCGAGAGGGACGCGGAACTGCTTGTCCACGTCCTCGCCAGGGCGGGCTACGACGTTGGCCGGGAACGCGTCGAGACCGCCGGCGATATGCGGCGGGCGCTGGCGGAGCGCGCCTGGGACGTCATTATCGCCGACTACCGGATGCCTCGCTTCAGCGCTCCGGCGGCTTTGGACGTCCTGCGCGAAACCGGTCTCGACATCCCCTTCATCGTGGTGTCGGGCGCCGTTGGCGAGGATGTCGCGGTGGAAACAATGCGGCTGGGCGCGCACGACTATCTGCTGAAGAACAACCTGACTCGTCTGGCGGCGGCAGTGGAGCGGGAGATTGGAAACGCGCGCATGCGCCGCCAGCAGCGCGCGCGCGAAGAGCGCCTGGTGAAAGAGCTGGAAAGATCGAATGACGATCTGCAGGCCTACGCGTACAGCGTTTCGCACGACTTGCAGGAGCCGCTGCGGATGGTCTCCTGTTACGTCGATCTGATCGAACGCCGATGCGGGAGCCAACTCGACAAGGACAGCCGGGAGTTCATGAACATCGTGACGGGCAGCGTGCAGCGCATGGGCGACATGCTCAGCGGCTTACTGGAATTCAGCCGCGCCGGTCACGATAATCGCGCCATGTCGGCAATCGATTGTCAGGTAATCGTCCATGAGGTAATCGATTCGCTCTCGCTCGAGATCCGGGCCAGCGGCGCGCGGATCTCGGCCGGTTCGCTGCCGGTGCTGCTGGCATGGGAGGGCCGGCTGCAGCAGGTATTCCAAAACCTGATCGGCAACGCGCTGAAGTATCGCCGTCCTCGCGAGACGCCGAAAATCGCGATCTCGGCCCAGCGGCGGGGCGAGGAGTGGCTGTTCGCCGTGGAAGACAACGGCATCGGGTTCGAGATGGAGCATGCCGAGAGGATATTCGGCGTGTTCCAGCGTCTCCATCCCGGAGAGCGCCAGGGCACGGGAATCGGTCTGGCGATCAGCCGGCGCATTGTGGAACGGCATGGCGGCCGAATCTGGGCGGAGTCCGTGCCCGGCCATGGAGCGACGTTTTACTTCACCATACCGAGCCCGGTCCAGCCAGCCGCTATCGCGGAGGACGGACTTTTTTTCGAACGGGACATGGCTGACCGCCTGGCGCCCGTTCTGGTGGGCGTCTGAGGGCGGGCGCCGAGGCGAGTCCTCAGAGCAGCGGGTTCTTCCAGCGGAGGCCGGGGAAGCGGGCGAAGTCGCCATCGGCGGAGCAGAGCAGCAGGCCGTGTTCGATGGCCAGCGCGGCCAGATGGGCGTCCGGAATCAGATTGGCGTTTCCGGCGGTGTGCGGCAGCAGCGGGGAGAGGATCTCGCGATGCCGTTCGCCGGCCGCGGGAATCCACACGTTGGGGTGGCCCAGCCAGAACTCGATGACTTGCCATGCCCCGGCGATTGGGATCGCGCGCGGGAAGATGCGAGGATTGGTTGCCAACCGGGCAAAACCGAGCAAAACCTGCCAGGGCATGCCGACGCGAATCCCGGAGTTCATCGTTTGCTCCAGCCAGCGGCGCGCAGCAGAATGCTGCGGCATGGATCTGGCCCACGCATATACGAGAAGGTTCGTGTCCGTGAGAATCACTTATGCCACTCGCCCTCGGCGACGGCGAGCGCCTCGGCAACGTTGTCGAGCGATGGCAGCAGGCATTCTCCCGGATCGTAGGTTCTCATCACGAAACGCGGAGGTGTTGCCTTCCCTTCAACCATCTCCCGTAACCCGCGCCGCAATGCATCGTTGACGGTATCCTTCAGACCGCTATTCCGTGCTTTTTGCACGCTGCTGAGGAGAGCGGCGACGTCCGGCTCGAGCGTCAACGTGGTCCTCATACATCAAAACATCACATAATTGATGTTCTGATGTCAAGCCGGACATGCGGCGGCGCCACGAAAACGCGGCTGGCGCCGCGTGTCCCGGTGAACCCCTATTCGTAGCGCAGCGCTTCCAGCGGATCGGCCAGCGTGGTGCGGCGCGCGGGAATGTAGCAGGCCAGCGCCGCCACCGCGGCCAGCACCAGGACAACACCGCCGATGGTCCAGGGATCGCGCGGGCTCACCCCGAACAGCAGGCTGCCGAGAACGCGGCCGGAACCGAGCGCCGCGGCGATGCCCAGCGCCAGTCCCGCCAGCACCGGCCGCAATCCCTGGGCTACCACCATGCGCCGCACGTTGCCGCTGGTGGCGCCGAGAGCCATGCGCACGCCGATCTCATTCCGCCGGCGCGCTACCGACCAGGAGACCACCCCGTAGATCCCGATGCACGCCAGCAGCAGAGCCGACGCGGCAAAGCCGGCAATCAGCCACACCTGAAAGCGGCGCTGGCCCACGGAGCTGGAAACCACGTTCCCCATGGTGCGGATCTCGCCCACCACCGTATCGGGATCGATGCTCCAGACGGTGGAGCGCAGCGCCGGGGCCACCGCGCGCGGATCCGCGGACGTCCGCAGCACCGCGCTCATGGACAGCCGGCTGCGATACCAGTACGGGACATACGCGGTGACCACGGGCTGCTGCGCAAGGCCGATACGCACGTCGCGAACCACGCCCACCACTTCGAACGGAGGCTCGTCCGGGTCGCCGCGGCTGAACTTCTTCCCGATGGGATTCTGGCCCGGCCAGACGCGGCTGGCGGCCAGCTCCGATATCACCGCGAAGTTCCGCTTGCGGTCCGCCTCGGTGAAACCCTGGCCGGCCACGAACGCGATGCCCATGGCGCGGAAGTAATCGGGACTGCAGAAGCGCATGTTGACCATCGGCAGCTCGGCCATGGGCAGGTGTTCTCCCTCGCGCTGCATCACGTCCACCCAGTCCTCGCCCTCGAGCGGCAGCGTCGAGATAATCGCGGCGGCGTTGACGCCGGGCAGCGCCTGCATCTTCGCCACCAACTGCCGGTAATAGGATTCGCGCTGCTTGTCTTCGCCGTAGCCGTTCCGCGGGAGGTTGATCTCCATGGCGATCAGGCGGTCGGCATTGAAGCCCTTATCCACGTTCAACAGGCGCACGAAGCTGCCGATGAGCAGACCCGCTATCACCAGCAGCACCGCGCTCAAACCCGATTCGAGGCCCACCAGCAGCTCGCGCGTCAACAGGCCGCTCCGGCCCTCGGTGGCGGTGCGGGAGCTGACTCGCAGAGCCAGTTGCGGATCGGCTGCGGAGGCCCGCCACGCTGGAAGAATGCCGAAGAGAATGCCGGTGAGAATGGACAGCGCGAGGGCGAACAGCAGGGCGCGGGCGTCGAGGTGAATTTCGTCGAGGCGCGGGAGATCGATGGGCGCATAGAGCAGCACCGCCCGCAATCCCGCCCAGGCCAGCGCGACACCGGCCGCGCCTCCCGCCAGGCCCACCACCAGGCTCTCACCCAGAATGTAGCGGACCAGTTGCGCGCGCCCGGCGCCCAGCGCGGTGCGAATGGCCAGGTCGCGGCCCCTCCCGGCCGCGCGGGCGAGACTCAGGTTGGCCAGATTCACGCAGACAATCAGCAGTACGGCGCCGACCGCGGCAAAGAGAATCACCAGCCCCTTGCGCGCCGCGCCCGTCACTTCTTCCTGCAGCGGGGTCATCGACGCCCGCAGATGCAGCTTCTCCGGGAAGCGCGTGGCGATGTTCGCCTGGACCACGTCCATTTCCGCGAGCGCGCGCCGCTCCGGCACGCCCGGCTTCAGGCGTCCGATGACCACGTAGTTGAACTCACCGAGCCACCCGATGTCGTCGAGCTTGAACGCGGCCGGCCGGAACACGTCGGCCTTGCGCGGGAAGTTCACAATTCCGCTGCCGTTGCTTTTCGGGAAATGGAATGAGGCGGGGAGGATGCCCACCACCGTCCACTGCGTGCCGTCGAGCGTGATCGAGCGGCCCACCAGTGCGGGATCGCGATGAAACCGCCGGTTCCACAGCGCATCGCTGACGATCACCTCGTGCTCGCGGCCCAACTGCTCTTCTTCGTTGAGAAACGTTCGGCCAAGCTGCGGCTGAACCCCCAGCATGGCGAGCAGGTTCGCGGAGACGTTGGCCCCCTGGAGTTGCTCCGGCTGCCCGGCGCGGGTAAGCACGAAGTCCTGCGGCTCGACGATGCTGAACTGCTGGAAGGACGAGCAGTGGTCGCGCCACTCGAAGAAATGGCGCGCGTTGACGGGCAGCTTCGGATACGTGCGCGCGATTTCCGGCACCACCTCGTTGATCACCATCAGGCGCCCGGGGTCGCGATAAGCGAGCGGGCGCAGCAGCACCGCGTCCACCACGGAGAAGATGATGGTGTTCGCCGCGACGCCAAAGGCAAGGGTCAGCAGGGCGACGGTGGTGTAGCCGCGATCTCGCAGCAGCGTGCGGACCGCCTGGCGCAAGTCGTTCAGCAGAGCAGACATTGGAACCGGCCTCGCAACGGATTACGACGGAGGGGCAGGGTGGGTTCCGGGGATTTCGCGCGGCAAAGATGGCCGGAGCCATCATCCTCAGTCCTGAATTCACAGTAACCCAATCGGCGGTACAGCCGAAGGTTGCCGCCGCAGGAAACGCGTTCTCAATGGCTCCCATGAGCATGGTCCCCAGCCCGTTCCGATGGAATCCCGGCGGCACGATCAGGCGCCTGCCCCGGACAGAGCCGATGATTTCCTGGCCGTTGCGGCACACCAGGACCACAGAACCCTCCGCGACAGCCGCGCCTCCTGGATCTTTTCATCCGGTTCGGTGGCCGAAACGGCCATGCCCAACACGTGGCGCGAGCCGCGTCGCGCTCCACTCTGCGCTCGAATTGTGGCCCGTTGCTCACGCGCCTGGTAGAATGAACCGCTGTGGCACAACCGCCCTTCCTGACGGCCCGGTGGCAATGGCTGGCGATGCTCAATTACGAGATGGAGCCCGCCGCCCTGCAGCCGTTCGTGCCGGCCGGCGCCGAGCTCGACAGCTTTGAAGGGATCGCTTATGCGAGCGTGGTCGGCTTCCTGTTTCTCGACACGCGCGTCCTCGGAGTAGGGGTTCCGTTCCACCGCGATTTCGAGGAAGTGAACCTGCGGTTCTACGTGCGGCGGCGAGCGCCGGAAGGCTGGCGCCGCGGGGTTGTGTTCATCAGGGAGCTGGTTCCGCGGCGCGCTATTGCGACCATTGCGCGCATTGTGTACGGCGAGAACTACGTGCGCCTGCCCATGCGCCATCGCCTGGACGGGCTCGTGGTCAGCTACGAGTGGCGGGCCCGCGGACGCTGGAACGCTCTGCATGTGCGCGCCTGCGGCGACCCGGCGCTACCGGCGCCCGGCTCCGCCGAAGAGTTCATCACCGAGCACTACTGGGGCTATACCGCGCGGCGCCGCGGACCGGCGCTCGAGTACCGCGTCGAGCACGTGCCGTGGCGCGTGTGGGAGGTCGGCGAGGCCAGCCTGACCTGTGACGCGGGTCTGCTCTATGGCCCGGCCTTTGCCGAAGCGTTGTCGCGACCGTCGCGGTCGGCGTTTCTGGCGGAGGGCTCGCCGGTCGCAGTGTACCGGGCGACAAACATATAATCACGCGGTCTCAGGCGTGCGCGGGCAGAAAAAAAAGCCGGGCACTGGTCAGGCACCCGGCTGAGGAGCACCCACAGGCGGCTCGGAGGAGGCTGCCTGTGGTAGTGGAGGAGCTTGGTCAGCCGAGCAGTCCGCCATGTCCGAGACAGGCGATCTCCCAGCCGGAAACTCGGTACCGCGCCAGCATCGGGGGCAGGATCAGATCCAGCACATTGGGCTTCGCTGACCGGAAACACCCCGGCGCCGACACAATCGGAATATCGTCCTTGTAACCCAGCAGCAACAAATTGCCGGGCTCCACGGGAGCGAGAAACCGTTCAAAATGACACCCCGTGCGGCACATCGCACGGCCAATCACGTCTTCGGGACCCGCCGGCGCCGTGGTCGACGCCACCAGAATCACCGCGGGCTGCGACCGGAGCAAATGCTGCAAGCTCCTCGTCACGGCCCCTTCTTCTTCGAGCGACGTCAGCACGAACCCCGGACCGGCGCCAAAGCGCTCCAGCCGCTGCCGCATAATCGACTCGAACATCTGCCTGGCCCGATCGCCGCTGCAGGGATCGGTGTACAGCAACCCGACGCCGGGGCTGCGAATGGGCCGGGCCTGCAGGATTGGGCCTCTTTCTTTGAAGATCGATAATACCGCCTCGAGCTGCGGTTGTGCAACCGCGAACGGCGCGCTCTTCACCGTGGCGATCCGCTGTCCCGTGGGCGCGAAGGAGAAGTTGAGCGATGTGGAGATCACCAGGCTGGAGGTGCAGTTGATCTGTTTCAGCAGATCGTCGTCCACCAGCACGCAACTCGGCTCCATCGCCACCAGATTGGCGCGGCCCCCGGCGGCAAGCCGGATCTCCACGGACCCGCACCCCATTGCGTTCGCCACCAGCGAGACCGCCTCGTCTTCCCCGATCTCGCCCTCTTCCAACTCGGTCACCCAGACCTGGCTCATGCCCTCGGTCTCGAGCAGCCGGACGTCCTCATCGCTGATCACATGCCCCTTGGCGAGCAGCTTCCTGCCGCCGGGCCGAAAAATCGTGCAACAAAGAATGCGTCCGGCAGACTCCTTGATATCGACAGTCTGTGCCTTCATGCCTCCGCCTCCGGCCTGCCTTGCGCTAAGAAAAGCTTGAGTTAACAGAATTATACAGGAGATCCTGCGGGCAGAGTAGAGAAATTCTACACAGACAGGAATGGTACTATCACCTACCCAACGTAGGTAGTTGAATCAGTTCGGCGAACGGCTCGTCCACCCGCGCTCGGACGCCCTCACGAAGGACCTTCAGCATCGCCACCTCGTCGCAACACTGGAACTTCGGGCAGCGCAGGCAATCGCGCCAGGCCTTGAGCGGCAGTTCCCCCCGCTCCACCTCCACGAACCCCAGCTTCCGGAAGAACTGCTGCACGTAGGTGAAAGCAAAGATGGTCTCAAGGCCGGCGTCCAGCGCCTCCTGCTCCAACGCTTTGACGATGGCCCGCCCGGCGCCGCTCTGCTTGTACTCCTCGGCCACGGCCAGGGAGCGCACCTCCGCCGACGTGGGGGTGTAGAAGTGCAGCGCGCCGCACCCCACCAGTTGCGAACCGGAGAACGCCACCGTGAAGTCGCGGATGTTCTCCGACATCTCGAACTCGGTGCGCGGCAGCATGACGCCCTTGCCCGCGTAACCGTTAATCAGATCGAGAAGATCGTGAATGTCCGGCATCACGGCTTTGCGGATGGCCAGAGCCCGATCAGTGCGCGCGGTGGGCAGCAGAAAGGCGTTCTTCATGTGATTCGCGTCCCCATCGCGTTGCCGCCGAGGACGAGCTCGCCGACGATACCCGGGCGCGCGCCCGGCGCAATCACCACCTCGCCGATACCCGATTCCAGCCCGGCAATCGCCGATTCCAGTTTCGCCTGCATGCCGCCCGTGGCTACGCCGTTGCGAATCAGTTCCCGGCACTCCGCGGCCGAGAGCTTTTCCAGAATCGCGCCCGATGCCGATCGCACCCCGTCCACATCGGTAAGGAAGAGCAGCTTATCAACCCGGAAGGCGCGGGCGCAGGCCACCGCCATCTGGTCGGCATTCACGTTGTATATGTTCCCCGCCCGGTCCCCGGCCACGCAGGCCACCACCGGCAGCAGCCGGCTTGCCATCAGCACCTCGAGCACTTGCGGATTCGAGCGCACCGGTTTCCCCACGAATCCCAGATCGGCGCTCATCGGCTCGGCTTCGGCCAGCCCCGCATCCACGCCGCTGAGCCCAACCGCGAGCGCGCCCACGGCGGCAAACGCGGCCACCAGCTCCTGGTTCACGCTACCGGCCACCACCTTGATCACTGCGTCCAGAACCTCCGCGGTGGTCACCCGCAGACCGTTCACGAACTGGCTGCGGATGCCGCGCTCCTCAAGGTATCGGGTCATCTGCTTCCCGCCGCCATGCACCACCACCGTCTCCACCCCGGAGCGGAACACTTCGGAGACTTCGCCCGCCAGCCGATGCCGCGACTCGGAGGACTCCAGCAGCGTGCCGCCGATCTTCACCAGGACCCTCACGGCTTTTCCCTCACAACAGGCCCTCGGTTTCCGCGAAGCCCAGCATCAGGTTCATGCTCTGGACGGCCATCCCGGCCGCTCCTTTGATCAGGTTGTCGATTGCCGCGACCACCACTCCGCGCCCGCTCGCACCATCGTAAACCACCCCGATGTCGCAGAAGTTGGTTCGCGCCACGGCGTGCACATCGGGCACCTCGCCCGCTGGGTAGATGCGCACGAAGGGCTCGGCTTTGTAGCGCTCCAGATAAACGGCCACCAGATCTTCCGCGGAGCTGACGTGCCGGCCCCGAAAGTAGATGGTCTCCAGAATGCCGCGATGAATGGGAATCAGTTGCGCGGTGAAGCTGAACTCGTGTTCCTCCAGCCCGGAGGTCATCAGCACTTCCGGCACGTGCCGGTGATTCAGGATGGAGTACGCCGAGAAGTTTCCGGTCACCTCGCAGAAGCTGGTCTTCAGGCTGGGCTTGCGCCCCGCGCCGCTCACGCCCGATTTCGCGTCGCAGACGATCCCCGCCGCGCGGTCGATTACTCCGGCTTCGAGCAGCGGACGAATCGCCAGGTTAGCCGCGGTGGGGTAACACCCCGGGTTGGCCACCAGCCGCGCCCCGCCGATCCGCTGCCGGCAGAATTCGGGAAGCCCGTATACGGCGTCCGCCAGCCATCGCGGGGAGGTGTGCGGGGCGCCATACCAGCTCGCATAGCGTTCCGCCGTGCCCAGACGGAAGGCTCCGCTGAGGTCCACCACGCGCGCACCGGCGTCCAGCATGGCTGGCGCCAGGTCCATGGAGACCTCTGCCGGCGTGGCCAGGAAGACCACCGTAAGCTCTTCACTCTGAACCGCTTCCGGGCTGCAAGGGATCACCGGCGGGGTGCTCTGGTTCAGCGGCTGCGCCCCGCCGCCCGTTTCGCTGCGGTGCTCCATCAGGACCGGCTGGACATGCGCATGCCGGTCCAGAATGCGGACCAGCTCGGCCCCGCTGTAGCCTCGGAATCCGACCACCCCCGCTTTGGCGCGCACTGGTTACTTATTCATCCTCATGCATAATTATACCAAGTCGCCGGTACGCTGTTCTGTATATGGTGACCGCTGGTCCTGGGTGGTGTTGCAGGGTGCGTTACCAATCAGGGGACATCGATGTGGAACTGTTTATTTGCCAAATCAAACGCGACTTGGCAGTTCTCGAAAAAACCGAGTTGGCCCATGAGTCCCATGCCATGGGCGTCTAAACCGGGAGTGAATCCAGCATAGAGTGTGAACGATAGGGATGTCGACGGCGGTGTGACAATCTTGATATGGATTGTCTCGTAATAGGTGGGATTAGCCTGACACCCAACCCCACCGGTGAACTGCATCTTCATCTTGAGAAGATCGAGTCCGAGGGGACCCATAAACGTAGCAGGAAAAACGCATTGGTCCGCGCCGCTGTCAAGCTGTACAAGACAAGTCATGGATTTGCCGGTAGCGGTAGAGGTCAGCATTGCAACCATGATCGGTCTGAAAACGGTAAGTCCGTTTGGGAACGGTTCTGACGCTGGTTCCGGTATTTGGGCGTATGCGAAAGTCTGTCGCGGCATCAGGATGCCGGTCTCTGGGTTACAGAAACAGACTGCCGGGAGACTCCGGCACGCGAGCGAGTATGGGCTCGGGCTCGCCCGCACTCTTGGCGTCTTCCAGGACGGTACGCAATTCGGCTCCATACGAGACTACCCGTTCGTAGTCTGACGAGATGGCCACCCAGGCTCCTCGCGGAATGTCCTTGAGCAGTGTTCCGAAGTCAATAGCAGGGACGGCAGCCATGGCGATCCTCACACCTACAGACGTCTGTCGGCGGTATTTGGCGTCAACATCATAGTGCCTGAATCCGCCTAAGGTATCAATGATATATCCATGTTAGGCCGCACCAGTCCGCATGTGTACCCTACGACATTGAAAACAGACATCATCTGAATGGCGCACGAATCTTGACAGCTTCTCCTGAAGCCCAGGTTTTCAGACACTTGGGAGACTCTTTCATGCTCTGCCGCACAAGAGGAACAGCACTCCGCCCGTCCGAAACCTGGTGATCGCAGTCAACGAATACCTAGCGGGCGAGATCGTAATGCAGTTCAACCTGGCCGATCGGCTCCGGTCGCCGAGGCTTGCGGGCTGGCCGTGCATAAGCGGTAGGCTGCCTGGGTCACGACAGTCCCAGCTTCTTCTTGAACTCCTTCAACGCAGATTCCAGACACTACCCGATTTTTTGCGGCGAAGCCGCGCCGTGTTACCCTGAAAACGTATGGCAATCCCCAACACAAAGCGTTTCCGGCCGTTCTGCCCCACCTGCAACGAGAGTTTCACGATCATGGCAGTGCTCCCGAAGAATGCGGACGTTGACGCGTATTTGAGCGACGCTGTCGCCCGGCACGACCACAAGGCGTACCAGGAGGCGAAGCAGGCTCACTTCAAGATTCGCGTCGGTCAGCAGAAGCAGAAGAAGGCCAAGTAAGCGTTCCGGCCGTCCGGCCATCGGCCATCGGCATTTCCCGCCAGCAGCACTCAGGTTTGTACCTGGAGGAGCGCTATAGCTCCGCCTGAAAAACGCCGATAACGACACTGAGGGGCGGGTTACCACCCGGCTCTGTTGCCACCGCAGCTAAAGGCGGCGCCATTTCGGCGATGAATCCGGCCCGCACAACCACGGTGTTGTTGCCTATGCGACTACGGCTCCGGCTGTTGGCGCTCGCGTTGTGCGCGGTTGCCCCGGTGTGGGCCGCCGATCCACGCCTGCCCACTCTAACCACCGCGAACCAGGTTCACGCTCTGGCGATGGAAGAGGCTCTGCGGGGGTATCCCGTTCAGCTCAGCAAAGCCGTCGTTCTCTACTACGATTCCGCCAACGCCCTCCTTTTTGTCCACGACGCGACGGGCGGGGTCTTCGTCCGCACCGGATCTCAGCCGGCGCTCCCCATCCGTCCCGGTGACCTGCTGGATATCACCGGCGAGAGCGGTCACGGTCACTTCGCGCCGGTCGTCGCCCAGCCAGTGATACGCATCGTCGGCCGGGGCCCTTTCCCGCGCCCGGCGCACGCCAGCATGGACGGCCTGTCCAGCGGGATCTACGACGGGCAGTGGGTGGAGGTGGAGGGCATCGTCCGCTCCGTGAGCAAGCTTGGCGATGAAGCGGTTTTCGGCCGTCCGTCCGTTCCCAATGGCAGCTACGTGTTGAAGCTGGCCATGGGCGTTGGGCGTGTCGAGGTGATTGTTCCCAGCGATGGCGGTACAGACTACCAGGCGCTGGTGGACGCGAGGGTAATTGTCCGCGGCGCTTGCGGAGTGTGGCTCAACGGCAAGGTCCAAATGGTCGGTTTCGTTCTGTACGCGCCGGATGCGGGGCAGATCGAACTCCTCCAGCGCCCCAATCCCGACCCCTTCGCCATGCCCATTCGAGACATGGGCAGCATACGGCGATTCGCGCCCGGTCCCGTCGCCGGCCACCGGGTGAGGGTGCGCGGGGTGGTGGCCGCGAACCTTGGCGGGAATCTGCTGGCAGTCACCGACCACCGGGAGAGTTTGTTCATCCACGCCACAGGCCCGGTGCAGGCCCGCGTTGGCGACGTTGTGGAGGCGGTGGGATTCCCTTCCGGTGACGGACTGGCCCCGGTCCTGGAAGACGCGATTCTGCGGCCTGCGGGCAGCGACAGTCCCCCCGAAGCGGTCCCCATTGCCGTCAGCGAGGCGTTCCGCGGGGATCGGGATGGACAACTGGTGCGTGTGCGCGCCCGTCTGCTGGATCAGATGCACGCTGGGAACGAGCGCACTCTGGTGCTGTCGGCCAACGGTCTCGTTTTCACCGCGGTCCTGCCATCGCCAGAGCCCGGAGATGGAAAGGCGTCTCTGCGCGAAGGCAGCACCGTGGAGCTGACCGGTATCTGCCTGGTGGAGGTGGAGGCCGACAAGACACCGAAGGCGGTGCGCATTCTGCTGCGCTCGACGGACGATATCAGGGTGCTGGACAGTCCTTCCTGGTGGACGGTTCCCCGCATCCTGATGGTGTTCGCCGCGCTGACCGGGATCATTCTGCTGGGAGGTCTCTGGGTGATGGTCCTGCGGCGGCAGGTTGGCGCGAAGACGGAGGCATTGCGCGCCACCCTGGAGTCGACCGCGGACGGGATCATGGTGGCCGATCCGCAGGGCAGGCTCATCACCTTTAACCGGAAGTTCGTGGAGATGTGGGGCATTCCCGGCTCCAGCCTGGCCTCGCGCGACTACCTCCCGGTGGCGGACAGCGTCCTTCCTCTGGCCGTAGACCAGGCGGCATTCCTGGCCAGGGTCAGACAGCTTCACGCCGATTTGGAGTGTGACAGCGATGACCTGGTCGAATTCAAGGATGGGCGCATCTTTGAAATCCATTCGGAGCCGCAACGCGTCGGCGGCAAGAGCCTGGGACGGGTCTGGGGATTCCGCGACGTCACCAGCGGCAGAAGAATGCAAGCCCGGCTGGATTCGGAACGGTATCTCCTGCACACGCTGATGGACAACTTGCCGGTCTTCATCTACTTCAAGGATCGCGAAGGGCGGTTCACGCTGGTGAACCGGGCGCACGCCAAAGGGTTTGGTTGCGGCGATCCCAGCGAGCTGGCCGGCAAGACCGATTTCGACTTCTTCACGTCCGAGCACGCACAGCAGGCATGGGACGATGAGCAGGACCTGGTGCACGAGCGCATCCCGGTAGTGTCGAAGGAGGAGAAAGAAACCTGGCCGGATGGCCGCGAGACGTGGGCGCTGACCACGAAACTGCCCTTCCGCGACACCAGCGGGAATATCATCGGGACATTCGGCACTTCCCGCGATATTACCGATCGAAAACGGATGGAGCGCGAGCTGTCTGCGGCCAGGGAGGTGGCGGAACAGGCCAACCGCGCCAAAAGCGAGTTCCTGGCCAACATGAGCCACGAAATCCGCACGCCCATGAACGGCGTGATCGGAATGACGGACCTGGCTCTGGAAACCGATCTCACCGGGGAACAGCGCGAATACCTGGAGACGGTGCGCGCATCCGGAGAGAAACTGCTCGCGGTGATCAACGACATTCTGGACTTCTCCAAGATCGAGGCCGGCCGTATGGAACTCGATTCCGTCGAGTTCGACCTTCCGCTGGCTCTGCACGAAATCATGAAGACGTTCGCGCTGACCGCGGAACAGAAGAGCCTGGAGTTGATCTGCAGCCTGTCCGCCGGCGTGCCAGACACCATCGTTGGCGATCCGCTGCGGTTGCGTCAGGTTCTGGTCAACCTGATCGGGAACGCGCTGAAGTTCACCTCCACGGGCGAAATCGAGCTGGAGGTTCGGGTGGTTTCCGGCGATTTCCCGAACGGGCCGAGGGGTCTGCGTTTCGCGGTTCGCGATACCGGCATCGGCATTCCCGCGGCTGCACAGGCGCGCATCTTCGACCCGTTTGCCCAGGCGGATTCCTCCTCCACGCGCCGGTTCGGCGGGACCGGGCTCGGTCTCAGCATTTCCTCCCACCTGGTCAGGATGATGGGCGGCCGTCTCAGCGTGGAAAGCAAACCGGGGAGAGGGAGCGTGTTTCACTTCGCCATCGGCGTGCGCGAGGGAAGTGCCCGCGTTCCACCCGCGCCGATTGAGTCCGCGCCGGTCCTCGTGGTCGACGACAACGCTGCCGGCCTGCGCGTTCTCGGGCGTATGCTGCGCAATCTGGGGATGGAGCCGCTTCTGGCTTCCAACGCCAGCGACGCCTTGGCCATGCTGCGGAGCGCACAGGCCGGCGGCCATCCGCTCCCCCTGATGATCGCCGACGCGCACATGCCGGATATGGATGGGTTCTCCCTGGTGGAACGCGTGCGGCGCGATTCCGATCTCGCGGGTACGCGGATAGTCATGCTGACGTCGGTGGGGCAGCGCGGGGACGCCATTCGATGCCGGGACCTCGGAGTCGACGCCTGGCTGGCGAAGCCCGTCGGCCAGACCGAATTGTACAACGCGATACTGGCCACCCATGGAGCGGGCGGTGACGGCGCTGGGAATGGTTCGCCGCCGGCCATGGGTCAGACAGATCGCGATCGCGCGGCCGAAACAGGGCGCATCCTGCTCGCCGAAGACAACCCAGTGAATCAGCGGCTGGTGGAGCGACTCCTCCGGAAACGGGGATACGCGATGACTGTGGCCGGCAACGGGATCGAGGCGCTTTCGGCAATGGACCGGCAGGACTTCGATCTCGTGCTCATGGACGTGCAGATGCCGGAAATGGATGGGTTCGAAACCACCCGGGCAATTCGCGCCCGAGAAGCGCAAAAGGCCCGGCGGCCGGCCTCCAGCGGGGGAGAGACGGCCGAATCACCCACCGACGAACCCGTGCAAACGCACATCCCCATTGTGGCCCTGACCGCCCATGCCATGAAGGGCGACCGCGAACGGTGTCTGGAATGCGGAATGGATTCCTACGTCGAAAAACCGATCCGGTCCGAGGAGCTGCTGGCCACTATCGACCGGCTTTTCAGGAACTCGCACAAAACGGACCGTGACTGCACCAGCGAAGCCCCGGTGCGTTCCTGATCTTTATGGCTCAATTCGCGGTCCGGGCTTTGACGGCCTGCAGCGCCCGCAAGCCGGCCTGCGCTGCCTCGGAGTCCGGGTCCTGGGAGAGCGTTTCCAGCGCGGGAATGGAGTCGGCGCTCCCGCTGGTGGCCAGCACCTCCGCCAGCCCGGTTTTTTCGTCCCTGGTGGTATCCTTCAATGCCAGGGCCGGGTAGAGCGCCCGGCGGACGGCGGGGTCGCGCGCCAGTTCCGCCAGATAGGGCCTCGCAACGCCGCGCCAGGCGATCATGTTCAGGTTGTTGACGAGATAGCGGAGCGGGGCGAGCGCGGTCATGTCCAGCCTGCCCATCTCGGCCAAAGCGAAAGCGGCGGCCAGCCGGGGGCCGGATTTCGTCTCGTCGGCGAACATCTTCTCCAGCGCGGGAGCGTCGCTGGGGTCCTTCAGCCGGCCGAGCCCTTCGGCAGCCGATCCTCGAAGAGCGTCGTCCTTGCTGGTCAGCGAGGTCCTGAGCACATCGTGGACGCTGGCATCGGGCATCAACGCGATGGCCTCCAGGGCGGCGCGCCGGACCCTCGTGCTATGGGCGCGATCGAGGGCTTCGCGCACCTGGGGCAGCGCCGCGCGGTTCTGCAGCAACCCGGCGGTTTCGAGGGCCGTAGCCTGAATCCGGTCGTCCAGGTCGCGCAACAGAAACGAGATGTCGGGAGCCACCGACGGGTCGCGGATCTTCTGCAAGGCGATCAACACCTCGTAGATAATCCGACTGTCCTTGCTCCGCAGCGCGTCAATCAGGTCCGGAATCGCGGAACGCCCGCGCAGGACGCCGATGGCCCGGGCGGCATTCGCGCGCGCGTCCATGCTGGCGCCGTTGCGGGCCACTTTACCGAGGGCGGAAATCACCTCCGGACGGACCTGTATCCACGGATCGGCGATCTGATCGTTGGTGTCGGTGAAACGGCTCCTGATCGCGCTCCCCGCGCGGCGGAGAGACGACGTGAGGCCGCCGCCCGTCTTGACGTAGCCGGGCAGGTAGAAGTTGACCAGACCGTCGGTAGCGCGAATCTGGATTTCGGGATCGATGTCGGCGAGCGCGCGGGTCAGCGGTTCCAGACTGTACTGCGTGCCGATATCGACGATGGCCTTCACCGCTTCAATACGCACGTCGAGGTCAAGATCGGACAGGTAGGCGGCCAGCTTCGGGATTGTCGTGGAGCCGCCCTGCTTGCCGTACTCGCGAACGGCCTTCGCTCTGGCCCGGGCATCGGCGGGGGCGGGAGTGGCGGCCTCCTGAGCGGCAGAGGGCGCCGCGATCGACAAAGCCAGCAGGGCCAAAGCGAGTGGGGCGAAGAGCCCCGCGCAGGGGGCTCCCGGACTAGCCAACGAACTCCACTTGCACTTTTTGCGGAATGAGTCCAGCGTCATAGCCCAGATCCAGCAGCTTCTGCGCCGCCCGCGGGATCAGTTCGCCCGCGTCGACGGTGTAATGGTTGACGTACATGCCGATGAACTTCTCGGCCAGGGCCGGCTCCATGTCGCGCGCGAACTGCAGCGCGTAGTTCAGCGATTCCTCGCGGTGATCGAGCGCGTGCTGGATGCTCTCCCTCATCAGCCGGCAGCATTCCGCCTTCACCTCTACGGACAGGCTTCGCAACAGCGCGTTGGCCCCGAGCGGCAGCGGGAGATCGTAGGTCTTCTTCCACCAGCGGCCCAGGTCCACCACCGCATGAAAGCCCGCGCGCCCGTAGGTGAGCTGGCCCTCGTGAATCACCAGACCGGCGTCGACGGCATGCTCGGCCACGGCGGGCATGATCTGATCGAAAGGCATGACCACGGCTTCGAAATCCGGCTCGAACAGACTCAGGGCCAGCCATGCGGTGGTCATCTTCCCGGGAATGGCGATTCTTCGGCCTTTCAACTCGCCGGGTTCCAGCGGCCGGTTGGCGATCACCAGCGGGCCGTAGCCATCGCCCACGCTGGAGCCGCTGCTCATCAGCACGTACTTGCCGGCCACGTACGGCCAGGCGTGGTAGGAAATGGCGGTGAGCTCGTAAACGCCTTCCATGGCGCTCCGGTTCAGGGTCTCGATGTCGGCGAGCACGTGGCGGAAGCTGACCAGCCGGGAGCGGATCTTCTTCGTCGCCAGGGCGTAGAACATGAAGGCGTCGTCGGAGTCGGGGCTGTGTGCGCAAACGATTTCCGCTGCGGAGGTAGGAGTCATGTTTCCGGCCTTCCCAAATATATCAGACGGGCTTTCCAGCACGCGCGACGGCGTGTTACGGGCGGTGAGTCTCTATGACGCCGCAAACCGCTCCAGTTCCGTCCGGACGCGGGACAGTTGCTCCCGCAGTTGTTCCAGCAGTGGGGCCAGTTCGGCATCGCGGCCCTCGCGCGAAGCGAACTCCAGCTTGCGGGCGGCTTCCACGGCGTCCGGCGCACTGAAATTGGCAACGGCGCCCTTGACCCCGTGCGATTCGCGCTCCACGGTTTTCCAGTCTCCGGCGGCGATGGCCTCCTCGATGAGCCGCAATTGACGGGGATAGTCCTCGGCGAAAATGGCGGCAAGTTCCCGCAGGAGTACCTCATCGCCGCCAACGCGTTCCAGGGCGGCGGAGAGATTCACTGCTGGTTTCGCGGGCGCATTCAGGCCGGCGGAACTCCCCTGGGCCGGATCGTCGGCGCAGTTCCTTAATACGGAGTGGATTACTTTCATGAGGTCCGAATCGTGGAAGGGCCTGGTGAGGAGAATATCCGGCGCGCACCCGAGGCGCGCCCACGATCCCTTGCCGAGTTTTGCGCCGTTACGGCGATGGTTGGTTGATGCCGGGACGAACCGCACACCCGTTGACGAATGCGCTGCACGGTCTCGGTCCGGTCCATTTCGGGCATCTGTACGTCCATCAGCACAATATCAGAATTCCAGCGTTCCAGTACTCCCAGAGCCGGGGGGGCGGATTCCGTGGACGTACCGCGGCAGAATGGTGCTTGCCGGATAGCGCACGAACGCGGCTCTCGCCGCGGGTCCCCTGAAGGAACCCCGCGGCCATTCCGGCCTAACAGACCCGCTTCCCTCCGACTATACCCATTATTGTCTACAGGGGTATAAAACGTATAGCATACTCGGAACTCACAGCAGGTTCACCCTGGTTCGCGAGCGCGGGAATCAGAAACGGGAGCGCGCGGGCGTGGCCATCAGCCGGGGTTTCAGGTCATGCTCCCAGGTCTCGATGGTCACGTGCTGCCCGTCGGTGCGCACGGTGATGAGGCCCAGTGTGTCGGTGCGCAGCACTTCCATGTGGTGGGCGGCAAGGCGGTCGAGAACCTGCCGATGAGGGTGATGAAAAAGGTTGTCAACGCCATCGGAGATCACTCCGAACGCCGGGTGGACGGCATCCAGGAACGGGTCGGTGCTGGAGGTTTTGCTGCCGTGATGGCCCACTTTCAGGACGTCGGTGTGGCGGAGCGTGCCGTCGGATACCAGGCGGTACTCGACGGGGCTCTCCATGTCGCCGGCCAGTAGAAACGACCGGTGACCGTACTCCAGCCGCAGCACCAGCGAATCGTTGTTACCGGGCGTATCGGCGGGAATGTAGTCGGCCACCGGCGCCAGCGCCATGCCGCGCGTTTCGCCGAAACGGAATGTCTCGCCGGCGCGCATCCAACGTACGCGCATGCCCGCCCGGCGCGCATGGGCGAGCAGAGCGTCCTGCACCGGCGAGGGCGGGCTGGCTCCGGTCCACAGCTCGCGGGGATGGAAGTTGTCGATCACCGCGTGCAGGCCCAGTACGTGGTCCTCATGGGCGTGGGTGGCCACAATCACGTCCAGGCGGCGAATGGAGCGGCTCCACAGCCATGGGGAGACCACATCCTCGCCGACGTCGAGGCGGGGCTGGCGCTTGCGCCCAAGCGGCGGGAAGCCGCCGCCGTCCACCAGCATCAGGTGGCCATCCGGGAAAGCCACGAACAGGCTGTCACCCTGGCCGACATCGATGGCCGTCAGTTCCAGCATGCCGCGCGCGAGCCGCGGTGGGAACGGGTGAACGATAACCAGTGCGAACAGCACTGCCACGGCGGCCGCGGCGGACCAGCGCCACCGTCGCCTGCGCCCGATAGCGAAGGAGAACGCCAGCAGGGCGGCCACGAAGGCCACGTCGAGCCATAAAGGCGGGTCGGGCACGCGCCAGTTCGGCTCCAGTTGCGCATGCC
Source organism: Bryobacteraceae bacterium (assembly GCA_049520275.1). GTDB lineage: Bacteria > Acidobacteriota > Terriglobia > Bryobacterales > Bryobacteraceae > CAWACP01. The sequence continues at coordinate 98,092 of JBEKPY010000013.1, forward strand.
ACGCCGCCACCGCTCGCGCCACGGCGAGCAGCCATCCCGCAACCGTGGCCGGAAAGCTCCATCCGGTGAACAGCGCAAAGAAGCCGATGGGCACCACCGCCGCCAGCAGCGGCACCACGATGATGTTCGCCGAGAAGCCCGAAAAGGAGATGCGGTGGAAGCAGATGGCCATGGGCAGCGCCACGCCGATCTGCACCACGGTGGAAATCACCGCCATCGTCCAGGCGAAGTACGCCAGCCGCAGCAGCAGCGCCATGGAGTATTGCACGTGCCTTTGCGCGAGGCCGGTGTAATGCGAGAACGTTTCGGCAATCAGGCGTAGTTCCACGTGGAACTGAGCGACGCGCGGGGCGAGATGGAGATCGCGGCTGGGGTCGTTGATGTCGCGCAGGCCGCGGGCGTACGGCGTCGACGTGCGATCGAGCAGCGGCGTGGCCAGAATGGCAATCGCGGCCACCGCCAGGAAAGTGAGCTCGAAGCTGGCCTCGAACATCTCGCCAGGGTCGGCAAGCAGAAACGCGAGCGCGATCGCCGCCAGCAGATTCAACACCCGCCCGCGCCGGTGGAAATATCGGGCGATCAGAAACAGGGTGAGGCCGCTGGCGGCGCGCACGGCTGGTGCGCCGAAACCGGAAACAAAGGCGTACAGCCAGGTGGCGGCGCAGGCGATCACCAGCGCTGGCAGATCCGGCACGAAGCAGATTCGTAACAGGAACAGAAACACCGCGGCCAGCACCGTGACGTGGAGCCCGGAAATCACCAGCGTGTGGTAGGTGCCGGTGCGGCGGAAATCGTCCGTCCACATCTTCTCGATCTTTGTGTAATCGCCGATCAGGATGCCCTGCATCAGGCCGCGGTTCTTCTCGTCGCCCCCGTAGAGCTGTTCGATCCGCCGCAGGGCCGCGGTGCGCAGCCAGTACACCATGGCAAAGAAGCGCGAACCGCAGCGTCCGGGAAGCACCCTGGGGCGCGCACCGGTGTGCATGATGGCGTTCCAGTAGAGGTTGCGGCGCGCCGCCCAGATGGCGAAATCGAACGATCCGGGATTGTGGTATCCGCGGACCTTGCGCACCCGCGCTTCAACCTCCACGCGCTGGCCGTAATTCAGCTCGGGCGGCGTCTCGCCGTCACGAAGCGCCAGGCTGACGCGGGCGTCGGCGTGGGGGGAAAGCTCCAGGGTGAACTGGTCGCGATCCTGGTAGAAGACCGAAGGCTCCACGACGCAGCCGCTCAGGACCAGAGTTTCGTCGGAAGCGGCTTCGATGAGCGGCGGCGGACCCGGCCGGTGCGCCACGTCCACTGCAATGCCCGTGAACCCGAGCGCGAGCAGGCAGGCCACCAGCGATGTGCGGCGGGAGCGGCGAAGGGCGGCGATGGCCAGCACGGCCAGCAGAGCGCCGGCCAGCAGCGTCTGGCGGAGGTCAAACCAGATCAGGTGCGAGAGGCCGATGCCGATAGCGATGGCCACCAGTGGCGCCAGCAGGGGGTCTCTCACTGAGTGTTAGTGGGGGAGAAGGCTGGAGAATCGCAGTGGATCAGCGTGTGGCGGCGGTGCGGATTGCCTGGATCAGGTGGCGGAAACTGCGTGAACCGGGTCTCTGCAGGTCGAGATGTGGGGCGATGGCTCTTGCACCTGCGACTTTTTGATACCGCTGGCCGGTGAGTCTTTCCAACTCCCGAGCGGGAGACTGCAGATGATCGGGCTCGCGGAATTTCGACTTGTTCTGCTTGGCCGCCAGACCTTTGATGCCGAGGCCGAGTTCGACGGCGGGAACAAGCGCGGGAACAAGCCTGCCAGTAAAACTCGGGCTGATTCTTCCTCGAGGAAGAAGACGATCTCCCTCATGCCGGGTCGGCTCCCTCGAAGAAGCCCTGTTTCCAGAGGTACCCCATGTGGTCCCCCTCCTCCATGTATTTCGTGATCTGCGGGTCGCCCGAAGCCCGGCGGATCTGGGAAACGCCCTCGTTCTTGACCAGCCAGAAGACCTCGTCCAGATGGATCGCGTTCAGGAGATCGGGGGAGTGCGTGGAGACCATTACCTGTCCGCCCCGGCGCGCATAGTCACGGAACTCCTCGGCGAGTTCGCTCATCAACGTGGGGTAAAGTTGGTTCTCGGGCTCTTCGATGCACAGAAGCGGGTGGGGCTTGGGATCGTGAAGGAGCACCAGATAAGCGAACATCTTGATGGTGCCGTCCGAGATATAGCGATCAAGGAACGGCGTCTTGAATGTGCCGTCCCGAAAGCGAAGGATCAGATAGCCGTCCTGAGTGAGTTCCGGTTCGACGCCGCTGATCCCCGGAACGCGCTCCCGCATCCGGTCCAGAATCTTGTCGAACACCTTTCGATGATTCTCGTACAGGTACTGAGCAACGCGCGGTAGATTGTCGCCCGTCTCCGAGAGGTGTTCGGTGACTCCGGTTGCCTCCTTGCGGCCCCGCGCGGCGCTGATGTGGAAGTCCGATACGTGCCAGTTCTCGAGAAGCTGCCGCAGCGCGCTGGCCGCCTTGAATCGCTGGAATTGTCCGAGGCCCTTGATGGCCAGAATCTCCGGGGATTCGAGCCGCTGTTCTTCGCGGTCCAATTCCTCATCGGCCTTACGGAAATCCTCCTCGTTCGTGATAGCGAACCCGGTGCCCTTGTGGAAATCCAGAAAGTAGTACGGCGCGCCATATCGGCCACGCTTGTAGCGAAGAAACTCCCGGAGAACGACCGGCCGGCCCTGCTCCGTAACGATCTCCAAATGGTAGGTGACTAGCCGGGAAAAACCGGTAATATCCATGCCAACCTGAAGCTCGATCAGAATTGGCTCGTCCTCGTGACCCCTGGTGACGACTTCCGGGAACCGGCCACGCGCGTCCAGGGCCTGGCGGATGTTACCGGTAAGAGCATCGCGCAGAAAACCAAACACGTCGAACAGAGTGGACTTGCCGGTGCCATTGGCCCCGACCACGACCATGAAACTCGGGATATCTTTGAGCTGGATATCCTGAAGCGCCTTGAAGTTGCGGATTGTGACCGATTTCAGTTCCATGGGGCAGCGTGTGGTTCGTTCCCAGTAAACCGCTTTTGCGGAAGGTTCGCAACCGGCTCGCGGAATCACCGGAATCACGGGAATCGACGCGTGATCATTATGCCGCGCGAGAACAGGCTGCAGTACCCTCGTCCTCAGTTCACCACGGCGAAGCATTTGTTACGGAACTGGTTCACGCGAAGGATGCGGCGGAGATATGCTGAGGCCATGCGTGTCCTCATCGCCGACAAATTCGAGCCATCCGGCATCGCCGGGCTGAAGGCGGCCGGTTGCGAAGTGCTCGCCCAGCCCGGCCTCAAAGACGAAGCGCTGGCGCGGGAGGTGGAGCGTTTCCGCCCGGACGTGCTGGTGGTGCGATCCACGAAAGTCAGCGAGGCCGTTCTGGCCGCGGGCGCGTTGAAACTGGTGGTCCGGGCGGGCGCCGGCTACAACACCATCGATGTGGCGGCGGCGTCGCGGCGCGGCATCTACGTTTCCAACTGCCCGGGAAAGAATTCCGTCGCGGTGGCCGAGCTGGCCTTCGGGCTGATTCTGTCGCTTGACCGGCGCATTCCCGACAACGTCGCGTCCCTGCGCGAGGGCCGCTGGAACAAGGCGGAATACTCCAAGGCGCGCGGCCTGTTCGGGCGCACGCTGGGACTGATCGGGCTGGGGCAGATCGGGCGCGAGATGATCCCGCGCGCGCGGGGGTTCGGGATGCCGGTGGTGGCCTGGAGCCGCAGCCTGACTCCCGCCACCGCGAGTCTGCTGGGAGTGGAATCGAAGGCGTCGCCGGTGGAGGTTGCCGCCGCGGCCGACGTCGTGAGCGTGCACGTGGCGCTCACCTCACAGACGCGCGGGCTGATGGACGCGAGGTTTTTCGAGGCCATGCGGCCGGGCGCGTTCTTCGTCAACACTTCGCGGGCCGAAGTGGTGGATGCGCAGGCGCTCGGCGAGGTCGTGCGAGGAAAGGGGATTCGCGTTGGTCTGGATGTGTTCGCCAATGAGCCGTCCGGCGGCGCGGGCGAGTTTGCCGACGAGATCGCGAAGCTGGACCTGGTTTACGGTACGCATCATATCGGGGCGTCCACCGATCAGGCGCAGGAGGCCATCGCGGCCGAGACCGTGCGCATCGTCAGGACGTTCAAGGAGACCGGCAACGTGCCCAACGTGGTGAACCTGGCGAAGTCGACGCCGGCGACGTGCGTCCTGGTGGTGCGGCATCGGGACCGCCCGGGCGTGCTGGCCGGCGTCCTCGACGCGATCAGCACCGCGCGCATCAACGTGCAGGAGATGGAGAACGTCGTCTTCGAGGGCGCCGAGGCGGCGGTGGCGCGCATCCATCTGGAGGCCGAGCCCGCGGCGGACGTGCTGGAGCGGATGCGCGCGTCGAACCCGGACGTGCTTGAGATCGGGGTGATCCGGCTGGGCGAGCGGGCGGGGTAGGAACGTGCGCAGGCGTTTCGCGATCCTGTCCATCGTGATCCTGGTCGCATCCGCAACGCTGAATGGCCAGGGAAGACCGGCAGAGTTCAAGGCCGACGTCAACCTGGTCACCCTCTTCGTGACCGTAACGGATGAATCCGGCCGCCGGGCTGCGGATCTGGACAGGTCCGCCTTCAAGGTTTACGAGGATGGGACCAGGAGGGACATCGCCGCCTTCGAATCACGGGCCGCCAGTCCGCTCTCGGTCGCGCTCCTGATCGATACGAGCCTCTCTACCTCGGGCGAGTTGAAGCGCGAACGAGAGGCCGCGAGCCGTTTCGTGCACGCCCTGGCGGACGGCGGCAGCGAGACCGATATCGCCTTGTACGCTTTTGATTGGAGGGTCTCGCGCAAAGCGGGCTTCACTCGAGATGCCGACAGACTGGAGCGTCAGGTTCGGTCGATCAAGGGCGAAGCCGGGACCGTTCTCTATGATGCCGTTTGCCTCGCCTCCCGCGATATCCAGCCGCGCCCGGGGCGGCACATTATTGTGGTGGTGACCGATGGCGTGGATACGGCGAGCGGGCATAGTTTTTCGCAGGCGGCGGAGGCCGCGCGGCTCGCCAGCAGCGCCGTTTTCCCCATCCTTGTCGCTCCCGTGGCCAACGATCTGGCCGGCGAACACGCGCTTATCGCGCTTGCGGCGGATACCGGCGGACGCGTCTTTCGCGTTACCGAGATCACCGCGCTCGACGGCGCGTTTCGTAACCTCGCGCAGCAACTTGGCGCGCAGTACCTGATCGGCTATTATCGCCCGAAGGCTGCAGATTATCCGGGAAAGATTGCGCAGATCCGGATCGAGCTGGCTCGCCCGCACCTCACCGCGACGGTCTACCGCGATTCCTGCGCGAATGGCAGCGAGCCGGACGCGGTCTGCCGGTGAGCGATGGCGCTGTGCGGCGCTTCTCGCGTGCGACATCAACGGAAGCGGACCGCGGCGCTGGTGCGCATCCGCGCGCAGGCAAACTGGAGGCTGAACCCGCGGCCGAGATGTCGGAAGGAACGCGCACGTCGAATCCGCACGTTGCGACAGCTAATGTGCGGCCATATCGGAACCTGCGCACCCTGATCCGATACTGCCCCTCCCGCCACTCCCGCAAGCTTGTTGATGGGGTGCACGCGCGTCCGGTTGTGGGGATCAGCGCCGAGGATTGGAAGAACCGCCTCGTACTCGCCACGGACCTGCGGATGCGCCCGCGCGAGCTTCTTCAGCGGGCGCTCGAGGTGTCTGGTAAATTAGCGCGAACATCGAATCCGCTCATCGCCTCGCAGAATGCTTTTGCCGGGCGGTCCCCGGGGCCGCAGTTCGGCGAGCAAGTCACCTGCGGGCCGGGTTCGGCCCTCCGCAATATCCACAGTGCTCCTTTTGATTTGCGCGAGGATCGCGGGATCGCGCATTTCGAGATGGTCCTCCAACTCGTCGGCGCCCATGATCCCGGCGACAGGGATGCCGGCTTTCTCGAGGATGAAGTATTCCTTGTTCAGGTGTGCGCGCTTCACCACCTGGCCGAGGTTTATGCGCGCCTTGGTTATGGGGAGACGGTTTACACCGTTATGTGCGCGGCAACAGGAGGGTTCAGGGACTCCGCCCTGCCACCACCGTAATGGACAACGGTGCGACGGTGAACGCCGCCCCATCGGCAAGCGGGCGGGTCTCGGGGGGCAGGCTTCGGCTGGGGTGTCCTCCGGCGCCTTTCGCCACCCAGCGGTATTGTCTACCCGAGAACTGATACAGCGTCGCGGCAGTGAGCGGCAGCCGCAGGCTGTAGTCGTGTTCGGCGTCCTTGTTGAGGAGAAGCACGGCGACGCTCCCGTCGGGCCGGCGCACCGCGTAGGAGGCGACGCTGGCGAGGTCCGAGACGGCGGGCAGGAGCTGGTGGACACCAGCGGGCAGAAGCCAGCGCCCGGTGATCAGACGCGCCGCGTGCCAGGTAGCCATGGGGATGGTGGCGGGCCCGGTCATCTGCAACAGCATGTTGTTGCCCCACGCGCAGGAGCGCTCGTGGAGCAGCTCGTTGGGCTCCCAGCCGTACAGGAAGCACTGCTCGCCGCCGAGCGCAAGAAACTGCGCGGCAATCTCCGCGTTCAGCAGGGCGCCCTCCATGTCCACCTCCGCCCGCGCGCCGTAGGCGGACCAGCCGTACTCGCTGATGAGGATGGGCAAATCCGCCGGAAGGCCCTCGCCGCGAAAACGCTGCACTGTGCCGGCCAGCAGGCCCGCCGCGGCGCGCAACTGTGGAGGGGCGGGCGCGCACACATCGTCGAACGGGTACCATTCGAACGAAAAGAAGCGGAAATCGCTCAGGCGGCCGCGTGCCCTGAGGTAGTCGAGAAAGCGGCCCAGGTAGCGCGAGTGCTCGTGAGGGTCGGGGGTGAGCGAGTCGGCAACCATGCTGGGGCCGCCCAAAGGAAGGGCCGGATCGCCCTGGCGCAGCAGATCGGCCCATTCGAGATACAGCGCGCCGTAGTCCTCCGCCGCGCCGTACTGTTCCTCGGGTTCCTCGCCCAGCTCGACGCGGCCCACGGGATAGCCGCGATTCCGCAGGAACTCCACCTCGGTGGCGGCATTCTCGGGCGTGTCATAGAGCAGGCCTACCGGGACCATGGCCGGCGTGCTTCCCCAGAGCGAACGGCGCGCCAGCAGGTCGAACCCGGGTTGCTCGACGCCATCGTCGCGGTCGGTGGCGCGATGCCAGGGGTCGGTGGAGGACACCCAGATGGCGCTCTGCGTGTCCCGTGAAGCGCCGTGCGCGAGCAACTCGCGATACCTGCCGCTTTTGTCCACGGCTCCCAGCCCGATCTCGCGAACCGCGTAGCCGAGTGCATCGCGGATGTCGGTGGAGCCGGGCGGCGCGGTGGCGGAAGAACGCGTCATCAGCACGCGAACATACTTCGCCGGCATTGGCGTGTCGGAGAGTCGCAGGGTCGTCGTGCCACCCGCGCCAGCGGCGGGCTGGCGCGGAAACGGATGCCACAACCCGGGGTTCTGAAAATCCTCCGGGTCTCCGGTGTCATTGGTGAACTCGACGCGGTAGTCGAGGGCCCACGGAACGCCCCACTGGATGTGGATCTCGTTGACGGCCGCGCCGCCCGTGTCGATAACGATCCACTGCGGATGGGCGGTGGCGGGCTCGTGGGTGAACCGCGGCTCCAGGTAAGGGTTGCTTTTCCAGAAGGTGGCGGGGTCGCCGTCGTCGATGCGCGAGTAGCCATCGTCATTCGCCTGGTCGCGGGTGTTGCCGCGGCGGGGCAGCCGGTATCCGTACGAGAGCAGGATGGGCTGCGGCGAGCGCGCATCGGAGACCCAGTAGCCCTGCTGGCGCCGCGCGTCGCTCCACTGTCCGCGCGGATTCCAGTGCCAGACTTCGCCGGCCAGCTCGGTGCGCAGGCGGTAGGACAAGGCGCGAAACCCGGCCGAACGCATGGCGCGCGCGTTGGCGGGCGAGAGCATGCGGAGCACGTCGCCCTGCTCGTGACCGTCGATGGCCGCGCCGAGCGCTCGCGCGGGGTCGAACGTCCGCAGGGGATGGGACGTGTCGATGCGGATGACGTGCTCGCCGGCGCCCGCGGCCACGGCGAAGGCCAGCAGGCAGGCGCAGGCGGGCGCCCGTGCCAGGTTACGTAAGCGCGCCGCCGGTGTCAGCATTTGAGTTGGATCGGCCCGCCGGGGGCGTCATCGACAGAGGTGCCTCAGCTTCGTTGCACAGAGCGGATGTCGCTCACTATCGCCTGGCCCGCAGCCACAGACGGAAATCAGGGTGGCTCTCCAGGGCCACGGCAAGTTCCTGCGCGCACACCTGGGCTTCGGACTCCTCGCCCGGCCGATAGTATGCCGGGGCGTCTTCGGGAAGCGCCCGTGCGCCGGAAAGGTATCGCTCCGCAAATGGATTCACGTTCCGGGCTCGCGCCAGCGCCGCTTCCGCCCCATCCATATCCCCCGAAAGCCACTGTTCCAGGACCCGCGCCCACGCGAAGGACCCCAGTATTTTCTCCTCGTCCGGGTAGTCCGACATGAGACGGCTGACATCGCCGGGCCGGTTGGCCGCAAGATAAAACCCGAGCAACAGATAACGCGCCCCCTGATTGTCATGGGGATTGAGTTCGAGCATCCGCTCATAAACCGCGATGGCCTCGGCCTGCTGTCCAGTCTCGGCCAGCAACTCGCCCAAATGCTGCCTGGCGCGCATGTACGGCCGCGTGAACACGTTTCCCCAGAAGTGGCCGGCGTGTTCCTGGAAAAAGCCGTCGCCGAGGTTCCGCTCGGCTTTCTCCACCACTTCGCGCATCAGGTGCAGTTTGTTTTCCGGAGTCGCCGGCAGCAGGGACACCAACAGACGCTGCGCGTCGGTGCAATCCGGGTCGAGCTTGAGCGCTTCGTCGCACAGCCGGAGGGCCTCCACCAGATCGGCGGTTTCCAGAGCGTCGTAGGCGAGGTCCTGAGCGCGCCACTTCGGGTCGTCGCTCTTCCACGCGCTGGCGCGCTCGGACAGGCTGCCTGCCCGCGTCAGTTCGGCGAGCCGCGCATTGGCCTCGTCAATGCTTTCGAATTTCTGACCCTCGATCAGGGCCTGAATCGCGCGGAGCGATCGTTCGGCGGCGAAGGGATGTTCAAAAACCGGCTCTGAAACTGGCGGAACGGACGCGGCGGCCCTCTGCGCGTGCTTCTGGCGCCGGATGCGGTCGCGCCGCAGCCTGGCTTTGTGGGTATCCCGACGATTTCCTCTCATCGAATCGTCAGTATAACCTCCGTGGCGGTTCGCTGGCGAGCCGGTCAGGCGAGAGTGCGGCGCAGGAGCGGATACCGCAGGAGCGCGGTTCTCGCTGCGTGTCCCGGGAGCGTTTTGCGCCACCAATGTCCTTATCCCCGCGCTGGTTATATACTGGTTTTCATTGAGCTCCGGGTCGAGTGTTGTCACGCCGTCCATCGCTGAGTGCCGGGAGGAGTTGCGGGCGGTTCTTGCGTCCCGCGTCTTCCAGCAGTCGCAGCGGCTTGCGCTGCTGCTCCAGTACATCTGCAGCAAGGCGGTGCTGGGGGAAGCCGAACAGGTCACCGAATACACCATTGCGGTGGACGTGTTCGGCAAGCCGCAGGGCTTCCGGGAGAGCAAGGACTCCATTGTCCGCGTGGAGGTGCATCGGCTGAGGAAGCGGCTGGCGGCCTTCTATGCCCAGGAAGGCGCCGGCCGCAGGGTGAGAATTCTCATCCCGCCGGGCAGCTACGTGCCCGACTTCAAGGTGTACCAGGCGCCGGAGCCGGGAACGGCGTTGTCGGGGGAACCCGCCGAATCCGGCGCAGTCACGGGCTCTGCAGTGGGTAACGGAGCCGCCGTTGGGCCGGCTGAGGCGGAACCAGACCCGGAACTCTTACCCGAACCTGCCGGAAAGCCCGGCAGGCCCCTGTTCTTCCCGGCGCTGGTGGCGACGGCGCTTATTGTTGTTGCCGGCGCCTTCTGGGTAGTCCGAAGCCACCGCCGGGCGGAGCCGGGGGCGGACGCTTCCCGCGCCAACATTCCGTTGGCGGCCGGCGTCAACACGGAAGTGCACATTCTGGCGGGCTTTTCGGGAAACGCGTGGACGGATGCCGCCGGCCACCTGTGGCAGCCCGACCGCTATTTCAGAGGAGGCGCATCCCGGCCTGGGCCGAAGGACCTGGGGGCCGCGCCGCCCGACCGCCGGCTGTTCCACACCATGCGCGAAGCGGGCGCCGATGACCTGCCGGAGGACCGGCAGGCGTTTTCCTACGACATACCGGTGCAGCCGGGCGCCTACGAACTCCGCCTCTATTTCGCCGACCCGCTGCGAGAGAGCCCGCTTCTGAAAGACGGCGAGGACAGCGAGAACGTGCGCCGCTTTACGATTCACGCCAACGGGCGGGCATTGGTGGAGCAGTTCGACGCGGTATCCGACGAAGGCAACGCCAACGTCGACGTGCGCGCGTTCAAGGACATTGCTCCCGCGGCAGACGGCAAGGTCCACCTCGAGTTCTTCCCGGAGCCACACCGTCCGTTCGTCAACGCAATTGAGCTGACGCCATCCCGCTGGGGCCACGCCAACCCTATTCGCATTGCCGCGCGGCAATCCTCTTATACGGACCCGGACGGGAAGACCTGGGGACCGGACAACTATTTCATCCGCGGGCGCTGGGTTCGGCACGCCATGCCCGAGGCGGCCCGCGACCTGCCGGAACTGTTTCGGGACGAGCGCTACGGGAATTTCAGTTATTCCATCCCGGTTCCGCCCGGCTCCTATACATTGACGCTTTACTTTGCGGAAACGATATTCAGTCCTCTGGCGCCGTCTTCGATGTGCCGGGGCGCGGGCTGCCGGGTGTTCGACGTGACTTGCAACGGGGTGAGCCTGCTGCACGATTTCGACGTTTTCCGTGCCGGAGGCGGCGCGTTCCGTCCCGTGGTGCGGAGTTTCCATGGCCTGCGCCCGAACGGGCAGGGCAAGCTGCTGGTGTCTTTCTCGCCGTCCATCAACTACGCGGAGGTGCGGGCGATCGAGGTAGTGGACGAAACGCCGTAGCGCTGGACGCGCGACGCAGGTTACCGCGACGCCTGCGCCGCCACCCCCGCCTTCTGGTACCAGGGCCTGGCGGTGTGAATGGCGGCGTTCACCGCGTTGATGTTCTTCACGCCCTCGGTGGAAAGCCAGTCCTCCAGCGCTTTCACGCCCTGCTTCGCGTACACCGGAATGCCCTCCTTCCACGTGGCGCGGCCACACAGCACGCCGGAGTAATCGGTGCCCGCTTCCCCAGCCATGTTCAGCGATTCCACGAACTGGGCGTTGCTCACGCCGGCGCTCAGATAGATGAACGGCTTCGTGGCGATGTCCGCGGCTTCCCGGAAATGAGCGAGCGCCTCCTCCCGCGAGTACGCCTTTTGCCCCTTGTACACGCCGGAGCCCTCCACGTAATCCGCGTTGATGGGCACCTCCACCTTGAGCACATCCACTTTATACTGGGGCTTCGAAAACTCCTTCATGGAGCCCTTCACCACTTCGGGCTTGCGCTTCGCGAAATCGAGGCCCTTCTCGTCGCCGCCCTGCGGGTCGTACCCGACGAACTCGAGGAAGAACGGAATCTGGTGCGTCTCGCACTCGGCGCCGATGCGCTCGATGAAGGCGTGCTTGATGTCGTTGATGCCCGCGTCCTCGAAGGGCGTGTAGTAGATGAGAATCTTGACCGCGTCGGCGCCCGCGTCCACGATGCGTTTTACGGAGTAGTGGGGAAGCAGATCGGGCAGGCGGCCCGGCTGGGTATTGTCGTATCCGCTCAGCTCATAGGCCAGCAGCAGCCCGGCGTTCGACGAGCGCGCCTTCGCCGCGGGCAGGCCCCACTCCGGATCGAGCAGAATTGCGCTGGCGTGCGGCGTGAGCACCCTGGACACCGCCACCTTGAACTCGGACATCATTTCGTCGGTGACTTGTTTCGAGTCGATGCCCTTGGCGGCGGCGATGGATTTCTGGAGACTGCCGCGCTGATCCATGGCGGCGGCGGCGATAACGCCCGCGGCGTTCGCCAGCGCCTTCATGTGTTTGATCTTTCCCGATTCGAGTGACATGGGAACGATTATCCCACGCCACTCGGCCATACGGACACGCGGCGAGAGCCGCGTTTCGATGGACGCCGCAGGCCCCCCCGATTAGGCGAGCACGGGCTGCGCGGCGTACTGCCTGGCCATCTCGGCGAGGGAAACCGGCTGGTAGTCGCCCGCGTGGCCGGCCTGGCCGAACTGGGTCATACGCAGCGCCACAACCTTCTTCATGGCCTCGCGCGCCGGCTTCATGTAACTGCGCGGATCGAACTCTTCCGGCTTCTCGGCGAACACCTTGCGAATCGCGCCGGTTATGGCCAGACGGTTGTCGGTGTCGACGTTGATCTTGCGCACGCCGTTGCGGATGCCAAGCTGGATCTCTTCCACGGGCACGCCCCAGGTGGGCTTCAGCTTGCCGCCATACTGGTTCACGATGTCCTGCAGATCCTGCGGAACGCTGGAGGAGCCGTGCATTACCAGGTGCACGTTGGGAAGGCGCTGGTGGATCTTTATGAGAACATCCATCTTGAGCGTCTCGCCGGTGGGCTTCTTCGTGAACTTGTACGCGCCGTGGCTGGTGCCGATGGCGATGGCCAGAGCGTCCAGACCGGTCTTCTCGACGAACTCCACGGCCTGATCGGGATCGGTGAGGTGAGCCAGCCCGTCCAGTCCGGCACCGTGGCCGTCTTCAATGCCGCCGAGGCAGCCGATCTCGCCTTCCACCGTGACGCCTTTTTCGTGCGCCATTTCGACGACGCGGCGGGTTGCGTCCACGTTGTACTCGAACGAGGACGGCGTCTTGCCATCGGGCATCAGCGAACCGTCCATCATGACGCTGGTGAAGCCCATGTCAATGGCCGACTTGCAGGTTTCCACGCTGTTGCCGTGGTCCAGATGGAGCACGGTGGGGATTTCCGGGTAGACCTCGGTGGCCGCCAGCATCAGATGATAGAGGAAGCGATCCTGGGAGTAGGCGCGGGCCCCCCGGCTGGCCTGAACAATCACGGGCGACTTTGTTTCGCGGGCCGCCTCCATGATCGACTGAATCTGCTCCATGTTGTTGACGTTGAATGCTCCAACGCCATAGCCGCCTTTGGCCGCCTCATCGAGGACCTGCCGCATTGACACTAGTGGCATATAGTATTTCTCCCTGCAAATGAAATAAAGGACCTAAATTCCACGCTAGCACACTGGCCGTCACAGTGCGAAGCACTCGCGGGGTGCGAGGGGTGCGAAGGGCGCGGGACTCACGCCGCGCGGCCTAAGACGTCCCCCGCCAGCGACCTGTTCTGAATGAGATGAGCTTCTGCCCGGCCCCACTAAGCTGAGTGAGGCCCCGAGCCAGCGTCGCCGGCATTATTCTGCTCGCGCAGTCCTCTGCCGCGTTCGGCGCCGTGGTTGGCAACTGGACCACGTGGGGTAACGGCGGCATGCAGGAGGCCACCGCGGTTGCGCAGGACGCGAACGGAAATACATACATCGCCGGATACACCGACGCATCCGATTTCCCGGCGGTGAATGCCGCCTTTCCCCCGGGCGGCGGTGTGGATGCCTTTCTCATCAAGCTCGATCCGTCGTGGAATGTGGTGTTTTCGACCTGCCTCGGAGGCAGCGGCGACGATCGCGCGACAGCCGTGGGCGTCGACGCGCTAGGGAACGTGTACGTGGCCGGTTCCACGACATCCTCTTCCATCGCGGGAGTGCCCTTGTCGCTCCGCGGGGCCGAGGACGGATTCGTCGTCAAGCTGGACCCGGCCGGGCAAACGGTGCTCTACGCAATCGCCATCGGCGGCTCTCTGGATGACACCATCAACGCCATGGTGGTTCGTTCCGACGGTACGGTCTTCGTGGCGGGCCAGACGACCTCCACGGATCTGCCGGTTGTCCATGCCGCGCAGAGTAAGCTCAGCGGCGTCCAGAACGCATTCGCGGCCGAACTGAGCCCGTCGGGGACAATCGTCTACTGCACCTATGCCGGAGGAAGCGGGAGTGATGCAGCCGATGGAATCGCCGTGGATGGCAGCGGGATCGCCTGGATTGCCGGCGGCACAACGTCGAACGATTTCCCATTGAGCGCCCCATTCGAGAGCGCGCGCTCCGGCTTGCAGATGGGGTTTGTAACCAGGATATCCGCGGATGGATCGCAGTTTCTGTTCAGCACGTACCTGGGAGGGTCCGGGGGCGGGCCGGGTGCGCCGGAGACAGCCAACAGCGTCGCCGTGGATGCGCAGGGCAACGCGTTTGTCGCCGGCATCACGAGCTCAACGGATTTCCCGGTGCTGGGAGCATGGCAGCCGTCATACGGCGGCTTCAGCGACGCTTTTCTCAGCAGCTTCGATAGCAGCGGCAATCTGCGCTTCAGCACCTACCTGGGAGGATCGAGCTGGGATTGCGCATACTCAGTCGCCGTTCTGCCGGATGGAGAGGTCGCGGTTTCCGGAGATACGCTGTCCAGCGACTTCCCGGTGAGCAACAGTCAGGAATCCTGGTATGCCGGCGGCTACCTCGGCTTCGTGGCGGTATTCGACAACGCCGGTGATCGGATGCCCTTCGCCAGCTACGCGGAGGGAGGTCCCTCCAACGCAATTCTGGCCTCAACCAATACAAACCCGATGGTGGCCGTGGGAGTTCAGAGTAACGCCAGCCCGGCCACGGGAACGCTGGCGACGGCCGCAGTGGTGATGATACCCTCCATGGCGCAGTTCAACGATGTGCCGTCTTCGGCCACTTACTTCGACGCGGCGAACCTGATGTTTCTGGCTGGGGTGACTACCGGCTGCATCCAGGCCAGCACGCCGCAAGCGCGCAGCTACTGTCCCGACGACAACGTCACGCGGCAGGAGATGGCTGCGTTCATCGTGCGCGCGGTCACCGGCGCCACCAATCCGTCCATCTACGATCCGACGCCGTATTTCAGCGATGTGCCAGCTTCGAATCCGTTCTTCGCGCACATCCAGAAGCTCATGGATCTGGGCATTACGACGGGCTGCTCCGAGGACCCTCCGCTGTTTTGTCCCACCGATACGATTCCGCGCTGGGAAATGGCCATGTTCATGATCCGGGCTCGCCTGGCGTTGTACGGGGCCAGTTTCACCACCTCCTCTACGCCGTACTTTGCGGATGCGCCCGCGAACGTGGAGGGCAACGG
>JBEKPY010000014.1:0-92219 GCA_049520275.1 Bryobacteraceae bacterium
GTCTCGGACAAACAAATGGCCGAACTCAACCTGCACCGCCACAAATTCCACGGAGAGTGGAACTACACTCTCCGGCCCAAACACTGCAATTCCGGCAATGTTATTTCCTGACGGTCGCTTAGCCAGCGGGCGGCCGCGCACCCGCCGTCTACCACTGCGTGATGGCCGGCAGCGGATCGAAATCGTAGCCCCGGCGCTCCACCATCTTCAGCTTCTCCTGCTGCTTGGCGCCGTACATGCGCCGGTCCGCTTCGCTCAGAAGCTGTTCGGCGTCGCTGCCGTCCTCCGGATAGAACGAATGTCCGATGCTGAGCGAGACAATGTCTTCCTTGCACACCTCGCGGCCCGCCTCGGCGGCCAGCGCGCGCAGCCGCTGCATGGTGGGCGCCAGCGAATCCATGCGGATGCCGGGCATTACCAGCACGAATTCGTCGCCGCCCATGCGCGCCACGTAGTCGTATTCGCGGCAGCACTCCTTGAACTTCGTGGCCACGGTGCGCAGGACGCGATTGCCTTCCAGATGGCCGAACCGGTCGTTCACCTGCTTGAACCCGTTCAGGTCGCAGACCAGAACCACCAGCGGCGACTCCTGGCGGCGGCAGCGCGAAATCTCCGCGTCCAAATGCAGGAACAACGAGCGCGCGTTCGGCAGGCCGGTCATGTAGTCCGTCGCGGCGGAGCTCTCCGCCTGCTGGTACCGCAGCGCGTTCTCCACCGCGAGCGCCAGCTTGGAGGCAACCGCCATGAGGATTCTCAGGTGGTCCTTGGTGAAAGCGTCGCGCTCGGCGTGATAGAGGGTCAGCACGCTCACCGGCCCGTTGAGGCCGATCAGCGGAACCGACAGCGCGGATCGCATGGTGGTGATCCGGGTCGGGTCGTTCATGTAGCCGGGTTCCACCGAGGGATTCCCGTTGATAATCGGCTTGCGGTTCTCCGCCACCCATCCGGACAAGCCCTGTCCCAGGGGGATCTCCAGCGACGCGAACAGACGGGAGTTCTCGCCGGTGACGTACTCCGGCCGCAGTACGTCGTCGCGCAGCACCCAGATCGCCAGCGCGTCGTAGGGGATCATCCGCTTGAGACGAATGGACAGCAGCGAGAGCGTTTCGTTCAGGCTGAGCGAGTTCCCCAGATCCTGAGTCAGCTCGTACAGGTTCTGGACCTCCTGGCGCGCCGCGGCGATAGAGGCCAGGAAGTTCACCTGGTGCGCGGTGCCCGTGGTGGTGGCCTTGTGCGTTTCGAATCCGGCCGCGGGCGCTTCTCCCCGCTCCACGCGAACATTCGTGGAAAGCCTGGTCCGTTCCACGTCTTTGCTCCTGGCCATCCTCTCCAGTTCCAGGAATCGCCGTTCCAGGACACTGACCACTTTAGGATCGAAGCTGACGTTGGACTCCGCCGCCACGCGCTTCATCGCTTCCTCCAGCGGCAGTGCGCGGCGATACTGCCGGTCCGAAGCCAGAGCGTCCAGGCAGTCCACCGTCGCCAGAATGCGCGCGCCGATGGGAATCTCTTCGCCTTTCAAGCCGTCCGGATAGCCGCTGCCGTTCCAACGTTCGTGATGGGCGCGCACGATCGGAGTCACCGGATAAGGGAATTGCACGCGTTCGAGAATCTCCGCCCCAACCAGCGGGTGGATCTTCATCTTCTCGAACTCTTCCCTCGTCAGGCGGCCCGGCTTGGAGATGATGTGTTCCGGCACCGCCAGCTTGCCGATATCATGAAGCAGCGAGGCCGCCCGCAGAGCCTCCAGTTCGGCTTCGTTCAGGCCCAGCTCTTTCCCCACTTCGATCGCATAAACCTGCACTCGTCTCAGGTGATCGTGCGTGGTGTGATCCTTGGCTTCGATCGCCAGCGCCAGCGCTTCTATGGTGCGCAGGTGCAACGACGCCATCTCCTGAGCGTGCTTCTTCTCCGCCTCTATCCGCCCGAGGTACAGATTGTAGGAACGGTAGACAAGGTAGGAGATCGGGATGATGAACAGCGCCGACTGCCAGCCAAACGCCCGCCCGGCATAGCTGGTGATCCCCGCCAGGATCGCCCCCACCAGATAGTAGGGGAACGACCAGAAGAAGCCGTCATGCCAGACCCGCAGCAGCGACCTTCGCTCGCTCAACGCAACCATGGAGGCCATGGGCACCGTGGTCATCGTGAAGAACACCGTGGCCGCCAGCGTGAGCGTGAGAACGAGTTCGAGGTTCTGCGTCTGGAAGACGTGCGCGCGGCAGGCGTAGCCGGTGCACGCGGTGCCCACCGCCACGCACGCCGCATTAAACAGGATCCGGACGGGGTCCGTTCTTTGCCGGCCGCCGTAGAGGTCCTGGATGAGCGTTGCCGAGACCCCCAGGAACAGCGTTTCCGGCAGCGTGAACTCCAGCGCGCCGTACAGCACGAAGAAGAACAACGGCGATACCGTGCCATTCACCGACGACAAGGTCAACTGCAGCCGCGCCGCCACTAGCGCCGCCACCAGGAAGAACGTGTATCGCAGGCTGTTTTCGGGGTCCCACTTGAGCAGCTCGCTGAAGAGTACCAGCGAGCCCAGCAGAATGATGACAATCGGAAACAGCCTGGTTCTCAATGTCGTGCCGTTCAGATTCAAGTGTTTCGTCCCCGGGGACACTGCTCCCCTGCGCTGCTTCAGTTTTCTATCGACCCTCCGGGCCTGTGGCATTAGCGCTTTCCGGCCAGGGAGCCATGAAAGGTACAAAAGCGCGGCGCGTACTAAGGGAGACTACTGAATCCGCACGCTTTCAAGTGAAATCGCGGGGAAGTAGAGACCGCGCAGGTCGCGCCTCCATACATCCCCCGTCGCCCGGCGTTCGGCCAGGCTGGTGAACTGGTATTCGTACAGCAGCGCGCGCACGTACCGCGGTGGTGTCCGGCCAAAAGGCGTGCGTTCGAACAGGCGCGCGACCTCCGGGGAACCCTGCAACAGCCGGACCATCAGATTCAGGAACCAGGGGTTGCTTTGATAGCTGTCCAGCGCGGCGAACCACATCTGCCAGTCGAGCCGGGGCTGATATGGGGCCACCACCGGCAGGCCGCGTCGCAGGTCCCCCGGCTTGTAGCGGAACCAGTAGTCGGCCCAGGTGGTTCCGTCGTTCGATCCCTGAATGACGATTTCCGGGCGCGTCGTGGTCATCACCGCGAACAGCCCGTAGCTGTTGACGATGCCCAGAGGCTCGGTGGCGTGAAGCAGATCGCCCAGCGGTCCGGGAGCGTCGCCAAACAACAGGCGGCTGAACTGACCGATGTTCAGCGGAAGGATGAGGATAGTGAGAGCCGCCAGCACCGCCTTCATCGGCCGGCTCGGCTTCCCTCCGGCTCTCCCGCCGCGCCAGCCTGGCCATAAGGGCCGCAAAAACTGGTCGTCGAGTAACAGAATGCACAGCGCAATCGTGAGCCAGTTGAAGAAGGCATAGTTGCCGGTGAGCAGGATCATCCCCTGCAGTGCGATAAGGCACGCCGCGGCGAACATGCGCGCGCGGCGCGGCAGCAGCATGAGGAACGGCGCCCCTGTCTCCACGCCGAGGACCAGCGCCGTGGAAGCGCGCTGAAACCACAGTGGGAGCCCATCGGCATACCAGGCCAGCGGCGTTGGTAGCGGCTGCGTGTGATAGTGAAAGGCCAGCGCGGTGAGGTTGTGCCAGGCCACGTCGCCGCTCGACAGCTTGACCACGCCCGAGAAGAACATCAGCCGGAACAACAGCAGGCGGAACAGCCAGACCACCACGCGCGACGGCCCCAGAAAAATGGCCAGGAACCCGGTTTCGAGCAGCAGATAGTCCCACTGAAAGGACAGGAAGTCCTGTCCGCCGGCGCAGACCGACAGGTACAGGACAAAAAGCAGCAGAAAGGCGATCCGTTGCGCGAAGCCCGCCAGCGCCACCACGGCGACAATAACACCGGCGATGGGCAGCCACTGAATGGCCGCGTCGCTGGCGTTCAGCCAGAACAGGGTAGGGACAAGTCTCCACGCCGAGGCGCCATACGCCCCACGAATCGCCGTCAGATACCGGTCCAGCGGCAGGATGCCGTGCGCGCCGATCAGCCCCGTCGCCTGCACCGCAAAGGACCAGAAGGCGATGAGATAGATCAGCGCCAGCAGCCGCAGGAAGATCCATTCCGCGAGCTGGAAGGACGCCGGCCGAATCTCGCGGCCCCAGAGCAGCCGGGTGGCGCGGTAACCGAAGTCCCGGTGGGAAGCGATGAAGCGGTAGGCCAGCTCGGTCGCGGACGCGAAGCCGGGAACCCGCCGGTAACACCACGGCGCCCATGCATAACCGGGCGCGGAGCCAATGACGTGGAAGACGGCCCGCGCGCCGCTCTCCACCGTCCCATCGGGGAGAACAAGTTGCACGGACTCGCCGAACCGCTCCCGCGGAATCTGCGGGAAATCGGCGCCCACTTCCTGGGATGGCGCCCAGCGAAACCGGTCGCCCGTCAACTCCCGCAGGAAGTCCACCCACATCCGGCAAAAGCCGCAGTGGCCATCGAAGATGACCAGCGCCCCATCCGCCATCAACTCAGGATAGTACTGCTGCACTCCAACAATACTGGTGACTTTGGGCTTCGTCCGCCAGTGGGACACGCGGCGCCAGCCGCGTTTTCGCCCGGTACCGAAGGCAGTGGGGCAGGCGCCCACGCCCTGCGGCGGGTCCCCGACCCGCCCGCAAATCTACCGCGCCAGCGGGATCTCCTTCGGTCCGTCGTCGAGACCCTCGATCCGAATAGTCTGCTTCGGGGCAACGTGCGGCGGACGCGCGGGCAGCGTGACCGCAACAGCGGCCAGGGCGGCGCGCCGGCGTCTTGCAGCCTCCGCCAGCCCTCGTTCCAACTCCCCGGCATCCAGCCGCAACGTCAGTCGCACCATGGATTTATCGGCGGAGATCTGAATCTTCTTCGCCGCCGCGGCAAGGTCCGCGCTCTTCACCCGGTCAGCACCCTGCTGCAGGTCTTTCGCGGCCAGCTTGAGCCCCTTTCGCAGTTCATCCGCCAGCTTCGTGGCCGATGCCTCCGAATCCGTATCGAGGCCAAGCCGCATGTCGAGACCATTCCGCAGCGACACGCCCAGCTCCAGCCCGCGCACATCCTCAATCAGCGGCAGATCCGGCGCCAGGCGCCCTGCCAGCTCCGTTGGCGCCACCGCAAAAAGAGCCCAGATGTCACAATCCTCGCGGAGTTTCGCGGCGTTTGCGACCAGCGGGTTTGCCGACGGGGAGGGCCACTCCAGCCGGTCCAGCGCCGCGAACACCGACGGCGCATCGCCCAGAAGAAAGGTGCGTTCGTCCACCAGGGTCACCGCCATGTCGCTGTCCTTCTTCTGCCGGTATACCCGCTTTTGCCGGTACAACTGCGCGTGCGCGCCCTGCGCGGCCATCATCCGTTCGAAGTCGCCGGTCGGAAACCGTCCGCTCACGCGAATCAGCACTGGAGCCTGTTTGTCCTCGGGATCGTCCGGCTGTTTGCCAGGCGATGCGATCACCGCCTCGTCGATGTCCTTCAGCATGCCGGAAAACGGCATCCCGGCGAAGCCCGCGTCAGCCAGTTGTTGCCGCAGATCGCGGCCGATTGCGCTTTCTTCGATGTTGTGCCAGCGGATGCCGATGAACACCTTCGTGCCGGCCGGCGCGAACTGCCACATCGTGGCGGCGTCCTGGGCCGTCAGCGGGGCGCAGGCGAGCAGGGCGGCGAGGATGGCAAAGGCGCGATTCTTCACGGCCACTTCCAGTCCTCTGATCGGCGGAACGGCCCCATTCCTTCACCTCAGGACTTCTGGCAGAATACTGTATTCTCCACGAAACGTGGCTCGGCGCCATGCCAAAATCGAGAAACCGTAACCGAGCCGCGACGGTGACGGAGCGGTTGCCCGGTATTGCGAAGAGCCTGTTTGGTTCCGGCTACGCCCAATACGGTTCGATCGGAACGCTGGGAAGCTTGGTGGGGCATGGTGCTTCCGCGGTACCCGCCTGCCGGTTGCTGCGTTGTTCGAGCACCTTGATCGGGGCTCAACGATAGACGAGTTCCTGGAATGGTTCCCGCCTGTTAGTAGAGAGCAGGTGCATGACGTCCTTGCCTTTGCCAGGGATTCTCTTGGGCAACCCGCGGCCGTTGCGTGAAGATTCCTTTCGACGCCAACACGCCGGCTCCGCTCGCGCGTTTTATGCGAGGGCATGAGGTAGGTGGTTCGGGCGGATGAACTGGCATTCTATGCGGCGATAGTTGAACGCTTTTACGAATTCCTGCGGAGAGCCGGTTTATCAAGCCGCAATGTGGGCGGTCCATGGCGCCTTTCCCTGCACTTGAGAACGCGACATCAATTCCGAACCGTATGAATAATATCACAGGACCCGAAACACTTGTTCGGTGAAGATCAGCACAGTCAAGATCGGCGGCTCAGTGTCTCAAGAACGGTCCTTTGTGCAACGGGCATCCGGTATTCACCACAGAGCCTCATCGGATCGCGATCAATAGGCCACCGCTTATGCCAACCGAGCGCTCGTGCCCTTTCCCGAAGTTGTAGTCGTAGCCTGGTTCGAGGTACCAGCCCAATCTATGCTTCGCGGCAGGCCAGAACATAAGATCCAGCGCGACTTCGCCGCCGAGTGAGTTCGTTGTCACGCCATACGCTCTCGTATGAATCCACTCCGGACCAACGCCGACCATAACCTCTACCTTTTCGGAGAGGGTCCAAGGCTTCTTGAACAGAAGGCCCGTATCCCATTCTGTCGAGTGACGGCGGAAGAGTGGCGTGGTGCCTGCTTCAAGCTCCAGCCAATTCTCTATCGGCGTAACCTCAACCGCGAGGTCGGGGCCGAAGCTTGCGCCGCCTTGGAGATCCCAACTGGCGGCTCCGCCAAGCTCGACGATTGCCACAGGCTCCTTATCGACCGACTGCGCGGAGGCGCTTCCAGACCAGAGAAACAGCGATGCCAATATCAGGGATTCTCTCGCGTTCATTTGATGTGCCCATATCCAAACTCCCACATTTTGCGGCGCAAACGGATTCGCGGTGTTTCCGTCGCGCAAAGGGTCCTTTGTGCGACGGCGTTAACGTTCATGTTCCCTCTCGTCAAATGCCCCGGAAGACGAGGCGGCGAAGGTACGTCTTACCACCTGACCCGTGCGGCTTTTCCCGTAGTAGAATTGTCCTCAAGGTCTGGGCGGCCCCTGGACGCGGGCGGTATGACAGCAAAGGTTCTTGTCGTCGGGATGTCATCATGCCGGAGATTTGCGGGCCGGAGTTAATCAGAAGGATCAAGAAGCTTTGCCCCACCACCGCCGTTGTTTTAATGTCGGCGTATATTGGGTCCGAAGCAATCCCGGACCACGCCGCGTTCGTGAGCAAGCCGTTCCACCTGCCGGACCTGTTTTCAATCGTCGAGCAGAAACTGGCGGCCTCCCCTTGATTTCCATGTTTCACCACGGGTGAGTTTTGAGACGAACGCGGAAGGCCCGCCAATCGCCCGGACACTCTCCGGTGTGTTACGCTTTCGCAGTGGCTCGACCCAGCTTCATTTCGCCGATCCTGCTTCTGACACCCGCGCCTGTGCTGGTGGCGCAATCCCGGACCAACTGGGACACCGCCACCGGCGATGCTCTGATGGCTGCGACTTCCCGGTCGCAAGAGGCGCTGAGCCGGACTATGGTCACCAGGGTTCCCGTTGGTGGAGATTGGCTATTACTGCGAACCGGCTGCATCGGTTTAGTCGACGTTCTCCTCACGCCGCAGACGCAGGCCTTGAGGGCAATATGAATCGACGTCACGCGGTTACGGGAACTATAGGAGCGGCGCAGGCGCCCGGCCGGAATCCGGAGCCTTCGGTCCGAAAACAATTGATCGGAGTATGGAAGCTGTTAAGACTTGAGCTGCTGGTTGATGGGAACGTGCTGTACCCTTATGGAGAGCATCCTCTTGGCCGCCTCACCTACGATGAAGCGGGGCGAATCTCCGCTCAGATAATGCAGCCAGGAAGACAATCTTCTCTCAGCGACCCCGACGCCATATCTCGCGCCAGCGCCCATGAACTCCGGCAAATCGCGGAAGGCTACTTCGGGTATTACGGGAGCTTCACGATCGATGAAGAAAACAAAACCGTGATCCACCACGTCGAGGCCTGCACGCTGCCCGCATGGGTCGGAACGGACCAGAAGCGGCGGTGGGAATTCGAGGGCCCCCGTCTGGTGCTCAGGTCCGGCCCCAACAAACTCGTTTGGGAACGCTTGCCAGATTGACAAGCTTTTCGTTCGATCCGCAGGTCGTATGACCACATGTCTCGAAACCGGTAAGTTTTGCGACATTGCCGGGAGGCCGGTAAACATTGGGTCCTGCATGTTGCGAAAGTCAGTTGCGAAAATGAAGGGGAACCCCGCCGGTCGCAGCACTGGCGCCACTCCTGGCCGCGTTGCAAAACCCCGTCGCAAAAGTGGGGGCCATTTCACGGCTTTCGGTGTTCCGATTCAACGAATCCACCCAGCAGTCCGGTTGCTCGGGCTAAATCGTCGCACGGAGTAAAAACCGGCCGAACGTCCACGCTCGCGCGTTCGTTGGTTAAGTGAACGGCACTGGTCTGGTCCGGCAAAAACGCGGCTGGCGTCGCATGTCCCCTCACATCCCGGAGGTGAGGTCGATAGGCGAAACACCGCGACCGCGGTTCGCGGCTGCTTTCTGGCGTCGCGCTTTGGCCGCGCGCCATCGGCGATACTGCAAGCCGGCCAGAAACACCACCAGGAACACAACGACGGGCGTCCGTTCGGTCCTCATACTCCACAGGTGCGGCACCAGCCAGGCCGCGCCCAGGAACACCAGCCAAATGCCCGCCAGCGCGATCAGTGCGCCGGCCGCGATGGAAAACGCGCGCGCCATCTCCTTGAGCATACAGCGCGCCCTGGTATCCTGTAACTTGCCTATAGCGATCTTCGGGGGGACCTTCGATCCCATCCATACGGCCCATCTGACGGTGGCTCAGGAAGCGGCCGACGCCTTCGCTCTCGAGCGGGTATTGTTTATCCCGGCGGGTTGTCCCCCGCACAAATCCGACAGCACCGGCGCGACCTGGGCGGACCGCTTCCGCATGGTGGAGCTGGCCTGCGCCGCCGATCCGCGCTTCGAGCCGTCGCGTCTGGAGGAGGGCGAGCAGAAAAGCTACTCCATCCTGACCATCGAAAAGGTCCGTGCCCGGTGGCCCGGTGAGCCGTACTTCATCCTGGGAGCTGATGCCTTCGCGGAAATCGCCACGTGGCACCGCTGGCGCGAGGTGGTGGCGGCGACGCGGTTCATCGTGGTGACCCGGCCGGGGCATTCCTATGCGGCCCCCGCGGGCGCGCGCGTCGATCGTTTGGATACGCTCGCGCTGCCGGTGTCGTCGTCCGATATCCGCCGCCGCCTGGCGCTCGGTGAGATGCCCGACGATCTGCCTCCCGCGGTCGGCCGCTACATTGCCGAACGCGCCCTGTACGACTGGCCTGGCTAGAATTAAATTCCCGAGTACGGCTGTTTTGATGGCATGGAACCGTTCATCCGGCCGATGAGATTGGCGAGCGGTAGTGAGCACGTGCCTGTTTCCAGCCTGATGACGAGTGCCCGGCAGAGCCGCCCGGCGGGAGATGCCGAATGGACGTCCTAGTCGGGCGGCAACCCATTCTGGACAGGCAGAGCCGGACGGTGGCGTACGAGCTATTATTCCGGTCCGGAACGGAGAATCGTTTCGATGGAAGCGACGGAACCGCGGCCAGCACCACCGTCATCGCCAACGCGTTCCTGACCATCGGATGCAATCGTGTCCTCGGCACAAAGCGCGGATTCATCAACTTCACGCGGACGCTGCTGGTGGAGGGCCACGCATTGATGTTGCCGAAGGATCGCGTGGTGATCGAGATACTGGAGGACGTGGAACCCGACGCCGAAGTGGTGGCATCGTGCGGGAAGCTGAGGGAAGCGGGTTACAGCATCGCGCTGGACGATATCACCGCCGCAAACTCGTCATCTCCGCTGCTCGCCCATGCCGATTACGTCAAGCTCGACTGGCTGGCGCTGGGGAGCGAAGACCGCAGCCGGCTTCCCGGGCTGTTCCGAAAGAAAGGGCTGCGGCTGCTGGCCGAGAAGGTGGAGACGAAGAGGGACTTCGAATGCGCTCTGTCGGAAGGCTGTGAGCTTTTTCAGGGATTCTATTTTGCGCGGCCCGAGATCGTCTCGGCCAGACAGGTAGGGACGTCGAAACTGGCATGCCTGCGGCTGCTCGGTGAAATGCAGAAGCCCGACCTGGATTTCGAACGTCTGGAACGCATGGTGAAGCCGGACATCGGCCTCGCGCAGAAGCTGTTACGCTTCGTCAACGTGGCGGCATTTACCCACCCGCAGAACATAGAGTCGCTGAGTCAGGCGTTCTATTACCTGGGGGAGGATAACATTCGCAAGTGGGTGATGCTGGCGGCCGTGCCGAAGCTGGCCGGCGGGAAGCCCGCCGAGCTGGCCACGGCGTCACTGGTCCGCGCCCGGTTCTGCGAACTCGCCGCGGAACACTCCCGGCTGCGGGACCGGTCGTCATCGTGTTTTCTGATCGGCCTGCTGTCATTGTTGGACGCCATGGTCGGCCGTCCGCTCGAAGAGCTGGTCGAAGATCTGGGGCTCGAGGCACACGTCGCCGCCGCTATCCTGGGGAGGTCTCCAGATGACGATGGCCTCCGAACCGTTCTGGAGATGGCCGTGGCTCTGGAGCGATCCGACTTCGACGCCGCGGACCGGCTTGCCGCAGCAAGTGGAATATCGCCATCGCTTGCCGGCGAACTGCACTTCGAAGCGATGATCTGGGCGGACCATCTTCCGCGATAGAGCGCCGCCCGGCGCGCAACGCTACAATGAAGAAAATGTTCCACGTAGCGCGGCAGTCATCGTTCTGTAATCTGTTTGTAACCATGGCGAGTTAGTTTCAGGAACGAGTATGAGAAAGATTGCACTGATCGAGGACGACGCGGATCTCTATTCTCTGGTGAAGTACAACCTGGAGAAGGAAGGCTTCGCATTTGTCGGGCTGCAGACGGGCCGCGCGGCCCTCGAGTTCCTGCGCCGGGAAAAGCCGGATCTGGCCATCCTGGACATCATGCTGCCGGATGTGGACGGTCTGGAAATCTGCAAAGCCATGCGCGGTTCGCCGGAGCTGTCGCAGGTTCCCGTGATCTTCCTCACCGCCCGCGCCTCCGAAGCCGACCGCATTATCGGCCTGGAGCTCGGCGCCAACGATTACATCGTGAAGCCGTTCTTCGTGCGCGAGCTGGTGGCGCGCGTGAAAACGCAGCTTCGCGGGCCGTCCATCGCCCCGCGGGTGATGCGCTCCGGCTCGCTGGAGCTGGATCGCAACAGTTGCGTGGTGCGGCTGAACGGCGGGGAGTTGTCGCTTACGGCCACCGAATTCCGCCTGCTCGAATACCTGATGAGCCGCCCGGGGGTGGTTTTCAGCCGGGAACAACTGCTCGACGCCGTGTGGGGCCAGGACCGCGCCGTGACCGACCGCACGGTGGACGTCTACATCCTGCGCCTGCGCCAGAAGATCGAGCCCGATCCCGCCAACCCGAAGACGATCCGCTCCATTCGCGGCTTCGGGTACAGCTTCAACGAAGCGCGGTCGGCGGAGCAGGTGCCCGTCGGCGCCTGAGCTGACCCTTCTCGAAAAACGCATCCCCAGCCGTGCCGGTGCGCCGTGTGGGAGCAGGCCGCGAGTATCAGCTCCCACGAAGACGCCGCTACTTCCGGGGTGCGTCCACGTGCCGACGCGTCCGGTGCAATCGCGAACGGCCGGGTTCCCCGGGCCGTGCTAGCATATAGTTGAAAATCATGGCTGAACCGACGATTTTCGAGACGAACGCAAGCGGTGAGCTCAACATCCCGGCCGCAGTCCTTGGGGCCGGTCCACGTGCCCGGTTCCGGCTGGAACATGAAGGGAACGCACTCCGCCTGATTCCCGAAGCCCCACACGCCCTTTGGGAAACCCTGACGCCCCATGAGCGCGCCCGCACCTTTCGTGACTGGGTTACACGGCTGCCCAGGCGCAAAGGCCCTGCGATTCCGGCTGCAGCGCTGCGCCGGGAAAACCTGTACGACTGATGAGTTTGCTCATCGATACCAATGTGCTCCTGCGCCTTGCAGACGACCGAAGCCCTGAGCACAGCATCGCCGGGACAGCCGTAGAGCACCTGCTGGCGAGCAACACCTCCCTGTTTATCAGTGCTCAGGTCCTCGTGGAATTCTGGGTCGTCGCCACGCGTCCCGATTCCGTCAACGGTCTCGGGTGGTCGACGGCCACCGCAGCCGAAGCAATTCGCGCATTACGAGATCAGTTTCCGCTCCTTGCCGAGACTCCCCAGGTTCTGGATCGCTGGTTCGACCTTGTCGAGCGCTGCCAGGTCGTCGGCAAGCAAGCCCACGACGCGCGCCTGGCGGCGCTGGTGTTGGCCCATGGAATTCAGCAGTTGCTGACGTTCAACACCACCGACTTCCCGCGGGGTTGGGCTGTAGAGGCGGCGCACCCCGGACAGTTTGTCGGCGCGAAATGATCCGCTCCATTCGCGGCTTCGGATACAGCTTCAACGAGGCGCGGTCGGCGGAGCAGGTGCCCGTCGGCGCCTGAGACAACCGCTCCCCGAGTAACTCACTCGGCGCGCAACGCCTGCATCGGCTCGATGGAAGCCGCGCGCTGTGCCGGGAGAGCCGAGGCGGTCAGGGCCAGCAGAAGCACGGCAATCGCCGCCAGGGTCAGCACCAGCGGATCGAAAGGGCTCACCCCGTACAGAAACGAGCGCAGCAGACCGGAAGCCGCTATTGCGCCCACCAGGCCAAGAACGCAGCCGGTGCCCGCCAGCTTTGCTCCGGAGATAAGAACCAGGCGCAGGATTCCCGAGCGCTGCGAGCCGAGGGCCATGCGGATGGCCATCTCCTGCACGCGCGAGGCCACCGAAAACGCAATGACGCTATAGATACCCAGAATCGCCAGAAGTACGGCCGCGGCGGCGAAGCCGGTGATCACGGCGGTGTTGAAGCGCCGGGGCGCCTCGCTGTCGGAGATCGCCTGCTCCATGGTCGCCACCTGGGTCAGCGGAAGCTGCCGGTCGATGGAGCGAACCGTCGCTCGCAGAACATTTTCCATCTTTTCCGGAGGAAGCGTGCCGCGGAAGACGATATATCCGCCATTTCCGTTTAAATCCTCGGGCGAGGCAAGCGATCCAATAGATGCCTCCGCCTGGGCAACGGGCTGGTAGAACTGTTCCTTCGTATCGGTGTCGGGCGAGCCCAGTTTCACGTCGGCGATTTCCCCCACCACCGTGAGCCACGGGGTTTGCAGCTCCAGCGTGCCGACGCGCAGCCGCTTGCCAACGGGATCCTGGCTGGGCCAGTAGTGTTGCGCGAGCTTGCGATTCACAATGGCCACCAATTGGGCGCCGGCCTTGTCCGCTTCCGTGAAAAAGCGCCCCCGCAGCAAGGGAATGCCCATGGTGCGGAAATAGTCTCCGACCACCTGGCTGGGAACCGCCAGGTTCATGGGAGCGCCTTTTGGCGGAATATACCCTTCCACGATGAAAGTTTCGTTGGAATTCCCGCCCGATGCGGGCAGAAAGCTGGTGAGTCCGGTGGCCACCGCGCCAGGAATTTGCCCCAGACGGAGCAGTAATTCCTTATTGAAGCTATCCACGGCGGCCTGGGTTGCGTATTGCCTCTGGGGCAGCGAATACACGGCCGAGGTGACGTTCTGTGGGCGGAAGCCGAGATCGGTGGTGCGCATCTTCTCGAAGCTGCGCAGCAGCAGCCCCGAAGCGGTAAGCAGAACCAGGGCGACGGCGATCTCCGCTACCACCAGAACTGACCGCAGGCGAGCATGTCTTCCGCCGGCCAGTCCGCTGCGCCCGCCCTCCTTCAGCATGTCGTTCACGCTGGTGCGGAGCGTGGCGAATGCGGGGGCCAGTCCGCAGAGCAGTCCGGTGACCACCGCCAGCAGCACGGCGAATCCAGTCACTTTCCAGTTCAGGCCGATTTCGCCCATGCGCGGCAGGCTCTCCGGCAACAGGCTCTTACCCACGCGCAGAGCGCTGGCGGCGAGCGCGATGCCCAACAGGCCTCCGCTTACACTGAGGATGAGGCTCTCCAGAAACGCCGGCCGCAAAAGCGCCGATCGAGCGGCGCCCAGGGCCTGACAAATGGCCCTCTCGCGCTGCCTGCGAATGGCGCGCACCAGCAGCAGCCCGGCCAGGTTGGCGCAGGCGATGGCCAGCACAACGGCCACCGCCAGAAACAGCGTACGCACCAGCGGGCGCGCCTGCTCTATCGTTTCCTCCTGCAGCGGCCGCACAACCGAGCTGATGCGCAAACTGGCCATGAACGGCGGATAGCTGCGCATGATCTCCTGCGCGACGCGCTCCGCGTCGGCCTGCGCCCGTGGGGCCGTAACGCCCGCCTTCAGGCGCCCGATCAACTGGTAGTTCCAGGAGGCGGCGCCCTGGGTCAGCTCCAGTTGGCTGAAGCTCATCGGCACCCACAGCTCACAGCGGTTCAGATGGCCCGGCACCAGGGGGAATTCAAAGTCGTTCGGCATCACGCCAATCACCAGATAGGGTTTCCGGTCGAGCAGGATTCTGGAGCCCAGCACGTGTGGATTCGCCTGAAATCGGCTTTGCCACGTTGCATAGCTCAGAACGGTTAGCTGCTGCCCCTGATCCTCTTCCTGAGCGGTGAAGACGCGGCCGAGCACCGGAGCGACGGCAAGGGCCGGGAAGATTCCACTGGTCAGGCGCGCGGCATTCACCTGAGCGGGCTCTCCGATGCCGGAAAGCTCATAGGCCGCGAAGCCATAGCCGCCGAGGCTGTCGAAAGAGCGGGTCTCGCGCGTATAGGCGCGGATGTCCGGCGCGGTGACGCCGGCCTCGCCGTTGCCGCCAAGATCCGCCCCCTGTAGCCGGTCCGCCAGCGCCACCAGCCGCGCGGAATCGGGGAATGGCAATGGCCGCAACAGCACCCCTTCAACGATGGAGAAGATGGCGGTGGTTGCGCCAATGCCAAATGCCAGCATTGCTATGGCCGTCGCCGTAAACCCGGGCGACTTGCGCAGTTGGCGAAAGGCAAACCTGAGATCGAAGAAAAGAGTCCCCATGGAAGCTCCTCGCAAGGGTCCGCACGAGTTCTACTGGCACTCCCGCTTCCAAATTGTCCTGGTCCTCTAAGCCGCGTGGAATCAGTAACCTGACAAGGTGGTTCCGGTCTTCGACGGGGACAAAAACTGTCCAGAATCGTGATGCGATGTCCGAAAACGAACCGATCGACAACGCCCTCGTGACACCACCAGGCATGGCGTGTAACGTTAAGAGGATCGGAACCAAAGATGACTTCACCTCAAGCCAGTCCATTCATTCTCAATCTGGACAGCCCGCAGGCGACACTCGAGCGGGTGGGCGGCAAGGGTGCATCGCTTGCGCGCATGGTGGCGGCTGGCCTGCCCGTGCCGCCCGGCTTCCACATCACCACCGACGCCTGGCGGCGCTATGTGGAGGAGAACCATCTCGGCGACCCGATTCTGTCCGCCGCGACACAGGCACAGGTCAACGACCCCGCCACGCTCGATCGCGCGTCGGAGCAAATCCAATCGCTCATCGCACAAGGCGCCATACCCGGCGACATCGCCGAGTTGATACGGCGGTGGTACGGCGAACTGGGCGCCGACGCTCCCGTGGCCGTGCGCTCGTCGGCGACGGCGGAGGATCTGCCGGGCATGTCGTTCGCGGGCCAACTGGAATCGTACCTGAACGTGCGCGGCGGCGATGAAGTGATCCATGCGGTCAAGCGGTGCTGGGCGTCGCTGTGGACGGGGCGCGCGATCGGTTACCGCGAACGGCAGAAGATCCGTCCGGAAGACGTCAGCATGGCCGTCGTCGTGCAGCGGCTTGTTGCGGCCGAAGTCGCCGGCGTGGTCTTCACTGCGAATCCGGTGACGGGCGCGCGCGACGAACTGATGATCAACGCGGCATGGGGTTTGGGCGAGGCCATCGTCAGTGGCCGCGTTACGCCGGACACGATTGTCATCGACAAACGGACGGGCGCGATTGCATCGCAGGAAATCGCCAGCAAAGACGTCATGACGGTGCGATCGCCCGAAGGCACGCGCGAGGAGCCGGTCCCGGCAGGCAAGCGCCAGCGGGCCGCTCTGGAGCCGGCACAAGCCGCGGAACTGGCGCGGCTGGGCCTGAAGATCGAGCAGCTCTACGGCCAGCCGATGGACATCGAATGGGCCATGTGCGATGGGCGGATCTTCATTGTGCAGGCGCGGCCGGTGACCGCGCTGCCCGAACCGCGCGCGGCGCTCGAATGGACGGTCCCGCGAAAGGGAGGGCGATACTTCCGAACCAGCGTGGCCGAATTGCTGCCCGAGCCGCTCTCACCATTGTTTGCGACGCTGGCTTTGCCGCTGTGGAGCGAGGCGACGCTGAAAATAATGGCGCAGGCGATGGGGCTCGATCGCGACTCGTTTGCGCTTCTGACGATCCATGAGTATGCATATTACGAATTGGCGTTGACTGCGCGGCAATCGGCGCGGCTGTTTTTCACAATGACGGTGCGGGGAAGCAGGATGGTCGGGATGCTGCGCACGGCGCGGACGCGGTGGGCCGATGAAGCGCGCCCGCGCTATGCGAACGTGACCGGCGAGTGGACCGGGCGCGACCTGGCCGCGATGCCCGCACTGGAACTGCTCGCCGGCGCGCGCCGGATCGTGGCGGCGGCGGCAAGCTACTATGTGAGCGTCCAGTTCGTCCTGGCGGTCGCGAATTTGAGCGAAGCCATTTTTACAGGCGTGTACAACCGCCTCATCAAGCGCAAGAGCGACCCGCCCGCACTGACTTTCCTGCTGGGTTTCGACAGCGCGCCGATCCGCGCGGAGAAGTCGCTCTACGATCTCGCGGTGTGGGCGCGCAGTGAAGGTGAACTTGCCGGATATCTTGCACGGGCGAGCGGCAAGGACATTGCGGCGGCATACGAATCGCCATCGGCGCCTATAGCGGACGGACAAAGCTGGAGGGAATTCACCGGACGCCTGGCGGAACATCTGAATCATTTTGGTCACGCCGTCTACGACCTGGATTTCGCCAGAAGCGTCCCCGCCGAGGCCCCGGCGTCGCTGCTGGAAACGCTCAAATACTTTGTTGCGGGGCAAGGCCGCGACCCCTACGAGCGGCAGGCGGCGGCAGCGGCGGCGCGGGAGCGGGCCGCCGAAGGGTTGCTGGCGCGCCTGAGCGGGCTGCGCCTGCGATTGTTCGCGCGCTTGCTCCGCTGGGCGCAACGTTGGGCGCCGCTGCGTGAGGATGCGCTCGCCGACGTCGGCCTGGGATGGCCGGTGCTGCGCCGCATCCTGCGCGAAGCGGGACGCCGGATGGTTGCAGCGGGCGCAATTGCGGAATGCGACGACGTGTTCTGGCTGAAGTGGGAAGAGGTGGAGGAGGCCGCGCGCCTGCTCGATGCCAGCCAGCCCGCGGAGGATGATCGTCACGCGATAGCGGAGCGGCGCGAGACCTGGCGGCGGAAGCATGGGGTCACGCCGCCTGTCGTGTTGCCGGTTAAGGGGGGCGCCCGGTTCTTCGGCGTGGACCTCAGCCGCTGGATGCCCGTGCGCACCAGCCAGGCGGAAAGCAGCACCATTAGAGGAATTGGCGCCAGCCCGGGGAGGGTGACGGGCCCGGCCTGTGTGATTCACGGTGCGGAAGAGTTCGACCGGATGAAACCGGGCGATATTCTGGTTGCCAACATCACCACGCCCGCGTGGACGCCGCTGTTCGCGATGGCGTCAGGCATCGTTACGGATGTGGGCGGCCCGCTGAGTCACAGCTCGATTGTGGCGCGCGAGTATGGCGTGCCCGCGGTGCTGGGAACCGGTGTGGCCACGCACCGTATCCACGGCGGGCAAAGCATCACGGTGGACGGCGACGGCGGTGTGGTGACATTGGGTGGATGAGACATGGGGAGCTGACGGCGCGGTATATTGAGCATTCGAGTGATCGCCGTCCAGAACGTCTCCAAGAGCTTCGCCCTGTTTCGCAATCCCGCCCAGCGGATACGTCACCTCGTTCCCGGCGGCGCGGGCGTGCATGAATTCTGGGCGCTGCGGGGAATCAGCCTACGCGTCGAGAATGGCGAGGTGGTGGCGCTCATCGGCCCCAACGGATCGGGCAAGAGCACGCTGCTGCAGATTGTCTGCGGGGTTCTGCAACCCACCACCGGGCGCGTCCTGTGCGCGGGCCGGATCACCGGCCTGCTGGAGCTCGGCGCGGGGTTCAATCCGGATTTCACCGGGCGCGAGAACGTCTACGTCAGCGGCGAGGTGATGGGTCTGGCGCGGCGGCAGATTGACGCGCGGTTCGCGGACATCGCCGGTTTCGCCGAGATCGGCGAATTCATGGAGCGGCCCGTTCGCGAATACTCCAGCGGCATGTACCTGCGTCTGGCGTTCTCCACCGCCATTCACGCCGACCCGGACATTCTGGTGGTGGACGAGGCGCTGGCCGTGGGCGACGCGGTGTTCTCCGCCCGCTGCGTGCGCAAGTTCGAGCAGTTCCGGACCGCCGGCAAAACCGTGCTGCTGGTTTCCCACGACCTCGGTCTGGTGAAGAGGCTGGCCAGCCGCGCGGTTTTCCTGGTGGACGGGCAGGTCCGCTTCCTCGGCGCGGCCAGCGACGCCGTGAACCGCTACGTCGGCTTCGTGCTGGAGAGGCAGCACGACGACCGTGAGGCGCGGGCCGAGAGCAGCGCCAGCTTCCGGCACGGCGATGGCGCCAGCCGCATCGTGGACGTCGCCATTACCGACCGGTTCGGGCGGAAGTGCGGCGTGTTCGAGGCGGGCGACCGCCTTCGCGTGCGCGTCGAGGCGGAGATGCGCAGAGACGTGGAGGAGCCGGTGGTGGGCCTGCTGATCCGCAACCGCATTGGCATCGACGTCTATGGCACGAACACGCGGGTGGAAGGAATTACCATCGGCCCGGTGGCCGCGGGGTCCGTCCTTGATGTCTGCTTCGAGATCGAGTGCGCGCTCGCGCGAAACGAATACACGGTGACCGTGGCCACGCAATATAAGGACGGCATGAGTCAGGACTGGGTGGATGACGTCGCCTCTTTCAAGGTCATCAACGCCGCCGACATCGCCGGCGTCGTGCACGTTCCCACCGTGATACAGTACTCCATTCGGCGGCAAGTCCCGGACACAAAGGAAGATCGACCCGAATGATCTACATCGTGGTTCTGGCGGTTGTAGTAAGTGCGCTGTTGATTACGACGGTGGTGAAGACAATCGGCGTGCACGGCAGCACCGACTTTCTGGTGGCCGGGCGAAAGCTGCCCTGGCCGGTGCTGGTGTTCACGCTGCTGTCGTCGTGGATTGGCGCGGGCAGCCTGTTCGCGGGCGGCGAAAACGCCTATAAGAACGGCTTCGCGGCGCTGTGGCAACCGGCGGGCGGATGGGCCGGTCTGCTGGTGATCGGGTTCATTGCCGGGCGGGCGCGGCGGTTCGCCCAGTTCACCGTGCCGGATCTGCTGGAGCTGCGGTTCAACGTCGCGGCGCGCGTTCTGGGCACAATCTCCATCGTGGTTGCCTATACGGTGATCGCCAGTTATCAGTTCATCGGCGGCGGCGACGTCCTGCACCTGATCTTCCCGGAGCTCTCGCGCGAGAGCGGCATGTATATCATCGCCGCGTTCGTGATCGTGTTTACGGCGGCCGCCGGGATGGCTTCCATCGCCTATCTGGACCTGATTATCGGAAGCCTGGTGACGGTGATCGTGATCGTAGCCGTTCCGCTGCTTCTGCACAATGCCGGAGGGTGGACGCACGTCCGGGCGGCGCTTCCGGCAACGCACTTTCAGGTATTCGGGAACGTGACGCCAGTTACTGCGCTGGGGTTTCTGATCCCCACCATGTTACTGCTGGTGGGCAACCAAAGTATGTATCAGAAGTTTTTTTCCGCGCGGTCCGAGAAAGACGCGCGGTTCGCGGTGCATGGCTGGATCATTGGGACTTTGCTGCTGGAAACACTGCTGATTACGGTGGCGGTGATCGGCAGTTCCATGTTCAAAACGGACCACCCTCGCGAGATCATTCCGATGAGCGCGCGTCTCGGCCTGCCCCCGCTGGTGGGCGCCATCCTGCTGGGCGGCGTTTTCGCGAAAGTCATCTCCACCGCGAATAACTATCTGTTTTCCCCGGCCACGAATCTGATTCACGATGTGTATTCGAGATTCATTGACAAGAGTGCGCCGGAGCGGAGAACGCTGCTGGCGTCGCGGGTGATTGTCATTCTGCTGGGCGGGTTCGCGCTCCTGCAGGCCACAACGTTCACCTCGGTTCTGGCCGCCTCGCTGTATGCCTATACGATTTACGGCGCGGCGGTGACGCCGGTGGTGCTGGCCGTGTTTTTCTGGCGGCGGACGACAACCGCGGGGGCGATCACGTCGATCGTTCTGGGCGCGGCGATCACCATTGTGTGGAATGCCGCCCACTTGAACCTCAGGACGACGGTGGACGCCGTGTATCCCGCGCTGGCGGCTTCGGTGCTATCGCTGATTATCGTAAGCTTGTTAACGCCGGCCCCGGCGAAGGAGAAATGGGAACCGTTCTTCACATAAGTGGGGCAGGCTCTCAGCCTGCGCGGGGCTCTCAGCCCCGCTCCTCTTCCACAGCAGTAGAATCGACAGGGCGGACCGAGGGTCCGCCGCAGGCTGGGAGCCTGCCCCACAAGCTCTCAGCGAGTTTGTAAGTGAGGCGAGTAACTATGGAACTAACTCAGATACAGAACGCCATCCGCGAGGAAGGCCTGGACGGCTGGCTGTTTTTCGACCATCATCATCGCGACCCGCTGGCGTACCGCATTCTCCACTTACAGCACGCCGGCCTGGCCTCGCGGCGCTGGTATTACTTCATCCCGGCCTCGGGCGAGCCGCGCGCGCTGGTGCATGCCGTGGAACCGCACGCGCTGGACGAGCTGCCTGGCGCCAGGCGGATCTATTCCGCATGGACCTCCCAGCGGGACGGTCTGGTAGCGCTGCTGAGCGGGGCCCGCCGCGTGGCCATGCAATTCTCCCCGAATTGCGCGGTGCCGCTGGTGGCCATGGTGGATGGCGGGACCATCGACCTGATTCGCTCCTGCGGCGTCGAGGTGGCGACGTCCGCGGATCTGATCCAGCGCTTCGACGCGGTCTGGTCGAAGGAGCAGGCGGAGACGCACTTCGAAGCCGGACGGCGCATGGACGAGATTCGCGCGGCCGCGTTCGCGTACGTCGGCGACGTCCTGCGCGGCGGCGGCGAGATCGACGAATACGCGGTGAAAATGTATGCTCGCGAGGCCTTCGACAAAGCCGGTCTGGTGACCGATCACGGGCCGGTGGCGGCGGTGAACGCGAATATCTCCAACCCGCACTACGAGCCGGAAGCAAGCGGGTCGGCACCCATCCGGCGCGGCGACGTGCTGCTGATGGACATGTGGGCGAAGCTGAACACGCCCGGCGCCGTTTACTACGACATCACGTGGACCGGGTTTTGCGGCGCCACTCCGCCGGATGAAGTGGTGAAGGTCTTCACCATCGTGCGGGACGCGCGCGACCGCGCCTTCGCACTGGTGCGGGATCGCGTGGCCGCGGGCCGGCCGCTGCGGGGCTTCGAGGTGGACGACGCCGCGCGGCGCCATATCGCGGATAACGGCTACGCCGAGTATTTCGTCCACCGCACCGGCCACTCCATTGGCGAGGAAGTGCACGGCACCGGGGCGAACATGGACAACCTGGAAACGCACGACGAGAGAAAGGTCATCCCCGGCACCTGCTTCTCGGTGGAGCCGGGCATCTATCTTGAGAGATTCGGCATTCGTTCCGAATACAACGTGTACGTGTCGGAGACGGAGGCGCGGGTGACCGGGGCGGTGCAGACGGAACTGATCAAAGTGGTGGAGTGAAGGGACACGCGGCGTCAGCCGCGTTCCAGCGGAACCAGGACGTAACGCGGCTGCCGCCGCGTGTCCCCCCACTCACCCCCGGTTCGGGATATAGTGAGTCGTGTTGAGACCCACAGGCATTATCGCGGTTTTGGGACTCCTGGCCGTCCCTCTGGCGGCCGGTCCGCGCGTGGTCGCCGCGGACGTGGACGGAATGGTGCACCCCATCACGGTGGAGATTATCGCGCGCGCCATCGACCAGGCCCGCAGCGAAAACGCCACGTGCATCCTGATCCGGCTGAACACTCCGGGAGGGTTTCTGGAAGCCACGCGCGAGGCCATTGAGAAGATGAATGCGTCGCCCGTGCCGGTGGTGACGTACGTGACTCCCAGCGGCGGGCGTGCGGCATCGGCGGGGTTTTTCCTGCTGGAGGCGGGCGATATCGCGGCCATGGCGCCCGGCACCAACACCGGCGCAGCCTCGCCGGTGATTCTGGGCCAGCAGATGGACCCGGTGATGCGGGCCAAGATCGAAAGCGATTCGGCGGCGCTGCTGCGGAATCTGACGGCGCGCCGCGGGCGAAATTCCGATCTGGCCGAGAAGACCATTCGCGAAGCGCGCGCCTTCACCGACAAGGAAGCGCTGGACAACCACCTCATCGAAACCGTGGCTGCGAGCGAACGCGAGCTGCTCGATCAGATCAACGGCCGCGAGGTAGTGCGCTTCAACGGCATCCACCAGAAGTTGAACACGGCGGGAGCCGAGGTTGTCGCGGGGTCGCTCACCTGGCGGGAGCGGCTGGTCACCGCCATCTCCGATCCGAACATCGGCTTCATTCTGCTGGTGCTGGGCGCGCTGGGATTGTACGTGGAATTCCAGTCGCCCGGTCTGATTTTTCCAGGCGTGGCCGGCGCGGTGCTGGTGCTGCTGGGATTGTCGTCGCTGGCCGTGCTGCCTATCAACTGGGTGGGAGTGGTGCTGCTCATTCTGGCGGCGGCGCTGTTCATCCTGGAGGCGAAGATTGCATCCCACGGCATTCTGGGCACGGGCGCCACCGTGTCCATGGTGCTGGGCGCGGTGCTGCTGGTGGACGGCCCGCCCGAGGTCCGCATTCGCCTCTCCACGGCGCTCGCGGTAAGCCTGCCGTTCGCGCTGATCACCATGTTTCTGGTCTCGATTGTGGTGCGCGCCAGGCGGAACAAGGTGCTCACCGGGATTCCCGGTATGCTGGACGAGATCGGCGTGGCGCGCACCGATCTGTCGCCGGCTGGCAAGGTTTTTGTACACGGTGAGCACTGGGATGCGGTGAGCTCGGCGCCGGTTCCGGAAGGCTCGCGCGTGCGCGTCATCGCGGTGGATGGGCTCACGCTCCGTGTGGAACCGCTGAAATAAGGAGGACCTATGTTTGACCCTTTGCTGCTGATCCCGATTTTGATCGTCGTCATTTACCTGCTTTCGTCCATCAAGATTCTGGCCGAATACGAACGAGGAGTGATCTTCCGCCTGGGACGCGTCCTGGGAAAACCCAAGGGCCCAGGCATCATTTTCGTGTTCGCGCCGGTGGACCGCATGGTGCGCATCTCGCTGCGGATCGAGGCCATGGAGGTGCCACCGCAGGATCTGGTGACCCGCGACAACGTCACGGTGAAAGTGAATGCCGTGGTGTATTTCCGCGTGATCGACCCCAGCAAGGCCGTCCTCGAAGTGACGAATTTCCTCTACGCCACGTCGCAGGTGTCGCAGACCACGCTGCGCAGCATCCTCGGCGAGGTGGAACTGGACGAGCTGCTCAGCCAGCGCGACAAGGTGAACGTCCGGCTGCAGGCGGTGCTGGACCAGCACACGGGCCCGTGGGGCGTGAAGGTTACGCTGGTGGAAGTGAAGCAGGTGGATCTGCCGGACCAGATGATCCGGGCCATCGCCCGCCAGGCCGAAGCCGAGCGCGAGCGCCGCGCCAAGATCATCCATGCCGAGGGCGAGTACATGGCGGCGGAGAAGCTGGCCATGGCGGCGGAACTGATTCAGCGGCAGCCGGCCGCCCTGCAGTTGCGCTACCTGCAGACGCTGGTGGAGATTGGCGCGGAGAAGAATACCACGGTGGTGTTCCCTCTGCCGCTCGATATACTTTCATCATTGGGCCGCGCGCTGGATCGTTTTGGAAACGCGCAGGACGCGCCCAAAAAGGGAGATTAGTTTCAGTTGCCACGAACGGACGACGGCGAATTCGAACTGGTGCTGGGCAACAAGCAACTGCTCAGCGTGTTTTTCATCATGGTGGTGCTGCTCGGCGTATTCTTCGCCATGGGTTACATTGCCGGCCGCAATTCCGGCCCTGGGGCGAGCGATGCGGCAAAGAAGGGGGAGGCCGCCCGGCCGATTGTGGTGGACAATCCACAGCGCGCCTCGCCCATGCCGGAGGCCGGTACGCAGGCACAGCCGAGGCAGGCGGCACAGCCCACACAGCCGCCCGCCGAATCGGGCACATCGACGCAGCCGGTAGCGGGCTCACAGCAGCCGTCCGCGGAACCATCTCCCGAGGAACAGGCCCGTGCGGAACCGGTAGCTCCCGCTCCGAAGCCCGCGCCGCAGACAGCATCCGCGGGCACGCCAGCGGTGGCCGAGCCGGAGAAGGGAACCATGTTCCTGCAGGTGGTGGCCACGGCGCGCCCGGAAGCGGAAGTGATTGCGGGGACGCTCAGCAAGCGAGGCTACCGGACCCAGCTTTCACCGGCGCCGGGCGGGAACTTCTTCCGGGTTCTAGTGGGTCCGTTGAAGGACGCCGCGGACGTTGCGCGCACGCGGGCGGATCTCGAAAAGGCCGGCTTCAAGCCCATCGTGCGAAAGTTCTGATGCCGCTCGCAGGGTCAGGGACACGCGGCGACAGCCGCGTTTCTTCCGGTGCCAGGCGAGTACGCGGCTGGCGCAGCGTGTCCGGTTTTCCAACACTACCCGACAGGAAGCTTAGTTGACCAGCGACACCCTCATCCAGATCGACCACCGGCCGGCGGCCGCTCCCCGGCTGCCCGCGTGGCTGCGCCGGAGCGCCACGCATTTCCCGTCCGTGCAGGCGCTGAAGAGCGACCTGCGCCGGCTGCACCTGCACACCGTGTGCGAATCGGCGCGGTGCCCGAACATCCACGAATGCTTTCACCGGGGCGCCGCGACGTTCATGATCCTTGGCAACCTGTGCACGCGCGGCTGCGGTTTCTGTTCGGTGCCCAAAGCGTCGCCGGCCAGACATGAGTTCGCGCTCGACCCGGACGAGCCCGCCAACGTCGCGGCCATGGCGGCGCGGCTGCGGCTCCGCTACGTGGTGATCACGTCGGTGAACCGCGACGATCTTGCCGACGGCGGCTCGCGGCACTTTGCGCAAACCGTGAGCGCGGTGCGGCGCGCGCTGCCCGAGGCGCGAGTGGAAGTGCTCACGCCGGATTTTTGCGGCGATCTGGAGGCCGTGGCGCGCGTGCTGGACGCGAGCCCGGATGTTTTCAATCACAACATGGAGACGGTGCCGGGCCTGTACCGGCGCGTGCGCCCGCAGGCAAAGTACACGCAATCGCTGGACGTGCTCCGGTTCGCGAAACGCTACCGGCCGCAGGCGCTCACGAAATCCGGCCTGATGGTGGGGCTGGGCGAACGGCCCGACCAGGTAGAGGAGTTGATGGGCGACCTGCTGGGCGCGGGCGTCGACGTGGTGACCATCGGCCAGTACCTGCAGCCGACGCGGCGCAATCTGCCGGTGAGCGAGTACGTGCGCCCGGAACAGTTCGAAGCATACCGGCAATATGGCCTGTCCCTCGGCTTCCGGGCGGTGTTCAGCGGACCGTTCGTGCGCAGTTCCTACATGGCGGACAAGGTGAATGACCAGGCTTCCCGCGCCCTGGATTAAGTACGGGCTGGCGCTCGTCACGGCCGTCCTGCTTGTGGTCGCGTTTCCCCCGCTCAATCTCGTTTTTCTGGCGCCGCTGGCCCTGACGCCGCTGCTGCTGGCGCTGCTGTGGGAGCCGCGTCCGTGGCATCGCTTTCTGCTCGGCTACGTGGCGGGCAACGTGTACTGGTTCGCCACCTGCTACTGGATTCAGTTCGTGCTCGAAGTGCACGGCGGGATGGGACGGTGGGGCGGCTGGGGGTCGTTTCTGCTGTTCTCGCTCACCAAGTCGCTGCACCTCGGGTTGTTCGCCATGCTGGCGGGCGCGCTGCTGCCGCGCTGGTATGCCATTCCGGGAGTGGCCGCGCTGTGGACCGGCCTCGAGCGCACGCACGGTCCGCTGGGTTTCGCGTGGCTGGCGCTGGGCAACGCGGGCATCGACATGGCGCTCCCGATGAGGCTGGCGCCGCTGGTGGGCGTCTACGGGTTGTCGTTTGTCTTCGCTCTGATCGCGGCGGGCATTGCGCTGCTGATTGCGCGGCGGCCGCGCCGCGAGCTGGCGTGGCTGACCGCGTTGGCGTTGCTGGTGGTGCTTCCTCCTTTGCCGGAGCCGGAGGCGGGGACCCGGACGGCGGTGCTGGTGCAGCCGAACTTGCCCGAAGAGGCGGATTGGACGCCGGTCACCGCGGACGAGGCCGAACGCCACATGGTGGACCTCACGGCCGCGGCGGCTGCCGCCGGCAACACCGACCTGATGGTGTGGCCGGAGTCGCCGGGTCCGTTTTACTACTACGCCGACCCGGGTTTCCGGGACAAAGTGACCGCGCTCGCGCGCGACGCGCATGCCTGGTTCGTGTTCGGCACGGTGGCGGAAACGCCCATGGGCCAGCCGCTCAATTCCGCCATCCTGCTGGCGCCGGACGGCCGGCTTGTGGACCGCTACGACAAGATGTTCCTGGTCCCGTTTGGCGAGTTCATTCCGCCCATGTTCGGATGGGTGAACCGCATCACCCAGGAAGCGGGCGATTTCAGCCCCGGCCAGCGCATCGTGGTGTTTCCGGCGGGCCGCGACCGGCTGGGCACGTTCATCTGCTACGAATCGGCGTTCCCGCACCTGGTGCGGCGCTTCGTGAAGCAGGGCGCCACGGTGCTGGTGAACATTTCCAACGACGGCTATTTCGGCCACAGCATCGCCCGCCAGCAACATCTGCTGCTGGTGCGCATGCGCGCCGCCGAGAACGACCGCTGGATTCTGAGGGCCACCAACGACGGCATCACCGCGGTGGTGGATCCGGCCGGCCGCGTCACCGGCCGCCTGCCCATGTACGCGGAGGGCACCGGGCGTCTCAAGTATTCGGCCGAGGAGGACATCACTCCCTACACCGAGCTCGGCGACTGGTTCGCGTGGAGCTGTCTGCTGGCCGCGGCGATTCTGCTGGCGATCTCGCAGTGGCCGACCTATCTGGAGGATGCGCCGGAGGTGCCGCAGGCGAAGCGGGGTGGCAGGAAGTCTGGACGAGCATAACAGGGCTTATGGGCCGCCCCGGTTCTTTGACCTACACAACGCGGCGTTCAAGATGATGCCTCCGGTTGCCTGTTACTCCTGGGTCGGCGAGATAGCAGAAACGCAGGCTTCGTGCCAGAGTCCGGAGACTCCCGCAAGTTCGTACAACTCATCGCCCCCATGATAGTAGCCGACTGAGATAACTCGCACTTTGCGGCCTGCATGCTCCAGTTGCTCAGCAAACAAGGGATGATGAAACTGCCATGTGCGTCTGAATTCCTGCAAGCACTTCTGGTTGGCAATTTGGACAACCGTTCCAACCGGAAACTCTGCGCTGTAGGGTCCTCTTGTTTTGCCCACCACCTGCATTCTAATCGATATGAAGTCTGCCGCTGTCGGTATGATCGAGGTCAACCCCCGCCGTACAGCTCTTCGAGCCATAGCTCGTACCGGAGCATCTGCCGCATTTCGTCATTGAGACCCAGCGCTCGCACCGTCGCGCGCCCAACGGGTGTCAAACCTCGAATCTCGATACCGAGCGGTCTGAATGCTCCAATACGCACGGAGAAATGGATCGCCCATTCATCCTTTCGGGGATGGAAAAGCGGAGCGATCTGGCCCGTTTCCGGGTCGACTCCGGCAAGGTTGGGGCCCTTCTTCAGGTTGCACTGCCAGCAGGCGAGCGCGAGATTGTCGAGCTGCGTCGATCCGCCATGTTGCCTGGCCACAATGTGCTCGATGTGGAAAGGGCGGGGAAATGCTGCTTGTGGTACGCGACAATACTCACAAAGCTGTCCGGCCCGACGTCGCACCGCCGCGGCCAACTCGGTCATGCCGGCTGCTGCAGGAGTTGACGGGCTTTCGATTGCCACCAGGCCAGAAGATCGCCGATATTGACGTACGCTTCCAACTCGGCTTCTTCCTCGCCAGTCAGCGTACCCTCGTTGGCTTTGGTGTTGAGTTCGTCGATCCGGGCGGCATCTCCTTCAGGGAAGTCGAGCGCCAGAATGCTCTCCGCAAGCGGCCTGGCCATCCCGTGTCCGGACAAATCGAACACCCTCCGCAAGACTTCCACATGGGGACTGGGGCGAAACATTGAGCCAGCCATCCTCCTCTTAGTTTACGCCCGCCGGCCTCACGCCACGAGCACGCCGGAGCGGCAAAGGTCCAGCAGATTGCTGCGCACCTGCGCGTCGATGGTGTCGCGCGGGACGGCGGAATGGTCCGCTGCCAGGCAGTCCACCAGCGCGCGGTGGTCGCGGGTTCCGTCCAGGAGCTGGACAAAGCGCCGAGCCGTTTCGTCCTCCATGCGGATGCTTCGGTGCAGGAGCGTGGTGATGACGTCGCCTTCCTGCGCCTCCATGCGCGCCAGGCGGCTGGCCATCGGCCGTTCGCCGGCCTGCGCCGCCACGGGCACGCGGTGGGTGCGCAGATCGGCCAGCCCCATGCACGCAAGCGTCAGCAAGGCCTGTTTCAGGCCGTCGCGGGCCTCGCTGGGCGGCGTGGTCTGGAGCAGATCCTCGAAGCGCTCCCCTTGCGGCCAGATTTCCTGAAGACGTTCGAGCGCCGCGATGGTGACCGGGTTGTTCGTCTGAATCCTGCCCGCGC
Source organism: Bryobacteraceae bacterium (assembly GCA_049520275.1). Classification (GTDB taxonomy): domain Bacteria; phylum Acidobacteriota; class Terriglobia; order Bryobacterales; family Bryobacteraceae; genus CAWACP01. The sequence continues at coordinate 28,924 of JBEKPY010000014.1, forward strand.
CGCGAGGCACGCTGAATTCGGTTGTGCCGCCGGCTTTCTGGCCGAATTGCCGCAACGGCGACGCCACCCACATGCGGCCAGTCCTTTCGGCCAAACCGTCGCGCCGCAACTGCGCTTCGCCATGGCAGAACAGCGTCTCACGGAAGCTGCGAAACACCAGAAAATCGAGGTACTGGTGGTACGCGATGAGATCGTCTCCGGTGGATTCGGCCAGCATTTGCAGCGCCTCGGGCTTCACCGGAGGGTTCAGCATGGTGCGCAGCCGCGCCTCGCTCAGGAACTGCAGACCGTGGCGGCTGGCGGCGTCGACGACTTCGGTGAAATAGAACGGCGAGAAATTCGGGTTCAGCTCGTCGTGAAAAATGCCCTCGTCGTCTCTCTTGTTCTGCCGCTCGAATTCACTCTGGTAGACGGTTTTGGCGAGGCCCTCGGCGTCCACTGAATCCAGCAGGAATTTCAGGAAAGCCTTGCCCTCGCGCACGCGGTCTTCGCCGGCCAGACCGGCTCTTTCGGCGTGAAACAGCATGGCATCGCGGGAGACGCGGCGGAGGTGGCCGGCCGGGTAGGTGTTGTAGCTGACGTAGGCCACGCCGTTCGGGCCGAGGTTTTCGCGGCAGACGGCGAGGAGTTTTTCCCGCACGGGCGCGGGCACCCATGAGTAGAAGCCGTGGGCGACGATGTAGTCGAACCTGCCCAGATCCGGCCCCACGTCGAGCAAATCCATGGCGCGGACGCGGATGTTCGCCAGGCCGAGCCGCTCGATGCGGGACTGTGCGCGCGCGATGGTGCCGGGAGCGAGATCGATACCCGTGAACTCGCTTTCGGGGAGGCCAAAGGCCATGGGGATGAGGTTGCCGCCCTGGTTGCATCCGATTTCGAGGACGCGGCAGCGCTCCACCGGCGGGGGGGCCATGCCGAACAGAATGGCGGCCACGGCCATGGCGTCGGGATGGGCGCGCTGGTAGGCGTGTCCAGGATAGCGGACGAGGTCGTAGGCGTCTGCGATGGGAGTTCCCCCCGAAACAATAGTGCGCACTTTCGGCTTGACCTGTCTAGGGCTTCATACTTCACAGTGGACCTGGGAGGGTCTATGAAACGGATGCAGTTTCTGGCAGCTCTGGGCCAGATTGGTGTTGCGGGCGCCGCCGCGATGGCGGAAAGTCCGGCGGCCGGCTTTCGCGGCAGGCGAGCGAAAACGGATTACACGCACGAGGTGGACGCGCCGCCCGAGGCGGTGTTCCCACTGTTGTGCCCGGTTCGCGAGTACGAGTGGGTGGAGGGGTGGACCTGCGAGATGGTTTTCAGCGAATCGGGCGTGGCCGAGGAGAATTGCGTTTTCCGGACGGGCGGCGCGCCGCACGGGGTGGCCACCTGGTGCGTGACCCGGTACGAACCGCCGGCGAAGATCGAGTTCGTGGTGGTTGCGGCGGACATGGTCATGCGTCTCAGCATCACTCTGGAACGGACTGCGGCGGGGACGAAGCTGCACTGGGTGCGCCTGTTCACCGGGCTGACCGACGAAGGGAATGCGCACGCCGGCGACCGGACGGTGGAGAGGGACCGCGCGCTCGGCGAACAGCTCAATTATTTTTTGAAGACCGGGAAGATGTTGCGGGCAGCCCCTACGAGTGGCGGATGACCAGCACGTCGCCGTCCCGCACCACGTACTCCTTGCCTTCCAGCCGCAGGAGTCCCTTCTCGCGCGCGCCGGCGTAGCCATGGTGATCCACCAGCGACTGCCAGTTCACCACCTCGGCGCGAATGAACTTCTTCTCGAAGTCGCTGTGGATGGCGCCGGCCGCCTTCACCGCCGGGCTGTGCATGGGGATGGTCCAGGCGCGAACCTCGTCCTCGCCGGCGGTCAGGAATGACATGAGGCCGAGCAGGCGATAGGTGGCCGAGATCAGGCGTTCGAGGCCGGAGTCGGCAAGGCCGTAGCTGGCGAGATACTCGGTCTGTTCCTCGGCGGGGAGCTCGGCCAGCTCGGCTTCGATTTTGCCGCAGATGGCCGCCACTTCCGTGTGGGCGCGTCCGGCGAGCGGACCGCCGCGGTACTCGCGCTCGGCGTCGTGCAGGCGCGGCGCGTCTTCCTCGCCCAGGTTGAGCACCACCAGCATGGGCTTCTGCGAGAGGAACTGGAAGCCGCGGATGCGCTTTTCGTCGTCGGCGGAGAGCTCCAGCGTGCGCAGGGCGGCGCCGTTCTCCAGAGCCACGCGGCAGCGTTCCAGCAGCTCGAACTCGCGATCCAGTTCCAGGCCTTTGATCTTTTTGCGGTCCTTCTCGAGGCGTTCGAGGCGCTTCTCCACCACCACCAGATCGCTGAGGATCAGCTCGGTGTCGACGTCGGCGAGATCGCGCAACGGGTCCACCGAGCCTTTTTCGTGCGGCACCACGTCGCTCTGGAACACGCGCAGAACGTGCGCGAGGGCGTCCGCGACGCGCAGGCTGGCCAGGTAGCTGGGATCGCGGAGGGCCTCTTTCGAGATGGACGGGAAGTCGAGATACTCGACGGTGGCGTGGGTGACTTTTTTCGGGTCGAAGATGGCGGCGAGCGCGGCGAGGCGTGCGTCGGGAACCCTGGTGACGCCGACGCGCGCTTCGAGCGAGCCGACGCGCGCGGCCTCATGCACGCCCGTGAGGATGGTGAACAGAGAGGTCTTGCCCACCATGGGCAGGCCGATAATGGCTGTTTTCAAACTCCAAGTTTAGCAGTGTCCAATTCGGCGACCGTCACCGAATTGGACCAGCGATTGATTCTGAGGAGCGCTCCCGAGCCGCTTGATTAACCCTCACGGCGAAGAGACCGTTCGGTAACCCGCAACGGCGTGGGGCCGGTGATGCACCGGCAAGCATTCGTCGCTCGCAACTCTGCGCGGAGGTATCTAGAATTCCCTACGCCTCGTGATCCGCCCCTCCGACGACTGAGCAACGGACTCTTGATTGGGAGCGTAGCAGAGGGATTGTGGGCTGCTGGCGGGGTGGGGACGTAAATGATTGAAATCAGGGATAAGATCGCTTGCGGATTGGCGTGACTGCTTAAGGTTTGCCCGGCCGGGCCAGAAGCTTTTCGGCCTCTTCCGCGAGGCGTCCTTCAGTCAGGCGGTAGGGCAGGTAAGCGCGGACCACGCCAGCGGCGTCGATGAAAACGAAGGTCGGCGTGCTGGAGCCGCCGTAGCGAAGCATGGCGTCGGTGGAGACGATGACCGGGACATCCGCAAGATCCTTGTAGGAGGTGCGCCAGACCTCCGCGGTCTTCGCCTTGTCCGCGGCAACGTCGTCGTCGTAGATGCGGGTGACGGCCGCCAATTGCAGACCGCGTTCGCGAAACCTTTGCCAGAACCGGGCGAGCGCGGGCTCCTGGCCCAGGCAATCGCCGCAGTAATTCGCCCACAGGAAAAGAACGGCCGGCTTCCCCTTCGGGGGCATCCACGGCGTGCCGTCGTCGGCAGTGAAGCTGAGCGCCGGTTGTCCCACGAGCGCAACCAGATTCCGCCGCTTGTAGAGGCGGCTGCGAAACGAGACGGGCGCTTCGCGGTAAAGCTTCAACTGATTGTCGAGGAACCCGGTTGCCTCTGGTTTCCTGCCTTGCGCCTCGAGGACCTGGGCGTGTACTTCGAGGGCGGAACCGAGCGCGTATACGAGGTCCGGGTCCGTGGGGCGTCCGCACAACTCGCGAGTGAGCGCGCTGTACCGCTCGGCCGCCGGCCAGTCTCGCGCCAGCGCCGCGCCTCGGGCGAGCCAGGAAGCGCCCACGATGTAGACCGTGTCCGCGCCCGACTCGGCCTTGTATTGTTCCAGCAGCGACTCGGCGCTGGCGAGGTCCGCCGCCGAGAGCTTGAAGCGGATGGCGCGAATGGTGGGGCTCTGGGTGGCCGGTTGTTGCGGCCGCGGAGGCGCGGTTTGTGCGATGGCGACGGGGATGAGGAGGAGTCCGAGGAACAGAAGAGGGCGCATGGGCGTCAACCTTGTTTCTGGATGATGATTTCCACGCGGCGGTTCTTCTGCCGTCCCGCCGGATCGTCGCTGCCGTCGGGCCTGGTGTTCGGTGCGACAAACCGCGTTGCGCCGAATCCCCGCGTCATGAATTGCGCGTTCGGCAGTGCCTCTCGCTCGATCATCCAGTTCTCCACCGATTCCGCGCGCGCGTTGGACAGGTGCAGGTTGTAGGCCGGCGCGCCCCGGGCGTCGGCGAAGCCCTCGATTCGGATCGTCCCCCGGCTCTTCGATCGAATGATCTGCGCAACGCGGTCGAGCGCCGCCCGGGCATCCGGACGAATGGTGGATTTGTCGAAATCGAAAAGAATATCGGCGGCCAGCGTCAGCCGCACTTCCTTCGTGCTCTCCTGCACGCTGGTCAGTGCGCCGATGGGCGTGTACAGAGAGATTCCCGTGCGCACCAGGGGGCCTTGCGGCGTGACCAGCGAAACAGGGCCGGCGTTGCCGCCCGCGGATGGCTGCACCGACGGGCCCGCGGGCTTTACGAGAGGCCCCACCGGCGTGACCAGCGGCCCCACGGGATGCACCAGGGCGGTGTCTTCGGGTTTGGCGCCGGCCCCCGTCGCCTTTCCGTCGAATGAAACCGCGCCGGTCGCCTCGATCTCGTAATAGCCTCCCAATCGGATCTGCGCGTCCGGAGAAACGACTCGAATCACCATTCTGCTTCGCTTGCCCACATCGCCGGGCTGCAATAACGTCTCTATCTTCTCCACGGAAATAATAGCGTCATGTTTAATCAGCTTATTATTGTCGTCGTAAAGATCGAAACTGAGGGCCTGGCGCAAGGGGTTCCCGAAGACGCCCATCTCCTTGAACGCGTAATGAAGTTCCACGTGCCCGGGGCCGCCGTAGAAGTAGTAGTAATTCGGTCCGTTGGCCTTGTTATCGACGTTGCCCTTATTGACTCCCGGCCCCAGAGGCGTGGGATTCTTCGGATCGTGCGACTGGGCGTTGGAGATGGCGTAACTCCCCAGCAGGAACGCTAACGCCAGTACGCACTTGCCGCTGTCTGGACTCATTGACTAACTCCACTCCATGGTTTCGAACCCGGCGTTCCATCGTAGCACTCGATTCGTGCGGGTGCGTCGCGCTATACCCGGCGAGCGGGTGGAGTGGAGGGGGATTCGGGGCGCCGGTCTGACGCTCAGGCAGCTTTGCAGGCCGCGCGCCAACGCCGCACGCCCGCCGCGCCGAGCGCCAGAGCGCCCAAGCCGGCCATGGCCAGCGTGGAGGGCTCGGGAACGCCGGTGTCGCCGGCCGGGATCTTGTTGCCGCTGGTGTCGTAGGCGTAGCCGAGAATGGTCAGATCCGGACCGTTCGTGTCGCTGACGAAATCGCTCAGCAGGATCCAGCCGTAATCGGTGTGCGCTCCAGCGGGAAACGAGAACAGCGCATATTGCTTGGAGAAAGTCCCGTCCCCACCGGTGCCGGACCCGAGCGCGGTCGAAAAGCGCGAGGCGACCTTCGCCGATGTACTCGCGGAGGCCCTGTTGCCCCACGTCGCATTCTTCTTAAACAACTTGAGCGACCCGGAACTGGTGGCGAGGCGCGCTTTGCCCCCCTTGTCCGCGGCGCCAACCACGGACGAGTACGCGCCGCCCGCGGTGGTAGCCGTCTTGGTCATGAAGTGAATTCCCGTGCCAGGCAGCGGGATATTGAAGGACGAATTAAACCCCTTGTCGAAGCCCACCTTGCCCGGGTTCCCCGACAGGTCCACGTAAACGATGTCCGCCATGGCCTCACCGGCGCCGAGCGTCAGCGCGCCAGCTCCCAGCGCGGCCAGCGAGGTGAGCCGCTTCGCGTTCGTGGTTGAGATGTTCATGAGTATTTGCCCGGCCGTTCGTCCGGTCTCAGAAATTTTACCCTCATTCCGAACCGGCTGCAACTTTATTTAAAGCGCTGACGGCGGAGGGGGTGCTGTCGCGGCGGCGGCCGGGACATCGAAGCAGCCGCGAGGATTGTCCTCATCCGCGGGGCGCTGCAGAGGCCTCATGCCGCTTTGCGTGCCGCCCGCCATCGGCGCACGCCCACCGCGCCGAGGGCCAGCGCGCCCAGGCCGGCCAGGGCCAGGGTGGAGGGCTCGGGAACCGCGGCGCCGCCGGCCGGAGTGGTGTAGCTGCCGGCGCCGGCCGGAAGTATGTTGCCGCTGGTGTCGAAAGCGTACCCGAGAATGGTGAGATCCGGACCAATGCCCGAAGGCAGACCCTGGGACGGTGGCGAAGGGCTGACGGCATTGCTCAGCAGGATCCAGCCGTAGTCAGTCTGCGATCCCACCACAAACGAGAACAGCGCATATTTCTCCGAGAAAGCGCCGGGCTGCGTGGCAGTCCCATTCCAGCCGGCAGTGCGCCGGGCAACGAGCGCTCTCTGTGATGCGGAATAGCGCGCGCTGGCGGTGTTGAACGTCGCGCCCCTGTTAAACAACTGCAGATTGCCGTACTTCGTCGCGTCGAAGCGCGCGTTGCCCCTGGGAAAGGCATAGACGGACCAGGCAGCGGCGCCAGACGACGCCTGCCTCCCGGTTCGGAACGAGATTCCCCCGCCACCAAGCAGCGGGACCTTGAAGTACGCGAAGAAATCGTAATAGACGAAGCCCACCTCGCCCGGGTGACCCGACAGATCCGTATAAACGATATCCGCTTTGGCCTCGCCGGCGCCGAGCGCCAGCGCGCCAGCTCCCAGCGCGGCCAGCGATGTGAGACGCCTCGCGTTCTTACGAGTGATGTTCATGGGCGGCCTCCCAGCCGTTGGTGCGACCAGATTCGAGTTTCATACCGACCTCCTTTGCGCGCGGCGCCGATTGGCAATCGGCGCGCAGGTTGCCAACCTGCCCCACAACCGGAAGCGATCAGGGCTTTGCCGCGACGGCCTGGTCCTTCAGATTCTTGACGGCCTGATCGAAGTAGGGGGAGTAGACCTGGTAGCCGCCGCCGGAACTGACGAAGCTGTTGACGCCTCCCGCGTAGTTCATGGAGAGGTCGGTCAGGGTTGCGCGGAAGTCGAAGATCCAGGGTCCGCCGCTGCCGCCGCCTGTCTGCGTGCTGCCGATGCCGACGTCCTGGGGATCGGTGGAATTGATCTGGTCGCGGCAGGCGGTGACGGCGTTGGTCTGAACCATTATCAGGCCGCCATAGACGAGTATCGGGTAGCCGAAGGCGTTCCAGACGACTCCGGTGGGGTTCAGGTTCCAGGCGAAGCCGAGGTGGCCGAGGACTTCCGAGAGAGTGGCGCCGTTTGCGCTGGCGGGTCCTTCCACGACGGCGAAGCCGACGTCGCGGGCGAGGTCCGTGTCGTTAAGAAACGCGGGGAAAGTCATTAACTGGGTGGCCACCCAGGGAGAGGCCTCGGGCGTGGTGTAGACGTAGAAATCGGGGACAAAAACCCAGTTCGTATAGAAATTGCCCTGGCCATCGGAGACGCAGTGGCCGGCGGTGAGGACGGCGCTGCCGCCGATGGAGGCCACGGGGCAGGCGAAGTTTCGTCCTGCCGACGTGAAGAAGACCTTCCCGATTGCGCGATAGGGGAGATTGGCCTGGTTGGTGTTGTAGAGATCGAGAGGCACGGCGAAGGTCGCGCTATAGGGATTACAGGTGGTGTTGCCGGTGCAATCGGAGCAGTTGCCGGTCCAGGGTGGAATCACCGGAGTGTGCGGAAGGAGGGTGGCGCCGCGGTTGACGCCAACGGGGGCGCCGGCGGGATCGAAGCCGGGAGTGGCGGCGGAGTTGGGCTGGAGTTGGGGCTGGGTGGCAGCAGCCGGCTTTGGCGCGGGCATGGGCATGGGAATGGCGGCGGCCTGCCGGGCCGGGGTCCAGTAGTCGATGGTCTGGGCGACCTCGGCGGCGGAGACGCGATGGACGGCGCCGCAGGTCTGTGCGTGGCGGGGAGGGGGAGAGCGAATCCGGCGGCCAGCGGCAGAGCGATGGCCAGCGCGCGGCGGGCGAACCACGGGCGGAGACGCCAGACGAGGAGGCCGAGGAGGCCGGCGCCGATCGGCAGGGCGGTAGAGGGCTCGGGGACGGAGGTGGGGGCGTAGAGCTCGACGTCGACGGTGGCCAGGCTGCCGGGGTTGTCGCCGGTGGAGAAAGAGGCGAAGAGGGGCCCGAGGGCGATGGGGTCGCTGCCGACGACGGGATTTCCGCCGTCGATGGAATCGAACTGAGTGACGGTGCCGGAGGTGGTGAGGACGGTCATGAGGTAGGCGCCGGTGGAGTTGTCGGACCATCCGTACGTGTTGTTGAAGTAACCCTCGCCGGCGACGGAGATCCCGGAGTCGTCGGCCTCATAGTCCCACTGGGCGACGCTGCCGTCGCTCGAGGAGAGTGCAAGCCAGTAGCGGGCGTCGGGGGCGAGAGGGATGCCCACTGAGGAGACCGAGTAGATCCAGTCGCCGGCCTGCAGCGACGCGTCGTTGAGGGCGCCGATATTCGCGATGAAAGCGCCGGGCCACGGCGCGTAGCCAGGATTGGTCGGGGATAACAAATCGGCGTAAAGATCGACCGAAATAGTGCCCGCGCAGGCTGCTCCCGCCAGCGCGAATCCGCTCCAGCCTGTGCGCGTCGCCCGGGAACCGGCGCGCCAGCCGCTTAAAGCCAGAAACGCGATCAGCCTCGCGTGCTTTGCAGCCGGAATTGCAGGGCAGGAACGGCGGGTGCCCGGCTGGAAATGGGTGGCCGTGAGCTGGATCCGATCCCGCTCAACGGACGCCGCCGCCAGCACATTGAATTGGAGACTTCCGGATCTGGTTCAGTATACACCCAGCCGCCGTTCTTATAGTCCTGCGATTTGCGCTTTTTCGCCTTCTTTGCCGGGCTCGGCGACGCGCTGACGGCGGAGCGAGGGGGCTACCGCCGCGGCGGCGGCGGGTGTATCGAACGGCGCGCCGAGGAATCGCTCCAGACGCGTGGCCGTGGCGGCGGGGTTTTCGAGGACATAGCCATAGTGCAGCACGAGCACGGGAATCTCCGGGCGCCGCGTCAGCCAGCGCTGCACGCGCATGAGCTGCTGCGTGTAAGCGCGGATCATTTGCTCATCGGAAATACGCCCGCCCGCGCGGCCCAATCGGAGGAGCATGGCGCGTTGCGACGACATCACCTCTTCGAAATTGCGGTGCATGAACACGAGCCGGTATTCTTCGCCCGCCGGCAGATGGGGCAGCAGTTGCGCCACAATCTTTACGGCTTTGCCCCGGGCGCTGCCGAGCCAGGCACTGTCCTGGGCCAGGCTGGTGGCTTGCCGGTGCTCGAAGTAGCCGCGCGGATTATCCTCATCCGGGGGGCGCTGGTTGTCGGTGTAGGGCTGGATGCCGCCCGCCGCCAGCATCTGCATCATCAGGGAGGTGCCGCTGCGCGGCAACCCGCTCACGATGGTCACCGTGCGGGCGCGGTCCCGCGGGGGCTCGCCGGCGCTCCGTTCGAAGACCGCCAGACTCGGCGCGCTCTCGCTTGCGCGGGTCTCGACGGGCTTTTCGCCGGCCCTTGCGGCGCGGCGCTTCGCCCGCTCGCGATGCTGAGCGGCAATGACCAGATGTTCGATCGCTTCGCCCAGACGATCCGGGTCGCGCTTGAGCAGTTGGGCCAGCTCCTCCCTGGCCACGATCAGACCGGGCGCCTGCGCCAGCGCCACCCGCAGCGACTGTTCGGCCCGCTCCTTTTCTCCCAGGCGCCGCAGCGCCGACCCCAACAGGTAGTGCATCTGCGGCTGGAAGTAGATCAGAGCGAGCGATTCGACCGCGCACTCCACGGACTTGTCGTAGCGTTTGGCGCGGGCGTGAATGCGCGCCTCCACGGCCATCGCCTGCCAGTCGTCTTTGTCCATGCGCCGGGCGCGGCGCGCCAGTTCCAGCGCGCGATTGTCGTCGCCCAGCGTCGCGTAGCCCTCGGCCAGAAACAGCGCCAGGTCTCCACCGCCCGCGGATTTCGAGAGTTGATCCAGCAGCGTGCGGGCCGCTTCCTTCTTTTCCGGAGTCTTCCGCTCGGCCAGGGCCAGGCGGCAACGCAAGAGCAGCCGCTCGGCCACGAAGCCGCGCGCCTTTTCGGCCAGGGCGCGGCGCTCGAACTGTTCCTGGCGGGCGGTGGGTTCGCGCAGGCCGGAGAGACTCTGGTCGTCGCGCTCGGCCCGGCGGCGCTCGAGTTCAGCCGCTGCGCGCGGGGCGAATTCGGAGCAGGCAACGTCGAAGGCATCGAGCGCCGCCCGGCATTCGGCCAGCTTGCCCTGCGCCCGCAGGCACTCCGCCAGACGCTGACGAAAACGCCCCTGCTCGGCATCCTGTCCGATCAATGCCCGCAGCAGTTCTTCCGCACGATCGGGCTGGCCGGCGCCCATGTAGCTGCGCGCCAGGTTGTAGCTGCGCTCCTGCAGGCAATCGTCCACGGCCTTGCGGGCGTCCTCGGAAGGAGGAGCGATGTAACCCAGGTCCACAAGCTGGCGCAGAGATTCGGCGGATGCCACGCTGTCGTACTTCGTGTCCGGGGAGTGGCAGCCGTCCTCGCCCGGCACGTCGTCCCAGCTCGGGATGGGCTCGGGCGCCGTCGCATCCTCGAAGGCGTTGGCCAGCGGATGGCCGTCCATGTCGCGCGCGGCCGGCAAGCCGAAGAGGCGCAGAACCGTTGGCGCGATGTCCAGGATGCTGGCTCCATAAACCGTTTCGTTGCGCTTCACACCGGGTCCGTTCAGGCAGAAGATGCCGAAATGCCGGTGCTCCACCGCGGGCCCCGCCGCTTCCGGCGGAATGTAGTCCGGCAGCAGCCGGTCCGAATGGAAGCCGTGGTCGCTGAGCAGCAGCACGGAGCATTCCGGACCGGCCAGCGCCACCAGGCGTCCCAGCATCACGTCGTGATAGCGGTAGGCGTTGGCGACGACCTCCGCGTAGAGTTCCGCGCCGGCGTTCGCGGTATCGGTTACCTTGCCGGCGTGGTAGTGCATGAAGCGATGAGAGAAGTGGTCAATGCCGGAATAGTAAATGGCGGCGAAATCCCACGGTTCGGTTTCCATCAGCTCGGTGGCCGCCGCGTGAATGCTCATGGTTTCGGCGACGATGGAAGCGAGGTCGTGCAGGCTCTTGTCCTTTTCCTGATCCACCCGCTCGGCGCCGGGAACGAACAGATGCAGGATCTCGCTGGTGATTTCCGTGGGATGAATTCGCAATTCCCGCAGGCTGGCGGCGAGACGGAGAGGCCATACCGTGCCCAGCGCCATGGGGGCCTCCGGCGGAGCGGCGCTTTTCAGCGGATACAGGTCCGAGACCATGGCCCCGTTGAGAGGCTCGGCCGGGTGCGACGGCCACCACCCCACCACAATGGAGCGCTTGCCACTCTGGTTGAGAACGTTCCATACGGCTTTGGTCCGGCGCCCCAGCAGGCTCACCGGCCGAACGCCGAGACCGTCGGGGGTGGGTTCGGTGAAGCCCAGAATGCCGTGCCGGAACGGCCGCTTACCGGTGGCGATGGATGTCCACACCATCGGGCTGAGCGGCGGGTAGATGGTAGCCAGATTCCCGCGCACGCCTCCGCGAACGAGCCGCGCCAGGTGGGGCATTTCTCCCCTGGCCAATAGAGGATCGATGACTTTCCAATCGGCGGCGTCCCAGCCTACTAACAGCAGGCGGCGCGGGCATGGTTCGGTCCGACGGAGTTCGCCCACGAGGGGTCCATGATATCAGACATCATGCTGAAACCGAGGGTCAAATCCGGTGCGCGATGGCGGATTATTGTTCGCCGGCGGGCGTCCTCACCAGGCGGGCCGCGCGAGCAGCAGTCCCGCGGCGGCGCCGCCAAGCACCAGCCACCCGGAATTCACCCGATAACGGAACAGTATGAGCGCGCTGGCCGCGGCGAGGACGGCGGCGACCACGTCCACCACCGCGGCGCGCGCCAGCGCCCATGTCACGCCGCCCATTAACGCCAGGGAGGCCACGTTTACGCCGTCCAGAAACGCGCCGGCCACGGCCGACCGGCGGACACGCGGCACCAGCGGACCGCTGATGGCGCAGAAGAAGAATGCCGGCAGAAAAATACCCGCCGTGGCGCACAGGGCGCCCATGGGCCCGGCCAGAATATATCCAATAAAGGTGGCGGTGGTGAACAGCGGCCCGGGAGTGACCTGTCCCGCGGCCACCGCGTCCAGCAACTGCCGCGCCGTCAGCCAGTGCCAGTGCGCCACCAGATCCGTCTGCAGGAACGCCAGCAGGACGTAGCCGCTGCCGTATAATACGGAGCCTGTTTTCGCGAAATACAGGAAAATTGTGCCGGAATTAAGCGTGGGGGGCCGTTGCGAAAGCGAGGCTCCCGGCAGGAACTCGGCCGCCAAAGTCACCATGGCGATGGCGCCCAGGACCAGCGCGGTGGCCGTTTTGCGCCCGCTGCCGGAGTGGAACCAGCGGACGAAGCCGAGCAGGGTTCCCGCCGCAGCCAGGATGGCCAGCTCGCCCGCGCCCAGCAGAGCCAGCCCCAGCGAAGCGACGCCCACCACGCCCAGCAGCGGAGTCTTCACGGCCGCCCGCGCCAGACGCCACATGGCCCGCAACACGATGGCGAACACCACCGGCTTCACGCCGTACAGAAGCGCCGCCGCCTGAGGCATGCGCCCGCAGCGCACGTAGGCCCAGGCGAGGCATGCCACGAGGATGGCGGCGGGGACGATGAAACACGCTCCCGCCACCACCAGGCCCGCCCAGCCGGCGCGCCGATAGCCGATGTGGATGGCCATTTCGGTGGAGTTGGGACCGGGGATGAGGTTGGTGGCGCCCACCAGATCGAGAAACTGCTGGCGCGTCATCCACTGCTTTCGCCGCACCACCTCTTCTTCCATCATGGCGATGTGCGCGGCCGGACCGCCGAACGCGGTTAAGCCGATGCGGAGAAACAAGCCGGCCAGCTCGCGGAGTGAATGGTTCAGCAAAGCCTCCGGTCCACGGAAATGGCGCCGGCGCCTTCGAGAATGAGGAAGAGCAGCCCCAGCAACATGCAGAAGTCCGTGCGAGCCTCGTGGGCCGCGGGCCAGAATCCCTGGTGGAGCAGCATGGGGATCTTGGTAGTCAGAATGGCCACGCCGATATCGATGAGCAGCGGAATTGCGGCGAGGCGGGTGAGCAGGCCTACGACGATCATGGCGCCGAAGACAATCTCCACCACTCCCACGAACGGCGCGCTGAACGAGGGATCGGGAATTCCGATCTTTGCGAATCTCCCGGCGCCCAATGCGGCCGGATACAGGAACTTCTGAATTCCCTCGGAAAGAAAGACCGCGCCCACCAGCAGCCGTACCAGTACCATGGCGCCGCTTGCGTGCGACCGGGTCAATTTGTGCAGCAGGCTCACAGGGCGCCTCCGGGAGAGCATGATAGCACGGCCGCGGTTTCCGCCGCGGTTTCCTCCTTTCTTTTGGCGAACAACTGGGATATCATGTCCCTTCGACAACCATATGCGCCTGAAACCCGCGGTGTTCGTGGTGCTGTGGGCTTGTTCCTGCCCTATATACGCTGAAAGCCGTCCAGCTCTCGGCCGGATTCCCAGCACGGATGCGAGCACGCTTATTCCGGCCTTCTTCGAATCCTGGGAGAGCCCTGGGAATGCCGGAGCATCGCGTAGCACTTTTGTCATTCGACGAGGCCGCTGGGCAGCGGCATTGACGCATTCCGCAGTGGATTTTTCGGTGCGCGACGCCGGCTCCTATCGATTGACCTTCGCAGGCGCGAAGGAAACCGGGGACATTCGAGGGATGAATCGGCTACCGGGACTGTCCAATCACCTGACCGGCCCGGACACGTCGCGATGGCGACTGAATGTGCCCCAGTTCGCCGGGGTGGAGTCGCAAGATGTTTACGCCGGCATTGACGTCAGGTACCGCGGCGATGGCGGACTGATCGAGTGCGACTTTTACCTAGCGCCGCACGCCGATCCGCGCCGGATTCGGATGCGTCTCGATGGCGCCAGCCAGATCCACCTGACGCCGAAAGGGGACCTCGCGTTCCTTGTGGGCGGGGCAGGGCTGGAGTACCGGCGGCCCAGGGCCTTTCAGGAACGCGGGGGCGTGCGGGTCCCGGTGGAGGTTTCCTACAGGCTGCAGGCGAACGGTCTGACAAGGTTCAGTCTCGGCAAGTACGATCACAATCTCCCCCTGGTGATCGATCCGGTGCTGAGCTTCACTGAGAGTTTCGGCGGCTCGGCGGACCAATACGGGAGAGGCGTGGCCGTCGACGGTTCCGGCAATGTATATGTGGTGGGCTATACGGCGTCGGCAAACTTTCCGACGCGCAATCCATTTCAGGCGCACAACGGAAGCTCTTTCGCTCCGTATGGCACGGCTTATGACGTTTTTGTAACGAAATTGAACTCTGCGGGCGCGATAGTCTATTCGACGTACCTTGGAGGAAGCGCCGATGACATGGGGTACGCAATTGCCGTCGACTCCGGCGGCAACGCGTACATCACGGGATTGACATCAAGCTCCGACTTCCCACTGGCGAACCCCCTGCAGGCATCCTATTCCGGCACCGCGAAGGCATTCATAACGAAGTTGAACGCGGCTGGGAACGCTTTGATATACTCCACTTTCCTCGGCGGCAGCAGCAGCGAATCGGGCGGTGCGATCGCAATCGACTCCGACGGCAATGCGTACGTGGCCGGGGACACGTCGTCCGCCGACTTCCCGACGACGAAGAATGCCTATTTATCGTCAGCGCCGGGCATGGGAGATGTCTTTGTCTCCAAGCTGGACCCTGCCGGCGCCTCACTTGTTTTCTCGACTTACCTGGGGGGAAGTGCCTTTGACCAGCCCAATTCCATCGCCCTCGACGCCGGCAGAAACGTGTATCTGACCGGCGAGACGTATTCATCCGACTTTCCCTTGCTGAACGCCGCGCAGACGACCCCACCCCTTGACGGACAGAGCGCAGCGTTCGTGTCGAAATTCGACGCCACTGGCCAGACGCTCCTGTATTCCACCTATCTTGGCGTTGAAGCATCGGGGGCCGGAATTGTGGCAGACGGCGCTGGAAACGCTTACGTGACCGGTACGACGGACAGTGTCTTCCCCCTGCTTAACCCAATTCAAGGTACGAGCAATAACCACACCTGCTTCGTGACGAAACTGACGGCTGCCGGAGCAATCGCTTTCTCGACCGGATATGGGACTGGATTCACGTCCTGCACCGGCATCGCGCTGGACAACGTTGGGAGGATCGTCGTGGTCGGGGACGTGAACGGCATTGCGAATTTTCCGCTTGTTGACCCGATCCAGATCTTTCCCCCCACTGGCCTCGTTCAGCAGTCCGGGTTTGTGGCGATGTTCGATAGCGAGGCGACACAAATCCTGTTTTCGTCGATTCTCGGGTTAGGAAGCTTCACCAGTCAGGTGGACGTCAATGCCATTGCCGCCGACACATCAGGAAACGTGTTTACGGCCGGTGAAATCTTTTGGGGTCAGGTGATTGTGAAAAAAGTGAACCTGACGAGCTCCTGCTCCTACGCGGTATCGCCGACAACCTATCCGACGCCCATCCCCGTCGATGGCGGGAGCGGTGCAATCACCGTCACGGCTCCGGCCGGGTGCGTATGGAATGCAATCGGCCTGGATTTGGTGGGGCCGACCCTCGTTTCGGGGAACGGCACAGTAACGTTCCAACTGCCCTCCGGCATGGGGCCGGACCAGACGTTCAACTTCATCGTCGCAGGCCAGAAGGTCACGGTCACGCAACTGGGCTACGGTTGTTCCTATCAGATCACTGGATCTAACCCGGCCGTAATACCGATGGCAGGCGGAAGTGGCCAGTTCAATGTTACGGCCGGTGGTGGCTGTCCGTTGTTTGCCACGACCACCGACGATTGGATCACTATCGGTTACCAGGACGGCTCAGGGTGGCCGATCACTTTCACAGTAGCGGCGAACACCTCCGGTCAGGACAGACAAGGGACCATATCGGTGGGGGGGCTCACCTACACAATCACACAGGACGCACTGCCGTGGTTTGAACTCAGGCTGCAGGCGGCGCCGGCAGTGGCCGGGAGCATCGCGGTAAGCCCGCCATCCGCTTCCGGAACCTGGCTTGCAGGCACGCGTGTTTGTCTCAGCGCCAACGCGAACACTGGTTGGGCGTTTAACTCGTGGAGCGGCGACCCGCTCGATTCCTCCGCCTGCTTAGTGATGGATGCCAACCACTCCGCGACGGCGAACTTCGGCGCGACTACGGCGATGTTCAATGATGTGCCGCCGAGCGCCACGTACTTTGACGCTGCCAACCTGATGTTTCAGGCTGGAGTGACGACTGGTTGTGTGCCGGGTAACTCGGCTGTGACGCGCAGTTACTGCCCGGATAACAACATCACGCGGCAGGAGATGGCAGCTTTTATTGTCCGGGCGGTTACCGGCACAACAACTCCGGCCATTTACAACACGACGCCGTATTTCCAGGATGTGCCGGCATCGAGTCAGTTCTTCGCGCACATTCAGAAGCTGATGGATCTGGGCATCACGACGGGTTGCTCGCAGAGCCCGGCGCTGTTCTGTCCCACCGACACGATGCCGCGCTGGCAGATGGCGATGTTCATGGTTCGAGCGCGGCTGGCTTTGTACGGGGCTGCTTTCAGCAGTGCCGCCGCTCCGTACTTTGCAGATGCGCCAACGAACGTGGAGGGCAACGGGCAGCCGTTCCCATTCATCCAGAGGGCGTATGAGGAACACGTGACCAACGGCTGCGGGAGCAATCCGCTGGTGTTTTGTCCCGACGGGGTGGTGACGCGGGGGCAGATGGCGTCGTTCATCATGCGGGCGTTGTTCAACGAGACGACGATTCCGGGCCCGACGGCGCCGCAGTTGACGGGTGTGAGTCCGAACACGCTGCCTGCTTCGCCGGGTAGTCAGATCACGGTGACGATCACAGGGGCCAACACCAGCTTCCAGACAGGGGATACGGTGACGGTGCCGAGCGGGATGCTGGCAGTGAGCAACGTGGTGGTGAACTCAGCGACCTCGATCACGGCGACGCTGGCGACAAACGGGAATGCGGTGGCCGGGCCACAGGCGCTGGTGGCGACCAGCGGCGGCCAGAATCTCACGCTGCCGCTGGCCCTGCGGGTGGGTACTTACTGAGGCGCCGAGTTGTTGCGGCGCATTCGACATCGAGTGAGTGTTGTGAAGACTATCGTGAGCTTGCTGTCCCTGTGCGGGAAGTCGGCGTTGCTCGCCTCCCTGCTTGCCTGCGCCGTCGGCGTGCGCGCGGCTGTGAACGTTACGCTTTCGGCGACCCCCAACCCATCCGCAGTGAGCCAGCCAATCACGCTGAACGCGACGGTTTCTCCGGCCGACCAGACCGGGAAGGTGACTTTTTACGATGGAGTTTCCGTTCTTGGAAGCGCGCCAATCGCCAATGGCCTAGCGAAGCTGAGCACGGCGGACCTGGGCGCCGGCGTTCATTCTCTGTACGCCCGTTTTGTGATCGGCGCCGGCGAACCATCAGGCGGGTCAAACAAGGTCACGCAGACAGTCGCGGCGAAGCCCGGAGGCACATTTGTTACCTCCGCCTCGCTGTCCCTGCCGGGGTTTGAGTTTCAAAACCTGACCACCGGGGACCTCACCGGGAACGGCCGCCAGGACATTGTGGCGACAACCACTTACGTGAATCAGACGGGCGGGACCATCAACGTCTTTATGAACGAGGGCGATGGCACGTTCGCCAGCGCTTCGTCGTATCTGGGTGGCACCACATGTTACAGCGTCGCCATAGCGGACGTCAACCTTGATGGAGTTCCCGACCTGATCGCAGCAACTCCGGAAGGCGTAGCGGTGCTTCTGGGAAATCGAGACGGAACCTTCCAGCATGAGTCTTACGTCCTGATCGCGTCGGACGTTAAGCAAGTGGCGGTTGCCGATTTTAACTGGGACGGAATTCCCGATGTGATCGTCGCTCATGGATCCGGCAAGGCGATTGACGTTCTGCTCGGCAGCGGCGATGGTTCGTTTCAATCGGACATCACCACTACTCTGGCGGCGGCCGCCGACTTCATCGCGCCGGGAGACTTTGATAACGACGGCATTCCCGATGTCGCGGTCGCGAGCCTGAACGGCAACAGCATCAGCGTCCTCTACGGGCGAGGAGATGGAACATTCCAAACCCCCATCAGTATCGCCGTGGACGGCACGACGGCCCTGGCCAGCGCCGACCTGAACGGGGATGGGATTCCGGACCTGATCGCAGGCGCTGGCGGAAAGCTCGTCGTGTTTACTGCGAACGGAAATGGCACTTTCCGTCAAACAGCGCAGGTGGCCACTTATCCGCCACCCAGTGACATGTTGGACGTCGTCTATTCCATCACAGCCACTGACGTGGATGGCGACGGGGAAATCGACCTTCTGGCGGAGACCTACGAGGCGGGTCTGCTGATGTCCCTGGGGGATGGAAATGGAGGTTTGCGCGCGCCATTTGGGGTTATGCCAATCGGAGGCTGGGTTTTTGTCGGAGATGTGCTTGCGGTGGCGGATTTCAATGGGGACGGCATTCCCGATTTCGCGGTCGGAGCAAATCAAGTGTCCCCATCCGGCAGCTTCTCGATCTGTCTCGGGGTGCTGGCGCCGGTTCTGACGCTTACGGCGACCCCGAATCCGGTCAGTGTCGGGGACAACGTAACCCTCACCGTCACCTCGAGCTACCCGGACGCGACCGGCACTCTGCAACTCCAGGAGATCTCGGAGTTGGGCACCAACCTTGGCACGGTAGCTCTGTCCGGCGGAAGCGCCACGCTCATGATGATGAAGCCTGGAACAGGAACTCACGTTGTCGTGGCAACGTACAGCGGCGATTCGAAGTATGCCGCAACGAAGACGCCGGAACTCGCCATTCTGGCGCAGCAGCCCGGCCCCGGAATCACTCTGACAGCCTCCCCTAACCCCGCACAAGTAGGACAGCCAATCACTCTGACGGCCACTCTGGCGTACAGCGGAGGGGGGAAGCCGGTGGGAAACCCGGAGATCGCGTTCTTTGACGGGACAACGCCCCTGAGCGCTCAGACGGTCTATTCGAACACGACCACGTTCACAACAACTTTGCCGGCGGGTACACATCAACTTCGAGCGGTGTTCCCGGAATACCTCGGATATCTGCCGACCTCTGCTACGTTCTTCGAGCAGGTATTGGCGACGCCGGGCGGCCAACTCACGCCTGGTCCCGGCTTCAATGCCGGAGGCACGCCCGGCGCAATGATCACGGCTGACGTTAACCAGGATCGTATCGCGGATATCGTGTTTGCCGATACGAATCCCAACCAGATCGTCGTCCTTGAAGGCAACGGGGATGGAACCTTCCAGGGGCCCGACCGGACTTCTCTGAGCTTTGCGCCAGGCGCGCTGGTGGCCGTTCAGCTTGACATCTATGGGTGGACAGATCTGGCCGTGACGAATCCGGCCGGGGACTCGGTTGCGCTCCTGACGTACGCCTGGGGCGGCGCCTATTCCCAGCCATATGAGAGTCTCGCCGTGGGAACCAATCCCGTCTCCATCGCTACCGCGGACTTCAATGGCGACGGCTATCCGGACCTCATTACGGCGAATTCCGGCTCCAACAACGTGTCGCTCCTGCTGACAATGACTGATCCGGGCAGTTTCGGCGACGCGGTCAATCTCAGCACCGGGACGCAACCCGTCGCGGTCGCGACCGGCGACTTCAATGGCGACGGGAACGCGGATTTCGTGGTCGTCGATCATGGCAGCAGCGACCTGCGCATATTCCTCGGCAATGGCGATGGAACCTTCCTGACCCCGTCTACGATTCCCGTGGCGTCCGGTCCGGTGGCCGTGGCCGTTGGCGATCTTGATGGCGATGGAAACGCCGACCTGGCTGTTGTGAGCGCTGGCACGGGTCAGTTGTCGATCCTGCTGGGCCGCGGCAATGGCACGTTTGCGAGCCCGGCAACCTATAGCGTGGGCGCGGGTGCGACAGCCGTCGCAATTGTGGATCTCAACGCAGACGGCAAGCCGGATCTCGCAGTCAGCACAGCGGCCGGGGTGCTGGTCTTCTACGGTAAGGGAGACGGCTCTTTCGGTTCGCCGCTGATGTATTCCCAGATCGCCGGAGCGACGGCGCTGGTGGCCGGTGATTTCGGGGAGGCGGGGCGCATGGATCTTGCCGCGCTGTCGGCGTCGGCCAAAGCTGTCCTGCTTTCTCTGAATCTGGTCCCCACAACGACCACCCTCGCCGTTACTCGGAGCGCGGCCACCGTGAATGCCAAAGTCACCATGACCGGGACCGTAACACCAGCGGTTACGGGCGGTTCGGTAACGTTCTACGACGGCGTGCAGATTCTGGCCTCGGGGCCGGTTGTGAACGGACAGGGCAGCGCGTTCATTACCTCACTGGCTGGAGGCTCGCACACGATTCTTGCACGATTCACTGGATCGCCCGGTTACGGCGCCAGCGTCTCCGGGGATGTCAGCTTCACCTCCACGCCAGTGCTGGCCGGGGGCCTGGCGGCGCCGGCGACCCAAATCCTCTCCGCTCCTCCGACCAATCTGGCTGCGAGCGATTTTAACGGCGACGGTATTGTTGACCTGGCTATGTGGAGTTTGGGAGGAGGGCTCTATGGACTGCTGGGAAACGTCCACGGAGCCTTCACGCAGGTTTCCTCGCCGCAAGCCACCGGTGGCGGCTCCCTGATAGCCTGCGATTTCAACGGCGACGGGAAGCCCGACGTGGCATACGTTAATGCGTATCCCACGATCGCCCTGGGAAACGGCGATGGGACGTTCCATGAACTCAATCAGTCCTACCCTCTCTCGGTGAACTCGATTGCAGCAGCGGACGTGAACCGCGATGGGAAGCCGGATCTGATTCTCACGGGTCCGAACGGCTTCGTTCAGGTTCTGTTTGGGAACGGAGACGGCACTCTGCAGCTTTTCCCGGACAGTTATCCAGCGGGCGCCAATCCGACCGCGATCGCGGTCGGAGACCTGAACAACGATGGTATTGCCGATGTCGTCGTCACTAATTCCGGCTCTTCGGGGCCGAATACGATCAGTGTCCTGCTCGGCACACCTGACGGGACGTTCGGCGCGCCGCAATCGTTCACCAGCGATCTGGATCCGCAGGCGCTGACAATAGCCGATTTCAATGGCGACGGCAACCTGGATGTGGCCGTCATTCATGCCACGCAACCGACCGTGGCCATTTTTCTGGGCAAGGGAGACGGCACATTCAAACCAGCGGCGATACTTCCCATTTCGGCTGCGCCCACGCAGATCTTCTCCGCGGACATGAATGGCGATGGCGTAACCGATCTCGTCCTGTTCTATGCGCGCTCCTCCACGGCGTTCAGCATTCTCTACGGGAACGGCGATGGGACGTTTCAGGCACCGGTGACTTTCCCGGATTCGCGCACCCCGTATGCGATGGTGATCGCCGACGTGAACGGCGACGGCCGCCCCGATGTTGTGATCGGTTCTTACGGTGCTGGAGGGGGGAGCGTCGATGTTTACCTGGGCCTCCCCCCGTGTCCCACGTCCATCTCGCCCAATGCGTCCATCGACGGTTCGGCGCAGGAGTTTACAATTTCCGTGGTCGGGGAGGCGGCATGCCAGTGGACGGCGCAGACCACGGCGGGGTTCGCAACCATCGCCTCAGGGGCTTCCGGCAGCGGCTCCGGCTCGGTGGTGATTCGTGTCGACACCAACACCACGGGGGCCCCCCGTACGGCTCAGATCGTGGTTGGCAACTGGACCTTCACGCTGACGCAGGATTTCACCACCGGCCAGTTCACGGACATCTCGCCGTCCGCCACCTACTTCGACGCGGCGAACCTGATGTTTCAGGCCGGGGTGACTACCGGTTGCGTGGAGGGCAGCACGCCGCAGACCCGCAGCTATTGCCCGGACAACACCGTCACGCGGCAGGAGATGGCGGCGTTTATTGTCCGGGCGGTTACCGGCACCACCAATCCGGCCATTTACAACACCACGCCATATTTCCAGGATGTGCCGGCGTCGAATCCGTTCTTCCCGCACATTCAGAAGCTGATGGATCTGGGCATCACGACCGGTTGCTCGAAAAGTCCGGCGCTGTTCTGTCCCACCGACACGATCCCGCGCTGGCAGATGGCGATGTTCATGGTTCGAGCGCGGCTGGCGCTGTACGGGGCCAGCTTCACCAGTTCCGGAACGCCGTACTTTGCGGACGCACCAACGAACGTGGAAGGCAACGGGATGCCGTTCCCTTATATACAGCGTGCCTATGAGGAACACGTGACCAACGGCTGTGGAAGCAATCCGCTGGTGTTTTGTCCCGACGGGGTGGTGACACGAGGGCAGATGGCGTCTTTCATCATGCGGGCGCTGTTTAATGAGACGACGATTCCGGGGCCGACAGCGCCGCAGTTGACGGGAGTGAGTCCGAACGCGGTGACGCTGGGGGGGCAGGTCACGGTGACCATCACGGGAACGAACACGAACTTCCAGAGCGGGGACACGGTGACGGCGCCGAGCGGGATGCTGACGGTGAGCAACGTGGTGGTGAACTCAGCGACCTCGATCGCGGCGACGCTAACGGTGAACGGGAACGCGGCGGCCGGGCCGCAGGCTTTGGTAGTGACCAGCGGAGGCCAGAATCTCACGCTGCCACTGGCGATCCGGGTGGGCACCTACTGACTTGCTGGCTTTTGCCCGCGGGTGCGGCCCGGTGTGACCCCTTCATGCCAGCGCCCCCCAACGCCGGCCTTGTCGCGAGGGTTGTGCGAAGGCGCCTCAGCGCGGTCACCGGACGCACAGAATGGCGCCGGCTCAAAGGTGGGCGAGCCCGCGCTGGAGCGCGGCAACGACGGCCTGAGTCCGATCGGCCACGTTCAGGCGCTGCAAAATCACGCTGACATGGCATTTCACGGTCGCCTCCGTAATTCCGAGCGCGTCGGCGATCCCCTTATTGGTTTTTCCGCACACCATCAGCGCGAGCACTTCGCGTTCGCGCGGGCTCAGATCGGAGTTGGGCGTGCGATTGGCCAGACTTCGCGCGACGGGAGGGGGGAGATAGCGGCAGCCCGCGTACACGCGGCGCAGGGCGTCCACCAGCGTTTCGTAGGACATGGCCTTGATGACGTAGGCGGCCGCGCCGGCGGCGAGCGCCTGATGAATATCCTCGTCGCCCTCATAGGTGGTCAAGACGACGCAGCGCGCATGGGGGTCTTCGCCGCGCATAATGCGGAGCGCTTCCACTCCGCTGATGCCGGGCAGCCGCAAATCCATCAGGGTGATATCGGGATGATACTGGCGAAACGCCCGCACGGCCTCTTCTCCGGACTCCGCCTGGAAGCAGACCGTCATGTCCGGCTGCGCGGCAATGATGGACGCGATTCCCAGGCGCATGATGGGATGATCCTCCACCACCAGGACGCTGAATTTGTGAGCTACGCTCATATGTTCAACGCTCCCTGCTTTTCGTGCGCCGGGGGGCGCACGGGAACATCCACGCTTAATTCGGTGCCTTTGCCAGGGGCGCTGCGAAGGGCGAACCGCCCGCCCAGCCGTTCGGTGCGCTCGCGCATTCCGATGAGTCCAAAATGGCCGCCCGTTTGCGGAAGCACATCGCCTGGCTCGAAACCGCAGCCATCATCGAGCACGCTCATTCTGATTCTGCCACGGCGGAAGTGAATTCCAAGCGAGACCTCGTGGGGATGCGCATGGCGGATGGCATTGAAAACCGCCTCGCGGGCCACCATCATGATGTCGTGCTCGATCAGCGGGTCGAGCACGACGGGTTTACCGGAGGTTTCGAACCGCAAGGGCACTTGCGAAGCGGCGCAGGCCTGCCGCGCCATATGATCCACCAGGCGGCTGATTTCGGAACGGCCGCCGTGATGCAGATTCCAAACCGCCTCACGAGCCTCTTCGGTGACGGCGCGTATCTGGGTGCGGGCGCAATCGAGCAGGTTCCTGGCGGAGGGTCCATGTTCCGGGAACATGGACGCAAGCGCCTCCAGCAGGGCGGAAACGCCGGTGCACCCCTGGATCAGTGTGTCGTGCATCTCGCGGGCCAGACGGTTGCGCTCGCCGAGCACGGCCTCAAACCGGGCGTGGGCCTGACGCATGCGCGCCCGGTACGTGGACCACGCCGCACCGGCCAGGCACCCGATGCACAAAAGATAGAACCACCAGGCATGGTAGAAGTGCGGACGCCAATTAAATGAAACCGAGGCTTGAGACACGGCGCCGGGTTGTGCGATATCGAATGCCATCAGGCGAAACCGGTAGTGGCCCGCCGGAATGTTGGTATAACCAGCCCGGCGGGCGCGCGTTTCGGTCCACCCGCTGTCGAATCCTTCCAATTGATACAGGAAGCCGACGTGGTCCTGCGACCGGAACTGAATTGCGCCGTATTGGATCTCCAGCTTGCCTTGTCCGGGAGGCAATTCGATGTCGCCGTCGGCGCCAACCTCGCGGCCATCCGCCTCCACGCGGTAAATGACCGCGGGCGGAGCGGACACGGGGCCCTCGGGATCCGCACCAATCTGAACCGCGCCGGCGGTGCTGGGGAACCAGACTTCACCGCTCGCGGTAGTGCAGCCCGCCGGTTGCACGCCGCCGTACATCTGGGTGGTCTCCAGTCCTTCGGAAGTGCCGTACAGCTTCACGGCGGGCCGGTGGGAGGGATCGGAGGCGGTGAGTTCGAGATCGTGCCGGACGATCGACGAAATACCATTCGGCCCACTCAGCCAGAAAGTGCCATGGCGGTCTTCCAGGATCTGATAGATGCTGTTATTGGCGAGACCCTGGGCGGTTGTGTAAGCGGTCAGTTGGCCGGACTTCCAGCGGAACAAGCCGCTGGAGCGCGTGCCGAACCACAACGCTCCGTCGGAGTCCTCGTGAATCGCCCATACCTTCTCTTCGCGCAGGCGCGGGATGGGCGAGTCCGAGACCTCCCCGCCATTGCGCAGCCGGGTCAAGCCGCGATCCTTGCCCACCCAGACGTCGCCCTGCCGGTCGACATAAACGCAACGCACGCTCTCGTGTTCCTCGAAGCAGCGCGTGCCGCCAGGCCGCCAGCGGCAATAGCCGCCATCGGTGCCGATCCAAACGCCTCCTTCGTGGTCTTCCGCGAAGGCCCGCACATAGGGCTGAATGCGCGGGACCGGACGGGGCTCTCCGTGCACCCAGCGGAATGCGCCTTTGCCCTCGGTCCCGAACCAAAGCGTGCCTGAACTGTCGCGGAACACATTGCGAATTCGGACGTTGGCGAGAGGACCGGGGAAGTGGAGCATTTTGGCGCGGTGTCCGGTGAGGTGGAACAAGTGAGTACTGGACACCCACAGCGTTCCGTCGCGATCGGCAAAAATGGTTCCAAAGTCGGCATCGGCGAAGTCGGGAAGAACCAGGGTGGTTGCAGCGGTCTTGTTCAGCCGGACGAGCCCGGCCTGGGTGCCGATCCAGATGTTGTGCTCGGATCCGGAGAAACTGCTCAGGATGGTGTTGCTGGGCAGCGTTGTGCCCGCCGACAGCGTGGAGAAATGCCCGTTCTGGTAACGGATCAGGCCTTCGCCGATGGTGCCGATCCAAAGCGTGCCATCGTCGTCTTCCATTAGCGTTCGTACGGTGCTGTGAATGTCACTGACCCGCGAAAAAACGGGAGGGGACGAACCCGGCGCCGGGTTGCTTCGCTGCAAGCCGGTCACAGTGCCCACCCAGAGCGTTCCATCGCGCGTTTGCAGGATGGATTTCACGTTGTCGGTCAGACCACCGGGCAACTGGAACTCGGCCGTGCGATTGCCGTCGATGCAGAAGAAGTGAAAGCCGCCGACCCACAGACGCTGCTGGCGATCCCTGTAGATGGAGTGGACCGCGATCGGCGGCACGCCGTCACGGCCGTCGACACGCTCGATCCGGCCCTTCTGCCAGCGGAACAGCCCGTCATCCGTCCCCATCCAGATGCGGCCACTGGCATCCTCGCGAAGGGCCCGAATATAGCCATTGGTGAGGCCATCCGCTCTCGACCACAAGCGGAACGAGCGGTTGCGATAGCTGACCACGCCTCCGCCTTCCGTTCCGATCCACAATGTGCCGCCGGTTGCCGCGAGCAGACAGAAGATGCTGTTCTCGTGGAACGCGGGCGTGTTCTCCCGATCGAAGACCACGAACTGAGCGCCGTCGAAACGGACCAGGCCGCCGGTGGTGCCGATCCAGAGGAAATGATCGGCTGTCTGGGCGAACGCCTGAACGGTTTCTTCGGGCAATCCATCTTCGGCATGCCAGACGCGCCTGCCGTAGCCGGCCAGGGCGCCACGAAGCGGGCAGACCAATAGGAGAACAGTCGCCGGGACCAGCGCGGAAATGGGCAGACGAGGCACGACTGGCATATTAATGGCGTTGCTGGTGGTATTCTAACCCGATTTCCTCACATCGGCTGAGTCTCTCGTCGTGATAATCACGCTGGCCGGCTTCAGCGCGGGCGAGGTGGCGTTTACGCGAATCTGGCCGGGATTTGCCGTGGATTGCACCATCGCCAGGCACATTCCGTGGAAGGCCTTCGCGGTCCTGCCCTTGAAATCGGCAGCCATGTCTTCCATGTTGCCGTTGTCCACGCCGATCAGCTTACCTTCGCCCTGAATCTCAAACGTCACCTCATTGTCCGCATCCGGGTGCAAACGGCCCTGGGTGTCCAGCACCTTCACGGTGACGTGGACGACGTCGCGACGGCCGGCGCGCAGGGTGTCCCGGTCCACGGAAAGGGCGATGGCGGTGGGATCGCCCGTAGTCGAAATCTCCACCTCCACGGCCACCTTCCCGCCCTTCATCCCAACCGCCTTGAGAGTGCCGGGATCGTAGGGTACATCCCAGGCCAGGTGCAGGTCCGATGTGGTGCGAGCCGTGCCGGGCGCTGCTGGCGCGTATTGTCCGTAGCGACCCTGCATGCCGTATCGCGGGAAGGTGTAGCCTTTGACGCCGATCGATTCCCCATTCAGAAACAGCTCCACGCTGTCGCAATTGGTGTAGCAGACCACCGGCAGGAACTGGCCTTCGCGGCCCTTCCAGTTCCAGTGCGGGAACAGGTGCAGCACCGGTTTTTCAGTCCACTGGCTCTGGTAGAAGTAATAGCCGTCTTTGGGGAAACCGCAACTATCGATGACGCCGGAAACCGCTCCTCTGGACGCTGCCCCGAACGCCTCACCGAGGTAATCGATGCCGGTCCACATGAAGTCGCCCGCCACGTAGTCGTGCGTGCGCACGAATCGCCACAGTTCCTCGGTATCGAGGCCGCGGCCGAGGCCTCGGCCGAAGCGGCTCGGTTCAGTTGACAACAGTCCGCGATAATCGCCACGCGGCCCTCCCATGCCGGTGCTCTCGGTGCCGATCATGCGCCAGTTGGGGTGCGCCGCCTTGTCGATGCTGTAGTACAACTCGCGCCGCTCGCGCCAGCGGTCGGCATAGTTGTAGCCCACGATGTCCAGAAGATCGAGAAACTCCGCTGGCGCCGCTTTGGGTTCGGCCGCAATCTGGTCGCAGGCGGCGGTTACCGGACGGGAGGGGTCTTCGCGGTGAAAGATGGCCATCAGCTCGCGCAGAATCTTTACTCCGTGTTCGCTGAGCTGATCGGGGATTTCGTTTCCGCAGCTCCACAGGACGACTGAAGGATGATTGCGGTCACGGCGAATGAAATCGGTGACGTCGCGTTCGTGCCACTCGTCATAGATCCTGGAATAGCCATTGCCGCGCAGTTGTCCCTTCCCAGCCTTCCACTCGTCGAAGGCTTCGTCCATGACCAGGAAGCCCATGCGGTCGCAAAGGTCGAGGAACTCGGGCGCCGGGGGATTGTGGCTGGTGCGGATCGCGTTGCAACCCATCTCACGCAGGATTTCGAAACGCCTCTCCCAAACACGCTCGGGCACGGCGGCTCCCACGGACCCACCGTCATGGTGCAGGCACACGCCGTTCAGCCTGACGCGCTCACCGTTGAGCAGAAACCCGCGGCCGGCGTCGAAGAGCGCTTCCCGAATACCGAAGGGGGTCTCGTACTCGTCCACCACTTGTTCGCCAACCCGGACCGTGCTGCGTACTTTGTAGAGCGAGGGTGTGGAGACACTCCAGAGACGAGGCTTGTTCAGGGCCATCTGCTGCGCAAACTCGTAGCGGGCGTTGGGACCGATCTCCTGCGATGCCGCCGCTGTCGCAACCGGGTTGCCTTCGCCATCGACCACCGAAGTGATGAGCGTGCACGCCGTGGCCGACGCGCTCTCATTCAACGCCTTAGTTCTGACATGGACGGTGGCCGCCTCTCTGGTGACCCGTGGCGTGGTCACAAGCGTCCCCCAATGGGCTACATGAACCGGATTCACCACCGTCAACCAGGTGTGTCTGTAGATGCCCGAGCCGGAATACCAGCGCGAGTTCGGCTGGAGGGAGTTGTCCACTTTCACGGCGATCACGTTGTCGCCCGCGGCGCTCAGAAACGCAGTGACGTCGTACGCGAAGCTGATGTACCCGTATGGGCGCTTGCCCAGGTATTGCCCGTTGATCCACACCTCACCGTTCTGGTAGACGCCGTCGAACTCAATGGAAACCCTGCGGTCCTTATACGACGCCGGCAGATGGAACCGCTTGCGGTACCAGCCGATGCCGGTGGGGGCATGTCCCCCGGAGCCCCCGCTGGATTCTTGCGGCGAGAAAGGCCCTTCGATGCTCCAGTCGTGCGGCAGGTCGAGACTTCGCCAGGCGGTGTCCGCAAAGCCGGGCTCCTGCGCACCCGGTGCATCGCCCCGGAAGAATCTCCAGCCGAAGTCGAAGGAGTCCCTGATCCGCGGAGCCGCTTCCGGCGCTGCGGCGTCGAGCGTGAAGACCAACGCCGCCGTTCCCAGAGCTCGGCCGAGCAGGTCTCGGCGGGTCATCGAATTGTGCGGATCAGTCACAGCTCCCCCCTCTGAAAAAAGCGGCTGCCGCCGCGTGTGCCCGGGGTGCCGCACTCCTCAGTGCCGGCGAATGGAAACCACATACCACGTGGTAACCGGGTCTCCGATAGGGAACTCCCATCCGGCAGCCGTCTTCTTCGCCCGTATCGTCTCACCAATGGCCTTCCCGGCGCCGTCCAGAGCGGCTACGCTTACGCCGGTGGCCTTCTCAATGTTGCGCAGCGTCACCGTCCCGGCAACCGGTTCTATTAGCGTAGGCGAGCCGCCCTGGCTCTGCAGTCTGGTGCGCGCTTCGTTCCACTTCATGCCGGTGTTGGCCACGCGGGACCCGGCGGTGAGGAGCATCTTTTCGGATCGCGCGAGCGGCTGCCCATCGAGCGTTAACAGCACGATGGTGGCGAAGTTGTTCGTGATGTCCGCGTCGAGGTTCCTCAGAGCTTTATGGTCCGCCTTGAGGAAGCCGACCAGCGCCTGCGTACGCGCGGTGTCCACGGTGACCAATCCCGTCTTCTCCGCGGACGTGTACCAGGCTAGTTCGCCCGTATCGGACACGATTGGATTCGCATCGGTTGCGGTGAGTTTTTCCGTTGGCGGACCTTCCAGCGACTGGATGCGAACCGCATGCTCCAGGGGCAGGGCCAGCGGGAAGCCGGGTGTGAACCAGGGCTGCTCGGAATGCGGCAGGCGCTGGCTCTCCAGCACCTCTTCTCTGGAATAGGTTCGATTTACGGTCTGCCGCGCCGGCTGCACGTCGCCGCGCAGGAACATGAGAGCTCCGGCGGCCATTTCCGTCATGCGCACGGGATCGAGCGAGATGTCAAATGCGTCTCCAACATACGGCTTCCAGTCTGGCGCCCGCTTGGGCTCAAACGTATAGGTAACGATAGCGTCCCAGTCCTGAAAGGCTCCGTACGCGGCGACGATCGGGATTCCCTCGCTAGCCCACTCGTTGGGGAAAGGGTGATTGGTTTCGCTGACGGTATAGGGCTTGCCCGCAAAGGCCGTACGCGATAGTTGCACCACCGTGGAATGGAGTGGATCGTTGACCATGGGCGTGTTCACCGGCCCCGGCGCCTCGGGGTGCTCCCAATAGACGTGGCCATCCACCACGTCCAGTCCGGAAAGAGAAGACAGCATGGCATACGAGCTGCTGGAGTGGCTATGGTCGGATGTGCCGACGATGGGGCATTTTACGCCGAGCTCGCCTTTGAGATAGCCCTTCATGTCCTCGTAAAACCTGTTTTCCGTATCCATGTAGAAGGCTGTTTCGGCCTCATAGCGCTCCCTGGGGGCGGTTGCCGCTTCCTGAGACTTCAGCCGGGGCACGGGAGCGCCCTCTGGAACGGATGCGAGATCGCGCAGCTTTCTCAACTCCTCGGGAGCGTACTTCTGCTGGAGCCATGCGTTGTACAGCGCGGTCAGTTCGTCGTCGTAGTAAGGCGTGGGCGCGTGAAAACCCATATAGAGGCCGTTTTCATTGAGCATTTCCACAATCGCAACGGCCGGTTCATCCCGATACGCGGTCCCCGTATAAGGATTCACATGAGTCAGCAGGCGCCGGGCGTAGTCCTTTTCCAACTCGATCAGGCGCGGGTCGAACAGCGTGAGCCCTTTGGCCCACCGAATCCTGGCGAAATCCTGCACGCCGTCTCCGGCCTTGTAAGAACGGCCTACGTTCAGGTTGAGGTCGACGTAGATTCCGCGTTTCTTGAATTGGGCGACTTCGAAATCCAGCCGATCGAGTTGCTGTGGATCGAAAGAACGGCTGTCGCTGGCCGTGGCATCGATGATGCCGCGAGGGGAATCAAGATCGAGGAAATGCAAGCGGACGAGGTTGACGCCGAAGCGGGCCAGAGTGGCGGCCCACATCGGGGCATCTTCCCGGGGCGGTATTTCCACCGAGCCAGGACTCCAATCGGTGAAGTGGACGCCCCAGAACCGGATTCGCTCGCCGTTCGCCTTCGCGAAGTGGCCGTTCCGCATGCGGATGAAACCGTCTTTGCCGGCGGGTCCGTCGAGCAGGAACGAGACGTCGGCCGGGGAAGAGCCGCCCCCACGGTGATCCATCACGAAGGGCCTGAGCAGGGTGTCGTTCCACTGCGCCCGTACTGCGGATAACATCAGAAAGAAGAAGGCAAGAGACTGGAGTGTCCTGGTCAAGGTGGGCTCCGAAAGCGGCCACTGAGAGCCGCGAATATTTTCAGGCTGACTACGTATGGAATCCGGGACCGCACAGCCAAGGTCCCTGAGCGCGTGCTTCGGTTGTTTCGCTCGTTTGTGTGCGCGATTTTCGGCCGCCAGGGAGCCTGGGCGCCCTCCGGGAACGGAAGGGAGCGCATCAGCCGGTCAAAGAACTGGCGTTGCGGCCTCGGCGCCACCGCGCAGGCCAATCGCAGCGTATTCTACCGAGAAAACTCCTTATACATCCCCTTTCGATCCGGGAAGGATGAGAAGATTCTATCGCCGCAAGAAGAAAAGGAGATCCATCTAAAGTAGGATCGGGATCAAGGGAGCAGATCGGCCGACGCCCGGTAGTACGGCACCACCTTGACCTCGATCAGACTTGCGGCCTGCCCCTGTCTGGAAGCCCTGGGCCAGGCCCCGGTTGCCAGATAGATAGGTGCGTCCTTGCGCAAGGGCAGAATCTGAAGTTCCAGCCCCTGCTTCCTATCGGCGACAGGGATGTTCCGCAGGCCGATCTCCCAGGGAGCGCCGTGGTAGAAGTCGTCGGTGATCAGGCGCTTCCCTGCATAGAGCCTGGCCACGTCGCCCTGGTAAGCGATGCGGAGGATTACCTGGCCTACCGCGTCTGAGTTGATCTCTGGAACCCGAATCGACCACCGCGCGGCCGCCTTGAAATCCGACTCCGCGGGGGCCATGGCAACTTCCTTTCCCATCCTCACCGGCGCTGCCTGCCCGGCTTCGGCCACCTGGCGGACAGTCGGCTCCGCTGCAACCGGCGCCACGTGGGTGGTGTAGCGCTCAAAGATTCCTTCGTGACCCGCGCTGTGGAAGCCTGGGACCTTTTGATGTAAACCGGGAAACACGCCGAAGGTCAGCGAGGCAGGATCGGCGGCGCCCAGGTGAATGCGGTCTCCTTCGAAATACACGTCCGCGGGGGAAAGGATGAGACGCTCGCGTCCAGCCAGGGGCGCCTTCCAGAGGTTGCGCGCCTGATCGCGCGAGAGCAGCACGATTTGCGTGCGGCGGCCGTCCGCGGTTGTGACCGCGATGGCGACTCCCGGCCCCGGCGCCATTCCGCCGATGTACACCCGGCCATTCTCGCGTTGCACTCGAGCGGCGGGAGCCTCGATGGACAGACCGTCGGCTGAGGCGAACGCAAACTCAGGCGCAATCCCCGGCCAGGCGAAGAAGACCACGGTATCGGGATCATCGAGCTTACAGAGGGGCTGCGCGGTGGCGTACTCGAGAGTCGCCCCGCCCAGCGGCAGGTTCGCGGGCCAGAATGTGTAGGCGCCGCTGGGGATGTCCACCGGCCGCCGGGGTACAGTGAGCGCGCCCGTGGCGAGATTGAGCCGCACTCGAAATTCCTTACGCTCGGGAAGCGGATGGTCTTTCTGGTAGTTGTTGAGGAAGATGAAGCCGCGCCTGGAATCGGCGCGCACGGCCACACGAGGAGTTTCGCCATCCAGCTTTCCCGTTGGCGTCTCTTCGGGGAACCGGGCCGTCATGGGCGCCAGCGCCGGCCCGAAGTCCTGCAGGAACAGGTGGAATGTCTTCAGATCGCGGAAGGATGCGCGCATCTGTCCGAATTCGCCGAGGGGCGCCTGAAAATCATACGTCTTTAACGGCAGATCGTTGGGATATCCGGTAATTTGAGATTCCTGCAGGGTGGTCTCTTTTCCCTCCGGATTCGTCCCCCCGTGAAACATGTAGTAGCCATACAGCACAACGCCCGAACCGAGTTTCACCACGTCAAGCGCGGCAATATCGTCGGCGGCCATCAACGGCCGGCGGTGATAGGCAAGCTCCATGCCGCCGGCCATTTCGGCGGTGAGGAACGGCCAGGAGGCGAATCGGGCATCAATGTCGGGCCGCGCCGGGCCGAGATCGGCGTTCACATTCTCTTCGCAGCGGATGGGCGTGAAGAAGTAGTTCGGGCTGGGGGGCAGCGCGGTAAGCGAGCGGTACCAGAAACCATCCGGATACCCGCCAAACACTGGAATGACTTCGCCAGAAGGCACGGCGGCATCATCCCAACCGGTGATGGAATAGAACGGCGCGTCAAGACCGGCCTCCCGAGCCAGACGCTTCAAGGTGACAATGTGCTCCTCGCCCTTTCCCGGCCCGCGCAAATGGTATTCATTTTCGATCTGCACGCCGATAATCGGTCCTCCATCCTTCCAGAAGAGGCCCTTCAACTGGCGCCCGATCTCACCGTAGAACCGCGCCACGTACCGCAGATAAACCGGGTCGTTCTGGCGCGTGGCGGACTTGCGAAGCAGCCAGTCGGGCAGTCCGCCATTGCGCACCTCGCCGTGATCCCAAGGCCCCACGCGTACCCAGACGAGCATGCCGTGCCTGCCGGCCAATTCCACAAAGTGACGCAGGTCGCGCTGGCCCGACCAGTCGAACTGCCCCTCCACCTCTTCGTGATGAATCCAGAAGACGTAGGTGGAGACAATGCGGATTCCGCCAGCTTTCATCTTGAGGATTTCCCGTTCCCAATCGGAGGCGGGATAGCGCGAGTAATGAAACTCACCCATCACCGGAAACCAGGGTTTGCCGTCCAGCAACAAATAGCGCGTGTTGATGGCGAGCACATGGCCATCCGGAGAACGCCCGCCAGCGGCGACAGGCAGCGGCTCCGGAGGTGCGGCGAGTTTGCCGGCATCGACGGTAACCTCGGCGGCGCGCGCGAGGGACAGCGCCAGGCACAGGGCGACCGGAAGGGATAATAAGAATTGAAGGCGCATAAACTTCGGCCGATGCCTGAGTCTAACAACGTGATGTCGCCGGGCAATCCAACTAAGGTTGGATCGGACCAGCCGGGGCGCCCCTGAAATGCAGGTCATCGGAAGCCGAGGCCGCTGGCGGCTCAATTCCTTAGTGCACCGGCACAATTTGCCACTGCTGGGTGGCGCTGCTGTTGTTTTGCGGTTCCTGCACCGCGAACCCGGCTTGCGCGCCAGCTCCGCCGTTCATGTCCAGCACCAGGCCGCTCACCCGGTTGACAAAACTAAAGTAACCGTTGCCGGCCGAGAAGATGTTCCATTCGAGTTCCTGGGCGCTGCCGGATGGAGATTGAACCACGGCGCTTCCGCTCGAGGTCGATCCCCCCGAGTCATCCAGCACATTTGTGGTGTTGCCCGTTCCTGGATTGAGACTCGCGATCTGGAAGTAGCCGTCATTATCGCTGGAGATGCGCCACTGCTGGCTCAACGTTGGATACCCGGTGTCCACCTCGGCGTCCAGCAGGGCGCCGGCGGCATTCGAACCCCGGAAAACGGACAGGATCTGCCCGCTGCCGAGATTGACGAACTTGTAGCTTAAAGTGGGATCGAGTTTGCCCCCCAGTGCATCAATGCCGGGCAGCAGCATAGAGTAGCTTGTAGCGCCGACATTGGTCGATCCGGAACTGTCCGCGTTGTCAAAGAGCGTCAAGCCGTTCCAGATGTAGATGGCGTCCGCGAGGTTATCGCCGTTAATGAATCCACCGCTCGCACGCGGTATGTTCACACCGGCGGGATCCCAGTACGCCACTCCCATGCCGAGGTTGTTCGGCAAGCCCTTTTGCACCCCCTGCAGGTCCAGCAGGAACTGACGCTGCAGTGCCGGCGTCGGCGGGGCATACCACGGATCATTGGCCTCAAAGCCATTCTCGTAATGTTCCCCGGCTTCGAGAATGAAGATAGGCTTCCCAATGTTATTGGCGGCGCTCACGAGGACTTCCTGCTCCACCGGCTTGTTGTTGGGATTGGACGCGGCCGCCTGCGCCTCGGTGAGGGGACCATGAAAGATGGGGTAGAAACTCTGGCAAATCGCGTCGTAGGGAATGTTGTTTTGATTCGCGAGTGCGAAAAATTGCGAGAGATCCCACGCCGGTGTGATGTGAATGCAGGTGAGCGGAGCTGGAATCGCGGGGCCAGCCGAAGTGTCCGCCGCCGCGTCCCTGACCGCCTGAATGGCGGCGATCTGCAGGGCGGCAAAACCGCCGAAGTTCGCTCCCGTCGGACTGCCGAGCGAGCCCAGAAAACCGGTGTCGACTTCATTGCCGATGGAGACCAGGTCGGGCATTGTTCCGGCCCGCCGATACGCCAGGATCTCGGCTTTCACATAAGCATACAAGTCCGACTGCAACTGCGCGATCTGCGTGTCCTGGGCCCACGCTGGCGGGACGCTGGAAGAGCTGCCTCCATCGAACAGCAGGGTCAGTTCGACACTCATGCCGAGGTTCTTCGCGCGCTTGGCAAGATCCAAATCCTGCGCTTCCGTTTCGCCGTAGCAGGCATTGCCGCTGCACTGTGCCTGGGACACATTCGCATAGGGTGGCGCCGAGCTGGGCCGCAATCGCACCATGTTAATGCCATGGTTCTTGAACATCCGGAGTACGTCCTGTTGCTGGCCGGCATCCTTCCACCAGGACAAACCAATTGCCGCGCGAGCGGCCTCCTGCTTCTCCAGCAGTGCATTGTCCACGCCGCGGAAGAAGGCGGGACGAAGCAGCCACTGCTGGCTCACGGTCGCGGCCTTCGAGAACGCGGTTTCATCCAGGACCGTTCCCGTGGGCTCGGAACCCGGAGACAAATCGATCAGCAGACCCGTGCCTTTGTTCGAGATCGTGTAGTAGCCATTGCCGGTGGCCGTGAGAGCCCACTGCTCGGTGTCAACAGTCGTGCAAGGATTCTGCACCACATAGCAGGCTTCCGAAACACGCCGTCCCGACTCTTCCGCCTCGCTGGGGTGGTTCGGCAGGCGCCTGCAAACCAGCGATGGCCTTTCCGCGCCGCGTGCGCCGGCAAGTGGTTGGGGGCCTCTTTCGGCAAAGACGGAGATCGCGCCGTCGAGACAGAGACCGGTGCGAACATTGCCGATCCGCCAAAACCCACCGGAAACCCTGGTAAAGGCCCATCTCTGGCTGAGGTCCGTGAAGCTCCGCTGTTGTTGAACGATGTGGTCGCCAGCGGTGGTGGAATTGTTATTAAGGTCCACCTGCAGACCGCTGAGCTGATTCACGAGGTAGTAGACTTCGCCGTTAAGCGGAGTGATGTCGGTGGGTTCCGGCGGTTGCTGACTCGGGCCGCCCGAGCCGCCAACACCCATGACGATCGCGCACAAGAGAAAGCGCGCGGAGACAATCGCCAGGGTTTCATGGTTGCGCATCGGGTATTTGCTCCCCTTGCCCGGGCGGTTTCTTGTTCATCTGGCTGTACAACCCACCGAGACGCTCCCTCACCTGCCTAATCTCCTGAAACAGCCGCAGTTCTTTTTCGGATTCGTCTTTCAATTGAAGCTTTTTGCAAACCGACGCCAGACGATAATGGGCTTCTTCGTTGAGCGGGTCCGATTGGACGGCCATGCGCAAGTACTTTGCCGCCTCCTCGGGCTTCCCCATGGTTGCCAGCAGGCCGCCAAGACCGACCTGGGCTTCCGCATCCCCGGGGTCCAGGCCAAAGGCGCGCGTATAGTGAGCGTATGCGCCATTCAGATCGGAGCGTTGGAAGGCGATCCTCGCAAAGACGCATTCGGTCCGGGCGCTCTCGCCTTCGAACTTCACCGCGGTCTCCAGTTCCTTTTCCGCGGCGGCCTGCGCGGCCGCGTCACTGGCGGCGGAGCCGAGGATGGCCTGGGCCAGTTCGAAGTGCACGCCGGGCAGGTGCGGGTCGATCTCCAGCGCCTTCCGGTAATGCTCCGCGGCGCCTTTCAAGTCGCCCGCATTGACCAGGCGCTCGGCGATCACCTGCTGCATGCGGGCCGAACCGGGCGCAAGTATGGCCAGCTTGTTCAGCGTGTCGTCAGCCAATTCAGAATACACTCGTTGCGCCATGTACAGGATTTCAACGCTGTCGGGGTCGAGATCCACCAGCGACCGCATCACGGAGGCGGCGCCGTCGAGGTTGCCCTGCTGGTAGTAAATATTTGCCAATTCCAGTCCCGCCTGGATTTGCAGGTTTTTGTCTTTCAATCTGGGAAATGACTTCTCCAGAAGCGCCTGCGCAGCGGGTTGCCCCAATCGTCGCTCGGAAATGCCCAAAAGAGCTTGTGTTTTCGCAAGAGAGGGGTCTATTTCGAGAGCCTTGTGCAAATAGCGCGAGGCCTCCTTATAATCGTGCCGAAAGAATGCAATTACACCCAGATTCGCATATGCTTCGACGTTCCGGGGATCGATGGCCAGAACGGCCTCGAACTCCCGGGTGGCGGCGCTGGGGTCGTTTGCCTTCAGGTATGCGGCGGCTTTGCGAAGGTGATCGTGAATCTCCGCGCCGCCGGATGGTCCGGTCTGTGCGGCTATGATTGCCGAGCCTGCCAGCAGCATGAAGACCACGGTCGGGTGGAACTTGCCGGGTCGGGGATCTTTCATGGATGTACGTCCCATGATGACGCAGAAACCCCGCGGCGTGCCGAGGTGAACCCTCCGCACGCCGCGGGGCCGTGTACTGGAAGCCTGACCGCCGGACTCAGAAACTCACGCGTGCGCCCAGTTGGATGATGCGCATGTTCGCGTTGTAGCCCGCCGGGTTGGTGATTCGGCCGGCGGTGGTATCGGCCAGCGTACCGTTGCTGTTATAGCCGACATTCGCGTCCGGGTTGAAGTAGTTCACGTGGTTGAACGCGTTCGTCGCGTCAGCCCTGATATCGAGCTTGATTCCCTCCCAGGGAAGAGCGAACGTCTTTCCAAGGCTGATGTCCACATCCCAGAAACCTGGTCCAGTCAGCATGTTGCGTGTGGCATTGCCAAACGTCCCATAGGCCGGGTTGGCGAAGGCAGCGGGGTTGAACCATTCACCCGGGGTGGGATTGGACACTTTGGGGTTGCCAACCACATCGGGATAGAGGTACATATTCCCGACCCCGAAGGACGAGCTCAGCCCCGGATCGATCCCGCCCGCGACAGAGGACTGAATCACCGGAGTAAACGGAACCCCCGTGCGCCCGTTGAAGAAGCTCGATATGTGCCAGCCGCCCAGCACCTGATCGGCTACTCCGTGAAGCGCGAAATGGCGCCCTGTGCCGAACGGCACTTCGTACAGAATCTGACCGGCGAAGGTGCTGGCCGCATTGAAGTCCGAAGGGGCGTAGTTGGCGGCGGGGCTGTACGCGTTCTGGTAGATATCGATGGTCGATCCATGACCGCCGCCGGTGCCGGTGTCGAGCGATCTGGACCATGCGTAATTGAACTGGAAGCTCAGCCCGTTCGACATGCGCTTCTGCAGACGAAACTGCAGCGCGTTGTAGTTCGACCACCCGGTGTAGTTCTGAGCGACGATGGAGTTGAATATCGGGTTGGGATTTCCGCAGTTGTAGCCCGTGCACCCCAGCATGCTTGCCGGGGCCTGATTGGTATTCGTTTGGAAAACCAGGTTGGCGCCGTGCGTGTAAACGTAGCTGGTATCCAGCAGGAGACTGCCGGGGAGTTCGCGCTGCACGCTGAAAAGAACATTCTCCACGTACTGTGTTGGCATGTTCCACGGATAGTACTCCACATAGCCGCTGTAATTGTCGATTTCCGGAGAAAGAGTCGCGGTAGTGGGATAGACCACTGTGCCAGCCGGCGGCCCCACAGACAGCTTGAACGGGTAGCTCCCGTTCACATAGCCACCAGACCCGTTGTTGTGCGGATTGAAGCCAAGTCCGAGGGCTCCATCGGTGTAGTTTTCGGCATCGCGCGGGGCATCGAAGATACCGTAACTGGCGCGGATGGACCACTTGTCGCGAGGCGCCCAGGCGATACCAATGCGCGGAGCCAGTTCCTTGTAATTGGTGTTCTGGATCATCGAAAGCGTGCCGTGCCCTCCGTACTGGGCATCGCTTTGTCCACCGAAGAGGATAGCCCCTTTGTACTGTCCGCCATCGGCGGTATTGGGAAGAAGCGGGTCGTAGTTACCGAACAGGTTGTTGTTCACTCCCCAGCCGGACTGAATTTGCCAGCGGATGCCCAGGTTCAGGGTGATCTTCGATGAGAGCTTGAAATCGTCGCTGGCGAACACGGCCGATTGCCACGAGTGAGCGCTGGTAGGATCGTAGTCGTAAACGTACCATCCGTATACGTCGCCCGCGAGGAAGTCGGCATAAGGGACTCCGGTGACGCCCCCGTTGAACTCGAAATTCCCCGAGCTGAGGGCTCCCCAGAACGAGTAGTTCTGATAGAGTTTGTCGAACTCGCCGCCGACCCTGATCGTATGCCGGCCGCGAACAAGCGTGACGACGTCGGAGACATTGTAGGCTCCCTGACCAAGAACGGCATCGATGTTTCCGTTTTCTCCACAGCCCGCGCCTTCCGCAATGCACCCGACTCCGGCTCCCTGATCGATGGTGATCTTGGGGAAGATGTTGGCCGGGGCATTGGCGCCGTACGCCGGCTCGAGGCCAAGCGACGCCGGATCGTTCTTCCCAAGGGACGGCGGCACGTAGGCGTCGAGCTCGCGGCTCCCACCAATACGAAACTCGTTCAGCAGGGTGGGGCTGATGGTAAAGACGTGCGAGATCTGGGCAGTCAGATTGTCGGTATCTCCCGCAGCATAATCCGTAGCGTCATTGGGGTATAGAGGATCTCCGGGCACATAAGACGACACGGTGGGGAAGTAGTTGAGGCTGAAGGACAGTTTCTGGTTGTCGTTGATGTTGTAATCTTCCCTTGTCGTGTACCAGGTGTCCTTGTTGGGCGCGGAACCACTGAATATGTAGTTGTTGACGGTGGGGCACGTTTGTGGGGTGCCCGGCCCCACGTTCACCGGCCCGGGGCAGCCGGCAACCCATCCCGGAGCGCTCGATTTCGGGAAATAGCTCTGCAGCTTCAAAGCCACGGGATCATAGGTCCCCAGCAGTGTCCCGTTGGCGCTGAAGGCCGAGCCCGTCGCTCCAGTGACGCCATAAAAGTCACCCGCCTGCATGGCCGCGGTCGGATAACTATAGTTGCCACCGGTTGGGCTGGACGAAGGATTCCGCTGGTAGGCGAAGAAGAAGAAGAGCTTGTTCTTTATGATCGGTCCGCCGATGCTCCCGCCGTAGTTGTTCCAGTGCTCGATCGCTTTGGCGCCTGTTTGATCGTAATAGCCTCGGGCATTGAGCGCCGTGTTTTGTACGAATTCATACCCGCTGCCGTGAAACTGATTCGTTCCGCTCTTGGTGATCACATTGATGGAAGTGAGACCGTTGCCGTACTGTGCCGGTGCGTTGCTGGAATTGATGCTCACCTCGGAAATGGCGTCCATCGGCATGTAATAGTTGCTGCCGTTGTAGTCTCTTGGAGCGGTGCCGGCGGACCCATCGATGAGAAAGTTCACGTTGTAATTCTGGGTGCCGTTGACTCCGAACGACTGGCCGTTGGCCTCGCCTGTTCCGCCGCCGGTGTTGATGCCCGGAATAAGCTGGGTCATTTCCGCGCGCCAGTCGGTGCCAACATCGGGCGCGTCAATGACGAGCTGCGTGTTCAGGTCAATGTGCTGGTCGCTGGTTTCCGTTTCGATGATCGGCGCGGTGGCGTTCACCACGATTTCCTGGCTAGCCGCGCCCACCTGGAGCGTGGCTCCGATTTCCACGGTTTCGACCTGAAGGGCAATGCCTTCCCGGAGGAAACTGCGAAAGCCTTCCTTCGAGAATGTGATTGTGTAGTTGCCCGGCGCCAGGAACGGAACATCGTACAGGCCGGACCCGTTCGTCGCCGTTGCAGTGACGACGCCGGTTTGCACGTTCTTGATCGAAACCGCCGCTCCCGGCACGACAGCTCCCGAAGGATCTATCACGGAGCCTTTGATCTCCCCGGTGTTCGAGTTTTGGGCACTGGCGAGAGAAGCGAAAACGATCGCCGTCACCAGCAACAATGTGGAACTGTGCCGCCGAAGCACTTTAGAAGCAGTCACTTGAGCCTCCTGAAAACTGAGAATCCCACCAAGCACAGAATAGTTTGGAGCCTTTGTGCCGTCGTACCCGCACCCCACGCTCGGATACCAACAATCCACGCTGGCCAACTGAGCCGATTCTATGACCCGTCGCCAGGCGAAGGAATCCGTCTAAAGTAGGACTGTATCCCGAAGATGAGTGGACGTGGGGCCGGGCATTTTAGGCAACGGCGGAATGGCGTGGAGCGCAATGGAAAAACGCTGGTGGAGGCCGGAGGGGATCGGCCGGCCTGTGTACCAATCTTCAACGACCTGCGCCGCGTTGGCGGGAACGCGAGCGGGCTCCGCGCGACTCCACGCGAGTCGGCTCGGCGCCTTCACCGCCAGACGACGGCGATGGCTTGCGCGAAATGGAACGCGCGTGACCGGCGGAGAAGTGGCCAACCACTTTCGTCGAAAACTGGTCGTTAAGGGCCGTGGACATTGTGCGACAACTCCACGAAAGTGGGTTGCCGAGACAAGCCGGAGGCGCCAATCCGGGTCCCGTGGCTGCACCGCGCCATTTCATGAGGGACCGCGCAGGGCGCATAATCAGGTATGCTCAGGCCGAGCCTAATCCACGTCGGAGACCGCGTCCTGAATCTGGAGGCGGTCCGCTACATCGAGATCGAGGGTCCCCACCTCGTAAACGTCTACATCACCGACCGCAAGGAGCCTCTTCAGTTCACCGAACAGGACGCTCAAGCCCTCGTCGAGATCCTGAACGACGGCTACGTGCACCCGGCCATCGTGCCGGGAGAAGCCCTGGACGACAAAACTGACGCTTGACCTGCTCCCCGGAATGTGTGATTATTCATAGTAGTGAATAATCATTCACTCGGATGAGAGGAGGCAGGCGATGGCGACGGTACGGCAAACCGCTCTGAGAGTCGCGCCGAACTACGTGGCGCCCCGGAGTATGGCGGCTCGCGACCTGCGCTCCGATCTGGACATGATGGCGGAAGAGCTGGGCAGCCTGCTGGAACTGGCCGCCGCTGTGAAGAATGCGCCCGGGCGTTACGCACACGCGCTGGACGGCACGTATCTGAGCCTGCTGTTCGAGAAGCCCTCGCTGCGGACGCGGATGACCTTCGAGCTGGCCATCAAGCAGCTTGGCGGGGACGCGGTGCTGAGCGTCGGTCGGATCGGCGATCGCGAGCCGCTGAAGGACATCGCCCGCAATCTGGACCGCTGGACGCACGGCATTGTCGCCCGCACGTTCTCGCAGCAGACCATCGACGATCTGGCGCACTGGTCGAACGTGCCGGTGATCAACGCGCTGAGCGATCTGTTTCACCCCTGCCAGGCGCTGGCCGATTTCCAGACTCTGGAAGAGCGTTTCGGAGCGTTGGACGGCCTGAAGCTGGCCTTCGTCGGAGACGGCAACAACGTGGCGCACTCGTTGATGCTGTGCGCGGCGCGGATGGGCGTGCATTTCGCCGTGGCCACGCCGCCGGGCTACCAGCCTAAGCCTGACATCGTGGACCAGGCGATGGAGTTCGCGGCGGAGAGCGGCAGCGAGGTCGCGGTCACCAACGACCCGGCGGAAGCGGTGGCCGGCGCGCACGCGGTCTACACGGACGTCTGGGCGAGCATGGGCCAGGAGACCGAGGCGAACCAGCGGCGCTCGCTGTTCCAGCCGTGGCAGGTGAACGAGGGGCTGATGTCGCGGGCGCGGCCCGACGCGGTGTTCATGCATTGCCTGCCGGCGCACCGGGGCGACGAGGTAACCGACGCGGTGATTGAGTCGCCGCAGTCGGTGGTGTTCGACCAGGCCGAGAACCGGCTGCACGCGCAGAAAGCGCTGCTGCTGATGCTGCTGGCCTGATTCGGGGCCTGATTCGGGATTCGGTGACGTACACCTCATTTCCGAATTCTTCAGGGACGGCCTGCGCGACGCACGGAGAGCCCGGAAATTCGGAAATGAGGTGTACGTCACCGAATTAGAATAGAAGCTTATGCATAAACCGAAGAAAGTGGCGCTCGCCTATTCGGGCGGCCTCGATACGTCCATCATCATCCCGTGGCTGAAGGAAAACTACGGTTGCGAGGTGGTGGCCGTGTGCGGCGACATCGGCCAGGGCGGCGACGAGCTGGCCGGGCTGGAAGAGAAGGCGCGGCGGACGGGCGCGAGCGAAGTGCATATCGCCGACATGCGCGAGGAGTTCGTGCGGGATTATCTGTGGAAGCTGGTGCGCTCGGGCGGCGTATACGAGGACAAATACCTGCTGGGCACCTCCATCGCGCGTCCGCTGCTGGCGAAGAAGCAGGTGGAAGTGGCGCTGGAGAGCGGGTGCGACGGTCTGGCGCACGGCTGCACGGGCAAGGGCAACGACCAGGTTCGCTTCGAGCTCACTTACATGGCGCTGGCCCCGCACCTGCCGGTGATCGCGCCGTGGCGCGAATGGGACATTGTCTCCCGCGAGGACGCCATCGAGTACGCGCGGCGGCACAACGTGCCCATCTCCCAGACCACTACGAAAATCTACAGCCGCGACCGCAACATCTGGCACATCTCGCACGAGGGCGGCGCGCTGGAG
Organism: Bryobacteraceae bacterium; assembly: GCA_049520275.1. GTDB lineage: Bacteria > Acidobacteriota > Terriglobia > Bryobacterales > Bryobacteraceae > CAWACP01. The sequence continues at coordinate 72,382 of JBEKPY010000014.1, forward strand.
GATCCGGCCAACGCCGCGCCGGAGGATATCTGGATGCTCACGCGGAGCCCGAAGGACGCCCCCAATGAGCCCGCCGAAGTGAGCATCGGATTCGAAAAGGGCGTGCCGGTGTCGGTGAACGGAAAGCGCTACGAATCGGCCGCCGCGCTGCTCGAAGAGCTGAACTCCATTGGCGCCGCGCACGGCGTGGGACGGATCGACCTGGTGGAGAACCGCTTCGTGGGCATGAAATCCCGAGGCTGTTACGAGACGCCCGGCGGCACGCTCATCCTGGCCGCGCACCGCGAGCTCGAAGCGCTGACGCTGGACAAGAGCACGCTGCACTATAAGCAGAAGCTCGCGCTCGACTACGCCGAGCTGGTGTACAACGGGTTCTGGTTCACGCCGCTGCGCGAGGCGCTGGACGCTTTCTTCGAAGTGGTGAACGCCAGCACCACCGGCGAGGTCACGCTGCGGCTGTACAAGGGCAACGTCGAGCCGGTGAGCCGCAAGTCGCCGCACTCGCTCTACTCGCTCAAGGTGGCCAGCTTCACCATGGGGGCCGAATACGATCAGGCCGACGCGAAGGGCTTCATCAATCTGACCGGGCTGCCCATCCGCATGCGCGCGTCTTTGAAATAATGAAGTCCCGGAGGGGGAAATGAAGCTCTGGGGCGGGCGCTTCGAGAGCGGGCCGTCGGAAGTGTTCGAGCGCTTCTCCGGCTCGCTCCATTTCGACAGGAGGCTGCTGGACGCCGACATCCGCGGCTCGCAGGCCTTCGCGCGGGCGCTGGAGCGCGTGGGCATTCTCACCGCCGCCGAGCGCGACAACCTGGTGGCGGCGTTCGACCGGATTCGCGCGGAGGCCACGGCGCCGGCGTTTTTCGAGCGAGCGGAAGACGAGGACGTCCACACCCTGCTGATCCGCAAGCTCGGCGAACGCGTGGGCGGGCTCGCCGACAAGATCCACACCGGCCGCAGCCGCAACGAGCAGGTGTCGCTGGACACGCGGCTGTGGCTGCGCGACGAAATCGACGCCACGCGCGCCCGCCTGCATGCCGTGATGGCCGCGCTGGTGGCTCTGGCGCGCCGCTACCCGGACGCGGTGATCCCCGGCTACACGCACCTGCGCCGCGCCCAGGCCGTGCTCTGGCCGCACTACCTGCTGGCGTACTTCGAAATGCTGGCCCGCGACGACGAACGCCTGGCCGACGCCCGTCGGCGCACCAACCTGTCGCCGCTCGGCTCGGGCGCGCTGGCCGGCAGCGGCTTTCCTTTCGACCGGGAGGCGATCGCCGCCGATCTCGGTTTCGACGGCGTCACGCGCAACAGCATGGACGTCTCGGCCGATCGCGACTTCGTCCTCGATTTTCTTTTCGCCGCCTCCACCACCATGCTGCACCTCAGCCGCCTGGCCGAGGACTGGATTCTCTATTCGAGCGAGGAGTTCGGCTGGCTGGAGCTGTCGGACGGCGTCACCAGCGGATCGAGCCTGATGCCGCAGAAGAAGAACCCGGACTCGTTGGAGTTGCTGCGCGGCAAATCCGGCCGCGTGTTCGGGGCGCTGACGTCGCTGTTCGTCACGCTGAAGGGCCTGCCCATGACCTACAACCGCGACATGCAGGAAGACAAGGAGCCGTTGTTCGAGGCCGCGGACCAGCTTGCCGGGTCGCTGGAGATGATTCGCGTGGTCATCGAAACCACGTCGCTCCGGCCGGAGCCCCCGGCGCGGGCCGCTGAAGAGAGCTGGGTGGTGGCTACCGATCTGGCCGAGGCGCTGGCGCGCGCGGGCACCCCCTTCCACCGGGCGCATCAGATCGCAGGTAAACTGGTGCTCGAAAGTGTGAAGTCGGGGCGCACGCCGGCGGATTGGACGGCGGAAGAGTTGGTGCGGTTCGCGCCGGAGTTCCGACCGGAAATGGCCGCGCTGCTCAAACCCCAGGCGGGCATGAAAACCAGGGAACTGCCTGGGGGCACCGGACCGGAGGCGGTCCGCCGCGCGCTGGATGATGCCGAGGCGCGCCTCGCGCACATGACCAATGAATAAGGCATACCGCCAGGGCCAGATTCTCAAGCTGATTCGCACTCGCGGGGTGCACACGCAGGAGGACCTCGCGCGCGAGTTGCGCGACACGCTGGGCGTCCCGGCCACGCAGGTGACGCTCTCGCGCGATATTCGCGAGCTGGGGCTGGTGAAGACGGCGGACGGATACCGGCAGGTGACGGTGCGGCCGGGCCCCGATCTGGCGGAGGTGGCCGCCGAGTTTCTCCAGGACGTGCGCCAGGCGCAGAACCTGATTGTGCTAAAGACCGCTCCGGGCAACGCCAACGCGCTTGCCGTGGCCATTGACGCGGAGGATTCGCCGGAAGTGGTGGGAACGCTGGCCGGGGACGACACGGTGCTGCTGATCGCGCCGGATGTGGAGACGGCGGCGGTGCTGCGCCAGCGCTTTCTCGGCTATGCCGCTGCGGAATGAGTGGCTAACGAACCATTACCGGAACCGTGGCTCCGCCGCGCTGGATGGAGTCGGCGGCGCCGACGCTAACAGCTTACAGTAGATACTTCTTTAGACCTCCGATGCTCTTGCTATGCGTAATCCACTGCGTGACCAGCGCCTCGAAGTGGGAGTCAAGACGAACGAAATCCTCGGGCTGGAGGAGCTTTTCAACGTAGACCTCAGAGCCGTCCCTCTTGATCGCCCTGAAGCGATTACGGAGAGCTTCATGAAGGGAATCGGCGACCCTGATTGCCCTGCATTCAACCGATGCCACGGCCGAACAGATTTCCTTGCCTCCGTGTTCGTCGTCGGCTCGCCACCAAACATAGAGGTTGAAGAAGTGGTAGTCAGTCAGCGGCACGTAAGGACCAATGAGCGTAGTCGTTCCGTCGAAGCGGCTGCCGACGTAACCATACTTGGGGCTGTCGTCGATCTTGTCCGGATCGACAGCGATGCGCAACGCATCCGCCAACGCACCCGCTCGTCTCGTAAGTACTTTGAAACCCGCGTCATACACTTCGTCGCCGAATCTCGCAATTGCGGCGGAGGCTTTGAGAAAATCCCTCGCTCCCGCGACAAGCAGATCGTTGTTGGGATTCTTCTTCATTGTTTTGCGCTTTCATGAAACTCTTTGAGGTGTTCTTGAACCGGAAACACGTTGAGCAGGTGCCCTTTCTCCATGAGCTCGACCGGACTTCCATGCATGCCGAGCAGATTCTGCTCTACCGCCCCAGCGAAGGCCAGGGTTAAAGCAGAGCGGACGACGCTCCGATGCGCTGCCCGGTTTCCGCGCCTCGCGCCGGACCTGCCCGCTGCGATGCAGCGCAGTCTGACGCAAACTTTACGCCAATCGCTCCTTTTGAAATCGCCCTTCGACATGCCCGTGTCCGCATCAACTGTGAGCAAGACCGCCTCCTTGTGCGGCTCTTTTTGCCTGTGCATCCACCTCGCATAGCGGCCCTGTTTGGAAGTGTAGGCGAATTCCTCATCAGTGATTTTCACTTCGACAACTAGTAGCGCTTTGCCGGGCCAGCGCACAACGATGTCCAGCCGACCACCCGGGATGGGAAACTCCCGCTTTATGGCCGTATTCTTCCACTGATCCGCGTCCGGCGGCACAGGGAGGTCAAAGAGTCGGAACACGTCGGCGGCGTTATCAAGCCCCTGCATGATCCAGGCAAGCCAGTCTGAATAGACTTCTTCACGGCTTCCACGCAGCCAGCGATGCAGCCCGAAGTCGTTGGAGAAGGGGTCGTCCAGGGGAGAAAGAAGCCGTTTCGATTTTCGGAGGAGCTCCATCAAGTCCTTCCGGTCAACGCTCTGTGATGCCTTGGCGCTCTTGATGATCCGCGCTACAAACGGCCAACCTTCGGTGTTTGTCTCTGGAGAGACGGCGGACCACGCGGCGATGATCCTCCGGACCGATACCCAGTCTTCCATCCGCCGGGCTGCGCCGGAGTTAGCCTTGATGATCCTGGCTACCGGCAACCAGGGCGACGCCAGGCAACGCCCGGAGCGGCGATCTGTTCCGGGCGATACTGCCCTCTGGGCCTGCGGCATTTGGCCACAAGTGTACACCTTTGACGGACTCAAAGTCCGTCCACCGCGCGGGACGCCAGCGCCTCCTATGATGTTGGCCCCGCGGCGTGGGTTCTCAACGCCAGAGTTTTCAGGCGATCCAGTATCTTCACCATGGCCAACGTGTCCTGGCAACAGTACGCCAGAAGCGCCGACCTCAGGCGTTGCCGCTCAGCCGAATCCACGCCCCCACGTATCATCCGATCCCATGCAAGACCGGCCTGACCACCGTCGGCGACCTCCATATCCTCGTAGGTCAGCTCCGGGACCAGCGCCGGGAGAACGTTTTTCAGAGAGTAAGAACCCTGGAATCGCGGGTGATAGATGTGCCGCTGGACAAACGGCCAAAGGTCCCACAGGCGCTCCTGAATCCTCGCGATCTTGCCCGCGTGTTTCGGCAGCCAGTCAGCCATCTCGCCAAGCCTCTGCGACTCGAAGCCAGCGTTGTAGACGACGATCTGTCCCCTCTTACCGAGCGCCTGGAATAGCAGTTCGATGAACTCACGGCGTGGGTCGCGGTCGTCATCGGCCAGAAACTCGAAGTGCTCCAAAACCGCATCCCGTTCGAGCCGCCGGTGCACGGACCACTGGAACGGAATGTGCGAGTAGGGCCACATCCCGGCGTACCGTGGGATCGCTGGATACAGCGTTTCGAAGTCCATGAAGTAGAGTGGGCACTTCAGCCTGGACAGCTCCTTTGCCAGAGTCCGGCTTGTCCATGGGCGACCAGTCCTGACAGCCGCGCAAGCTCGAACCTGGCGCTCGGTAAGGGGGAAGTCATCTGGGATCTCCTCGATCAGACCGACGCCGAGGTCGAGCAAGTCCTGCTTCCTCTTCTCGCTGAGGCGCGGAAGGAATGAAACATGGCCGTCCGGCAAAGCGGGATTACAGTGGCTGAAGAATTCACACTCGTACGGATGTCTGCATTGCGGGCCAGGTTCGACATCGGGTGGTTCATCCTGCGCCAAGGCTCGCTTCTGGGCCCGCAGCAGCTTCGGCAGGCCGTCATCCAGCTTTTGGACAGGCCGGGTGAGGTCTTGAACGATGAACAATTCATGTGCGTCGTGGCTCGTGCCGCGGTAGACATAATCGCGGTTGAGATGCATGAGGCAGGCCGAGGAAATGTCAAGGCCGCATCCCTCAAGCACGTGATGCTGAATGGCGATGTCATAGAGGTAGTGCGCCTTGGCCTCAACAGAGGACTTTACCTCAATGAGCCGCCAACGATTCCTGCGCCGACGCTCAAGGATGTCCACTCGCACGAGCACGTTCGAATGACGGAATGTCGCTTCAAAAATGGCGGGCACCGAGGGGTCCGCCATCAAGGCGGTGGTGCGCGCCATCGCTGCGTCGAGATCATCCCGGCCGGAGTCCACAAGAACGCCTCCGGGGAATCTGCTCTGCGCCAACAGGCCGACCTCGTGGCCCTGCTCGAGTCGCGCTTCGTGCTCTTCGTCAGCCTCGTCCGCAAGTTGGGGCTGATATACCTGCAAATAGAGGCGCTTGAGGCACTGGATGCCCGCGACGAACTTCGACTTGGAGAGGCGAATGGGTGCCACCATGCTGGAGACTATCTGGATGGTTCCACAGGTCGAAGGCGTTTCTCGCGGTCTTCTGTACCGCCGGATCGAGCGAGCCGAATGCCTCCCAAAACGCCGGTGCCGCGTAATGCTTCAAAGCGGGGTGGAGTTACCTTCGCTATGGTCGCGCAGCGCCTTCCCCGCAAGAGCGTCCCACTTACCGGCGGCAACTTCAGCCTCGAATCTTTCGTTCCACACCCGGTCCTCGTAGTCGTCCAGCCAGGCTCGCAGCTCACGCAGTTCGGCTCCCGAAAGAGTGCGCATCTGCTCCGCAATTTCCTGAACTCGGCTCACGGCGCCTCCTATTCGATGGTAGCCGATTCCGTCTCGTCCGGCTGGACGGCCGCATAGCGGCGGGGGCTATTCCTCGAGCTGTTTCTTCCGTCTGAAGCTGCCGCATTCGACTTCCTGAAAGGAACCGGGCATAGCGTTGTCGAGGGCAGCGAGGATGGGCGGCAAATTGTCCCTGAGGATGTGCCAGTCAATGGACGACAAGACCACTACCGCGGCGCGTCGCAGACGCAGTCGATTTGAGTATCCTCATTTCCAATGGTAGCGGGCCTGAGGACTGCACGACGCTTTCGCTGGAATCGAACGATGCAGTACACGGTAGAGGTGAAGCAGGTTCCGGAACAGCCGATCGCCGTCGTGCGCGGGCGCGCGACTAGGGCGAATCTCCCTGCCAGAATCCGCCGATCGCGCTTTGCCGGTCGAAGATCGGATACGCCGGGCGGAACTTCAGGCCCAAAACAAGACACTTAAAAAGCGAAAAAGAGAATCGCCGTTGACCGAAGCTACTAACCTCGCGAGATGGGTCGGCGTGTACCTGGAAAGCTGTTCGCGTCGATAAGCGAGATTTGAATCGTCATGGACATTGGCTGCAAGCCCGCCGTGAGGTATACCCAGAACATTTAAGGGAAATATGCGGAAAGTTCTGCCCCCGCCGATAACTCTGGTGAGCTTAGGCTGACCGACCCGTAAGCTTGAACCGACACCTGGAGATAGAATAACCATGCAGCACGCAGAAGCACACACCAACGGCGCACCCGCGGTGCCGAGCCGCCTCGCCATGAATCGCCTTGGACCACAGAAGGGCTCGGGCACACCACCCGCAGTGAAGAGGACCGCGGAGCCGAATGGGCACGGCGACGATCTCGCCGAGAGCCGCTTCACCGCCAAGAAACTGGCGGAGGAAAAAGCGCGCGCCCGGACGGTGGCCCGCGCGCAGGCCGTGGCGGAGAAACTGTCCACCGCAACCGACCAGGTATCCAGCGCCATCGCTGAAGCCACCGGCGCGGTGGAAGAACTGGAAAAGACGATGCATACCATCGCGGCGGGTGCCGATCAGGCGTCGACCGCGGCGGAAGAATCCCGCGCCGCGATTAACCAGATAGAGAAGGCGTCGGACACCGCCAATGGCCGCGCGGAAGCGTCCCTGCGGAGGGTCAACGAGCTGCAAGCGCTCGCTAAATCGACGACGGCGGACATCGAGGCCCTGATCAAAGGAGTTGGAGACGCCGCGGATGCGAATCTCGAATCCGCAAAAATGATCGGCGAACTGGAACGCCAGTCCGAGGAGATCGGCAAGATCGTCCATGCCGTCACGCGGATTGCCGACCAGACCAACCTGCTGGCCCTGAACGCCGCAATCGAAGCTGCACGCGCCGGAGAACATGGCAAGGGATTCGCCGTGGTGGCCGATGAAGTGCGCAATCTCGCGGAGATCAGCGAGAAGAGCGCGCGCGGCATCCAGGAAGTGGTCAACGAGATTCAGAATCAGGTGAAGGTGGTTGCCGCCGACACGGAAGCCGCAGGCAAGAAAGGCCGCGAGGAAGTCGAAAAGGCCAAAGTCATCACTCAGGATCTGCTTAAGGTAGCTGGCGACTTTGAGGAGATTCAGGGAAACTGCAGCGAGATCCAGAAGAACGCGACGGAAGCGCTGGCGGGCGCCAAGTCCTATCTGAAGGGCGCCGAGGAGATTGCCGCCGCCGCCGAGGAAGCGACCACAGCCTGTCAGGAAGCTCAGAAATCGACGCAGGAGCAGTCCAAAGCGTACTCGGAGATGAGCGACGCGGCCCGTTCGCTGGCTGAAATGGCGGAGGCGTTGAAGACTTCGACCAACGCGCAGAAATCGGCCGAGGAACTGGCTGCTACCGCCGAGGAACTATCGACAAACGCGGAAGAACTAAAGGCCTCCTCGCAGCAGATCTCCACCGCCATTGAACAGATCAACAAGGCGGCCGGGGTCCAGGCTAAGGCGGCGGAAGCCTCCAACACCGTGGGGGTTCAGATGCGCCATGCGGCCAAGGGCATGGGGGACCGCGCCGAGTTGAGCGTGGAGAAAGCTCTGGGTACGCAAAAACTCATGGCCAGCAACAAGGTGAACGTGGACACCTTGATTGTCAACGTTGGAAAGAGCGCCGATGCGTGCGCCGAATCCGCCCGGAACGTTCTGGAACTGGAGGAACGGACGCGGCGGATCGACAAGATCGTCGATGCCATTGTCATGGTGACGGTGCAGACCAAGATGCTCGCGGTGAACGGCAACGTGGAAGCCGCGCGGGCCGGCGAATACGGCCGGGGCTTCTCGGTGGTGGCTGGAGACATCAGGTCGCTTGCCAACGAAAGCAGCGAAAACGCGGACAAGATCAAAGACCTGGTCAAGAATGTGCAGGCACAGATCACCAGGGTTGCCGGGGACATCGAAATGGCCGGCAGCAAAGGGCGGGCCGAAATGGAACGCGCCAAAGTTTCGACGGCGAACCTCGATCGGATGGCAAGAGATTGCGGCGTGGTGGTGACGGACATCAAGGAAATCTCGAAAGGAACTGGCGAGGTCGCCGCCGGGCTCGAACAGGCCGGCAAAGCCAGCCAGCAGATTGCCGCCGCCGCCGAGGAAACCGCGCGCGCCTCCACCGAAGCGGCCGGCGCCTCCGAGCAGGGATTGAAGGCCGCCCAGGAGATCGCCCAGGCCATCGAGGATATCGCGTCCCAGGCCGACGAACTGCAGAACGGGTAGCCGGTAGAGCTTGTCGTTAAAGGAGATTCGTCATGGAAAAAGACACTCTACAGCCCGCCGGTTTTAAGGACGAAAGCCAGCTTGTCACGTTCCTTTTGAAGGACGAAGAGTTTGGCTTTGACATCATGTCGGTGCAGGAGATCATTCGCCTCCCCAAAATGGCGAAAGTTCCCCGTACGCCGGCCTACGTGGACGGCATCGCCAATTTGCGTGGTGTGGTCCTGCCAGTCATCGACATGCGCACCCGTTTCGGCATGGACCGAGCCGAGGAGACCGACCGCACCCGCGTACTGGTGGTCGATATCGACGGCGTCAAGACCGGTTTGCGCGTGGACCGCGTCAACCAGGTGACTCGCGTGCAGCGTAGTGAAATTGAACCGCCGCCAGCGGCCATCCGCGGGACCTCCTCCGACTACCTGGAGGGAGTCGTGAAACTCGACAAGGGCCAGCGCATTGTCATGGCCCTGAATGCGGCCCATGTCTGCGAAATCGGTGTCACACGCAAGGCGGCTTCCGCGAACAGCGTCGCTTCGAATTCGGACGCGGTGACCACGGAATCGGCGGACAAGGCGAAAAACGTAGACGCCGAAGTTCAGAAAGTGGTCACCTTTCGCATCGCGAAAGAGGAATTCGCCTTCCACATGGAACACGTCCGGGAGATTCTCCGCGTCCAGGCTCCCGTGCAGGTTCCCGACGTTCCCGAGTACGTACTCGGCGTGCTGACCGTTCGGGGTCAGATTCTTCCCGTTATCGACCTGCGGCGGCTGCTTCAGCAGCGATCGCTCGCCGATGAGCTGACCGATACCTGCCGGCCGCTGCGGGAGGAGTATGAGCGCCGGCTGGAAGACGTCGAGAAGGTCTTCGCCGGCGGTCACCAGCAAAGGGTGAAATCCTCAATAAGCGAGCGCCTCCGCAAGTGGCTCGCCGAAACCAACAGTTCCAGCCAGGTGCTGATGGAGACGCTGGCGCAGGCGCGAGGGCTGAACGAAAGGGTCATCAAGCAGCTTGGCCTGGTTTCGAAGCACGAAGAGTGCGGCGATGGCGATGCCGCGCGCGCCTGTGGCGAAGAACTGATCTCCGCGGCCCGGGGAACGGTGGCGGCCCTGCGCCGGTTTGAGGAGCAGATCCCTCAAAACATCCAGGAAGACCAGCGCATCATCGTGGTGGATGCCGAGGGCTTTGTGTTGGGCCTGGTGGTGGATCACGTTCACGAGGTTCTCAATGTTCCAAAGAACCTGCTGGAACCGCCGCCGCAAATCACCTCAGGTGGCGGGATGGAGCTGTCGGGGGTCGCCAAACTGGACGATGGCTCGCGGTTGATCATGTTGCTGGACGTGGCCAGCCTGATGAAGGACCAGAAGCTGCGGGATGTGCGGGACTCCTCGGCGCAGACAGGCGGCGAGCAGAAGGCCGGAGAAGTCCACAAAACCGGTGCGAGCGGCCAGGAACTCAGCGAAGTTCAACTGGTCACGTTTCTTCTCGGCGACGAGGAATACGGCGTCCCGATTTCGCAAATCCAGGAGATCGACCGTCTTGCCAGGATCACCAAAGTGCCCAAGGCCGCGGAGTTCATCGAGGGCATCACGAACCTGCGCGGGGAAGTCATCCCGGTGCTGGATACGCGCAAGCGCTTCGGGCTGGAAGTGAAACAGTCCGACGACCGCACGCGCATCATCATTGTCGATCTGGGCGGCGTCAAAACGGGCCTGGTGGTGGACTCCGTTCGTGAGGTGTTGAACCTCGCGACGAAGGACATTGCCCCGCCACCGGAGGCGATCGGGTCCGGAATCGATCAACAGTTCATTTCCGGAATCGGCAAGGTGGATGCGGGCAAACGCATGATCGTGCTGCTCGAGGTGGAGAGGATTCTCTCGCGTCGGGAGCAGGCGCATCTTTCAGAGATCACTTCGTAGGCCGGGATCGCCGGGCAGATTCGAACAATCGAAACGGGGCCGTCTCACCCGGCCCCGGCACTATCCAGACTAATGGGAAGAATACGTGTACTCGTGGCGGACGATTCCGCCTTAATGCGACAGACCTTCAAGCGAATCATCGCGGCTTCGGCCGACCTTGATCTGGTGGGGCTCGCACGCGATGGCGAGGACGCGGTAGCGAAAGCTCGGGACCTGCGGCCGGACGTGGTTTCCATGGATATCAACATGCCGAAGCTGGACGGGATCACCGCCCTCCAGATGATCCTGCAGGAGAAGATCTGCCCAGTTGTGATGGTCTCGTCGCTCACCCAGCAGGGCGCCGCGACCACCTTCGAGTGTCTCGAATTAGGGGCCTTCGATTTTGTCGCCAAACCCGACGGCACAGTCTCATCCAACATGGGCGCGGTAGCGGATGAACTGATCTCCAGGCTCAAAGCCGCGGCGTCCCGGGGCATTGTCGACCGCCTGCAGCGCAATCGTGAGCGCCGAAAGCCCTGGCAGGCGCCGGCGCACGCAGCGTTTGAGAATGTCACGCGGAAGAGGGCGGTAGCCATCGGAATCTCCACGGGCGGACCGGCGACATTGCAGGAGGTGCTGCCGCAGATTCCGGCGGACCTGCCCGCCAGCATTTTCCTGGTGCAGCATATGCCGCCCGCGTTTATTGCATCCTTTGCCAAACGGCTGGACGAGCACTGCGCACTGAAGGTTGTGGAAGGGCGTTCGGGCATGCCGGTGGAGCCAGGCGTCTGCTATGTGGCGCCCGGGGGGATGCATCTGTGTTTGTACCGCAAAGCGGCGGGCGAGGTGGTCATCCGCACGCCGGCCACGCCAGCGACCCTTTTCATGCCGTCGGTGGGCGTCATGATGGCGTCCGTCCTGAGTATCTACGGGACCGATACCATCGGCGTTCTGATGACCGGCATCGGAGACGACGGCGCCGACCAGATGGTGGCGATTAAACAGGCGGGCGGGCACACGATTGCCGAAAGCGAGCAGACGGCGGTCGTTTACGGAATGCCTCGCGAAGCTGTCGAGAGAGGCGGAGCGTGCGTGGTTGCGCCCAGCCACCAGGTGGCGGGAGAAATCCTGAGGGCCGTACGGAGAACGGTAGCATGAGCAGCCTCGAAGAGTGCATCGGGAAGTTGGGTTGTAACGAGGAAGCGGAGCGCGTCTACGCGGCCGAGGACCTTGGGTATTTGAATGCCCCGGAAGCGGTGCCCGCTCTGCTGGAACGCTTGCCCGACGAGACATCGCCCGCGGTGCGTGAGGCCATTTTTCAGGCGCTCATTCGAATCGATGCGGACGCATCCATCGGAGGCTCCGTCCGGCTGCTGGAGAGCGAAGATCCCCAGATCCGCAACCAGGCCGTGGATGTGCTGCGGCATAAAGGCGCCCGGTCGATTCCGTTCCTGAAGCCGGTCGTGCGAGAGGGCGACAAGGACCTGAGGAAACTCGTCCTCGACGTGTTGAGCGGAATTCAGGCCAGCGGCGCCGAAGAGATCTACACGGCCGCGCTTGCCGACGAGGACCCGAACGTGGTGATCACCGCCGTGGAGAACCTGGGAAGGATTCGGGCAGTCGAGTTTCGAAGCCGGATCGAAGATCTGCTCCGGGCCGACTCGCACCCCATGCTGGCCGCCGCTTGTCTGGAGGCCCTGGTGGGGATTGGCCAGGCATCCTCGCTGGGTGCGATCCGTGCCTGTTACCCCGATCTCGCGGCGTTGCCGGACTACATCCTGGGGCCTTGTCTGAAGGCGATTGCCGCTCTGGGCACGGGCAAGGAGTTCGCCGAGATGGCCACCCTGCTGCCCGCCCGCGGCCCTCATCTTCGATCCGCCATTCTCAGCGCTCTCACCGCTATGGATCGGCGTTGCGCGCCGCTCGAGCCCGGCGAAGCTCTGCTGGCGACATTACGAGCGGTGGTCGAGGATGGCGATTCACCGTTGTGCCGCTATCAGGCGGCGCGGGTTCTGGGTTTGTGGGCCCCCCGTGACGGCGTTTACGCGTTTCTGGTCTCCTGTCTGTCCAGTCCGGAGCGCCTGGTTCGTCTGGGGGCGGCGGAATCCCTTCACGCCATCGACCAGCCCGGGCTCAAGCACATTCTGGCGGCGCGTTCGCTCGAAGAATCCGACGAAGAGGTCCTGCAGGCCCTGACCTGTTAACCGCAAACGCCATGCCAGAGCTCTCCGTAGACCAATTCCAAAGCCTGAGCCAGCTAATCTATCAGAAACTGGGACTGCATTTCGACGAAAAGAAAATCTACTTCCTGAAGACGCGGGTCGCAAAGCGCATGACGGCATTGGGCCTGGCCGACCCGCGGGAGTACATGTTCAAGCTCAGTTATGCCGACCCGCAGGGCGAGGAGATGCAGGCGCTGGCCAATCTGGTCACCACCAACGAGACCTACATGTTCCGGGAGTACGAACAGTTACAGGCATTCGCCAACCACTGTCTGCCGGAAGTTCTGTCGGCGAAACAAGCCCGCGCGGAGCGGAAATTGCGGATCTGGTGCGCGGGCTGCTCCTCGGGCGAAGAGGCGTACACGCTGGCGATGATCCTTCAGGAAGTCTTCCCTCAGGCTCAGTCCTGGGACTGCGAGATCGTGGCCACCGACATCGACGAGAACATGCTGCGGAAGGTGGTGGCGGCGCGCTACGGATGCCGGTCCGTCAACGAGGTTCCCGACGAGTACCGGGAGAAGTACCTGATCGAGGATGGCGACGAGTGGATGGTGCGGCGCAGAACCGCCGCTCTGGTGCAGGCCCGCCATCTCAACCTGAACGACCGCATGGCGATGAGGGCCATGCGCGGCTTCGATTTCATCTTCTGCCGCAACGTCCTGATCTATTTCGACGATCTGTCGCGCAAGGCGGTCGTCGATCATTTTTACAATGCTCTGAATCCGGGAAGCTACATCTTCCTGGGGCACTCCGAATCGGTGGGACGGGTGAACACGGCTTTTAAGCTGAGGCGGTTTGAAAACCATTTGGTCTATGTGAAGGAATAGCGCTGTGGATACGAAGGAAACGATTCTAATCGTGGACGACTCGGAGTTTGTCAGGAGCTATCACTCCCACATTCTGGAGCAAGCGCACTTCCGGGTAATAACGGCGGTGGACGGCAGCGACGGCCTCGAAAAGCTGTACACGAACTCCTGCGACCTGGTTCTCACCGACATCAACATGAGTAACATGGACGGCTACGAGTTCATCCGGCGGATACGCGCCGATGAAAAGTACAGCTCACTTCCCGTCATTATCGTGTCCACTGAAAGCGAGGGCAAGGACAAGACGAAGGGCTTTTTAGCGGGAGCGAATCTTTACATCGTCAAACCCTCGTCTCCGGAAATGATGGTCGAGAACATTCGCATGGTTATCTCCATGCTGAAGAGCGATTGAAAGGAGAGAGCCATGCCGTTTTCTATCGCCGGCAGGGAAGGCGGACAAGTCCTGAAGCTCGCAGGCGCGGTCACCATCAACCACGCCCAGGACCTTGCCGCCCGGCTGGTGGAAGGGCTGGAAGACGGCACGCCCGTCGAAGTGGACACCCGGGACCTGGAGGACATTGACACCTGCATTCTTCAGCTCCTGTGTTCGCTGCGCAAGACCGTCCCGGAGCTTTCCTTCAATAGCCCGTCGGAACGTTTCCTTGGCGCGGCGGACCGCTGCGGCCTGCGGCGCGAGTTGCTCGGCGCGCGGGAGGGTCCGTGAAAACCATCATGACCGTGGACGATTCGGCGAGCCTCCGGCAGATGGTGAGCCTGGTGCTGCAAGGCGCCGGCTACAGGGTCGTCGAAGCCGTCGACGGGGTGGACGCACTGTCAAAATTGAAGAGCCAGGAAGTGCACTTCTTCCTTAGCGACATCAATATGCCCAACATGGACGGTCTCGAATTCACCCGGCAGGTGCGAGCCCTGCCGCAATACAGGTTCGTCCCGATCGTCCTTTTGACTACGGAATCGCATCCGGAAAAGAAGCTGGAAGGGAAAGCGGCCGGGGCAACCGCCTGGATCGTAAAGCCGTTCAACCCGGACCAGCTCCTGGCGGTAGTGAAAAAGGTCGCGCGCTGACGCCCGGCGGGAAAGGTGCCATAACTATGCCATCCGACATTATGGAGCAGATGCGGGTCGCGTTCCGGGCCGAGGCTCAGGACCTGTTGATCGAACTCGACTCCGCCCTGCTGGCGCTGGAGTCGGAGGCGGACGATCCCACGCTGGTGCATCGGGTGTTCCGGGCCATTCACACCATCAAGGGATCCGGGGCAACCGCGGGGTTCGCGCACCTGGCCAGGTTCGCTCACCGGATGGAGGAGGCCTTCGACCTTGCGCGCGAAGGCCGCCTTGCGGTCACGCCGGAATTGATCGATTGCGGATTGAAGGCCTGCGACGTCCTTCGGCGGATCATCGAAGAGGTGTGGGAGGGCGCGGCCGTGCCGGGAGAGGAGGAAGTAACCGGCGCGTTCACGCGGCTGCTGCCGGCCCCCGCGAGCGGCCGGACGGACCACATCGAGCCGCCGAAGCCCCCGGCCGACACCCGTTCGGCGTTCGAGATCGTCTTCAAGCCGAACCGCGGGATATTCTATTCCGGCGCGGACCCGGTTACGCTGCTCGACGATTTGCGGGAACTGGGGCAGGCACATGTCACCGC
Organism: Bryobacteraceae bacterium; assembly: GCA_049520275.1. Classification (GTDB taxonomy): domain Bacteria; phylum Acidobacteriota; class Terriglobia; order Bryobacterales; family Bryobacteraceae; genus CAWACP01. Next base: position 87,616 of record JBEKPY010000014.1, read on the forward strand.
CCATCTGGACCAGGTGCCTTCGCTGTCTTCGCTGGAGGCTGAGCAGTGCTATCTCTGGTGGGAGATCCTGCTGGTCACCGGCAGCGATCGGGCCGCGATCCAGGACGTGTTCGTCTTCGTCGAGGACGAGTGCGAAGTGCGAATCCGGCTGGTGGAAGACCAGGGTGCGGCTGTGGCCCTGCTTGGTTCCGTGCCCGCCGACGTGTTCGAGTTGTTCGTGGCGGAGTGCGAGGATCACGTCGAAGGAATTGAGACCGACGCCCTTCGGTTGGAACAGGACCCCACGTCGAAGGACCACCTCGACGATCTCTTTCGGGGCGTCCATAGCATCAAGGGAAATGCGGGTCTGCTGTTGGGACAAGTGAAAGGCGCCGTCCTCATAGAGAGTCATCCTCTGCAAATCCTGCTCCGCGTGGCTCACGGACTGGAGTCCCTTCTCGATCCGTTCCGGGGAGTGACCGCCGGGCCGGTGCCGGGCCAGACGATCCAAACCGCGCTGGAGACGTGCGACGCCATTCGCACCCTGTTGGGGAGCCTTACGCACAAGGGCGCGGGCGGAACCGTCGCGCCGGAATTGCTGGAGCGCCTGGGAGTCCGGACCAGGGCCGCGGTGAGTACGCAGACCGAGGATGGGCGAGCTGCCGCCTTTCTCAATACGACGACACAGTGCGTCGAGATGATGGAGGGCTGTTTCCGGCGCCTGGAAAGCGACCCCGAGCCGGCGCGGCCGGTTATTGAGGCCTGGCTGCGCGGTCTCCGAACCCTGTCGGCGGCCGCCCGGTATCAGAACTGTCCGGAGCTGGAAGAGCCGGTGGCGCAACAACTGCGAATCCTCGATGCCTCGGTGAGAACCGGCGCGGCATTGAGCGGCGAGGAGCATGCCGCGCTGGGTAACGCCCTCGATCTGGTTCGGTCCATCCTGGGCGGCATCACACCGGCCGGCGAGGTTGTGCGCGTTGCCGAGCCGGGCGATCCCGCTCCCGCGAAAGCGGCAACGGACCGGCCGGGCACTTCCGCCTCGCCCTCGACGATTCGGATCGATCAGGACAAGCTGGATCGTCTGATGCGAGTAGTCGGCGAGCTGCTGGTGGCCCGCGGGGCGTTCCCCATCCTCGCCGGGAAGCTGAGTGGGGGCGCGGACGCCACGGGAGTGGCCAAGGAGCTAAAGGAGTCCGGTGCGAACATCTCCCGCATCGCCGACGAACTTCAGGCCAGCGTCATGTCGATCCGGATGCTGCCGGCCAGGACCGTGTTTCAGAAATTCCCGCGGCTGGTGCGAGACCTCGCGCGGTCTCTCGGCAAGGAAGTCCGGCTGGTCATCGAGGGCGAAGGAATAGAACTGGACAAGACCATCCTTGAACAGATCGGCGATCCACTGGTTCACGTGATCCGCAATGCGGTTGACCATGGTATCGAGACGCCGGAGGAACGCCGGGCCACCGGCAAGGACCCATCCGGGCAACTGATCCTGCGCGCGATGCATGAGGCGGGCGGCGTGACCATCGAGATCACCGACGACGGGCGGGGTCTCGACGCCGCCGCGCTCAAGCGAAAAGCCGTTGAAAAGGGCTTGCTGGCGCCGGAGGCCGCCGCCGGCATGAGCGAGGAGGCCGCCTTTCAGTTGGTGTTCCTGCCGGGGTTGACCACCGCGGCGAAGCTCAGCGACGTTTCCGGCCGGGGCGTGGGGATGGATGTCGTCCGCAGCAACGTTCGCAACCTGCGAGGCGCCATCGAGATTCGGTCGAAGCGTGGCCGCGGCACCACCTTCCTGACGAAACTGCCCACCAGTCTCATGATTTCAAAGGGCATTCTGCTTGAAGCCGCCGCCCAGGAGTACATCCTGCCACTGAGTAGTATTCGTGACATGGTCAAGGTGCCAGCCCAGCAGGCACATGAGTATCGTGGGGTCACCCTCGCGCAAGTCCGGGGTAATGTTTACCCCTTGTTCGCCCTCGCGGAGATGCTCGGCATGGCCCCCGCAAAGACGCCGGAACTTTCCGTCGCAATCGTCGAAGCCGGCACCGTAGAGTACGGCCTGGTAGTCGATAAGTTCCTTTGTGAAGTCGAAGTCCTGGTCAAACCACTGGCGGGTGGATTGGAGCAATGCAAGGAGTTCCAGGGTGCCGCGATCATGGGTGACGGCCGGGTGGTACTTGTCCTGAATGCGCTGGAGTGCCACAACCTGGGTCGAACCGCGTGCAACTAGCTGACCAGCCGAAATCCCGGAGTGGGGGTCGCCCTTTCCTGGTACAACTCTCCACCAGGCTCCGGGCAGCGCTGCGCGCAAACGCCAGATGGCCCTGGGTGCTTGCGATTGTCCGCCGGAACGTGGTGGCGAGTGACCCCGAAGCCGGGGCATGGAGGGAGATTCTCGGGCGCGTGATCGCGGATCTCGATGGCCTGAATCACGAGTCCGAGCAGGACTTCCTGAGAATCGGCGGCAAACTGGCTGAGTTGATCGCGGCGGTGGACCTGATTTCGTCCGAGCTGGCGGTTTTGGCGAACCTGGTTTCCGGAGAGCACGGGCTACGCGCATCGGATGCGTTACAGTGTGCCCTGAATCGCTCCCAGAAGCTGCGGGCGCATGCCGAGGAAGGCAATGGTCTGCTTGGCGGCATGAGCCAGGATGCAGTCCGGCTGAAGCGAACGCTGTCGGGGTTCGGCGGAACGGTCTCGACGTTGCGTACGCTCGGAGTGCTAACGCGCATTGAAACGGCGCGGCTGGGCACTGCGGGCGCCGACTTCGGCAATCTGGCGGAAGACGTAAAGTCGCTCGCGGGGAATGTTCAGGCCAGAATCGCAAGCGCCCTCGACGCCGCAGCCCTGCTGATTCCACCGATCGAAAGTGCAATGCAAGACATCTCAGCGCTCGAAGAAGAGCAGGTCAGGGACCTGCCGTCCGTAATCTCGGGGCTGTTGGCAAGCCTCTCCTCGTTCCGCGATATGCAGGCCATGGTGCGCGACTCATCGGTTCGATTGGGATCCGGGCATGACGCAATATCGGGCGCGTTCAGAAGACTGATCGTGTCCCTTCAGTTCCACGACATCACGCGGCAGCAGGTTGAGCACGTGATCGAGGCGCTGCGGCGCCTCCGTTCGGAATCGGCGGGGGAAAAAGGCGCCCTTTCGCGCGACCAACCGGATACCGCGGCCGTGCTGGCCCTGCAATCGCGCCAACTTGCCGACGCCGGCGCGAAGTTCGCCGCCTCCGCCGCGTCGGTTGCGCACAACCTGGATGAGATCGCTCTGCACGTCGCGGAGATGGCCGACGAGAGCCGAACCTTGTCCGGCCTTTCCGAGAGTAAGAAGAACTCCTTCTTCCTCGAAATGGAACAGGCGTGTACGGTGATTCTGGACAGTCTCAGCCACTTCGCCGACGCGGACATTGCCACCCGCACCACCAGCGGCGACCTGTCCCGTACGGTCGGCCGGATGCACGAGTCCATTGGCGCGATCCAGGCAATTGAAGTACAGGTGCAACGGATGGCGCTCAATGCCAGCATCCGCGCGGCCCATATCGGCCCGTCGGGAGACGCCCTCGGCGTTCTCGCCGGCTCGATGCTCAGCCTGGCATCCGAGTGCAATGAACGTTCCGAGTCGCTCGTCGACGCGCTCGATGCGGTAAGCCGAGCGGCCACGCGCCTATCCGGGCATGACGGGCCGGCGCGCCCAACCCAGCGAGGCGGCATCGCCGGCGCTTTGGAGGAAATGCGCACAGCGGTCGCAGACCTGCATTCCTCCAGCGAACGCAGTTTCGTGCAGATCGCTCAGATTGTCGCTCGCGGCGCCCGCCTCCGCGAGGATCTTTGCGCGACGCGTGACGGCTTCTCCGTTGGCGCTCTCTTCGCCGAAGCCATCGCCCGCGCGCGGGACATGCTCAGGAGGATCCCAGAAGACAGGCAGTGCGATTTCGGCGGCGCCGAAGCTCTGGAACGAGGTCTGGCCGGTTTTTCCCGGCATTACACGATGCAGGCGGAGCGCGACGTACACGAATGTGTGACCAGCGCAGCGGTCGGAGCGGCGCCCGTAGCAGTGTTGGCGGAGCAGCCGGAATCCCCACTGGAGGGATCCGGGGAACTCGGAGAGACCGTAGAGTTCTTTTAATTTTGTTCCTTCGAAAACAGTTCAGTGTAACCCACTATCTTCCAGTCACTTGCAAAAACCGCCCGTGCGGAAGTCGCGCCGACAAGAGCGGTTTTCATCCCCCTTGCGGCCCCCGGCCGTGGGCGTTGAGTTAAACCGCTTCGCGGTATTCGTCCGCGGATGAGCTTTCCGGGTCTGGTGTCAGCGCCCTGCTGGAGCGAGGCTCCTGAAAAACTGGATCGAGGTTTATCGCCAATAGACCAATCTGATTTCCAGGAGCCATCGCATGACGCGGCTTCGTCAACGTTTATCGAAGACATGCAGCTGCGCAATTTCGCGCCTGCCGCCTCCGCTTGCTCTTGCCTGCCACCGGCGTCTGCCGTTGCCCGCTTCCTGCCCTTGCTTCTGCTGCTTCACCATCGCCCCTTCCGCTCAGGCAACGGCCAGGTCGCGCATATGAAAGTACTCTTTTGACCGGAATCAGCCTGAGTGCTGGTCAGACTGTAACCACTGTATGGCGC